>NZ_JBFAMS010000006.1:0-297139 GCF_040656575.1 Micromonospora sp. NPDC049801 | reverse complement strand
CGTCGGCCGCCTCCCCACCCACCCCCTCACCCCGCGAGCCCCCCCCGCCGGGGTGGGGGGCCCCCGCCTCTCGTTGGCCGACACCCGACACCAAAGCGTGCGGTAGCCGACTGTGACCAGGTCATCACGCAAAGCACACTCCTCCCCGACACGTCCCTGTCGAGTGGAGGAACCATGCGTCTCCGAACGTTCGTCACCGCCGCGCTGGCCGCCGTCCTGGCCGCCAGCGCGCTCGCACCACCGGCGCCGGCCGCCGCCGCCACCGCCGACCGCTGGGGCTTCGCGTACGTCAAGGACCCCACCGTGGCGGTCTGGACCGTGCTGGACACCAGCCGGCAGTGGGGTAGCTGGAAGACGGCGTTCCCGGCCGCCTGGGCCGACGGCGTCAAGCTCGCGCCCGGTCGCTTCCAGGTGCGCTTCCCGCAGGTGGGCGCCGGCGCGCGGGGCGTGCCCCACGTGACGCCGGTGAACCGGACCGGGCACTACTGCGAGGTGGTCCGCTGGTTCCAGTCCGGCACCGACGAGATCGTCGACGTGCAGTGCCACCGGCCCGGCGGCACCCGCGAGGACACCCCGTTCACCGTGCTCTGGACGACCAGCTCGGGCGTCGTGGCGGCCGGCACCTCCCACGCGTACGTGCAGTGGACCAGCGGCGTGCTGGCGCAGTCGTACAACTCGACGGGCGCGGTGAACACCGCCGGGCCGGTGGGCGTCGGGCAGTACCTGGTACGGCTGCCCGCTGTCGGACTGGCCGGCGTGCTCGCCGGTGACGTGCAGGTCACCGCCGTACAGCCGAACGCCGGACCCCGCCGCTGCAAGGTCAACTCCTGGAGCGCGGTCGGGACCGGGGTGCAGGTCTACGTGTTCTGTTACGACCAGGCCGGGGCCGCCGTCAACACCGACTTCGTCCTCTCGTACCACCGTCGCCGGCCGGTGATCGGCTCCCTCGGCCCGCCGTCGTACTTCGGTTACCTGGGTACCGCCGTCGGTGGGCCCACCAACGACAACTCGGTGCTCGGCGTCGGTGCGAACACCGTCGCGGCGATCGCGCCCGCCGGCCGCTACCTCGCGACGTTTCCGCAGATCGGTCTCAAGGAGACGCACGCGCAGGTGGTGGCGCAGGGCGCCGGCAACAACTACTGCCACCTGACCCAACCGTGGACGTACACCACCAACGCCGACGTCGACGTGATCTGCTTCGACAACGCCGGCGTCGTCACCCCGCACCGCTTCCTGGCCACCTTCACCTCCCGGCTCTGACCGCACGCGGCAAGTCCCGCCCACGGTCCGATCTGGTGATCGGACCGTGGGCGGGACCAGGTGCCGCGGTGGTCAGCCGAAGCAGTTGGGTACGGGTGGTGCGCTGGGCGTGCAGTTGGTGGGTCGGTTGCCGCTGATGGCCGACTTGTCGTCCACGGTGACCTGACCACCGTCGTTGAACACCCCGCCCGGCGCCACGACAGAGACGTTCTCCGTGACCTTGGTCTGGGTGAGGGTGAGGGTGGCGTTGTTGTAGATTCCGCCGCCGCGTGAGTTCGTGCCGAACGCCTTGTTGCGGCTGACGAGGGTGCGCCGCAGCACGACCACACCGCTGCCGTTGTAGACGCCGCCGCCGTTCTCGATGGTGCTTCTCGTGCTGGCGGCGTTCTCACTGATCTGGCTGTCCTCGGCCACGAACTGGCCGATCTGGTTGAACACACCGCCGCCGCGTTGGCCGGCGTCGTTACGAACGATCTTGCCGTGCTGGAGCTGGAAGGTGCCGTCGGTGAAGATGCCGCCGCCCTCGCTACCGGCCGTGTTCTCGGTGACCTCGATGTTCCTGGCCGTGGTGGTGCCGTTGATCCCGGTGCGGATGCCACCGCCTCGGAAGCCGGCGCTGTTGTGGTGCACGCGGACGTCGTCGAGCACGGCGACGCTGGAGTTCGACAGGCCGCCACCCGCGCCGCCGATCGGCAGGATGACGACGGTCCCGATCGTGCTGTTGTCGCTGAGCCTGGTGTTCCGCACCGTGAGGTTGCCGTTGTTGTAGACGCCACCGCCGTCGAACAACGCGCCGTTGTCGCTGATCCGGCTCTCGTCGTCGCCGTACCGCTCCCGGTCCTTGCCGTCCTTGCCGTCCTTGTCATTGCCGCCGTGGTCGCCGCGGCCGAGGATCCTGGTGTCGCCGAAGTTGGCGATCCCACCGCCGGTGCCGTTGGAGTGGTTGAAGACGACGTCGATGTTCTCCAGGGTGGCCCGACCGCCGACGTCGACGCGGATGCCACCACCGCCACCGCCGATCCCGCTGGTGTCGTCGCCGCCCTTGATGGTGGCGTCGCGCAGTTTCAGGTCACCGCCGGCCCCCACCTCGAGGATCCGGAACGGCGTCGCGGCGGCCGCCCGGACGATCGTGGAACCGTTGCCGTCGATCGTGATCGGCTGGGTGACGATGGGAAGGCCGACGGGGCCGAACGGCACGGGCGGCTGGGGCGCGGACGCGTTGAGCGTGTAGGTGCACCCCTTGGCGAGCCGGAGCTTCGCCCCGTTGCCGGCGTTCGCGCGGACGATCGCCGCGATCAGCTCGTTGGCGCCGCACGGCACGTCCCAGGCGTCCCGGCCGCCACCGCTCCAGTCGTCGTCCCCGCGCTCCTTGTCGCCCCCGTGCTCCTTGTCGCGACCGCCCGGATCGTGCTTGCCGCTGTCGTCGTCCGCCGCCCGGCTGCTGCCGGCGAGGACCTGTTTCCCGAGCAGTCCTCCGCCCGCTCCGAGCGCTCCGGTCAGGCCTCCGGGCACGCCGACGGCCGCCAGACCGGCGACCCCGGTCAGTCCGGCCACCCCGGCGACGAGCCAGCGGGCCCGGCGCCTCTTGGCCGGACGTGGCTGGTCTGCCGCCGCATCGCTGACGTTCGGGTGTCGATGGTTGGACATATCTGGCCCTTCTCCGTACACCGTGTCTCTGCACGCCACAGTCGGCGCAGACAGCGACAAATCGGTTGTCGCTCCCACGGGGAACGTAGCCGAGTCGAACTCACATCAACCGGACTTATGCGAAGAAGTCCTACGTTCGACGCAGGAGTGCGCATGACGGCCCCTTGCCTCGGCCACGCCGAAAGGTTATCCTCTAACATGTTAGTCGCTAACTTTAAGGGGTCGTAGCCGATGCCAGCGGGTACGGGTCGCTGGCGATCGGCCTCGCCGGCTGCGGGTTCGGCGTCGGCGCCGTGATGGCCACCTTCCTGGAGGCGGCGGTCGGTTCGGTTGGTGACGACGACGCCGGCAGCGGCTCGGCGGTGGTCAACACGTTGCGGCAGGTCGGTAGCGCCGTGGCGGTGGCCGCGATGGGCAGCGTGCTCTCCGGCGTCTACCAGCGGGACCTTGATCCGGAGCTCGGCGGTCTCCCGTCCACAGGGGCCGACGCGGCCAGGGAGTCGGTGTTCGGCGCGGCCGCCGTCGCCGAGAAGCTCGGACCAACCGGTTCCGCGCTGTTGCGCTCCGCCCAACCGGCGTACGTCGATGGAATGTCGGCGGTCATGTGGTGCTGCTTCGGACTCGCCGTGGTCGGCGCCGCGCTCTGCCTGGCCCTCCTGCCGAAACGCGAATCGTTCGCATCGGTGACACCGCACCGGCCGGGTGCCGGGTGAGCGGCATCGCGCAGAGCGGCGGTTAGGCTGCCACGGTATTCAGACGAATCCGCAGAATGAGGCCCCTGTGAGCAGTGCCGATGCTTCCCGGGCACCGGGATCCGACTGGCGCCGCGAGAAGAGAGAACGCACGCGCCGGCAGCTTCAGCAGAATGCCATGCGGCTGTTCCTGGAGAAGGGTTTCGACGCCACCACTGTCGAGGAGATCGCCGCCGCCAGCGGCGTCTCGCACATGACGTTCTTCCGCTACTTTCCCACCAAGGAGGACGCGGCACTCGAGGACGGCTACGACCCGATGATCGCCGACCTGATCGCCGAGCGTCCGGCCGACGAGCCCGCCATCGACAAGATCCGGCACGCTCTCACGCACGGGCTCAACCAGCTGTACGACAGCGAACGCGAGGTGCTGCTGTCCCGGATGCGACTGGTCTACCAGACGCCGGCGCTGCGGGCCGGCACCGGACAGCGACGCGACGCCGACCAGCAACTGCTCATCAAGGCGCTGGCGCCGACCGCCAGCGGATCCCGGGACAGGCTGCGCCTGCGGGTTCTGGTCGCGGCCGCGCTGGCGGCCACCACGGAGGCCATCCGTTACTGGGCGGAGAGCAACGGCGCCGACGACTTGCGCCACCTCATCAACGAGGCCTTCGACGCGCTGCGCGCGGAGGTGACCCAGGGCGCTTCGGGCGACGAACCCCGCACCGACGCCGCCGCGCCGCGATCGCGGTGAACGGCCGGGACCGGCTGGGACTGGTCGTCACTCGGCGAGCAGGTGCTTCTGCACCTTGCCCATCGCATTTCGGGGCAGCGTGTCGAGAAACCTGATCTGGCGCGGCCGTTTGTGGACGGACAGCGTCCGCGCCACGAAGTCGACGAGCTCGGCCGCGCTCACCTGGTCCGCGACGACGAAGGCGGTGACCTCCTGGCCGAGGTCGTCGTTCGGCGTGCCGACGACCGCGGCCTCGCGAACACCCGGGTGGGCCAACAGCGCATCCTCAACCTCACCAGCGCCGATCCGGTAACCACCGCTCTTGATCAGGTCGGTCGACCGACGACCGACCAGTCGATGCACACCATCGGGCGACACGCTCGCGATGTCCCCGGTGCGGAACCACCCGTCCCCGTCGAGCAGCCGGGCGGTCACGTCGGGCTTGCCCAGGTAACCGTCGAAGAGCATCGGTCCGCGAACCCACAGCTCCCCGATGGCCGTCCCGTCGGCGGGTACCGGCCGCCCGTCCTCGTCGAGCACCCGCGTCTCCGCGCCCGGCACGGGAGTGCCGACCATGCCGGGCCGACGGTGCGGGTCGTCGGCGCGATTGCTCAACGTGATCAACGTTTCGGTCATGCCGTAACGCTCGACCGGCTGGTGACCGGTGAGCTGGCGCATCCGCTCGAACGACGGCGCGGGCAGGGCAGCGCTGCCGGAGACCAGCAGCCGCGCCGAACTGAGGCGCGCGGCGGCCGTCGGCTGGGCGCAGATCCGCGACCACACCGTCGGCACTCCGAAGTAGAGGGTGCCGCCCGCCTCGGCGTACGCCTCGGGCGTCGGCCGTCCGGTGTGGTGCAGCCGGCAGCCCACCCGCAGCGCGCCGAGCACGCCGAGGACGAGACCGTGGACGTGGAACAGGGGCAGACCGTGCACCAGGAGGTCGTCAGGGGTCCAGGCCCAGGCGTCGGCGAGCGCGTCGATGCCGGCCTCGACGGCACGGTGCGACAGGACCGCCCCCTTGGGCGCTCCCGTGGTGCCGCTCGTGTACATGATCAGAGCAGTGCGTTCGGGGGCCGGCGTCGGGTGCCGGGTGTCCGAGGTACGGCCCAGGTCGACCCGACGGACACCGATCCGCGCAGGTTCGTCCCCGGTGCCGCCGAGCAGCAGTGTCGCGCCGGAATCGCGCAGGATGTGCGCCCTCTCCCGAGGACCGGAGTCGGGCGGCACCGGGACGACGGCGGCTCCACCGAGCAGCGCGCCCACCATCCCCACCACGGTCTCGGCGGTCGCGCTGGCGTGCACGGCGACGACCGGTTCGCCGCGCAGGTCGTCTGCCACCGCGGCGGCGCATTGCCGCAGGCGCTCGGCGGACATGGTAACCGGCCCGAGGCGGATCAGATCATCGACGGTCGGGCTGGAGCGGTCGAGACCGTCGAGCAGGCGCATGGACCGAGGCTACGCCGAATGTCACGCGTACCTGACCGTCAGCATCTCCGGGGCTCACCCGGCGAGCGCGACGCAGCGGACGGACGTCGGTCGCGGCGGTGCGAGCAGCCCGCCCCCGACCGGCGGCGGGCGGGTCAGAGCCGGCGGAGCCGCTCGCGGAGCCAGCCGCGGTCGGGGTTCACCACGGCCTGAGCGTCGAACACGACCGTGGGCACCGTCTCGTTGCCGCCGGTGATCGCCCGAACGGCCGCGGCACCCGCCGGGTCGTGCCATATGTCGACCCAGTGTGCCTGCCGAGCGAGCCGGACAAGCGAGAAGCGGAGCTGGAGGCAGTAACGGCAGCCGGGGCGCCAGTACACGATCGGCAGCCCGTCCGCCGCGCTGGCCCGCTGCGCTTCGGCGGCCCCCATCGAGCGGGGGAAGGCCCACGGCGACACCCCGAACGCCACCGCCAGAAAGATCAGAAACTCGACACCGCCGACCACTGGCGACCCGGCGGCCAGTTGCGAAGCCAGGACCAGCACGCCGAAGGTCGCCGCCAACACCGCCAGGGCCCACCGCCGCACCACGCTGGGGACACTACCGTCGACGACCGGCTGCGCCCGCGCCACCCCGGCGGAGACCGACCCGACACCCAGCGTCGCCCGGCGTCCATCGCACCCGCCGGGGGGCGCGTCCGACATCCATTGACTGATGCGAATACGTAAGCGCATCGCTACTATGGGTCAGTCTCGAGGCAAGGGGGTAGTGCCCGCGTGCGAAGTCCCGTCAACGGAACCGCGCCGACGTCCGCGCCCGGTCGACCCGCGCCCGTCGTGGCCGACCGACCGCGCGGGCTCGTCCGGCGTCTGGCGCTGTTGGCGGTGGCCGTCGGGGGCGGCTTCGTCCTGGCCCTCCTGTTCCAGGGGCCGGCCAGCGCCGACGACACGCGCGGCGGTTCCGGCGGCGCGCTTCATCGGCAGCTCGGCGCTCTGGTGGAGCCGGTCCGGCAGGTCACCATCACCGAACGCTCCGACCCCGACCCCCGCGGCGGCGTACGCGCCGAGGACCCCCGCCGTGGCGGGCGCCACGCTCCGCTGACCGGCGCGATAGCCGGTGTCGTCGGCGCACGCGACGTGCCGTCCCCGACCGCGTCCCGCCGCCCGACGGCGGCCGCGCGGACCTCCGTGCCGCCGTCCCGGACGGCCACCTCCGTCCGGTCCGACGCCACACGGTACGAACGGCTGCGATCCTCGACCGCGGCCCGCGCGACTCATCGTTCCGCCCACCGCGCCCGCCCACCTCGATCGGCGGCAGATTTCGCACGGCAGCCGGCGACCGCCGCGCCCGATCACCGAGAGCTGCCCGAAGCGCTCGTCTCGCCCGCCGTGGCGGGCCTGCTCACCCCGGTCCTGCGGCCCGCCGTCGACGTCGTGCGCGCCCTGCCGATCGCGCCCGTCGTCCCGGCGCTGCTGCGCGTCGTCGATGCCGTCCTGCCGCCCGCTCTCGGCGCGGTGGTCGTACCCGCGCCGCGTTCACCGGTCGCCCCCCCGGCGCTCGAACCGACCGCCGCGTCGCCCGCCGCCTCGCCCGGCGCGGCGCCCGCACCGGCCCCGCCAACCCCGCCGCCGGTTCCGGCGCTGCCGCCGATACACGCCGCGGCGACGCCAGCACCGGTCGCACCGCCGCCGACACCCGTGGCCGCGTACCCACCTGCCATGGCCCCACCGGGCCACCTCGCCGCGCGCCCGGCGCCGCCGGCCGTCGCGGCCTACCCTCCGGGTCAGCCCGTCACCCCGGTCGACCAGGACGCCGCCGGCACCGACGAGGGCTCGGCGCCCGCGCCGGGCCTGATCCGGCCGGCTCACCGGCAGTCACACCCCGGCATCGCCGCGCTCTGCCACCTCGTGCCGCTCTCCGTCGAGAGCCGAACTCCGTCTGGGATCGCCCGCCCGGGCTGAAGCCGGCCGCCGACCGCCGGGCTGCTCGCCCGCGCGGTCGGTCCCACCCCGCTGGCCTGGTCAATGGTGCCCGCGCCCACGCGCCCTGACGGCGTGGTGGGCCCATGGCCGCCCGACTTCTCGCGTACGACGATCGCTGCCAACCCGTGGACACACCGGGTTCGGTGACCGTCGTGACGTGCACCTGAGATCGGAGAAACACGGTGATCCACGTTGTTGTCGCCGAGGACATGGGTTTGCTGCGCGGAGCGCTCTGCGCCGCGCTGTCCCGTGAGGAGGACATGGAGGTGGTCGCCGACGTCGAGGGCGTCGGCGAACTGTTGACGGCGGTCCGCCGGTGCAGGCCGCAGGTGGTGGTGCTGGCGCTGACACCGGAGCTGCCCGACCCGGTGGAGGTGGTCGCCCGGATCAGCGCCGAGGCGCCGCACGCCGCCGTGTTGGCGATGAGCCCCCGGTGGAGCCCGGCCCTCGTGGAGGCGGCGCTGGCGGCCGGCGCACGCGGCCTGGTCGGCAAGGACAGCCCGCTGGTCGAGTTGGTGCGGTCGATCCGCGCGCTCGCGGCCGGGGAGCGGGCGATCGACCCGGCGGCCGCGGTGGCGGTGCTCAGTCCGTCGGAGATGCCGTTGACGCCCCGGGAGTTGGACGTGCTGCGGATGGCCGCCGAGGGTCTGCCACTCAAGGAGATCGCCGGTCGCCTCTTCCTGGCCCACGGGACGGTGCGTAACCACCTGTCGGCGATCCTGCGCAAGATCGGGGCCCGCAACCGGTTGGAAGCGGTGTGGCACGCCCGGCGCAACGGCTGGTTGTAGCCATCGGGGCGGGTCCGTCACGGGCCCGCCCCGTCGCCGTGCGGCCCCGACGAATGCGTGTTTGAATATTGACGTTGAGTGATCGTCATGCAAGCGCGGGAAGGTTCGTCGTGATCCGTACCCTGCTCGCTCTGGACGGGGCCCTGGTGTTGGGGGCGCTGTCGTTCGTCCTCGCCGCCGAGGACGACATCCGTGTCGTGGCGGAGGTGGATCGCGGCGACGCGGTCCGCGCGGCCGTCCATGCCCAGCGCCCGGACGTGGTGGTGGCCGACCTCGATCTGGTCGAGGAGGAGGTGCCCGGTCGCCTGGGCCTGTGCCCCATCCTGATGCTGGTCCACCCGCACCGGGCCCGCCGACTGCGGGGGATGCTCAGCCCGTCCCGGACGGTCGGCATCCTGCGCAACGACGCCGCCCCCCAGCGGGTCGTCGACGGGATCCGCCGGCTCGCCCGCCGGGAGCCCGTCCTCGACGCGGACCTCGTCGTCGCGGCCCTGCACTCGGACGACCCGCTGACCGAGCGGGAGCGGGAGGTGTTGACGCTGACGGCGGCGGGGGCACCGGTCGCCGAGGTCGCGGCGTCGCTCGGGCTCAGCCGTGGGACCGTCCGCAACCACCTCGCTCGGATCGCCCGCAAGGTGGGTGCGCGCACCCGGGTCGAGGCGGTGCGGTTGGCGGGCGAGGCGGGCTGGATCTGACCGGCGGAGGTCAGGCCGGCCGGGTCGCCGGGGACGGCGTCACCGGCTCCTCCCAGCAGCCGACGAGCGCCCGGTAGGTGGCCGAGCGGGTCAGCAACTGCTCGTGCGTCCCCACGGTTGGCGCGTCGCCGTCGAGGACCAGCACCCGATCGGCGCGCAGGGCGGAGCTGATCCGGTGGGCGACCACGACGAGGCTGCCGGGCCGTCGAGCGAAGGCGGCCTCGACGGTCGCCTCCAGCGCCGGGTCGAGATGGCAGGTCGCCTCGTCCAGGACCGCCAGCGGGGCGGGCGCGAGCCAGGCCCGGACCGCCGCGACGAGCTGCCGCTCACCGGCGGAGAGCTGGGCCGGTACGACCGGCGCGTCCAGGCCACCCAGGCGGGTCGCCAGGGGGCGTGCGCCCAGCTCGTCGAGGGCGACCGCCAGGGTGTCGTCGTCGGCGTCGGGCCGGAGGTAGCGGAGGTTGTCGGCCAGCGTGCCGGTGAAGACGTACGCCTGCTGGGGCAGCAGCACCCGCATCCGGGCCAGGACGGCCGGCGCGGTGTCGGCGACCGGAGCACCGGCCAGGTGGACCGTGCCCTCCTGCGGTGGCACGAGCCCGGCCAGCAGAGCGGCCAGCGTGGACTTGCCCGCGCCGCTGGGTCCCACCACGGCAAGGTGATCGCCGTTGGCCAGCGTCAGCGAGAAGTTCCGCAGGATCGGCTCGGCGCTCGGGCCGTACCGGAAGGTCAGTCCCCGGACCTCGGCGGCCGGTGACCCCCCGACCGGCCTGGTCGACCGGCGCGGGCCGGGAGTCTCCCCCGTGGGCGCCGGCCGGTGGGGATAGACGCGCAGGATGTTCTCCAGAGTGACCGCGTAGCGCAGCCCGCCGCCGCCGAGGCCCTGCACGAGGGTGTGCACGGCGGGTTGCAGCCCGGTGGACACGTAGATCAGCGCCCCCAGCACCGCGCCCGCCGTCATTCCGCGCTCGACCAGCCACGGAGTGGCCACGAGCAGCACCACCAGCGGTGACCATCCGCCGATGCCGAGGCTGAGGCTACGGATCACCGCCATTCGGGCGAGGGTGCGCTCGGCGGCGGCCTGCGCCGACACGTGCTGCTCCACCTCGGACGCCACGCGCGCCTGGGCGCCACAGGCCAGCACGTCGCGGTGACCGGCCAGCGCCGTCGCGGCCGACTGGCCCAACCGCTCGCCCGCGCGGACGTACGCCCGCTGGTGCGCGACCATGGCCGGCAGAGCGGCGAGAAACACGGCCAGGCCGGCGACCAGCGGCGCGGCGGCCAGCGCCGCCGCCACCGGCGCGAGGGCGAGGAGGCCGAGCAGGGCAGCGCCAGCGGAGAAGAGGAAACCACGCGTGACCATCAGCAGGCCGGCGAAGGTGTCCCGGACGATCTCCATCTGGTGGGTCAGCCGGGTCATCGCCGCGCTGTCCGGGCGACCACCCGCGCGGGTGGCGTCCCGGAGCGCGCCCCGCACCACCTGGGCGGCCACCTCGTCGCGGAACGGCTCGACCACCGCGCCGAGGCTCCGGTACGTCCGGCCGGTCGCCGCCGCGCCGACCAGCACGGCCACGGCGAGGACCCCCAACCACGCCAGCCCGTCGACGAGACGCCCGGCCAGGAAGCCGTGGTCCACGGCACGGGCGACCAGCAGGCCGGCGAGCAGCGCCGGCAACGCCTCGACGAGCGACCACCCGCAGAGACGGGCGAGGTCAGCTCGGCGGGCCCGCAGCGCCCGCCAGGTCACCCGGCGCACGGTCAGCGGGGTCACGATCCACCGCCGGCCGGCTCGAACACGGCCCGGTAGTCCGGCTCGGCCCAGAGTCGCCGGTGCGGCGCCAGCGCGCGCAGCCGACCGCCGTCCAGCCAGGCGACCAGGTCGGCGCGGGCCGCCGCCGCCGCCCGGTGGGTGACCACCAGTCGGGTCCGCTCGCCGGGGCGCCCGACGATCGCTTCGGTGATCCGGTGTTCGGTCGCCGTGTCCAGGCTGGACGTCGCGTCGTCCAGGATGAGCAGCCGCTCGGCGGCGAACGCCCGGGCCAGGCCGAGGCGTTGGGTCTCACCACCGGAGAGCGGCGCGTCCACCAGCGGTGTGCGGTACCCCTCGGGCAGCCGGTCGATGACGTCGGCGACCGCCGCCAGACGGGCCGCCCGCAGAACCGCCGGCGTGGCGGGGCGCGCGTCGGCCGGTGGCACCGCGACGGCGCCCGGCAACGCCAGGCCGACCGCGTCGTGGACCGTCGCGCCGATCAGCACCGGCTGGTCGAAGGCGTAGCCGACGGCTCGGCGCAGCGCCGACGCGTCGAGGTCACGCAGCGGCACGCCGTCGAGGAGCGCCGTACCGTGATCCGGGTCGTGCAGCCGTCCCGCCACGGCCGCGAGGGTCGACTTGCCGGCACCGGACGCGCCGACGACGGCCACGGTCGCGCCGGCCGGCACGTCCAGGTCGATGCCGTCCAGGATGGGCCGGCCGTCATCGCCGTACACGCGCACGCCCCGCAGTCGCAGCGCGCCGCCGCCGGGCGGTAGGGGCCGGTCGCCGCTCGTCATGGCGGGCTGTCGCAGCGGTTCGGCGACCCGGTGCGCCCCGGCGCGGCTGCGCACCAGGTGGTTGAGCGTGGCGAGGACCGCACCGAGGCCGGCGCCCATGGCCGCGTACCGGACGGCGGCGACCAGTTCACCGGGCGTGAGCCAACCGGCCGTCAGGGCGTACCCGCCGACCGCGACGACGCTCAGGTGCAGCAGCGGCGCCACGGCGGCGGTACGCGCGCTCGCCCGCGCCAGCAGGTCCCAGGTACGTCGGCCGTGCCGGCCCAGCTCCGGCAGGGCCGCCAGCACGCGGGCCTCCTCGCGGTGGACCGTGGCGGCGGCGGCGATGGTCCGGGCGCCGGTCAGCGACTCCAGCAGTCGGCCGGCGATTTCGCCGAGCACCCGTTGGTAGCCGGCCGTCGCGGCGGAGGCGTCGGCCACGAAGGCGCGCATGAGGACGGCGAGCAGGCCGAGGCCGGCGAGCAGGGTGATCCCCAGGATCGGTTCCAGGAGGGCGAGCGCGACGACGCTGCCGAGGGGCGGCAGCACCGCCACGGCGGCCAGGACCACGGCGTTGCCGGCCTGCCCCGCGTCGGCGGACTGGCCGACCAGGCGACCGACGAGATCGCCCACCGGGTACCGGCGGGTGGCACGCACGTCCAGCGCGAACAGGTGGCGCAGCAGGTGGCGGCGCAGTCCGGCGGTGGCGCGGGCGGCGCCGAATCCGCTGGCCAGGTCGGTCAGGGCGTCGACGCAGACGAGGGCGACGACCAGGCCGCCGGCGGCCACCGCCCACCAGAGCGGGCCTCCGGTGAGGGCGGCGTCGACGGCGCGGCCCAGGGCCGCGGGAAGCAACAGTTCGGCGGCCGCGCCCAGGAGCGCGACCGCCGCGAGCCCGGCGGTCCAGCCGCCGCCAGCCAGGACCGTTCGCCGCAGCAACCGGTCCCCCGCGTCGAACGTCGACATCGCTCCTCCCGGTGCCACGCGGTCGCCCTGGGTGGGCACGTCTACCCACCCAGGGCGATCACGTTCGTGCGACGGATCAGTTGCAGGTCGTGACGGAGAGCGAGCTGTCGCCGCAGAGCAGCAGGCTCGCCCGGCTACCGCCACCCGTGCGGTCGGCCGGAGCCATCTCCAGGCCCTGGAGGTCCAGAAGCGCCATGTCGTTCACCTCCCTTCCATTCCTTCGTCGATCCGGTCGCCCCCGCTGTCGCGGGGGAGTCTCTGCGCGCCCGGCAGGGGCGCGAGGAAGGGCAGCACCGGCGGGTTGTCGTCCCGCGCGCAGGTCAGCGCGTACAGCACGCCGGCGGTGCCGGTGCCGAAGTCCATCGAGAGCCGGAGCAGCTGCTCACCGGGGAAGGCGGTCCCCTCCCGGTACGGCAGCGCGTGCCAGGCCAGCCGGTCCACCTGCGCGTCGAGCTCCCGGCGGTCGCCGTCGTGAACTGAGGCGGCGAGGTAGGTGATGATGCCGGCCCGGCCGGCGAAGAGCCCGGTCTGCGCGTAGAACGGTGACCGTGCCGCACGGCGGATCCCCGCGCTGGCCTGTGCGAACCCGTCGTCGTCGCGATGGCGCAGGTACTGATCGAGAACCAGTCCGATGCCGACGCTGCCGTGTGCCAGGTACGGCATGGTCCGCCAGCCCTCGTTGACCTCCAGGGCGCCGTCCGGGCGCAGCACGCACCGGCGCAGATCCTGGCGCAACGCCGTGGCGGCGTGCCCCAACAGGTCCTCGTCGCCGCTGAGCTCGTAGAGCCGCAGCAGCGTCAACGCCGGTCCGGTCCGGCCGCGCAGCAGCCCGGCGTACGGGTGGCGTCCGCCGCTGATGTCCGGGCCGGGATCGTCGGGCAGCTGCCCGATCAGCCGCTCGGCGGCCCGCCACGCGGCATCGCGCAACGACACCTCCCCGGTACGGGCGGCCAACTCGGCCAGGTTGAGCGCGATCCCGGACAGTCCGCTCGCCAGGCTGTGGTCGAGTCCGTCCAGCGGCTCGCGCAGGCAGATGTCGAGCACGTCCAGCGCGTCCTGCCGGCGGCCGAGGCTCTCGAGGGCGTGGGCGACACCGTGCAGGCCGTCGTAGAAGCCGCAGCGGGTGCCGGACGGGGGCGCGGTCGCCCGTCGTACCAGCCAGTCCTCGTGTTCGGGCCACCGTCCGACGCCGCTGGTGTGCAGCGCGTACAGCACTCCCGCCGCCCCGTGGGCGAGGTTGAGGCCGCCGCTGCGGAACTGCTCGATGTCGCCGGGGAAGAGCCGGTCGGCGCGTGTCGGGGTGGCGCTGGCCAGGATGGCGCTCGCCAGCCTGTCCCGGGTGACGGGTGCGTCGTGCGCGGCCGTCACCTGCGGGCCGCCGGTTATCTCCTCGACCGCCGGGTCGAGGAAGGACCTCGGCACTGGAAAGTTCGCGGCGATGACGTCGGCCAGGTGCGCCGCCTTCGCCGGGGCGAGCCGCACCAGCTGGGTCAGCGGCAGGAACAGCGCCAACCGCAGGCAGGCCAGGGCGTACCTGTCGACCGCCGGTCCGGTCCGGTCGCGGGGAGCCGCGAAGCCCTGGTTGCGCAGCCCCGGTCGGCGGTGCCCGTCGATCGGCGCGGCCACCTCGAAGTCGACGAGGGCGACCCGGTCGTCCGGACGGATCATGATGTTGAACAGGTGCAGGTCGCCGTAGACCAGGCCGCGTTCGTGGATCGCCGCGATGAGGGACTCGACCTGCTCGTGGACGTGCCGGGCCCAGCGGGCGTACGCCGCCCGGTCCTCGTCCGTCGCGTCCGCGTCGATCAGCGGATACCTGTCGACCAGCATCTTGTTCAACGGTCGACCCTCGATGAACTCCAGCGCGAGGAACCGGTGCTCGCCCAGCTCGAACTCGTCGTGCACCCGGGGCACCTGCGGCAGGTCGGCGAGTTGCCGCAGGGCGTCGGCCTCGCGGGCCAGCCGGGCGACGGCGTCGGCGCCGTCGGCGTCCAGGCCGGCGTGCGGCCGGGCCTCCTTCAGCACGACCTCGGTGTCGGTGCGCAGGTCGCGGCCCACGTACAGGCCACCGCCGTTGGAGAAGTGGATCACCCGTTCGATCCGGTACGGCACCTGGTCGGTGCTGGTGCCGCTGCGCGCCGCGAGGTGCGGGCCGAGGAAGTCGGGCAGGGTGACCCAGGACGGCACGTGGAAGACGGGATCGCGCCGGTCCGGCACCAGCGTGCCGGAGTCGTCCTCGATCGCCGGCACCACCTGACCGTCGGGCGAGTGGCAGTAGCGGGCGGCGAAGCCGCCGTAGCGCACGTGGATCGGGCCGGCGCCATAGCGCAGGTCGCTGAGGATGTACGGCCCGGACTCGCCGGTGAGCAGCTCGTCGAGCTCCTTGCAGACCAGCTCCAGCTCCGCCTCGTCGCGCGGGTAGACGGTGACGAACTTGCCGCTGGCGGCCCGGGAGGCGTACTTGGAGTTGCGCAGCAGCAGTGTGCGGGGCCCCCGGAGGAACTTGAAGGACAGGCCCCGGGGTACGCAGTAGTCCCAGACGGCGTCCAACACGCGCTCGGCGTTCGCCAGACCCGCCGACACGTGGATCTTCCAGCCCTGCTGCGGCAGCGAACCGCCGTCCGGGGCGTAGATCAGCCAGTCGTCGAGCGGCTCACGACGCCAGCCGGTCGGGATGTCCCGCTCGGCGGCCGGAAAGACCGGCTGCGCGACGGCGCTGCCGAGCGAGTCGTAGAACAGGCGATCCGCGGCGCAGTAGCTGTCGTAGCGTTCGTCCACTGTCCCGCCGCCTCTCGATTCCGGCCGGCTGCTGTCGTCCGGCGTTGCATCGAGTCTCATCGACGGGGCCCGGTGGGCTCCAGTGCGCTAAGTCACCGACCGTGATGCGAGGTGCACACGAACTCGTGACAATAGTCAGGCACTGCCGAGGTTTGAAAAGACGACAGGTGGGCACCGGGCCGTCGCCCGATCCCCACCTGCCGTCGCGCACGTCGTCAGCTCAGGTACTTCTCCCACGGGCCGGTGATCGCCAGGGTCAGGCCCGGGTCCTGCATGTTGACGAACAGCACCTTCCCGTCGGCGCTGAAGGTCGGGCCACAGAACTCCGAGTCGTTGAGCTGGTTGCGGGCGATCGCGTACGTCGGCCCGCCCGGGATGGTGCTGAGCACGTGCGAGGCGCCCTTGCCGTCCTCGGCGAGCACGAGGCTCCCCCACGGGGTGACCGTCACGTTGTCCGGGCCGTCGAAGGTGATGTCGGTGTACTTGACCGGCGTCCCCTCCTCGGCGGCGGCCTGGTGCGGGAAGTACGTCACGAGCTGGATGGTCTGGTCCTTGAAGCTGTAGAACCAGACCATGCCGTCGTGCGGCGCCGCGTCGGCCGGCAGGTCGCCCTCGTCCCAGGCGTAGGAGTTGACGACGTATACGCCCTCGTCGGTGCTCCAGACGCCCTCGAACTTGCGGCCACGGGTGACCTGACCGCCGGCGAACTGCTCGCGTACGGAGGTGTGCCGCGCGTCGCGGTCCGGCACCTCGATCCACCGGACCGGGAACGGGCGGCCGAGCTGGGCGGAGGTCAGGTAGGCGACGTCCGGCAGCACGGAACCGTCGTCCATGATGATCTGCATGGCGGCGAGGACACCGGCGTCCGGCGCGAGGCGGGTCAGCACACCCGGGCCCAGCTTCACGCCGCGCGGCGCGGACCAGCGGTAGAAGAGGCCGTTGGGCTCGTCGGCGTCCTCGGAGAGGTAGACGTGGGTGCGGTCCCGGTCGATCGCCAGCGCCTCGTGGGAGTAGCGACCCAGACACTTGATCGGCCGCGGGTCAGCGCTGCCGTCGGCCCAGACCTCGAAGACGTACCCGTGGTCCTTGGCGTAGACGCCGGAGCGGTCGCCCTCCTCCCACCTGTCGCCGGCGCGGTCCTCGGTCTCCTCGCAGGTCAGCCAGGTGCCCCACGGGGTCGGGCCGCCGGCGCAGTTGGAGATGGTGCCGGAGAGGGCGACGAACTCGCCCAGGTTGCGGCCCGCGAGATCGGTCGTGATCACCGTGCAGCCACCGGCGTCGACGGCGCCCGGGTCGTAGACGGTGCCCTTGACGTGCGGTACGCCGAACTCAGCGCCCGGGTCGATCTCGTGGTTCTGGATCAGGGTGTAGCGGCCGCGTCCGGCGTCGTAGACGGCCATGCCGTCGTGGTCCGCCGGGGTCACGCCCTGACCACGGTCGAGGCGGGTGACGCCGGTACGGGTGACGATCGTGTAGCGGAAGCCCTTGGGCAGGGCCAGGATCCCCTTGGGGTCGTCCACCAGCGGCGGGAAGGGAACGCGACCAGCCCCGCCCGGCGAGTGCGGTCGGGCGGGGCTGGCCTGCGCCAGGGACGGCAGGCCACCGGCGACGGCGAGGCCCACACCGGCGGCGGCGCCGCCGGCGAGGAAGGTACGACGGGAGGAAGGCACGGGGATCAGCTCCTGATCAAGACAGTGCGACGGCCGAAAGCCAACCCGCACCGACGAACACCGAAGCGTCAGCTGTGGGCTCCACCGGTGACATCGGGGTGAAGAAACGGCGTCACCGGGGTCGTCGCGGTGACGCCCAGCCCTGCTCGTGCAGCCGTTCGATGCCGTCCAGCAGCAGGTCGAGCGCGAACTCGAACTCGAACTGGTCATCGCAGCCCTGCCCCACGACCGACTCGTCGTCGTGGGACGCCGCGGTGGCGATCTCCGCCAGGTGTGGGAACCGGGCGGCGAACTCCGGCGGCATCGCCGCGGCGGGTTCGGGGCTGGCCGCTCCGGACCGACCGGCGCGGCGGGAGTCGTCGAACAGCTCCTGGCTGAAGCCCAGCACCCGGCTGCCCATCGTGTGCATGACGTGGTGTGCGAGGTTCGCGGAGAACCCACCGGCCCGGAGGGTGCCGACCACCGAGTCGAGGTAGGCCAGGACGGCCGGCGTCGCCATGGTCCGCGACTCGATGGCCAGCGGCGCCCAGGGGTGCCGGCGCAGCACCGCCCGCGCCGAGAGGATGCGCCGGCGGATGGCGTCCTTCCAGGTGGTGTCGCGCTCGGGTGGGTCGATCTGGCCGACGACCACGTCGATCATGCCGTCGAGCAGTTCGTCCTTGTTGGCCACGTGCTTGTAGAGAGCCATCGGCACGACGCCCAGGTCCTGGGCGAGGTTGCGCATGCTGAGTGATTCGATGCCGGTCTCGTCGGCGAGCGCGACGGCCGCCCGCAGGATGCGGTCCCTGCTCAACGGCGTACGGCGCAGCGTCTCAGCCTGCTCGACCATCTCGTCCTCGTCCTGTCCGGCGGTTGTTGAACGATAACCACCATTGACAGGTGTACGGCGTACACTTACCGTTGGTGTACACCGTACACCCCAGGGAGGGGCCATGAAGGCGATCGTGCAGGACCGGTACGGCGGCCCGGAAACACTCGTTCTCGGCGACGTCGACACGCCGACACCCGCCCCGAACGACGTGCTCGTGCGGGTGCGGGCCGCCTCGCTCAACGCGTACGACTGGCACGCCATGCGCGGCGATCCCCGGATGGCGCGGTTGGCGATGGGCCTGTCGCGGCCCCGCGCACGCATCCGCGGCCGGGACATCGCCGGCCGCGTCGAGGCCGTCGGGGCCGACGTACGCGACATCCGGGTGGGCGACGCGGTCTTCGGCGACCTCGGCGACGCCAACGGCGCGTTCGCCGAGTACGCGTGCGTGCCCCAGACGCAGGTCGCACAGCTGCCAACGAACCTGACCCCCCAGCAGGCGGCGGCCCTGCCACTGGCCGGCACCACGGCGCTCCTGGGACTCTGCGACGTCGGGCGGGTCGAGCCCGGTCAGCGCCTGCTCGTCAACGGCGCCTCGGGCGGCGTCGGCACCCTCGCGGTGCAACTGGGCAAGGCGCTCGGCGCGACCGTGACCGGGGTCTGCAGCACCCGCAACGTCGACCTGGTCCGCTCCCTCGGCGCCGACGACGTCGTCGACTACCGCCGGGACGACTTCGCCGACGGCTCACGCCGCCACGACGTCGTGCTCGACCTGGTCGGCAACCGCTCCCTCACCGACCTGCGGCGCGCGCTGACACCGACCGGGACGCTGGTGCTCTCCGGCGGCGGCGTGTACGGCGGCGGCAGCCTCGTCGGGCCGGTGTGGCTGATCGCGCGCGGACGACTACTCGCGCCGCTGGTCCGGCAGCGCATCGTCACGCTCACCACGACGCCGGGCCGGCAGCACCTCGACACGCTCCGCGCCCACGTCGAGGCCGGCCGCCTCACCCCGGTCGTCGACCGGACGTACCCGCTGCACGAGGTGCCCGACGCCATCCGGTACGTCGAGGGCGAACACGCGCGGGCCAAGGTCGTCATCACCATCTGACGTCCGCCGCGCGACCGCATCCGCCGGTACGGACGTCCACCAGCGTCGCGACGCCAGCGCGGCCAGACCCGCACCGGCGGCGTTGAGCAGCACGTCGTCCACCGAGGACACCCGGTCGAGCCGCAGGACGTACTGCGCGGCCTCCACCAGGACCGAGCAGCCCGCCCCGAGCAGCAGAACCCGGCGCACCGACGTCAACGCCGCGAACCGCAGCGGGGCGAAGAACCCCAGCGCCGCGAACACCAGCAGATTGCCGACGATCTGGCCCGTCGCCCTCGACGGGCCACCATCGACGACGATCGTGATCAGATCGCGTAGCGGCACGAGGTTCACCCGACCGGCGACGACGCCGGCCGCCGACCCCGGCAGGAGGATCATCCACACCCACGGCACCGTCCCGTAGACGATGCCGACCTCCGCCGCCGACTTGCGCCACGCGTGCGGGTCACCGGCGGCCCGCCGACGACGCGCCAGGGCCCACACCGCCAGCGCGGCCAGCGGCAGGACGACCACCGTGACGAGGGCGACGCCGGTGAAGGTGCCGAACCAGCCGTGCCAGCCCCGGAGCATGGCTATCCGACGCCCTTCCACTGCGTCGCCGGGGTGAGCGGCACGGGCACGGGTCGGCGCGGCGTCGTCGTCAGCTCGATCCGGCGGCCCTGCGCCGCCGACTCCAGCAGCGCGGTCATCGTCTCAAGGACGTGCAGGGCGACGTCGCCACCGGCGCGGGGCGCACGCTGGTCATCGGCCAGGACGAAGTCGAGCAGGCCGATCCCCCGGCCGCTCTCGGCGTACCCGGCGCGCGCCTGGAGGGCACGCCACTCGTCGCCGCCGAGCGCGAAGTGGCGGACCTCGCCGTCGAAGTAGTTCGGGTCCGGTACGGCGAGCGTGCCGGTCTCCCCGTGGACCTCGATGGGCGCGGCGGTCGTCGCGATGCCGTCGAAGCTCGTGGTGATGGTGGAGAGCGCGCCGTCGACATGCTCGAGGACGCCGGTGACGTGGGTGTCCACCCGCACCGGGATGTGTTCGCCAGCGCGTGGGCCCGAACCGATGACGCGCTCGGAGCGCAGGCGGCTGGCGGCCCCGACCACCGCGCGGACCGGCCCGAGCAGGTGCACGAGCGCCGAGATGTAGTACGGCCCCATGTCGAACAGGGGGCCACCGCCGGGGGTGTAGTAGAAGTCCGGGTGCGGGTGCCAGCGCTCGTGACCGGCCGTGACCATGACGGCCGTCGCGGACATCGGGCGGCCGATCAGGCCGTCGTCGATCGCGGCACGCGCCGTCTGCGTGCCCGTGCCCAGGACGGTGTCCGGCGCGCATCCGATGTGGACGCCCGCCGAGGCGGCGCGGTCGACGATCGAGCGGCCGTCCGGGAACGTCACGGCGAGCGGCTTCTCGACGTACACGTTCTTGCCGGCGTCGATCGCGGCGCGCGAGACGTCGGCGTGCGCCGCGGGGATCGTCAGGTTGAGCACCGTGTGCACGTCCGGGTGGGCGAGCAGGCGCTCGACGCTCATCGCCGCACTGCCGGGGACCGTGGCCGCCGCCGCGGCCGACCGGGACTCGTCGAGGTCGGCCAGCGCGGCGATCCGCACCGCGGGGTGGTGCGCGAGGGTGTCCAGGTACGCGCGGGAGATGACCCCGAGACCTACGATGCCGACGCCGTGCGGGTCGCCCACACCATCCCCCTCTCGATGACGGTACGTACCGACGGGTGCTCCAGCACGTCGAGGTTGTGGCCCGGAGTTGTCACGACGACGCGGCCCGCGCCCCAGCGGCGGGTCCAGATCGCCGGCGAGGTGACCGACCGGTGCCACGGATGCCACTCCCGCGTGGGGTGGGTGGTGACGGCCAGGACGTCGATCAGGTCGTCGTGCAGCACCCAGTACTGCTCGCTGACCAGGTCGAAGTCCTCGATGCCGGCGGTGATCGGGTGTTCCCGGCCGAGGTCGGTGACGCGCACGGTGTGCGGCAGGAAGTTGTCCTCCTCCCCACCGTGGCGCTCGCACGGCTCCTTGCCCGGGTGGGTGGCGAACTGGCCGCCCACCAGGTGCAGGTACTCCGCCGAGGCACGGAACGCGTCCACCATGCCGCCGTGCCAGCCGGTGAAGCCCGTGCCGGCGACGACCGCCGCGGCGAGTCCGGCCACCTGGGCCGAGGTGATCTCCGACATCGTCATGCACTGCACGATCAGGTCGGTGCCGGCCAACTCGTCGGCATCGGCGTAGATCTCCGTCGACTCCTCGACCCGTACCGCGTAGCCGTTGCGTTCGAGGAAGGGGATGAACAGCTCGGTCGCCTTGACCGGCTGGTGCCCTTCCCATCCGCCTCGGACCACAAGTGCTCTCAGCTGCGTCACCGTCGCTCCTTCCACCGTCCGTCGCCACCGGGCCGACCGCTGCCGCCCCGGCGTTTGTCGGGCATCGAAACCGTACCCGTGCGGCCGTGTCACGGCACGGCGCGGTGCGTGCCGGATCGTACGTCGGATGGCCGATTGTCCACGCTCAGCGCCGTCGATACGGTGATTCCGTGTTCGGGGAGGCCGTGCAGGAGCTTCGGCGCAGCAGCGCGTTGACCCAGGAGGATCTGGCCGCGAAGACCGGGCTGTCGGTCCGTCACCTGCGGGACCTGGAGGCCGGGCGGATCGCCCGACCGCGTCCCGCGACGATGCTGTTGCTCGCCGACGCCTTCGGTCTACAGGGGTCGAGACGGGACCGTTTCCTCGCCGGGGCCCCCACCCCGCCCCCGTCCAGTGGCGTTCCGGCGCAGTTGCCGGCGGACGGTTTCGGCTTCGTCGGCCGCGAGGGCGCGCTGGCCCGCCTCGACGAGATCCTGGCCCGGTCGGTGGATCAACCGACCGCGATGGGGCTCGCGATCGTCTCCGGCACCGCCGGGGTGGGCAAGACCGCGCTCGCGGCGCACTGGGCGCACCGCGTCGCCGCGCACTTCCCCGACGGCCAGCTCTACGTCAACCTGCGCGGCTTCGACCCGGGCGGCGTCCCGCTCAGTCCGAGCACGGCGCTCGCCGGGTTCGTCAACGCTCTCGCGGGACCGGCGGCCCGCCCGTCGACCGGGCTGGACGAGCAGGTCGCCCGGTACCGGAGCCTGCTGGCCGGCCGACGGGTGCTCGTCGTGCTGGACAATGCCGGCGACGCCGACCAGGTACGCCCGCTGCTGCCGGGAGCGCCGGGCTGCTTCGTCCTCGTCACCAGCCGCCACCAGTTCCTGGGCCTGGTCAGCGTGAACGGCGCCCATCCGGTCACCCTGGACGTCATGTCCGGGGCCGAGTCCCGCGCGCTGCTGACCCGACGCCTCGGCGCGGAACGCGTGGCCGCCGAGCCCGAGGCCGTCGACGCCATCGTCGGCGCTTCCGCCGGGCTGCCGCTGGCGCTGTCGGTCGTGGCCGCCCGCGCGGCGATCCACAGTGGGTTCCGGTTGATGGACCTGGCCGCGCACCTGCGCCCGGAGGCCGATCGCCTCGACGCCTTCGACGGCGGTGAACCCGTCACCGACCTGCGGCTGGTCATGTCCTGGTCGTACCGGACGCTCGACCCGGCCACCGCCGGGCTGTTCCGGCTGCTGAGCGTGCATCCGGGCCCGGACTTCGCCGTCGCGGCGGCGGCCAGCCTCGCCGGGATCACGCCCGCGCGGGCCCACCGCCACCTGACCGAGCTGACCCGGGCCCACCTGCTCAACGAGCACCGGCCCGGCCGGTTCACGTACCACGACCTGCTGCGCGCGTACGCCGCCGAGCTGACGGCGGTCGAGGACGGCGAGGCGGACCGTCACGCGGCCCGTACCCGCCTGCTCGACCACTACCTCGGCGTCGCGTACGCCGCCGACGAACTGCTCTATTCGCAGCGGGACCGACTGCCGATCGACCCGCCGGGGCCGGGGGTCGCGCCGGTGCCACTGGCCGACCGGGACGCGGCGCTGGCGTGGTTCACCGACGAGCACCCGGTGCTGCTCTCGGCGCTGCGGCTGGCCGCCGACCACGGTTTCGACCGTCACACGTGCCACCTGGCCTGGGCGATCACCACCTATCTCAACCAGCGCGGCTACTGGGAAGACTGGACCGGCAGCCTGCGGGCGGCGTTGTCGGCGGCCGTCCGGCTGGCCGACGACCGGACCGAGGCGTACGCCCACGGGGTGCTCGGCTTCGCCGGCATCGCGCTGCACCGGTACGCGGACGCGCAGCGCCACCTGGAGCTGGCGTACGACCGGTACCGGCGGCTGGACGACCTCGCCGGGCAGGCCCGCGCCGAACTGAACCTCGGCTGGATCCGCGACCAGACGGGCGAGCCCGAGTTGGCCCTCGGCCACGCCCGGGAGGCGCTGCGGCTGCACCGGCAGGCCGGCCACGTCACCGGCCAGGCCTTCGCGCTGAACGCGGTGGGCTGGTCCCAGGGCCAGCTCGGCGACCACCACGCCGCGATCGAGAGCTGCCAGCAGGCGCTGGCCCTGTTCACGTCGGCGGAGAACATGCTCGGGCAGGCGATCACCTGGGGCAGCCTCGGGCAGTCGCACCTTCAGCTCGACGCGTTCACCGACGCGGTCACCTGCTACGGGCACGCCGTCCGCCTGCGCCGCGAGATCGGTCACCGCCGGTTGGAGGCGGACGCGTTGGTGAGTCTCGGCGACGCTCACCTGGCCGCCGGCGACGCCCCGTCGGCCCGCCTGGCGTGGCAGCGGGCGCGGGACATCCTCTCCTCGCTCGGCGAGGCCGACACCGGGGCGCTCGACGCCAAACTCGCGCAGCCGCGCTGAGTGCCCCAGGTGCCCCGCGTACCGGTCAGAACGTGGCGATCGGGTTGACCGGGCTGCCGGACGTGCCGGCGAAGCGGACCGGTGCGACGGCGAGCTGGAAGTCCCACTGGCCGAGTTCGGCGGCGGTCGTCGCGCACGCCTCCAGGTCGCAGTTGTCGAGCAGCCAGAGACCCATCGCGACGAGACCGACGGCGTGCACGGGCATCAACACGTCGTCGTACCCCGAGGGCTGGACGTCCTGCGGGGAGTCGGCGGCGATCAGCGCGACGCCGCGCTCGTGGAGCCACGGCAGGCAGGACGCGTGCCAACCGGTCTGCGCGAAACCGGTGGCCGAGCGCCCCTCGCGCCGGAAGCGCCCGTGGCCGGTACGCAGGAGCACCGCGTCGCCGACACCCACCCGTACGCCCTGGCGGCGCTCGGCCTCTTCGAGGTCGTCGGGGAACACCCCCTGGCCCGGTTCCCACCAGGGGACGTCGCGGGCCCCGGCGACGTCCAGCAGGACACCGCGGGTGATGATGCCGTCCGCCGCCGCCGTGACGGCCGCCCACGCCGAGCCCGCCGCCTCGTCGACCAGCGAGTGGGACCGCCCGTTGTACATCGCGCCGTCCCAGAAGATGTGGCACGGCGAATCGAGGTGGGTGATGGTGTTGCCGTGGTACGTGATGCCGAGTCGCTCGTTCGAGAAGCCCCAGCGCCGGTCGGCGTGGAAGGCGGCCGGCATGTTCTCGGCGCCCGGCATCTCCACGGCGTACGGGCACGTCGTCGTCGACCGTTCCATCTCCCCCGGCACGGTGACCTCCCACGCGCAGGACACACTCCTGCCATGGCGCACGGCCCGCGCCGCCGCCAGTCGGACGTCGTCGGTGATGTGGTTCAGCGTGCCGCGCTCGTCGTCGTCGCCCCACCGGCCCCAGTTCGACAGCTTGTCGAAGTATCCGAGCACGTCCTCCTGCGTCGGCAACGCCCGCTCTGCCGTCATCGCGGCACCTCCTGTCCGGCCTTCCTGCACCGCAGGCAGGGTATCCCCCGGCGCGTCAGGTCTGGATGGTGAACGTGGCGACGACGCCGTTGTGGTCGGACGCGGTGCCGCCGACGATGTCGTATCCGGTCATCCACATGAGCTGGTACTCGGGCAGCCGCTTCCAGAAGTAGATGTAGTCGATGTGCCGGTTGCCGTGCGTACCGGTGCCCTTCTCGCCGTACAGGTTGTAGTTGGAGCGCAGGTTGGGCAGTTCGTTGGCCTCGAAGACCCGCCACGGGAACTTCGCGTACCCGAAGGCGCGGTCGGCGCTGAAGTCGACGTTGAGGTCACCGCTCACGATGACCTGGCCTCCGCCCTGCTTGTCGACCGCCAGGTCCTTGAGTCCCTGGAACTGCGCCTCGGCGCACCGGGTGCGCGGCAGGTCCTCCGGCCGGCCGGCGTCTTCGATGCCGGCCACCGCGTGGGCGTTGATGTGTGTCACGGTCCGACCGCTGGCCTTGTGGCGGTACGTGACCCAGTTGTTGTACCGCGCGGGCGGCACCTCGCCCGGGCCGTTGGTGTCACATACGAAGATCGAGCCCTTGTCCCGTACGTCGAACATGCTCCGGCGGGCGATCAGTGCCTCGCCGGCCTGGTTGGTGCCGCCCGGCGCGTACAACCACCATCCGTTGTCGGCGGCCCAGTTCTCCAGGAAGTCCTTGCGGTTGCCGACCTCGTTGAGACCGACGAGGTCCGCCCGGGACGCGATCAGGTTCAGGTCGTGCGCGAAGTCGGCCTGGCTCAACCCGTTGTAGATGTTCAGCGTCGCCGCCCGCAAGGCCGTGGTCGCGGCGGCCGCCGGTGTGGCCGGCAGCAGGGCCGCCACCAGCGCGATGGCGGCCGCGAGAGCACCAAGGGCGCGGGCTGGGCGGCGTGTTGTCGTCGGCATCGACTCCCCTTCGCACACGTGAGGACCGCCGTCGGTGGCGGTCGGCGCACTCTATCGATCTCAGTCGACCTGATGCCGAACGCGGAAGTACGCGGAGGCGACAGCTTGGGGTCGCGGGCCGGTGGGGGTCCAGCCCTGCGGGTCGGCCAGCACCACCGCCTGTGCGGCGATGACGCGTTCACCGTCAGAGGTGAGCACGGGAGCTCAGCTTTCTTGCGTGTCACGCATCTTTGCGTGGCACGCAAGAAGTGCTAGGGTGGTGGCATGACGGGGCTGCGGGAGCGCAAGAAGGCCGAGACGCGGGCGGCGCTCGGCTGGGCCGCGATCCACCTCACCGCCGAGCGCGGCTACGACAACGTCCGCGTCGAGGACATCGCCGAGGCGGCCGGCGTCTCCCCGCGTACCTTCAACAACTACTTCTCCAGCAAGGCCGAGGCCATCGCCTCCCGCCACCTCGACCGCAGCCTGCGCACCGCCGCCGCGCTGCGCGAACGCCCCGCCGACGAGCCGCTGTGGGCCGCGCTCACCCAGGCCGCGCTGGCGCAGTTCACGCGCGGCCCCGAGGTCGAGGCGATGCCCTCCCCCGCGCACGCCCAGTGGGTGGCCGGCGTCCGCACCATGCTCGCCGAGCCCGCCCTCCAGGGCGAGCGCCTGCGCGCCGTCGCAACCGCCGAGGCCGAGTTGGCCGACGCGGTCGCCGAACGCACCGGGACCGACCTCGCCACCGACATGTACCCGAGGCTCGTCGCGGCCGCCGCCAGCGCGGCCGTCGCCGTCGCCATGCAGCACTACCTCGACAGCGCCGACCCGCCCACTCCGATCGAACACCTCATCACCGACGCCTTCGCCCAGGTCGCCGCCGGCCTCCCCGCGCCGCCCCGCTGACGCGCCGGCCCGCACCCGGGCACCCCTCACCCACCATCCTCAGCCGCGTCACACCCCGCGGCGGGCCGGTCGTACGCCGCGCCCGCCGTGGCGACGACGCACGCCCCGAAGGGATCACGACCGTGATCGACGTCCTCATCGTCGGCGCCGGCCCGAACGGCCTGATGCTCGCCTGCGAACTGGCTCTCGCCGGTGTCCACCCCGTCGTCCTCGAACGCCACCCGACGCCCGGCGGCGAGCCCCGCGCCAACGGCCTCGTCGGCCAGGTCGTCCGCCTCCTCGACCGGCGCGGCCTGTACGCGCGCCTCAGCGGCGACAGCAACCCGCCGTCCCCGCAACCCGCCTTCACCTTCGGCGCGTTCCCGCTGGACCTCACGGTGCTCACGGACAACCCGCACTACGTGCTCGGCGTGCCGCAGGCCCAGCTCGAAGCCGCCCTCGCCGCCCGCGCCGCCGAACTCGGCGTCGACCTGCGCCGCGGCCACGAGGTCGTCGACCTGCGCCAACGGCCCGCCGCGGTCGAGGTCGACCTCGCCGACGGTACGCGGCTCACCGCCCGCTTCGTCGTCGGCGCGGACGGCGGCCGCAGCCGGGTACGCCGTACCGCCGGCATCGACTTCCCCGGCGTCACCAACGACCGGTCGGTCTCCCGTACCGCGACGGTGACCGTCCCCGCGTCGTTCCTCGACCCCGAGACCGGCGGCCTGCTCGCCCCCGGCTACGGGGTCGTGCCGCCGTTCCTGCACACCCGCACGCCGCGCGGCCTGATCGCCTGGGCCCCGTTCCCCGGCCGGCCGGCGCTGGTCAGCACCACGGAGTGGCCCGACGCGCCGACGAGCGACGAGACCCCGATGAGCCTGGCCGAGCTGCGCGCCAGCGTCACCCGGGTGCTCGGCGTCGACGTGCCTCTCGGTCCACCCGACGGCCCCGGCCTGCTCCGCCGGCTGACCGGTCGCAACACCCGGATCGCCGCCCGCTACCGCGCCGGTCGGGTGCTGCTGGTCGGCGACGCCGCGCACGTGCACCCCGCCATCGGTGGCCCCGGCCTCAACCTCGGCCTGCAGGACGCCGTGAACCTGGGGTGGAAGCTCGCCGCCACCGTGCGCGGCTGGGCGCCGGAGGGTCTGCTCGACACGTACGAGACCGAACGTCGTCCGGTCGCCGAGCGGGTCGTCATGTCCACCGAGGCACAGTCGGCGCTGATCGGTCCCGGCGAGGAGATCACCGGGCTGCGGGAACTCTTCGGCGAACTACTGCGGATACCGGAGGTGACCGGGCACATCGCGGCGCTGATGTCCGGCGCGGACATCCGCTACCCCGCCGATCCCGCCGACCCGATGGCCGGCCGGTCCGCCCCCGACGTGGTCGTGCACGGCGACCGGGGCGTCGTACGACTCGCCGAGCTGACCCGCGGCGCCCGGCCGCTGCTGCTGGACTCCACGGGCGCCTGGGCCGAGGTCGCCGCACCCTGGCGGGACCGGGTGGACGTGGTCACCGGCCACCTGGAGGGCACGACCGCAACCGGGCTGCTGGTCCGCCCCGACTGCTTCGTCGCCTGGTCGGCCGGGGACGCCGGCACGTTGCGCGCCGCGCTCACCCGCCACTTCGGCCGGCCGCTCTGACCATCGGTGGCCGGGAACGCCTCGCGCTCCCGGCCACCGGCTGTCCACAGCGCGGGATCAGTTGGTGATCACCGGCCAGGCGTAGGCGAGCAGCGCGCAGGCGGCGCCGAGCAGCGCGAACGAGATGCCCCGGGTGGGCAGGGGCAGGGCCGCGAGCACGATCAGGATGACGGCGATGATGTAGAGAAATGCCTGGGCGGACATGGAGGTCTCCTCAGTAAGGGGGGTAAGAAAAACGATCAGCCGTCCGGGGTGAACAGCCCCTGGATGCCGACGACAATCGCGATCAGGCCAAAGATCGCGAGCAACAGGCGGACTCCGGTCGCGCCGTCCGACTGCTCCACGCCCGACGCCGGACGACCGGTCAGACGGCCCCACAACAGGGCCAGGCCGACACCGATCCCGACCACCTCGAAGTGGAACACCCGGGGGCCGGACACCAGGTGGACGATCAGGTAGTAGCCGCCGGTCACCAGCGCCACGAGCCCGACCACCCACGCGATCGGCGCCACCCGACCGGCGAGGCGGCCCAGGTCGTCACCGACGCGCGGCAGCAACCGCAGCACGGCGATGGCGAGCAGGAAGCCGCCGACGATGTTGGCGAGGTCGAGCAGCAAAGCCATGATCACGAGGGTCTCCGTCGATCGGACGATCAGCCGGCGGGCAGATACCCATGGACCTGACCGGTTGAAACGACATTCGGCGATCGACCTTGAGCCGGAGCGCTCACTGTGGAGCGATGAGGGGGGCGTAGTCGGCACGGCCGAGCGGCTGTGCCGACAGCAACCCGTCGGCGCGCGGCACTCCCAGCGGCCGTTCGTCGCGCACGAACGTCACGGTGCTGACGTCGGGACGGCTGGTGAGCGTGCAGACGATCTGCCCGAAGGCGAGCACCTCGTCGCTGCGACCGGCGTCGTCACCAGGTTCGTCGACCATGACCCGGGCCTGGCTGGCGCTCAGCGTCACACCGGCCGCGTTGACCGCCCCCGGCAGGGCACTGGTGAGGTCGGTGTCGCGTTCGGCAGTGGTGGGGCCGGCGAACAGGTGCCGCAGGTGCTCCTCGATGGTGGGTGGACGGTCGACGCTCCGCAGCACCGGGACGATCCGGTTGTCGCGTACGAGGCAGAGGGTCTCGGTGGCCGGACCGGCCGGCGCGGTGTCGGCGGATGCGGTGTCGGCGGTGGTCGGGAACGGCCCGCGCGGCGGCGACACCGGGCGGGGCGCGTCGTCGGCGGGGATGCCGCAGCCGACCAGCAGCGCGACGAGACCCAGACCGAGCAGGCGCCGACGACTCATGCCAGGCTCTCCGGCAGGGTCACGCGGAACCGGGCGCCGCCGCCGGGATGGTCGGTGACGGTGACGGTCCCACCGTGCGCGCTCGCGTGCTGGGCGACCAGGGCGAGACCGAGCCCGGTGCCGTCGCCCGCGCCACGCGTGTGGGCGGCACGTCCACGCACGAAGCGGTCGAAGATGGCCTCCCGGTCCTCGACGGGTACGCCCGGGCCGTCGTCCTCGACCTCGATCACGGCGGCGCTGCCGTCGCGGTCGAGCAGGACGGACGTCGGACCGCCCCCGTAGGTCACGGCGTTGTCCAGCAGGTTCGCCAGGATCTGCGCGACGCGCCGACGCTCGACCCGCCACGTCGCGGGCGCCCCGGGCGCGAGCCGCACGATCGACACCGGCAGGTCCAGGGCTTCGCAGGCGGCGCGGGCCAGCGCCACCGGGTCCACCGGCGCGCGGTGCGCGGGCTGGTCGCTACGGGCCAGGTCGATCAGGTCGTTGACGAGCCGCTGAAAGCGGTCGATCTCGTCGGCGACCAACCCCGCCGCGATCGCCGTCCGCTCGTCCTGGTGTTCCCGGCGACGGGCCAGCACGCTCGCCGCGGCGGCGAGGGTCTGCAACGGCGACCGCAGTTCGTGGCTGACGTCGGCGGCGAAGCGGCGGTCGCGCTCGATGCGGTGGGCGAGCCGGTCGACCATCTGGTTGAACGAGGAGGACAACCGGGTCAGGTCGGGGTCGGTGGCCGGGTCCAGGCGGGCCGTGAAGTCACCGGCCGCGATCTTCTCCGCCGCGTCGGCGACCGCCGTCAACGGGCGCAGCCCGTGCCGGGTGGCGTGCCACCCCAGCGCGGCGCCGGACCCGGCGATCATGATGGCCACGGTGGTCAACGCGAGCGCCAGGACCTGAAACGTCTGCTCCAACTCGCGCAGGGAATTGACCTCGAAGTACGTCGCCGTCGCGGACAGGGGCACGCCGACCACGAGAACCGACTGACCGTCCACCCGTACCCGTTGCACCGCCGGCTGCCCGGACGCCACGACGCGGCGCAGGTCCTGGGGGATGGCGGTGGTGGGGCCGGGGTCGGCCGTGCGGGCGTACCACTCGCCGTTGAGGTGCAGCACCGGGCGACGTCCGCCGCCGGTGTCCAGCGACCGCAGCACCTCCACGACATTGGGGGTGTCGGTGTCGATCCCGGCGCGCACGACCGTCGCGTCGAAGTACGCGGCGCGCAGGGCGGTGCGTTCCCGCTCTCCGATCAGGGATCGGCGGGTCAGCTCGTAGGAGACCAGGGCCATCGAGGCGGCGAGCAGGAGCGCGCCGACGGCGAACGCGGCGGTGACCCGGGTACGCAGTCCGAGGCGTCTCATCGCTGCAACTTGTAACCCATACCCCGCAGGGTGACCAGGTGCCGAGGGGTCGCCGGGTCGGGCTCGATCTTCTGCCGCAACCGGCCGACGTGCACGTCGACCAGCCGCTCGTCGCCGATGTCGTAGCCCCAGACCCGTTGCAGCAACTGCTGACGTGACAGCACCCGGCCCGCGTGCTCGGCCAGCTCGCACAGCAACCGGAACTCGGTACGGGTCACCGCCACCGGCCGGCCGCCACGACGCACCTCGCCCGCGTCGGGACTGATCTCCAACTCGCCGAACGCCAGCACGGGCACCGGCTCCGCCGCCGGCCCCCCGACCACGGCGCGGGCACGGCGACGCAGCGCCCGCAGCCGCGCGGTCAGTTCCTTGATCGCGACCGGCTTGACCAGGTAGTCGTCCGCGCCGGCCTCCAGGGCGGCGACGATGTCATGGGTGTCGTCCCGGGCGCTGACCACCACGATCGGCACGTCGTCGTCGCGGCGGAGCTGCCGGATGCACTCGAAGCCGTCGAGGCCGGGAAGCATCAGGTCGACGAGCACGTAGTCCGCCGGATCACGGCGCTGCGCGCGCAGCCCCTCCTCGGCGGTGGCCGCGCCCACCGCGTCGTACCCCTCGTCCTGGAGGGCGAGCAGCAGCGCCAGTCGGATCCGGTCGTCGTCCTCGATCACCAGTACGGCCGTCATAACCGCATCATCCCCAGGCCACGACGACACGGCCAATCGCGTCCGCCGGCCTGCGGATTTGTCACCCAACTGTCATAGATCCGCGCGACGACCGCCACGCCGGACCGGCACGGTGGCAGGCGACCAGAGCCACGAGAAAGGGGTACGACAGTGACGGGACCACTCAAACCTCCGTCGTACGCGCTGCCGCTGGTGGAGGTCAGCATCACCCAACTGGACCTGAGCTGCCTGGCCGAGAGCGGCGCCGTGTTCGACCGGCTGCTGGCGCTGCGCCCCGGGCAGGTCGTCGTCGACCTGTCGGAGTGCCGTTACCTCGACGCCGCCGCCATCGGGCTGCTGCTGGACATCCACCGACGGCTGGCCCGCGCCGACGGGACCCTCGTCGTACGCAACCCCAACCGGCGTATCCAGCGCATCCTGCACCACGCCCGGCTGGACCAGGTCCTGCCGATCGTCACCGAACCGCCGTCGGCGTCGCCCGGCGATCCGGCGACGCGGGACGAGTCACGGCCGGTCGAGCCGGCGCTCGCCGCTCGCGGCGGACAGAAAGGATCAGCGGCATGACCGTCGTCCCGGACGACAACCTGATGACCCTCATCTGTGACATCTGCGGCGACAGTCTCACCGCCACCGCCTGCGTGCTGCCCGACGCCGAGGTCGTCTGGACGCTCGTGTCCGAGCACGGCTGGAGCGGCTCGCCGTTCGCCACCGGACCACACCGCTGCCCCCACTGCAGCCTGCTCCCGCCCGCGAACCCCCGGCAGGCCTCGATCGAGGGCCACGGTCCCGGCGGGATTCTCGGCATCGACCACCTCGACGACGCCACCATCGTCACCGCCAGCGGCGACATCGACGTCGCCACCGGGGACGCGCTGCGTGCCGCGCTGCGGCAGGCGGCCGAGGCGGGCGCACCCGTGCTGGTCGACCTGAGTCGTGTACACGCCATCGACTCCACCGGCCTCGGCCTGCTGGTCCGGGCCCACCTCGACGCCCGCGAGCGGGGCCTCACGCTCTGCCTCGCCGCGCCGTCGCGGTTCATCCGGACCGTCCTGCACACGATGCGCCTGGACGGCGTCTTCCCGATCTTCGACAGTCGCGAGGACGCCCTGGACCGGATGGCCCGGCCGGCGCTGTCCGTGGCCGCGCCCACGGCCGAGACGTAACGCCGACGGCCGTGGCAGCAGCTCAGACGCCCATCGTCACGAGATCCGCGGACGCCAGGTTCACGCCGATGACCAACGGTTTCGCAGGGTGGCCAGGCCGGCCGGGGTTATCTCACCGAGGACGCGGAGCCGGGCCATTCCACCGTCCGGGTACGCGTCGAGGCGTACCCAGGTCACCGCGTCCGCGTCGGTGACCAGGAATCGGTGCCGGGTGTCGGGTTGCAGGCGGGTCACCGGCAGCAGGTCGAACCAGCCGTCCGGGTCGTCCGGGTCGGTGGCGCACCCGCGGACCGCCGCCGCCCCGGGCGCGTTGCCCTTGAAGTGGCTGGTATCCAACTCGACGAGCCGGACGACGCCGGGTGCGGCGAGGCGCAGCAGGACCCAGTCGTTGCCGTCGTCGCGGCGGCGGGCCGTCTCCCAGCCCTCCCCCATCGTGCGGGCCCGGCCGGGGGCGATCAGGTTGTGGGGCGTGCCGTAGAACATGTCGCTGCATCCCACGACGAGACCCCCGTGTTCCAGGGCCGCCAGGTCGACCAGGCCACCGGCGAGGAACCGGGGGTCGGGGGTGGCCTCGCCGTGCACCCGCAACCGGGCGACACCGCCGTCCGGGAAGATCGACAGGCGTACGTGGGTGACCCGGTGTCCCGGTTCGACGGAGAAGACGTTGCGGGTGTCGCCGGCGAGCGCCACCCGGGGCACCAGGGGCGTCCAGGTCGCCTCGGCGAGGTCCTCGGGTGCCGGATGCCCGTCCAGGCGGCAGGCGTCGACCGCCGCGTACGGCGGGTAGTTGCCGGTGAAGTGGCTGGTGTCCACGACGACGGTGTGCACGATCCCGGGCACGCCGAGCCGCACGATGGCGTGATCGTGCCCGGGGGTACGCCGACGGCGGGTCTCCCACCCCTCGTACACCTGGCCCTTGGCCCCGAAGGTGGCTGGGGCGAACGTCGGCGGCTTCGGGTCGACGAGGTGGTCGGCGGGGGCGAAGAACTCGTCGTTGGCGTGGACGACGCCACCGGACAGCGCCCGGGAGGCGAGGTCGGGAAGTGTGCTCATCGGCTGCTCCCGGAGATGAGGCGTCCCCGTGGCGGTCCGTCCGGCGAGACCGGCTGGCCACGCAGCCACACGTCGCGTACGACGCCGTGCAGCGTCCGCCCGGCGTACGGGGTGACGGGATGGCGGTGCCGCAGCGTCGCCGGGTCGACCACGAACGGCTCGTCCGGTGCGAAGGCGACGAGGTCGGCGTCGGAACCGGGAGCGATGCGCCCCTTGGTGCCCAGTCCGGCGATCTCGGCGGGCCGCTGCGCCATCCACCGGACGACGTCGATCAGCCGGTACCCGCGCCGCCGGGCACTGCTCCAGATGGCCGGCAGGCCGATCTGCAACGACGAGATGCCTCCCCACGCGGCGGCGAAGTCACCGCTCGGCGGTCTCTTCAGAGCCGGTGTGCTGGGTGAGTGGTCGGAGACGACGCAGTCGATGACCCCGGCGACCAGACCCGCCCAGAGCCGGTCCTGGTTGGCGCGGTCCCGGATCGGCGGACAGCACTTGTACTCGGTGGCGCCGTCGGGCACCTCCTCGGCGCTCAGGCAGAGGTAGTGCGGGCAGGTCTCGACGGTGACGCTGACGCCCGCGTCCCGCGCGGCGGCGATCAGCGGCAGGGCGTCGGCCGACGACAGGTGCAGGATGTGGACGCGTGCGGCGGCGCGTCGGGCGGCGTCCAGCACCCGGGCGATGGCCGTTGTCTCGGCGTTCGGTGGCCGGGACGCCACGAAGTCGGCGTAGCGGCGCGACGGTGGTGCGGCGCTGATGTCGTCGGGGTTCTCGGCGTGCACGATGAACAGGGCGTCGACCGCGCGGAGCGCGGTGTCGAGCGCCGGTGGGTCCAGCGGCGGGAACTCCGGCACACCGGAGTCGACGAGGAAACACTTGAAGCCGAGGACACCGGCGCGGTGCAGCGCCGCGAGGTCTCCGGCGTTGCCGGGCACAGCTCCGCCCCAGAAACCGACGTCCGTGTGCACCGCGCCGTCGGCGGCGCGGCGCTTCACGTCGAGGGCCGGCACCGACACGGTCGGCGGGAGGGAGTTGAGCGGCATGTCGACGATCGTCGTCACGCCGCCGGCTATCGCGGCGCGGGTGGCCGAGGCGAAGCCCTCCCATTCGGTACGCCCGGGTTCGTTCACGTGCACATGGGTGTCGACGAGGCCGGGCAGCAGGGCCAGGTCGCCGAGGTCGGTGACCGGCCCGTCGGGCGTGGCGTCGTGGTCGGTCACCGCCATGATGCGTCCGTCGGTGACGCAGACCGTCGCCGGCCGTTCGCCCCGCGGGGTGACGACCCGCGTCGAGCGCAGGACGAGGTCGTAGCTCACAGCGCCTCCAGGGTGGCTCGGTCGACGCCGACCTCGTCCGGGTCGAGCGCGCCGCAGTCGAGGCCACGGCGCAGGAACCCGGCGAGCGCGTGTGCGGTCGCCGGTTCGTCCAGCACGCCCCCGGCGCGGCGGTCCAGGTACGCGGTGAGGCGTTCCACGGTGGCCGCACGGCTCTCGCGGAAGAAGGCGTAGGTGGCGGCGTACCGGGTGGGCAACTGCGCGGGATGCAGGTCCCAACCCTGGTAGAAGCCGCGCGCGAGGGACCGCCGGACCAGGCTCGTGTGCAGCCGCCAGGCCCGGTGTACGGCCGTCGCGTCGCCGACCGGGAGCACGTTCGACGAGCCGTCGCTGAGGCGTACGCCGGTGCCGGCCGCCGCCGCCTGCATGACGGCCTTGGCGTGGTCGGCGACGGGATGGTCGAGCGACTGGTGGGCGGCCGCGACGCCGCAGGCGGCGCTGTAGTCGTACGTGCCGTAGTGCAGCCCGACGCAGCGGCCCTGGGCGGCGGTGATCATGCGGGCGACGGTGGCGGTGCCGTCCGCGCCCAGCACCGCCTCCGGGGTCTCGATCTGCAGCTCGAAGCGCAGGCTCGCGGCCGGCAGCGCGTACGCGGCCTCCAACGCCGCGCACAGCAGGGACATCGCCGCGACCTGCTCGACGGCCCGGACCTTCGGCAGGGTGACGACGAAACCGGGTGGGGGTGGACCGAGCGCGTCGAGGAACACGTCGAGGGTACGGATCGCCCGGTCCCGGCTGTCGGCGTCGAGGCTCTTGCAGCGCAGCCCGACGAACGCGGGGCGCGGGCCGTTCCGCAGCGCCGTCGCGGCGACGCGGGCGCTCTCGTCCTCCTCGTCGTCGTCGCGTACGCCGTAGCCGTCCTCGAAGTCGAGACGGAGATCCTCGATGGGCTCGGTGGACAGCTTCGCCAGCACGCGGTCGCGCAGCTCCACCGGGAACGGCAGGGGTGGGCACCCGTTCAGCGTGTCGAGGGCCTGCTCGCCCCAGCGCCGGCACAGGTCCGGGGTGTACCGGTCCGCCGGGACGTACACGGTGTGCACCGGCTGCCGGCCGGGGGCCGCACCCGGGTAGCGCCGCCGCAGCGCCTCGTCGACCGGCGCGAGCCGGCGGTCCAGTTCGAGGCCGGTCCGCTCGTGCAGTCGGCGGCCCATCAGTCGACGACCTCGTACGCGGGCACCGTGAGGAAGTCGACGAACTCGTCGTCCAGCGCGCCCCGCTCGACGAGGGCTCGTGCGTCCGGCCACCGCCCGGCCGCGTAGGCGGTCTCCCCCACGGCGTGCCGAATCCCGGCCAGTTCCTCCCCCACGACGCGTCGGACGAGGTCCGCGGAGACCGTCTCGCCGGTGTCGGCCAGCCGGACAGCCTGGTGCGCCCACTGCCAGATCTGGGCGCGGGAGATCTCGGCGGTGGCCGCGTCCTCCATGAGGTTGTTGATGGCGACGGCCCCGACGCCCCGGAGCCAGGCCTCCAGGTAGCGCAGCGCGACCGAGACGTTGGTCCGCAACCCGGCCGAGGTGACCTCGCCGCCCGCGACCGTGAAGTCGAGCAGCCGGTCGGCGGGCACGCGCACGTCGTCGCGGATGCGGTCCAGTTGGTTGTCCCGCTGCCCGAGGACGCCGTCGAAGACCTCGCGGCAGACCGGCACCAGCGCCGGGTGGGCCACCCAGGAGCCGTCGAAGCCGTCGTTCGCCTCGCGCTCCTTGTCCGCGCGGACCTGCGCGAAGGCCGCCGCGTTCCGCTGCGCGTCACCGCCGGGCACGAAGGCCGACATGCCGCCGATGGCGACCGCGCCACGGCGGTGACAGGTCGCGACGAGCAGATCGGTGTACGCGCGCAGGAACGGCGCGGTCATCGTGATCGCGGCACGGTCGGGCAGCACGGTCCGCTCGCGGAAGTTCTTGATGATGGAGAACAGGTAGTCCCAGCGCCCCGCGTTGAGCCCGGCGGCGTGCGGCCCCAGCGCGTGCAGGATCTCGTCCATCTCGAACGCCGCCGTGATGGTCTCGATGAGCACGGTCGCGCGGATCGCGCCGCGTCCGATGCCGAGCGTGTCCTCGGCGTACGCGAACACGTCGTGCCAGAGCCGCGCCTCCCGGTGACTCTCCAGCTTCGGCAGGTAGTAGTACGGGCCGACGCCCCGCGCGATCGACTCCCGCGCGTTGTGGAAGGCGTGCAGGCCGAAGTCGACGAGCGCGCCGGCGGCCGGCACGCCGTCGACCAGCACGTGACGCTCGTCGAGATGCCAGCCCCGTGGTCGTACGACGATGGTGGCGAGCGGCCCGTCCGCGCGCAGGGCGTAGTGCCGCCCGTCCGGCGCGTCGTGGGTGATCGTGGCGCGTACGGCGTCGTACAGGTTGATCTGCCCGGCCATGACGTTCGCCCAGTGCGGCGTGTTGGCGTCCTCCAGGTCGGCGAGCCAGACCTGCGCGCCGGAGTTCAGCGCGTTGATGGCCATCTTGCGGTCGGTGGGTCCGGTGATCTCCACGCGCCGGTCGGCGAGACCGGGTGGTGGCGGGGGCACCCGCCACTCGGATTCGCGGATGTCCTTCGTCTCGGTCAGGAAGTCGAGTCGGCCGGTCCGGGCGATCTCCGCGCGTCGCCGAGCGCGACGGGCGAGCAGTTCCGCCCGGCGGGCGTCGAAGCGCCGGTGCAGCTCGCTGACGAACCCCAGCGCCTCGGGGCTGAGGATTTCCCGTTCGGTCATCGTCGGCACGTGCACTCCTGTCCTCGCTGTCGGGTGGGCCGTCACCGGGTCGCGTCGCGCAGCCGACCCGCTGCCCGTCGGGCCCGCAGGAGCAGGTCCCGTTCGTCGACGGTGCTCAGACGGCCGCCCTCGACGACCGGTCGACCGCCGACGAGCAGCAGCTCCACCGGCGCCGGCGCGCCGAAAACGAGGGCGGCGACCGGATCGGCGATGTCGGCGTGGCCGAGCCCGTCGAGACGCCAGAGCGCGACGTCGGCCAGCTTGCCCACCTCCAGTGAGCCGATCTCGTCGGAGCGGCCGAGGCAGCGGGCGCCGCCACGGGTGGCGAGGGTGAGCGCCTCGCGCGCGGTCAGGGCGGTCGGCCCACCCCGCAGACGGGCCACCAGCAGGGCCTGGCGTACCTCCGCGACCAGCTGTCCGGCCTCCTGGGAGGCGGCGCCGTCGACGCCGAGGCCGACGGACGCGCCGGCGTCGAGCAGGTCCCGCACGGGGGCGATACCCGCGCCGAGCCGGGCGTTCGAGCTGGGACAGTGCGCCAACGACGTGCCGGTCGCCGCGATCCGCCCGATGGCGTCGGCGTCCAGGTGCACGCCGTGCGCAAGCCAGACGTCGTCGCCGAGCCAGCCGAGCCGCTCGGCGTACTCGGCGGGCGCGCAGCCGTGCGTGGCCCGGCAGTAGTCCTCCTCGTCCACGGTCTCGGCCAGGTGGGTGTGCAGCCGGACGCCCCGGTCCCGCGCCAACGCGGCGGCGTCCCGCATCAACCGTTCACTCGCGGAGAACGGGGAGCAGGGACCCACCGCGACCCGGACCATCGCGTCCGGTGCGGGGTCGGAGAAGCGGTCGATCGCCTCGGCCGTCGCGGCCAGCGCGGCGTCGGTGTCCTCCACGAGGTGGTCCGGCGGCAGACCACCGGCGGACGCGCCGAGGTCCATGGAGCCGCGGACGGGGTGAAAGCGCAGCCCCACCCGGCCCGCCTCGGCCACCTCGGCGGCGAACAGGTCGCCGGCCCCCGCCGGGAACACGTAGTGGTGGTCGGTGGTCGTGGTGCAGCCGGACAGCGCGAGCCAGCCCAGCCCCGCGCCGACGGCCGCCGAGACGTCCTCCTCGCCGATGCGCGCCCACACCGGATACAGGTCGGTGAGCCAGCCGAACAGGTCGGCCTGCTGCGCGAGGCCCCGGGTGACCCACTGGTAGAGGTGGTGGTGGGTGTTGACCAGCCCCGGCGTGGCGAGGCAGCCGGTGCCGTCGACGCGCCGGACGGGCCCCGCCTGGTCCGTGGCGGCCGCCGGACCGGGCCCGACGGCGACGATCCGTCCACCCTCAACGACCAGGTGACCGCGCTCGTACTCGCGGCCCGTGCCGTCGACGGTCGCGACCGCGCAGCCCTCGATGACGATGCGCTCCGGCCGGGGCGGGGTCACACGTCCCACCACGACTCGACCCACCGTGGCGCGTCGTCGCGACGCACGGCGCCCTCGATCAGCCCGTACGGGCGGTCGGGGGCGTGGAAGACCTCGTTGGGGTTGTCGAGCCCGAAGGGTGCGAGGTCGACGAGGAAGTGGTGCTTGTTGGGCAGCGACATCCGCACCTCGGTGATCTCCGGCCGATTTTCGAGGACCCGCTGACCCATCGCGTGGAGGGTCTGTTGCAGGGAGAGGCTGTGCGTGTCGACGAACGCCTCGACGAGGTGCCGCCGTGCCTCGCCGAACGAGAGCGCCCAGTCGTCGCTCCCGCTCGTCGCGTGTCGCCAACGAGCGTCCACCGCCGTGGCCAGGATCCGGTCGTGCGCCTCGGGCAACGTCGTGTACGCGTCCCGCACGAAGCCGAAGAACTCCGAGTCGGTGGTGTTCAGCAGCACCATCCCGGTCAGCCCGGAGACGACGACGGCGTCCGACCCGTCGACGGTGACCGTCGCCGTCCGCGTCTCGGCCCCCGAGCGGGCGAACGAGTGCGGGCCCTGGCGTCCCCAGGCGTGCTCGTGGATGTCGACGGTCGCCCGGGTGACGGCGGGCTGCGACTCGACGAAGTGCCGGGCCAGGCGCAGCCCGAAGTCCTCGATCGCGCCGACGCCGTGTTGGCGGGCGAAGGCGTACACCGTGTTCTTCTGGCTGTCGGTCGGCAGGACCTTGCTGTTGTCGCCGGTCAGGTGGGTGTCGGCCAGGTCGCCGGCGAGCGCGACGCCGACGGTCAGGTCGGTCAGGTCGTGCCGTTCGCCGTGGCGGACGACGTGGACCAGCCGCACTTCGGCCTTGCCGTACTGGTGGGGGCCGAGAACAACGTCCAACGGGTCAACTCCCTCGATACGTCGAATAGCCGTACGGGCTCAGCAGCAGGGGCACGTGCACGTGCCGCCAGACATCCGTGACCACGAACACCACCGACACCTCCGGGAAGAACGCCCCGAGGCCGAGGTAGCCGGCGGTGTCGAAGCAGAGTCGGTACGTCCCCCGGGCCCAGCGCCGCTTGGGCACCCAGTCGCGCAGCCGCCCGTCGGGGTCCGTACGCCCCGTGGCGACGTCGATCCACCGGTCGCCGGCCCAGCGGTACAGGTGCACGGCCACTCCCTGGGCCGGTTCCCCGCGGGCGGTGTCGAGGACGTGCGTGGAGAGGCTCACTCGTCCATCAGCCTCGTCAGTCGCAGCGCCGTGATCCGGGTCAGCTCGGCCCGGACCACCTCCCGCTCCGCCGCCGCGCCGTTGGCGAGCCGGGCGGTGGCGGCGGCGACGATCTCCGCGGGCGACCGTCCGTTCGCGAAGATCAGGAAGAGGTGTCCGAAGCGGGCCTCGTAGGCGCGGTTGACCTCGCGCAGGGCGAGCCGGGTGCGCTCGTCGCTGTCGGCGACGCCGGCCTGCTCGCGGCGGGACCAGGTCGCGTCACGCCCGTCGCCGTCGGCCCGTTGCCCGATCCGGGGATGCGCCGCCAGCGCCTCGGCGATGTCGGGCCAGGGCAGGGCGGCGAGCGTCGCGGATCCCGTGGTGACGAGCGCCGCCGGGGTGGCGTAGGGACGGGCGGCGGCCATGGCCCGCGCCCACGACGGCGACGCGCAGCACGCCGACAGCTCCCGCTCGGCGTCGGCCGCCGGCAGCGCGTTGAACCACGTCAGACGCTCGTGCACCGGACCTCCCCTCCACTTCGCGGTGGCGGTAGTCAAACAGCGACATCGAGCCGGGTGCATTGGGCGAGCGAACCGAACTTGAAACATTGCCGCCCTACGGTCTCTGGAGCTTCCTCCAAGGCAAGGAGTTGTCGATGCGCCTCAACGACCTCCTGGGCCAGGCCGGCCTCAAACTGACGTTGCTCAGCGGCCACAGCCAGGGCGAGCGGGTGATCCAGCAGTTCTTCACCACCGACCTGCTCGACCCGAGCCGTTACCTGTCCGGCGGCGAGGTGGTGCTCACCGGTCTCATGTGGAGACGCGGTCCGACGGACTCCGAGGTGTTCGCGGCGGCCGTCGCGCGGGCGGGCGTCAGCGCGGTCGGGGCCGGCGCGGCGGCGTTCGGCACCGTCCCGGCCGATGTCGTCGAGGCGTGCGCACGTCACGACGTCCCCGTGTTCGAGGTACCCGTCGAGGTGTCCTTCACCGTCATCAGCGATGCCATCGGCACTGCCCTGCGGGTCGAGAGAGCCACCGGACTGGCCGCGACCGTGCACCGGCACCAGGGTCTGATCGCGGCGCTCACCGAGGACGCGCACCTCGCCGACCTGTTGCCGTCGGCCGCCGCCGAGACCCCCTGCTGGGTCCTGTCGCCCACCGGCCGGCTCGTCGCGGGCACCGCCCCGATCGACGGCGACCTGTGCGCCCGGCTGGCGCGTACGTTCCTGACCGCCCCTCGGCTGCCCCACGTCCTCGGCGTCGGCCGGGACCGGCGCGTCTCGCTCTTCGGCGCGAGCGCCCACCCGGGCCGGCGGGTCGGCACGTGGTTCCTGGCCTGCGCGGGCGACCTGACCACCTGGGAGCCCGAGCGCCGCCAGGCCGTCGAAGGGCTGGTCACCCTGCTCACCCTCGAACGCGCCCACCTCGACCGGCACCTGCACGTCGAGCGTCGCCTCGCCGCGCTCCTGCTGCGACCGCTGGTCGGCGGCGCCGCGCCCGCCGAGATCGCGGCGCGTCTCGAAGCGTGTCGCCTGGCCCCGGACGCCACCTTCCTCGCCCTCACCGCCGGCACCGCAACGGCGGCGCCCGACGACCTGCCGCTCAGCGTCGTCGAGGAGGTCGTGCGGCCGCTGGCGCCCACGTCGGCCATCGCGACCGTCGGCGACGAGGTCCATGCGCTCATCCCCGTCGACTCCCCCGGCGACGTCAGCCCGGCCGACCTCGTGCAGGGGATCCGCCAGGCGACGCGGGCACTGACACCGGCTCTGGGCGCAGCGCGGTTCGCCATCGGGATCAGCGCAGCGGCATCGGGGGCCGACGCGCTGGACACGGCGGTCGAGGAGGCCCGCCACGCCTACCGGTACGCCGTCACCGGGCAGGAGCGGGTGGCGGTGGTGTCCAGCGGAGACCTGTCCTCGCACGCGCTGCTGCTGGCCGGCGTCCCGACCGAGGCCCGGCGGGCGTTCCACCGCCGGCTGTTGCGCCCCCTCGCCGAGTACGACCGCGCGCACGACGCCCGCCTCGTGCACACCCTCGACATGTTCCTGCGCTGCGACGGCTCGTGGACCCGCACGGCGAAGGAGCTGCACGTCCACGTCAACACCCTGCGCTACCGCATCCAGCGCATCGAGCAGCTCACCGGCCGCAAGCTGCACCGCTTCGACGACCGCGTCGACCTGTACCTCGCGCTGCAACTGCAACGCCACTAGGCCGTGTGTCAAAGCCCCTGGCCGGCCTGCGGAGGCCGAGCGGACCGGCCGTTTCGGCCGCTGGTGAACCGCCGCTCGCGGGCCCGTGGTCCGACCGGATCGGAGCCACCCGCTCCATTGAGCGTGATGCCTGTGGGTCATCAAGATGACTCACCGGCATCACGCTCATTCTGGTGTCCGCCGTCCGCCCCTCGGCTCGACCGAGGACCTTGACACCCGGCCTGGACGAGTACGTGTCCAGGTGGCTGCCCGCTGTGCGAAAGCCCAACTCGCGGCGGCGAGCACCCGGCAGCCTTCGTGCCCTGAGCCAATGGGCTGCGACCCTCCGCACTGCTGAGATGGCTGTCAGGTGAGCCGACCGGGTTCGCGGGACGGGGTGTGCGGGGTGGATCTGAACTCGGTACGGACCGTGGTGCCCGCGGCGGCGGCCGGTCGCTGGCAGCCGGGCGACGCCTGGCTCGCCGGTGGCACATACCTGTTCTCCGAACCCCATCGGCACCTCCGCCGGCTCCGCGACCTGACCGGCGAGGACTGGCCGCCGGTGACCGACACACCGCGCGGCCTGGACATCGCCGCGACGTGCACGATCGCGGAGCTGGCCCGGTCCACGACGGTGCGGCCCACGGCACTGCGGGAGCTGGTCCGGCGCTGCTGCGAGGCGTTCCTCGCCTCGTTCAAGATCTGGAACACGGCGACCGTCGGCGGGAACCTGTGCACGGCGCTGCCGGCGGGCCCGATGATCTCGCTGGGCGCGGCCCTGGACGGCACCTGCCTGCTGCTGACCGCCGAGGGCGGCCGGCGTGAGCTGGCGGTCGCGGATTTCGTGACGGGCGAGGGCACGACCGCCCTCGTACCCGGGGAGTTTCTGCGGTCGATGACCCTGCCCGCCGCCTCCCTGCGCAGTCCGACCGCGTTGCGCCGGGGATCCCTGTTCGTCGGCGGCCGGTCCGCCGCGCTGCTGGTCGGCCGCACCGACCCGGACGGGTCGTTCGTGCTCACCGTGACCGCGTCCACGGTACGGCCGGTGCAGCTCCGGTTCGACACCCTGCCCACGGCCGGGACGCTGCGGCAGGCCGTCACCGACGGCATCCCCGCCGAGCGGTACGTCGACGACGTGCACGGTCTGCCGCGGTGGCGACGCCACCTCACCCTGCTGTTCGCCGAGCAGATCCGCGCCGAACTCGCCGGAAGGAGCCCGCGGTGACCGCCGGCGGAATCGTGGTTGACGGGACGGCGTGCAACCAGGCCCCCCGGCCCGGCCAGTGCCTGCGCACCTACCTGCGCGAACGCGGTCGCCTCGGGGTCAAGAAGGGCTGCGACACGGGCGACTGCGGCGCCTGCACGGTGCACGTCGACGGTCAACCCGTGCACAGCTGCGTCTACCCGGCGGTCCGGGCCCGGGGTCGTCAGGTCACCACCATCGGCGGCCTGGCCACGCCCGACGGCCTGCACCCCGTGCAGCAGCGCTTCCTGGACGCGCAGGGCTTCCAGTGCGGTTTCTGCACCGCCGGGTTCATCATGACGGCCGCCGCGCTCGACGAGCGCCAACTCGACGCGCTCCCGCAGGCGTTGAAGGGCAACCTGTGCCGCTGCACCGGCTACCGGGCGATCGAGGACGCCGTTCGCGGTGACCGCCACGTCCACGAGCCGGCCTCGGGCGCGGCGGTCGGGGCCAACGTGGCGGCGCCGGCCGGCCGGGAGGTGGTCACCGGCGCGGCCCGGTACACGTTCGACGTCGACGTGCCCGGTCTGCTGCACCTGAAGGTGCTGCGCTCGCCCCACCCGCACGCGCGGATCCTGGCCGTCGACACCACCGCGGCGCTCGCCCTACCGGGCGTCCACGCGGTGCTCACCCACGCGGACGCCCCCGACCGTCGCTACTCGACCGCGCAGCACGAGCACCCGAGCGACGACCCGGCCGACACCCGGCTCCTGGACGACGTGGTGCGCCACGTGGGCCAGCGGGTCGCCGCCGTCGTCGCGGACACCGAGGCCGCCGCCGAGGAGGGCTGCCGACGCGTCGTCGTGCGCTACGAGGTGCTACCGGCGGTCGTCGACCCGGAGGCGGCGATGGCACCCGGCGCGCCGGTCCTGCACGGCGACCGGGGCGCCGAGGCCGGCATCGCCCGACCGGCCGACAACGTGGTCGGCGAGATCCACGCCGAGGTCGGCGACGTGGACGCCGGGCTCGCGGCCGCCGACCTGGTCCATCGGCAGACGTTCCGCACCCAACGTGTGCAGCACGCCAGCCTGGAGACGCACGGGGCGCTGGCCTGGGTCGACGCCGACGGACGGGTGACCGTACGCTCCAGCACCCAGACGCCGTTCCTCACCCGCCGCGCGCTGTGCCGGCTGTTCGACCTGCCGCTGGACCGGGTGCGGGTGCTCACCGGCCGGGTCGGCGGCGGGTTCGGCGGCAAGCAGGAAATGCTCGTCGAGGACCTCGTCGTCCTCGCCGTGCTGAAGACCGGCCGCCCGGTGAAACTCGAACACACCCGCGCGGAGCAGTTCACCGCCACCACCACCCGGCACCCCTTCACCGTCGAGGTGACCGCCGGCGCCCGTCGGGACGGCACCCTGACCGGCATCCGCCTGCGGGTCGTCTCTAACACCGGGGCGTACGGCAACCACGGGCCCGGTGTGCTGTTCCACGGCTGCCACGAATCCCTGTCGGTGTACCGGTGCCCGAACAAGAGAGTCGACGGGTACGCGGTCTACACCAACACCGTCCCCGCCGGCGCGTTCCGCGGCTACGGCCTCGGGCAGGTCAGCTTCGCCGTCGAGTCGGTCCTCGACGAGCTGGCGCGACGCCTCGACCTCGACCCGGTCGACCTGCGCGCCCGCAACGTCGTACGCCCCGGTGAACGACTCGTCCCCCCGGCCGGCCACGACGACGACCTGACCGTCGGCAGCTACGGCCTCGACCAGTGTCTGGACGTCGTCGCCGCCGCCGCGCGGGACGCGGGACCGCCCGCACCGCCCGGCTGGCTCACCGGGCACGGCATGGCCCTGTCGATGATCGCCACCGCGCCACCCGGTGGGCACCACGCGGACGCCCGGGTGACGCTGCTGCCCGACGGGCGTTTCGAGGTCGCCGTCGGCACCGCCGAGTTCGGTAACGGCAGCACCACCGTGCACCAGCAGCTCGCCGCCGAGACGCTGGGCACGACGCCCGACCGGATCGCCATCCGCCAGTCCGACACGGACCTGGTCGGGCACGACACCGGGGCGTTCGGCAGCACCGGCACGATCGTCGCGGGCACCGCCGTCCTGCGCGCCTGTCGGGCGCTGCGTGACCGCCTGCTCGCGTTCGCGTCCGCGCACACCGGCGTACCGGTCGCGCACTGCCGACTCGACGCCGACGCCCTCGACTGCGCCGGCGACCGGCTGTCCCTGCCGGACCTGTGGGAACTCGCCCAGTCGGCCGGCGAGCAGACGGCCGCCGACGGGCACTGCGCGGGCACGCCACGGTCGGTGGCCTTCAACACGCAGTGGTTCCGGGTCGCGGTCGACCCGGACACGGGCGAGATCCGCATCCTGCGCAGCGTCCACGCCGCCGACGCCGGCACGGTCGTGAACCCTATGCAGTGCCGGGGCCAGGTCGAGGGCGGGGTCGCCCAGGCCATCGGGGCCGCCCTGTGCGAGGAGGTACGCGTCGACGCGGGCGGCACCGTCACCACGGCCGCGTTCCGCCAGTACCACCTGCCGACCCTCGCCGATATTCCGCGAACGGAGGTCCACTTCGCCCGGACGCGCGACGCCGTCGGCCCGCTGGGCGCGAAGTCGATGAGTGAGAGCCCGTTCAATCCGGTCGCGGCGGCGCTGGCGAACGCCCTACGCGACGCGACCGGCATCCGCTTCACCGATCTGCCACTCACCGCCGACCGGGTCTGGCTCGCTCTGCACGAGCAACGTTCAGCACCGACAATTACCTGATGGTCACGTGAACGGGTACGTTACTCGCCATTCACACGGATGACTGACCATGAGCGCGAAGATCAAGCAATCTCCTTCGAGGGCGCCCGAATGGCGCTTCCACCGATGGTCCGATGAGGAGTATCCCTTGCGTTCCCTTCCTATGCGCGCGGCTCTGGCCACGGCCGCGGCGACACTCGTCGTGCTGGGCACCGCGCCGGCCCCGGCGCAGGCCGCGCCGACCGAGGTGCAGATCCTCGGCTTCAACGACTTCCACGGCCGCCTGGAGGCGCCCACGGCGGGAGTCGGTGGCGCCGCGCAGATGGCCGGCATGATCGAGCAGTTGCGGGCGGCCAACAACAACACGCTGGTCCTGTCCGCCGGTGACAGCATCGGCGCGTCCCCGTTCATCTCGCTCGTGCAGAAGGACGAGCCGACGATCGACTTCCTCAAGATGATCGGCGTCGACGCGTCGAGCGTCGGCAACCACGAGCTCGACCGCGGGTTCGACGACCTCGACGACCGGGTAATCCCCCGCTCCGGCTTCCCGTACCTGGCCGCGAACGTGTACCGGGGCACCGAGGCCGCTCCCGGCCGCCTGGCGGAGTCCACCGTGCTGACGGTCGGCGGCGTCCGCATCGGCGTCGTCGGCGCGGTCACCCTGGAGACCCCGTCGCTGGTGTCACCGGCCGGCATCCCGGGCCTGACCTTCAAGGACCCGACCGCCGAGGCGAACCGCGTCGCGGCGAAGCTGAAGGCCGACGACGACGTGGACGCCGTCGTGCTCCTCGTGCACGAGGGCTCGGAGGCGAGCGGCACGGACGCCGCCGCCTGCGCCGCCGTGGCGGACCCGAGCACTCCCTTCGGCAAGATCGTGACCGGCGCCAGCGCCGACATCAACGTCATCATCTCGGGTCACACCCACGTCCCGTACAACTGCTCGTACGACGTGCCGAAGCTGGGACACAAGCGGCCGGTCCTGCAGACCGGCCGGTACGGGGACGCCCTGGACCAGGTCAAGCTCACCGTCGCCGACGGTAAGGTGACCGCCGCCGAAGGCGCCGTCCTCCCGATCAAGGGCTACCCGGCGGACCCGGCGGTCGCGCAGTTCGTCGCCGACACCAAGGCCGAGGCCGACGTGCAGGGCAAGGTGAAGATCGGCGAGATCACCGCCGACATCAAGCGCGCCGTCACCGCCGAGGGCGTCGAGGACCGTGGCAGCGAGTCGACCCTCGGCAACTTCATCGCCGACGTCCAGCTGGAGGGCACCCGCGCGGCCAACCGGGGCGGAGCGCAGATCGCCTTCATGAACCCGGGCGGCCTGCGCGCCGACTTCGTCAAGAGCCCCGACGGCACGGTCACCTTCGCCGACGCCGCCACCGTCCAGCCGTTCGCCAACGACGTGATCACCAAGACCTACACCGGTGCGGAGATCAAGGAGACGCTGGAGCAGCAGTGGCAACCGGCGGGCGCGTCGCGGCCCTTCCTGCACCTGGGCGTCTCCAAGGGCTTCAGCTACGTCTACGACCCGAACGGTCCGGCGGGCAACCGGGTCATCGCCGACCGCATCTTCCTCAACGGCACGGTCATCGACCCGAAGGGCACCTACCGGGTGACGGTCAACTCGTTCCTGGCCTCCGGCGGTGACAACTTCAAGGCGCTCGCCGGCGGCGTCGACCCGCTCGCGACCGGCGACAACGACCTCACCGTGCTCGTCGACTACCTCCGGGCGAAGTCCCCGGTCACCGCCGACACGGTGGAGCGCGCGTACACCGTGGACCAGCCGGGCGCCCCGGTCGGCGGCGGCCCCAGCGGTGAGCCCACCGGCAGCCCCACCGCCAGCCCCAGCGGCGGCACCGGCAACGGCGGCGGAGCCGGCGAACCCGGTCTGCCGATCACCGGCGTCAAGGCCCTCACGATCGCCGGCGCCGGCATCCTGCTGTTGCTGGCCGGCGCCGTCGCGCTCGTCGCGGCCCGGCGGCGGCGCATTCGCCTGACCGTCGAGTGACGCGAAGCTGAAACGAACTGTCGTCTCCGGAAGCCCGCGCGGCTTCCGGAGACGACCGTCGGCCTCTCAGACCGCCCGGGTCAATCGCAGCAACCGCCAGACGGTACGCAGTGACACGCTCGGATAGAAGCCGACGTACTCGGGCGTCACCCGCGGCTGCCACTTCTCCTTGAACTCGGCCTGGCTGCGGGCCGGGTAGATCCAGTCCCCGTGCTCGGCGATGAACCCGATCAGCCGGTCCGTGCCCCGATGGCTGCCACCGGCCGGCTGGTGCCGGGGCGACAGCTCCCGGAACGGCGTGAGGCCCAGGTGCAGCCACCGCGCGCCCTCGGCCTGGAAACGCTGCGACGCGACCACGAACGCCAGGTCGACCGCGCCGGGTGGCGCGTCGGGCTCACGGCGCGTGATGTCGTACAGCCAGCCGCCCTCGCGGCCGAACGCCGGGGAGTACGACACGTACGCCACCGGCGCACCGTCGGACAACGCGAGGAACAGCCGGCGTACGGGATCGTCCTGGCGGGCACGCTCACCGACCAGGAACTCGATCTGCTTGACGTGCCGGCCCTTGTCCGCGAGCCAACGGGCGTCCAGGGCGTCCAGGCGCGCGGCGAGCGGCGCGTCGTACGGCACGTCCCGGCCGGCCTCCACGACGGTGACCCCGGCCCGCCGGGAGCGCGCCAACTTGTTGCGCACCTTCTCGAACTTGCGGCCACGCAGGCTGAAGCTGTCCAGGTCGATCGAGTACGCCGCGCCGAGCTGACTGAGCTGGTAACCGAACTCGGCGTACAGGTCGAGGTCGTCCGGGGTGAGCTGGACCGCGCACAGCCGCCGGCCCTCCTGCTGCGCCCAGCCGTGGAACGCCCCGAGCAGCCGCTTGCGGTCCTCCGGGTCGGCGTAGACGCTGCCCAGTTGCACGGCGTGCCGCCGCCCGGCCGGCCGGTACGCGATGAACCCGTCGAGACCGGTCACCGTGAAGTGCCGCGTCTCCCTGTTCAGCGCCAGCGCGGCGCTGGAGTGCTGCGCGTGCCGGCGCAGGACGGCCAGGGCGGTCATCGGTTCCATGGCGGTGGCCTCCACCTGTCAGGGAGCGGACGGGTCGTGGCGGGTCGCCGCGCGCCGGCGTGCCCACGCGAGCTGGACAAGGTCCACGGCCTCACGCCCGACGGCCGAGGCGGGTTCGCCGCCGGTGACACGGTGGGCGACGGCACCCACCAGCCGGGGCAGGGTGAGCAGTCGGTCGGCGTCGAGCCGGTCACCCATCACGTCATCGAGCCGGCCCACGGCCCGGGAGTTGCGCTGGAGGCCGGCGAGGAACGCGTGCTCCATCGCGGTGACCGTGCCGCCCCGGCCGATGTCCTGGCCGTACCAGTAGTTCGGCAACTCAGCCCGGTCCCGGTCCCGGGCCCACCGGGCCAGCCCCGACGACAGCGCCGCCGGCTGTTCCCAGTGCGCGGTCAGCACCGCCGCGAGCGCGCGGGCGTTGCGCAGCGCGTCGTTGATCCCGTGTCCCAGGGTGGCGTCCTTGGCGTGCCCGGCGTCGCCCACCAGGGCCCAGCCCGGCCCGAACGGCTGCCGGAAGAAGGACGGGTACCGCACCACGCGGTGCAGGTCCCCCACCGGCTCGCCGGCGGCGGCGAGGTGGCCCACCTGCGGGCTGACCGACTCGACGTGCCGCAGGAACCCGGCCACCTTCTGACCGGCCAGCTCGCCCTGTAGGCGCTCCGGAGGTTGCGCGATGACCACGAAATCCTCGGGACCGGTGGGCAGGATCGAGACGATGTGCACCCCGATGCGGTGCCACAGCAGCGCCGGCGGGATCCGTGCGCCGGTGAAGTACCGCCAGAGCAGGGCCCGTTCGCTGCGCGCCGTCAGGTACTGGCGGGCACCCACCCACCGGGCCACCGACGAGTTACGGCCGTCCGCTCCCACCACCAGCCGCGCCGACACGTCCCGGACCGAACCGTCGGCACGCTGCACGGTCACGCCGCGCACCGCGCCGTCCGCGCCGTGCCGCAGACCGACGACGGCGGTGCCGGTGGAGGTCTTGGCGCCGGCGGCGACCGCCCGGTCCAGCAGAACCTGGTCGAGGACGTCCCGAGGTGGACACAGCCCCGGGTCGTCCGGGTGGCGGAAGTGCAGCTTCACGTCGTCCAGCCGGACCCACACGTCGTGCAGCGGCGGCACGCCCTGTGCGACGACGGTGTCGTACACGCCCTCGATCCGCAGGTCCTCGGTGCCGTGCAGGATGTGCGTGGACAGGGTCGGCGCGGGCAGGTCACCGCGGTCGAACACGGCCACCGACAGACCGGCCGCCGCGAGCCGGGCCGCCAGCGCCGAACCGGCCACCCGCGCCCCCACGATCACGACGTCGACCTGCTGCTCCATCGCCCGGTTGCCGGCCACGACCGCGCCGCCCGTCGCCGCCGCCGGCAATCCGGTGGCCGGGCCCGTTGGTTGCGCGGCCGCACCGACCGGCGGCACCGTCGCGGTGGCCGCTGGCTCTGGGGCCGCGGCGACCGGCAGGTCTGGCGTTGTGGCCGGCCCGGACGCCGCGGAGACTGGCAGCTCCGCCGCCACAGCGACCGGGGGCCGAGTTGGCTCGACGGCCGACGACGGGTCGGTCGGCGCGACAGGGGTCACGAGGGCGGGTGGGGTTGGCGAGCGGCGGGCAGGGGCGATCTTGTCGGCCGCGTCCAGCCCGCGCAGGTAGCCGGCCAGCAGCAGGTTGCCGATCCGGCCCGTCGGCATCAGGCCCGCGGTGCCGCGCAGCCAGGGCAGCTCCGGCAGCGGCGCGGTCGGGTCGGCCGCCGTCGGATCCGAGCGGTCGACCAGCCGGGGGGCGAGCACCTCGGCCGTCAGCGCCGAGAGGGCCAGGCCGTGCCCACACCACGCGCCCGCGAACCACACCCCCGGCCGGCCCGGAACCGGACCGACGATCGGCAGCCGGTCGAACGTGGACGCCGTGACGCCGGACCAGAAGTCGGTCACCGGCACGTCCGCCAGCGCCGGAAAGGTCGCGGCGAGTTCGCGGACCAGCCGGTCCCGAACGGCGGCGATACCGCGCTCGTCGACGCGCGGCTCCAGCAGGGCGGGACCACCGCCGAACAGCAGCCGGCCGCGGGCGGTCATCCGCAGGTAGTTGAAGAACGACCGGCTGTCGATGGCCGCGCCGCGCCCGTCCCAACCGGTCCGCGCCAGCAGGTCGGCGGGTACGGGGCCGGTGCGCAGGACATGGGTACGGATCACCGCGACGTTCCGGGTGAACAGTCCCAGCCGTGTGGTGAAGCCGTCCGTGGTCAGGGCCACCCGTCTGGCGCGTACCCGATGTCCCCCGGCCGTCACCGTGACCGGGTCGCCGCCGGTGATCGCGGTGACCGGCGTGTTCTCGGCGATGCGCACCCCGGCGGTGAGCAGCGCCGCCCGGAGTGCCTGGACCAGCAGCCACGGGTTGACCAGCGCCACGTCGGGGTAGCACAACGCGCCGTGGTAACGGGTGCTGCCCAGGCGCTCGGTGGCGCCGTCGCGGTCCAGGTAGGAGGCGTCGAAGCCGAGGTCGCGCAGGGTCTGCGCCTGACGTCGGAGCGATCCGGCGTGTGCGGGCGCCGACGCGGCCACGAGCTGGAAGCCGTCGGTCAGCTCGCAGCCGTCGGGCAGACCCCGGGCCAGCCGCCGCAGCGCGGCGATCCCGTCGAGCGTGGCGGCGAACATGGTCCGGGCCCGGTCCCGTCCGTACCGTCTGACCAGTGTCGTGATCGGGCCGCCGACCCCGGGGCCGACGATGCCGGTGCTGTGTCCGCTGGCGCCGGAGCCGACCTCGGTGGCCTCCAGGACCAGGATGTCGCGGGCGGGCAGGTGGTTCGTCAACTGGTACGCCAGCGCGAGCCCGGCCAGCCCTCCTCCGACGATGGCGACGGACGCCTCCTCGTCGCCGGCGAGGGCCGGCAGTCGCGCGGCCCGCGGGTCGTCGCGTTGCCAACCGCTCGCCGCGGAGACCGGCCGGCTCATCAGGCCACCGAGGTGGGTCTCGACGTGGCCGTCGGGACCGGTGAGTCGGCTCGCCCGGCAGGGGCCGGCGACGGACCGCCGGTCACCTCGCGCAGCAGCGCGTCGAAGGCGGGCAGACGCTTCGGCTCGAACGGCACGCCGAAGGGCTTGAGCTGGTTGCCGAAGAGCGAGCGGTCACCGAAGAGGTGGATCGGCACCGCCAGCAGCGCCCATTCCGGCCCGATCAGCCAGGCCCAGAGCGCCACCACCAGTCCGGCGCTGAGCAGGCTGTGCATGCTGTTGTAGAGGACGTAGTACGCCTTCGGGATCCGCCCGTCCGGGCTGCGATGGTAGGCGATCGCCCCGGGGATGTAGCCGATCAGGTCGATGTAGAGGAACAGCCCGATCGCCGGCAGCCACCGGATCTCGTCCCAGTGCGCGATGAACAGGCCACTCGCCAGCGCGAGCCCGGCGAACCACTCCGCGCGGTGCAGCCGGGCGGTGGTCGGCGTGTCGAACGTGTTCAGCTGGTCCATCGTCAGGCCTTCCCGCTGACGCCGACCGACGCGGTCGCCAGGACGCCGTCCGGGATGGTCACCGCCGGGAACAGTCCCCGGAGAACGTGGTGGATCGTCTCGGTGAGGACCCGCTCCGCGACCGGATCGATGATGCTGGCGAGACTGGGCACGCCGAAGTCGAAGCTCGCCACGAACGTCATCGCCACCCCGTCCGGGTCCTGGCGCAGCGTCCACGCGCCGGAGAACTCGTCGAAGTCACCGTCGATCTGGTCGAACTCGATGGTGAGACGATCGCGGTCCAGGTCGTCGGCCTCCGTCCAGGCCAGGATCCCGTTGCGGAACAGGACCTCCCACGAGCTGACGACCCGTCGCGCGTCGGCCGGCGACTGCACGGTCACCCTCTGGACCACGTCGACCAGGTGCGGGTAGCGCTCGAAGTCGACCAGCTGGTCGAACACCGCGCCGCCGTCCCCACCGGAAAGGAATGCCTGGATCTCGACCCGTCGCATGTCAGTGGACCCCCAGCCGGTCTGCTGTCGGATAGCGGTGGCCGAGCGTGCGCAGCGCGCCGTCGAACGCGTCGACCAGGAGGGCGACCTCGTCGCCGGAGAGCACCGCGGGTGGAGTGAGGCGCAGCACGGCGCTGGCGTTCAGCGAGTGGTTCACGATCACCCGGGCGTTGAGGAGTTCGAGGATGGCCTCGCCGGCCAGCCCCGGACCGGCGAACTCCACGCCGATCAGCAGCCCGACGCCGCGTACCTCACGAACCAGGTGCGGATACCCGGCCGCCGCCGCCCGCAGGCGGGCCAGCAACTCGTCACCGAGCGTCGCCGAGCGCTCGACCAACCGTTCCTCGGTGGCGACCGTGATCGCGGCACGGGTGGCGGCCATCGCGATCGGCGCGCCGGAGAACGTGGACGTGTGCAGGAACGGGTCCTTGTCGAAGGCCTGGAACGCCTCGGCGGTGGCGACCACGGCGGAGACCGGCACGATGCCGCCGGACAGGCTCTTGCCGGCCAGCAGCACGTCCGGTGTCACGCCCTCGCGAAGGGCGCCCCACCAGTGACCGAGGCGGCCGACGCCGGTGAGGATCTCGTCGAGCACCAGGAACGCGCCGTGCTCCCGGCACAGTCGGGACACCTCGCGCAGGTAGCCGGGCGGCGGGATGACCACCCCGCCCTCGCCCTGCACCGGTTCCATGATCACGCAGGCCGGCGGCCCGGCCGCCAGCACGGCGGCCAGCGCCTCGGCGTCTCCGTACGGAACGTGCGAGGCGTCCGGCAACAGCGGGCGGAACGGACGCTGGTAGAGGTCCTGCCCGGTGACGGAGAGCGCCCCCATGGTCTTGCCGTGGTATCCGTTGACGGTCGAGACGAGCCTGCGCCGGCCCTGGACACGGGCCATCTTGATGGCCGCCTCCACAGCCTCCGCGCCGGAGCCCGCGAAGTGCACCCGGGTCAGCCCGGGCGGCGCCACCGCGACGAGCGCTGCCGCGGCCTCGGCCACCGACGGCTCCAGCATCAGTCGGGTGGCTATCGGATGGCTCTGGATCTGCGCGATGACCGCGGCGACCACGGCCGGGTGCCGGGCGCCGTGCAGGAACACGCCGTAGCCGCCCACGTTGAGGAAACGGTTGCCGTCCGAGGTGTACACCCAGGCGCCCTCGGAACCGACCTCGACGTGCCCGCCGAACATGTCGCCGAGCTTGGCGCGGCCCCGGGACAGGAACCGACGGTAGTTGTTCCGGACCTGCTCCCGTACCTGCTGATCGGTCTCTACGCTGCTGGCTGTCACCACTCCTCCTAGCTCACCACGAGCGGCTGGCCGCCGAACCAGGCCGTCAGTTCCGCGGCGGTGCTCACCCGCGACGGTGGATGGAAGGCGACCGCGTGCGACGTGGCGGCGAGATAGGCCACCTCGGGCGAGGAGATGAACGCCATCCCACCGAGCAGATCCACCGACCCGCGCACCGCCGTGGCGATCGCGTTCGCGGCGGCGAAGCGCACCACGAGCGCCCGGCCGAGGGCGTCGTTGCCGCCGTCGCCGTCGTCGAGACTCCGTGCCGCGCCGTCCAACATGATCGCCGCGCCCTGCACGGCGGTCGCCACGTCCGCCCGCTCGGTGACCGGTCCCCGGCCGCTGGTGATCGCGCGCTCGACCAGCGCGGACGCCACCCCCAGGTAACACGCGGTCACCAGGAGCTGGAACCAGACGAACCCGATGGTCTGCAGGTCGTCGAGCTGGCCGTCGAGCGCGACCTCCGGGTAGACGAACAGGTCTGGATGCACCTCGACGTCGTTGAGCAGCACGGCGTCGGACTCGGCGCCGGTGAGCACCGGCGACGCCCAGAAGGGCTCGATCGTGATGCCCGGCGACTCCGCCGGGATGAGCGCCACACCCAGGCGGGTGCCGCCGTCGTCGGTGGGCACCGCCACGCTGGCGGTCAGCAGGTCCATCGAGGCGGAGAGGCTGCACGGGCGCTTCGCACCGGTGACCCGCCAGTTCTTGCCGTCCCGCCGGGCCGTCATGGTGGGCGTCAGGATGCCGCGACCGGCATGCCCCTCGGCGAAGCCGGAGGCCACCAGCCGGCGATCGGTGGCCACCGCCTCCAGCAGCATCCACTCGAACCCGACGTTCGCCCGGGCCAGGGCCACCAGGCCGGCGACCGAGAACTGGTGCATCGTGGTGGCGACCGCCAGCGACGGCGCCTGCGCGGCCAGGGCGCGGGTGACCCGCACGGCCTGGAGGGCGGACGCGCCGAGCCCCTGGTAGGTCTTGGGCACCACCAGACCCGCGCCCCCCGCCTCCCGGAAGAGGGCGACGCCCGGCCCACCCGGGCGCTCCAACTCCATCAGGGGAACCTCGCCGAGCCTCTTGAGCAGGCCGGGAAGCAGCATGTCGCAGGTGTCCCGCTCGGTGTCGAGAAAGCTCATGCCGCCAGACCCTCCCGCTCGGCACGCAGCGGGGAGGCAAGTGCCGCCCGCCGGGGCTGGACGTCGCGACCGATGCTGATGCCCTGCAGGTGCGACGTACGCAGCATTGGATAGTTGCTCTCGCCCCCCGGGCCGCCGGTCAGGCCGGCGCCACCGTGGGTGGACAGGTACGGGACGAACCCGATGTGCGAGTCGTTGATCTTGAGTAGGCCCCCGTTGTGCACCCGGGCCACGAACTGCTCGACCATGGACTCGTCACCGGTCCAGACCGAGTTGCGCAGGGCGTACTCGTTGGCGTTCAGGAAGTCGATGACGTCGTCGAGCAGGCCGTCGCCGTGGTCCGGGTCGGGCACCACCACCGGCAGCAGCGGGAAGAAGGTCTCCCGGGCCACCGCCCACACCGCCCGGGCGTCGGTCAGGCCGTTGACCCGCAGAACGGTCGGCTCGACGAACACCCCGGTGGACGAGATCGAGCCGTCCAACTCCATCCGGTTCCCACCGGCGAGCACCTCGGCGCCGCACTCCGTGGCCTGCTCGACGTACCGGGCGAACTGGTCGCTCTTGAGCACCGGCGACAGCAGCACGTCCGGATCCTCGGGATGACCGGGCCGGATCTTGCGGGCGTGGCTGATCAGGCGGGCCAGCAGACGGTCCGCGATCGCCGGGTGGGCCACCACGTAGTTGGGAACCATGCAGATCTGCCCGGACCCGAAGAAGCTCTCGGTGAGCGCCTCGGCGGCACGGTCGAGATCGGCGTCGTGCCACACCACGCAACCGTCGTTGCCGGCCAACTCCAGGATCGGCTTCTTGCCCCGGCGTACCGCCTCCACTCCGAGCGGGATGCCGAGTTCGCTGCTGCCGAAGTAGAAGATGTCGTCGACGAGCGGGCTGGCCAGGAACTGGTCGAGGATCCGCTTGGGCGGGCCGCAGACCACGTTCAGGGTGCCGGGTGGGGCACCGACCTCGTCGAGGATCGGCGCCACGATCTCGCGCAGCACGAACATCACGCCGTAGGGGCTCCCCCGCGGCGCCTTCACGACGAGCGCGTTGCCGGCGGCGAGCGCGGGAACGCCGAGCAGCGAGTTGACCGCCGCCGCGTTCTGCGGTGGGCTCAGCGCGACCACGCCGTCGGGCTTGCGTACCACCAGTAGACGCCGGTTCGCGTCGTCGTACTCCCGGTGCATCTGCTCCGCGCACAGCCCGATCGTCTCGGGGCTCGTCCCGTGCAGGCACCCGGCCAGCTCCCACTCGGCGAGCGCGCGGGGGTGCCCCTCCTGGACGAGGACCTCCACCACCTCGTCGTGCCGCCGGCGCAGCTCCTCGTGGAGTCGGTGCGCCACCTGGAGCCGTACCCGAAGAGGCATCGCGCCCCAGACGGGCGCCGCCGCCGCGGCGGCCTGGATGGCCTGCTCGACGACGGCGTCGTCGGCCACCGCGCAGCGGGCCAGGACGCTCGCGTGGTCGTCGCCGTCGTGGCGACGGCCGCGGTCCAGGTCACGCTTGAGGGAAAGCTGGGGCAGCATGTCGTTGAGCACCGCCGAGGCGCGCAGGCAATGTACCCACTTGTCCGCTGGAACGTCCTGACCTGCGATGTAGGACCCGTACGATCGCAACGTCGCAGCCCCCTCCCATAAGCGAGTCTGTGCTACTAATTCATTAGTCGAGGAACGGTCGAACCATAGATGCCCTCGTTGAAGGGTGTCAACGAACCTTTGAGCAGAGGCAAGATGCCGACACACGACGCGCAAGCGCCCAGGAAAAGCCCCATGCGGTGGATTCGGATCGGATCGGCATTACTGGCCGCGCAGATGCTCGCCCTCGGCGTGCCGGCGTCCGTCGCGCCGCGGTGGTTCTTCGACTGGTTCCCGTTCGGCGCGGGCTGGGTCGCCGCCGGTGGCCCGTACAACGAGCACCTGCTGTCCGACCTGGGCTACGCCTACCTGGCGTTGGCGGTCGTCCTCGGCTGGGCGGCCGCGCGGCCGGTGCGGGAGTTGTGTCTCGCCGCAGCGGCCGCGTCGGTCGTCGCGAACACGCCACACCTGCTGTTCCATCTGGCCCACGCGGGGGCGCTGCCAACCGCCGACAGCGTCGCGGAGAACGCCCTGCTGGCGCTCACCGTCGTGGTGGGACTGGCGGTCTTCTTCGCCGGCTACCGTCTCCCGGCCGGCAACGCCGCCGGGCAGCCAACCGCCGATCTCCCGCGCGAGCGGCCGTAGCCCGCACGCCGACCGCCCGAACGGGAGTCGTCCGACGGTCAGGAACGGCTGGTCGGCCAGATACGGCGGGCCGGGCGGCCGTCGGCCGCGGGAAGCGGACGCGTCGACTCCCACAACCGCCGCCACTCGGCGGCCTGCGGCCCGGTGGTGGACGCGACGGCGGCGGCCGGCGCGGTCCGCAGTGAGCGGTACCAGCCGACCTCCTCCTCCACCCACAACCGGCCGATCGCGGCGGACATCCGCTCGTGGAACGCCCGCGCCCCCTCGCCCTCGCGGGGCCACAGTGGCCGGCCGTAGCGCACCACGACCGTGCGCCGGCCGGGCACCGGCCAGTTCCGGCCGCGCGGCATGGCGCCGAACGTGCCCCGCAGCGCGACCGGCACCGCCGGAACGTTGTGCGTGCAGCACAGGTGCGCGGCGCCCAACCGCATGCCGCTCATCCAGCCGTCGGTGGACCTGCTGCTCTCCGGAAAGAGCAGCAGGCTCCAACCGTCGCCGAGCAGCTTGGTGGCGAGGCTGCGTAGCCGCCGGTCACCCTGCCGCTCGATCGGGAAGGCGTTGAACACCAGCGACGTCACGACGGCCCGCCAGCGCGCGTCGAAGAAGTAGTCGGCGGCGGCCCCGACGGCCAGCCGCCGCGCGAACCGACGGGGCACCGAGCCGAGAATCAACGGCGTGTCCAGGTGACTCGCGTGATTGGAGACGAAGACGGCGGGCCCCTGCAAGCCGTCGAGGTACTCCGTGCCGCGAACGACCGGATGGGTCTGGGTCCAGGCCACCGACTTGAGCACGCCCCGCTGCAGGCCGAAGCGGACCGCCCCCGCCGCCCGGGTGCGGGCCCAGGCGGTGGGGAACTCGGAGCGCTCGCGGCGGATCTCGTACGGCTCGGCGGAGCGAGGAGTCGTCGCCCGGCCACGCCAGTCGCGGCGGCCGCGCAGCAGCCTCACCTCGTCGATCAGGCGCACGTCGCCTCCCGGGTCATCGGACGTCCGCCAGGGTCACGGGCGGGGCGTGCAGGTAGGTGATGCTCGGGCTCGACCCGACCGTGTCACGCGCCATCTCCAGCGCGTCGGCGAGCGAAGAGGCCGCCCGGAAGCCCATCACCGCCGCCGTCTTCCGGTCGGCGCCGACGAAGATCACGTCGCCCAGGTGCTCCATCGCGTGCGCCCCCCAGTACCACATGTAGAACGGGTGCACGCCGTGGTACGCGTAGCTGGTCCGGTACAGGTGCCGGTACCAGGGGTCCTGCGCGTACTGCTGCTCGTACTTCGCCTCGATCGCCGCCGGGTCGGTGGTCTGCGGCAGGACCTCCTCGAAGAAGTCGATGTAGCTGGGGTGGTGCACCGGGTGGAACTCCTTGGGCATCGGGTGGTAGAAGATGCCGACCCCGCCGCGCCGCACGATGGGCTGGTTGCGGTAGAGGTTGAAGAAGTACCCCAGGCCCAGCGACATCACCAGGATCGGGTTCATGATCGAGTTGACGTTGTACGGGCAGATGAAGGGCAGGCCCCACACGCCGATGTCACTCTGACCCTGCACCTCGGTGAGCTGCTGACGGTGCACGTTGGCGAGCGTGAGCGGGTGGACCGAGTCGGGCCGGCCCGCGTTGACCCCGGTCACCCCGTACGGCGCGTCGTTGTTCTGCCAGACGCGTCGGCGCAGCTTGGGCGGCGTCAGGTCGTTGGCCCGCTTGGCGGCCAGGTAGGAGAGCTGGTCGCCGATCCCCCACTCCCATTCGCGCTTGTTGAGGAAGCCGACCTGGCTGGGGAACGAGTCGAGGTTGAGGGTGGTCTCGACCGTGAAGACCTTGACCGCCTCGCCCAGCACGTCGGCCATCCGGTCGTACGAGTGGTGCATGGCCGAGTTCGGCGGGTCGTTGAAGGAGCGCGAGTGGCGCAGCGTGTGGACGTTGTGGTGGTGGCGAAGACTCCGGTAGGAGCCGAGACCCACGGTCACCGACTTGCTGCCGCCGCTCATCGCGGTGAGGTTGATGTTGGCGTACACGATGAGATCGCTCTCGGCCGCCCGCCGGTTGATCTCCACGTCCTCGCCGTGCGGCGTGGTGCCGAGGTGGACCAGACCGTCCGGGTCCTCGGCGTCATGATTCTTCAGGTGCTTGGGGAAGAACGCCCGGAAGACCCGCTCGCCGACGATCCGCTTCAGCTCGGCCGGCGTCATCCGCCGGTGCAGCGAGTTCGCCGCGATCAGCTCGACGTCGTCCACACCCGCCTCGGCGGCGAGCTCCAGCACGTTCTCGATCACCCGCTGCCGGACGTCCGGTGGGCGCATCTGCGGCAACGGGAGGGACAGGTCGTCGAAGACGATCGTCAGTCGCATCCCGGGGCGGAGCAGGTCGGGCAGCGGCGGCGAGTCCACCGGGTGCAGCAGCGCGCGCTGGATGGCGGCGTCGACGTTGGCGATCGGCGGAAGCGAATCCGGCGGGTACACCACCCGTGTGCCGAGCGGGAACCGCTCGAGGAGGAAACCCTCCCCCTGGTGGACGAGCAGCGGCGGCGTACGCTCGTCGACCTCGAGCACGAAGCCAGGTCTGCTCATGAATTGTCCTTTCGTCGTTCCGGCTCGTGCGGGTGCGTCGGGCTGCTTGGTCAGTTGCGGCTGGGGTCGAAGGCGACCTTGACGGCGCCCAACTGCCCGGCCTTGGCGGCGTGGCCGAGCGCCTCGCGCCACCGCGACAGCGGGTAGATCGCGTCGACGTAACCGTCCAGGGGCGCTTCGGCGGCCAGCGCCATCGCCTCGGCGAACGTGCCCCCGACGGGCTCGTCGGCCTCCGGCGCGTCGGCCTCGGTCCCGGCGGTCGGGCTCGCCGCCGCGCTGCCGCTGGAGGCGTACGACCCGACGAGGTTCAGCTCCCGGAACCAGACGGGTGTCAGGTCCACCCCGCCGGAAGGCATCCCGGACAGCAGCACCGTGCCACCGGCCCGGACCAGCCGCAGCGCCATATCCAGGCCGGCCCCGGCACCGGTGCACTCGAAGGCCACGTCCGCCCCGCCGAGGAGGAAGTCGCCGCCGATCATGGGTTGCTCCAGCGTGCCGCCACAGGCCCGGCGTACCGCGCGAGCCGCACGGGACGGCTGGAAAACCTCGGTGGCCCCGAGCTCGCGGGCCCGGGCGTGCTGGTGCGCGTGCTTGGCCACCACGTAGATGGGGCCGGCCTTGGTCAGGGCACGCAGCGCCAGCAGGGTCAGCAGGCCGACCGTGCCGGCGCCGACGATCAACACGGCCGCCCCGGCCGGCACCTGCGCCCGATGGACCGAGTGCACCGCGCAGGCCAGCGGCTCGACGAGCACCGCCCGGCGGTCGTCCATCGTGTCGGGTACGGGATGCAGCTGGGCCGCGTGCGCGACCATCTGCCGACCCCAGCCGCCGCCGGTGTCGGTGCAGTAGCCGGTCTGCAGGCCGGCGGAGACACGACCGGCGGTGACCCGGTCGCACCGGCTGTGCTGCCCCGCGACACACCATCGGCAGGGCTCCCCGCCGCGTACGGCGCAGGACAGCACCGGGTCGACCACGACGCGGCTGCCCTTGGGCAGGTTGGGTAGGTCGTCCAGGGTCTCCGCGACCACCTCGTGCCCGGGCACGAAGGGCATCGACACGACCGCTCCGAAGTACGGCGACGAGCGACCCGTCAGCAGGCTGACGTCCGAGCCGCAGATGCCGGAGAGCAGCGGTCGCAGCCGGACCCAGTCGCCCGACGGCAGGCTGGGCTCGGCCCGGTGCACCAGGCGCAGGGGCGCCACGTTGCTGGCGAGCACGCCGGACATCCGGCCGCCGAGTTTGGTGGAGCTGGCGCCCCGGGCGGCGAGGAAGCGGGGAGTCGACTGGCGGTATTCCAGGGCCGGCATCATCGGGCCGCTCCCCGCGCGCCGGGGCCGGCGGCCGAGGTGGTCAGCTCGACCATGTTCTCGACCGCGCCGACCGTGTGCCCGCCCCACTCCTCGATGCGCCAGTTCTGGCGCTTCGCGTGGCGGTACAGCTTGGGATCGGGGTTGACGGCCACCGGGTTGCCCACCCCCTCGAGAAGTGATCGGTCGGAGAAGCTGTCGCCGTACGCGTACGAGCTGCGCAGGTCTGCGCCGATGTCGTCGGCGTGGTGGCGGAGCCAGGCCAGGCGGGCCTCGCCCACCAACGGCGGTGAGGCCAAAAAGCCGGTCAGGACGCCGTCGCGCACGTGCAACCGGCTCGCGACCACGTCGTCGAAGAGCGGGCGCAGCGATTCGATGAGGATGTCCGCGGTGCCGGTGATCAGGATGGTGCGGTGGCCGGCCGCACGGTGGGCGCGGATCTGCCGGATCGCCTCCGGCAGCGCCCGCCGCAGCAGCGCGTCACCCATCCGGTCACGGATCAGGTCGCGCAGCGCCTCCTCGGAGGCGCCGGCGTACCGCCGCATGAAGGTCCGGATGAACTCACCCCGGCTGCGCTGCTCGGCGCGCAGGTAGCGCGGCGCGGCTCCGGCGAGCGCGGCGAACTCCTTGGCCCAGCCGCCCTTCGGCCGGTCGGACAGGCGGGCCCACAGGAAGGTCTCGATGAGGTTGGACGCCACCACCGTGCCCTCCAGGTCGAAGACCGCCACCGTGTCGCGGCCCTCGGGCAGCGGCCCGCGCCCGCTGGAACGGGGACGCCGGGTCACCGACTGCCGCAGCAGCGCGGTGATGGCCGGGCAGTGCACCTCCTGGAGGTAGTGCGGCCAGTCCACCTCGGCGACGTCGAAGCTGCCCCGGCTGACCATCTCCTCGGGCACCTGGCGGTGCAGCGCCAGCACGTTGCCGTCGGTGTAGATGGCCTCGACCTCGGTGTAGACGCCGTACAGGTCGGACAGTCGACGCAGCGACTCGATCCGCTTGGTCTCCTTGTGCACCTTCGTCATCCAGTCGCGGGTGCGCGGCGAGGCCGGCAGCCGCAGCAGCGCCCGTTCGGCGAGCGACACGGCGCGCTCACCGGTGCGCAGCTTGCGCTCGATCTGGCTCGCGCCCGGAAAGCGCCAGGTCGGCACCGCGATGTGACCGCGACCGGCCTCGGGCAGCGGGTGACGGCGGAAGTAGTTGCGGATGTTCTCGTCGAGCTGGCGTTGGGTCAGCGGGTTCCGCGCGCCGGTGCCGACGTGGTAGTAGACCGGCGCGGCGGGCTCCGGCTCGACGGCCGCGACCGCCAGCAGGGCGTTGGTGACCAGGTCGATGGGGACGATGTCCACCACCGCGTCGGGCAGGCCGGGAAAGTCCGGAAGCGTGCCGCGCCCGTACGACAGGATGATCGGGTCCACCATCTTGAAGGAGTCGAACCACCCGGGGAACGGATGACGCAGCGCGCTCTGCACGATCGCCGGGCGCACCACGGAGAGGCGCAGCCCCTCGTCGCGGGCGTACTGCTCGGCGACCCGCTCCCCCAGCGCCTTGGTGAACGTGTAGACGTCCGGCCAGCCGACGCTGTGCGCGCGCAGCCGGCCGTAGTCGATGAGTCGCTCGGTCACCTTGCGACGCCGCGCCTCCTCGGCGGCCCGCGCCGTCGCCTGCGGGCCGGCCTTGCCGTGCTCGGCGCGGGCCTCGGCCAACAGCGCGCGCAGCGCCTCGGGGCGGCGGGAAGCGCGCTCCACCTCGGCGCGGGCGGCCCGCGCGGCGGTCAGCTCGGCCTGCCAGTCGACGTCGTGGTCCAGCGGGGCCTCGGGCACCACGCCCTTGCGGGCGCCGGCCACGTACGCCGTCGAGACGTGGACCACGTGCGGACGTCGCGGCAGCGCGACGACCGCATCGTAGAGGTTGACCAGACCGCCGACGTTGACCTCGAACGCCTCGTCGATCGGCGGGTCGAAGGACACGGTGGACGCGCAGTGCAGGACGGCGGTCAGGTCGTCCGGAAGCGCCGGGACCGAGCCGGTGAGGTCGCCCTCGAGGACGCTGACCCGCTCGGCCAGCAACTGCGTGAGGGCCGGCCCGCCGATCCTGCGGCGCAGCGTGCGGAACACCGGCTTGCGCCCCAGTCCGGCGACGCGGTCGGCGCCCGACGTCGCGCCGCGCCCGCGCACCAGCACCGTCACCCGGGTGTTGGGGTAGTCGGCGAGCAGCCGCTCCAGCGCTGCCTGCCCGAGGAACCCGGTCACCCCGGTGAGCAGGACGTGGGCACCATCGAGAGACCAGTTCGGCGTGGCGGGTCGGTCACCCGGGTTGTAATTCACCAGATGAGGATAGCGTCAAACGGGCCGCGCGTCAGCCACCGATTCGCGGAAAAAACGACGCCGACGGTCAGCGCCAGCGGTCCGGATCGTCGAGCAGTTCGTTCATCGATCCGGACCGGAACGCCTCCACGGTGAGCGGCAGGTCGGGGAATCCGGCCGCGCGGATGGCCGCGGCGACCCGCTGGTCGGCACGGGCCCGCTCCACGATGGGCGCGTCGACCTCGAGGCGGACGCCGTCGCCCAGGTCACGGACCCGCAGGTCGACCACCCCGTGCGGGGCCAGCAGGCGGCGGGCGGCCAGCTCGGCCAGCTCCACCCGGGCCAGCCGGGCCGGCGAGATGGGCACCCCGAACGCGATCCGGCTGGCCAGACAGGCGGCGGCCGGTTTGGCGGCCGTGTCGAGGCCCCAGAGCTCCGCTATCGCGCGTACCGCCGGCTTGTCGAGCCCGAGGTCCGCGAGCGGCGTGCGGGCCGCGCGCTCGGCCGCGGCGGCGATCCCCGGTCGGAAGCCGGCGGCCAGGTCCGAGGCGTTGGTGCCCGTCACCACTGTCGTGAAGCCGAGCCGGTCGGCCAGCTCACGCACGGTGTCGATGAGCGTGCTCTTGCAGAAGTAGCACCGGCGCGGGCCGTTCTCGCGGTAGCCCTCGACCTCCAGCTCGCGGGTGCCGAGCACGTGGTGCGCCACGCCGAGCCGGGCGCAGAAGTCGCGGGCGGCGGCGACCTCGGCGGCGGGGACAGCGGCCGAAACCGCCGTCACCGCGGCGACATCGGCCGGATCCAGAGCCCGCACCGCCGCCGCTACGGCGACGCTGGAGTCCACGCCACCGGAGAATGCGACGAGCGTTTTGCCGTATCGTGTGAATTCCGCGACGAGCTGATCCGCGGCCCCCCAGGCCCATCCATCAGGTCTCACAGCTCGACAGTACTGGAAGGAGCGTGAGGTGTCCGCACCGGAATTCATCGACCTAGGATTCGCACGGATGGACGTGGACCGTCTGTCGCGCACCGGCGACCCCGAAGTGGTGTACGGCGCGGGCAAAACTCCTGAACAGGTGACGGGAGCGATGCACGCGCTACGCGTCGCCCATCCGGACACTCCGATCCTCGCCACCCGGCTCACCGACGCCGCCATGGCCCGGTGCGCCGACGAGTTCGGCGCCGACGTGGTGGATCCGGTGTCCCGGACCGCGGTGGTGGGCCCCGAGCGCACGCCGGTGGGCACGGTCGCCATCGCCTGCGGCGGCACGAGCGACCTGCCGGTCGCCCGTGAGTGCGCGGCCACCGTGGCCGTCTTCGGGTCCCGGGCGGATCTCGTGGTGGACGTCGGGGTGGCCGGCCTGCACCGGTTGCTGGCCGAGCGGGACCGGATCGCCCGCGCCGACGTGGTGGTGGCCATCGCCGGGATGGAGGCCGCGCTGCCGTCGGTCCTCGGTGGACTGGTCGGCAGCCCGCTGATCGCGGTGCCCACCAGCGTCGGGTACGGCTGGCACCTGGACGGCCTGACGGCCTGGCTCGGCATGCTCAACTCGTGCGCCCCGGGCGTGCTCACCGTCAACGTGGACAACGGCTTCGGCGCGGGCGTCGCCGCCGCCAGGATCGCCCGCCGCACGCCGAGCTGCGCAGACGCGAATGGCTGAGCCGCGGACGATGACCGAGGACAGCGCGGCGGTCCCGTCGAGCACCGCCCTGTGGGTCGACCCCAGCAACGGCGCGGCCGGCGACATGCTGCTGGCGGCGTTGCTCGACGCGGGCGCGAGCCTGTCCGCCGTCGAGCAGGGCGTGGCGCGACTCGCGGTGGAGCCGGTGACGCTGAAGCTGGAGAGCGTACGCCGACACGGCCTGCGCGCCGCCCATCTCGTCGTCACGGCACCCGACAGCGGCACCCACCGCGACCTGGCCGCGGTGACCGCGATCATCGCGCGGGCGGCGCTCCCGTCGGCGGTGCACGACTTCGCGGTCGCCGCCTTCACCACCCTCGCGCGGGCCGAGGCGCGGGTGCACGGCGTACCCCTGGCGGACATCCACTTCCACGAGGTCGGCGCCCTCGACGCGGTGGTCGACCTGGTCGGATGTGCGCTCGCGCTCGCCGACCTGGGGCTGCTCGACGCGCCGATCCGGGTGGTCGGCCCGGTCGCGGTCGGCTCCGGCGTGGTCCGCACCGAGCACGGCCCGATGCCGGTACCCGTGCCCGCCGTTCTGGAGATCCTCTCCGGCGCGGGCGCACCGATCGCCGCCCATCCGGCCGCGATGGAGTTGTGCACGCCGTCGGGCGCCGCCCTGCTCGCCACCCTGGCCACCGGCTGGGGGCCGCCACCGGCGTTGGTGCCGCACGCGGTCGGGGTCGGCGCCGGCACCCGCGACCCGGCCGGCCACCCGAACATCCTGCGGGTGCTGGTGGGCGCCTCGGCGGCCCCGGACTCCGACGCCACACCCTGGCAGGGCGAACCGCTGCACCGGGTCGACACCACCATCGACGACCTGGACCCGCGAATCTGGCCGGATCTGCTGGAGCGGTTGCGGGCCGTGGGCGCGGCGGACGCCTGGTGCACGCCGGTGCTGATGCGCAAGGGCCGACCGGGGCAACTGCTCAGCGTGCTGGCCGCACCGGCGCAGCTCGACCTGGTCTGCCGGCTGGTCTTCACCTACACCGGCACGCTCGGCGTACGGGTGTCCACCGTGCAGCGCCGCCGGCTGCGCCGCGACCAGATCGCCATGCCGTACGGCGACACCGCCGTACGGGTCAAGCGCGGCTACCTGGGTGACCGTCTGGTCAGCGTGCAACCGGAGTACGACGACGCCCTGGCGGTCGCCCAGCGCGCCGACGTGCCGGTCGCCCGGGTGCTGGACGAGGTACGCGCGGTGGCCCGCGGCGTCGGCCCGTCACCGCAGGCCGAACCGCTCCCGGAGGCCGACTCGGTCCCGGAGGCCGACTCGGTCCCGGAGGCCGGTCCGCTCCCGGAGGCGACGACCGCGTGATCTGTCTGATGCCGCACTGCGGCTTCCTCTCCGCCACCTCGCGCATGTTGGAGATCTACCGCGCGCTGCGACAGCGCGGGGTGACCGCCCGCATCGCCACGCACGGCGGCACCTACGAGCACGTGCTCCGCGACGTCGGCGTCCCGTACGACATCGTCGGTGAACGGATGACGCCGCAGCGGTGCGAACGGTTCATCCGCGACGAGATCGGCATGGGCTACGTCGGTCAGAGCATGTACACCGACCGGGAGATGCGCGACTACGTCACCGCCGAGACCGAGTACTTCCGCCAGCACGACATCCGTACGGTGGTCACCGGCTTCACGCTGACCACCCTGCTGTCGACCCGGCTGGCCGGTGCCCGGCTGGTCACCGAGCACGCCGGCAGTTGGGTACCGCCGCTGTTCGAGCGCGGGATGCTGCCGGCGCCGAGTCAGGCGCACTTCGGCCTGCTGCCGTCGCCGCTGCTGCGGTGGTTGTCCAACTCCCTGCCGTCCCGGGTCGGCTTCTACTGCGGCGGGTTCAACCGGCTGGCGGCCGACCTGGGCGTACCGCGCGTACCCAGCCTCGCCGCGCTCGTCCTCGGCGACCTGGCGCTCATCCCGGAGGTGCCGGAGGTGCTGGGCGTGTCCGCCACGGAGGTGGCCGACTGGCGGCCGGACGGCCGGTCCGGCTATCGGGCGGGCACCCGGCTGCGCTGCGTCGGGCCGCTCTACGCCCGGCTCGACCTGCCGTTGCCCGAGCGGGTCGCCCGTTTCCTCGCCGAGCCGGGGCCGGTCGTCTACGTGGCGGTCAACTCGGCCGAGGTCGGCTTCGTGCGGCGCGTGGTGACGACCATCGCCACCCTCCCGGTGCGCGTACTGGTCGCCGGCACCCACCACGACCTGCACGACATGGCCGGCGACCGGGTCATGGTCGGCGGCGTGCTGCCGAGCCACCTGATCATGCCGGAGGTGGACCTGGCGATCACCGCGGGCGGACAGGGCAGCGTGCAGACGGCGATGGCCGGCGGCACGCCGGTGCTCGGTTTTCCGCTCCAACCGGAGCAGGACCTGAACCTCGCGCTGCTGGAACGGATCGGCGCGGCACGCCTGCTGGCGCCGAGACACGTGGGCGCGAGACTGGCCGCGCTCGCCGCGGAGATGCTGGCCGACCGGTCCTACCGCGAGGCGGCCGAGCGGGTCCAGCGCTGGTACGCGGCCACTGACGGACCCGCGAACGCGGCCGAGGCCATCCTCGCCCTGCACGATTCCGGGGAGGCCGACCCCATCGGCCCCGCCGGCGTCCTGGGTTGATCCGCTGGGTCGGCCCGCTACGCGGCCGGCGGGGCGCCCGTGCCCGCCGGTCGGACGACCGGTCCGGTCGCCCACTGCTCCTCGTGGTCGGCCTTGCGCAGGAGTTCGTCGGCGCTGTGCGCGACCCGGGACATCGCCAGGCGTAGCAGCGGGGGCGCCATCATCGACGTGACGATGGCGACGAGGGCGATGATCGTGAAGGTGGCGATGTCCAGGACGCCGAGCCGCAACCCCACCATGGCGACGACGATCTCGACGACGCCCCGGGCGTTCATGCCGGCGCCGACGGCCAGGGACTCCCAGTGGCCGAGCCGGCTGGATCGCGCACCGAGGTACGCGCCCGTGAACTTGCCGAGGATCGCCGCCGCGAGGACCACGAAGGCGGCGATCGCCACGTCGCGGTCGAGCAGCACGCCGAGGTCCATCCGTAGGCCGGCGGAGGCCAGGAAGATCGGTGCCAGCACGGTGAGCACGACGGTCCGCAGGGGGGCCAGCACCGCCCGCCGATCCCGGATCGCCTGGCCGACGAGAATGCCGGCGACGAACGCGCCGAACACCGCCTCCATGTGCAGCGACTGGGTGATCGCCGCGCCGACGAGGACGATGATCACGGCCGTGACGATGGTCGGCCCGCTCTCGGTGGACCGGCCGGCGAGCCGCAACGCTCCACTCACCAGCGGCCGGCCGACGACGATCGCGGCGACCACGAACGCCACCAGCAGCAGCAGGGACAGCGCGACCTGACCCGCGCGTACGCCGACGGTCGCCATGGCCGACACGACCGACAACAGGAACCAGCCCACGGCGTCGTCGACCATGCCGGAAGTCATGATCAACTGCCCGACGTCGCGGTGGATGAGCTTCATGTCCGCCAGCGTCTTGGCGATCACGGGGATCGCCGTCACGCACATGGCGACGGCGAGGAACAGCGCGAACACCGGGCGTTCCGTGGTGTCCGGCACGAGGACGGCCGGGGCCAGGTAACCGATCAGGATGCCGAAGCCGATCGGGATGAGCAGACCGCCCAGACTGATCCGGAGCGCCGAGGTGCCACGGCGGCGGACGATCCGGGTGTCCAACTCGATGCCGGCCACCCCCACCAGCAGCAGGACGCCGATCTGGGCGACCGCGTCCAGCAGGTGCATCTGCGCCGGGTCGGCGGGGAACAGCCAGTCGTGGACCGCCGGAGCGGCGTGGCCGAGCAGCGACGGCCCGAGCACCACGCCGGCCATCAGCTCGCCGACGATCTGGGGCAGGCCGAACCGCGCCGCCAACCGGCCCAGGCCGAGGCCGAGCAGGAGCAGGGACGCGATCTGGACGAGCAGGATCACGACCTGTCCGCCGGCCAGCGGCATGATGGGTGCGTTCATACCGGCCTCATCTCCCTGATCAGGGCCGCCAGTCGGTCGAGCCCCTGCTCGATCTGCGGTGGCTGCAGCAGGCTGACCGACAGACGGAGCTGGTGGCGTCCACCTCCGTCGGCGTAGAAGTGGTGCATCGGCGTCCACAACACACCGAAGTCGCGGGCGGAGCGCTCCAGCAGCGCGTCGTCCACCACGAACGGCACCGTCACCACGAGGAAGAAGCCCCCACCGGGGGTGTTCCAGGAAACGCCGGCACCCGGCCCGAAGCGCGCGGCCAGGCCGTCCAGCACGTGCCGCAGATTGCGCCGGTACGCGCCGGCCTCGCGCTCGTTGGCGCGGACGAGACTGCAGTCGTGCTCCAGCAACTTGCCGGCGATGATCGCCTGCGCCAGCGGTGAGGTGTTGACGGTCACCATGCTCTTGATCTTGGAAAGCTCGTCGGCCAGCAGGCCCGTTCCCCCGGGGCCGGCCACCGGCTGGTCAGCGACCACGTAACCCACCCGGGCGCCGGGCATCCCGGTCTTGGCGAACGAGCCGAGATAGACGACCCGACGGTCGTCGTCCATGGCCTTGAGCGTGGCCGGGCGGTCGCCACCGGCGTGGAACAGCCCGTACGGGTTGTCCTCGATGATCAGCAGATCGTGTTCGGCGGCCGCGCGCAGCACCGCCACCCGGGTCTCGGTGTCCAGGCTCGCCCCGGCCGGGTTGGCGAAGTCGGGCACGAGGTACAGCGCGCGGGGGCGCTGCCCCGCCGCCCGGGCGTCGCGCACCACCCGGGCGAGGTCGGCCAGGTCGATGCCGCGCGAGCCGTCCCGCACCGGCAGCGTGGTCATGTCCACGAGCGACGCGGCCCCGCGAATGCCCACGTAGTTCGGCGAGACGGCCAGCAGCACGTCGCGGGGGTCGGTCCGCAACGCCCGCAACACGAGGAACATGCCCTCCTGCGCGCCCACCGTCACCACGACCGACTCCGGGTCGACGTCCATCCCCTCGTCGACGGACAGGTTGCGGGCCACCAGGTCGTGCACGATGCCCTTGGTCCGCCCGTACTGCAACAGCGTGCGGTTGACCTGACGTTCGCTCAACCCGTGCTCGTCACGCAGATGGTCGCAGTAGCGGCGCAGGTAGCGATGCACCGCCTCGACCTCGAAGAACTCCTCGTAGGGCCGGCCGGCGGCGAACGACACCGCGTCCGGGAAGCGACCGGCGATCTCGTTGAGGAAGGTCATCGAGTCGAGCACCGGGTCGGCCAGCGAACCGTGCAGGTCGGCCAGGGCGATCGGCGCGCGGGCGCCGACCGTGGTCGTCCCCGACCGGCCGGTCACGGGGACCATCCCGCGAGGGCGTCACCCGACGCCCGGCCCCGCCCCGTCGACACCGGCCCGCCACCGGCCACGGTGGTGCCGTGGCCCAGCGCCCGCAGGTCGGCGCAGCCCATCATCGCCATCGCATCCTCCAACTCGGCCCGCAGCAACGAGAGCACCCGGCGGGCCCCGGCCCGGCCACCCACCGCCAACCCCCAGAGAGCGGGCCGACCCACCAGCACCGCGGACGCGCCGAGGGCCAGCGCCCGCGCCACGTCCACGCCGCTACGGACGCCGCTGTCCAGGAGCACCGCGCACCGGTCGGCCACGGCCGCGACCACCGGCTCCAGCGCCGCGATGCTGGGCACCGCGCCGTCGAGCTGGCGGCCGCCGTGGTTGGACACCACGACCGCGTCCGCTCCGAGGTCCGTCGCGCGCACCGCGTCGTCCGCGTGCAGGACGCCCTTCACGACGATCGGCAGCCGCGTCCGTCGCCGCAGCCAGTCCAGATCCCGCCAGGACAGCCTCGGGTCGAAAGCGAGACCGGTGTGCACCATCAGCGCCGAACTGTGCAGACCGCCGGAGTGCGCTGCCGCGCCGACCTCCGGCGGCAGGTTGGCGGCCACCACGTCGTCGGGCAGCGTGAACCCGGACCGCATGTCCCGCAGGCGGCGACCCATTCGGGGCACGTCGACCGTCAGCATGAGAGCCCGGCAGCCAGCGGCCTCGGCGCGGGCCACCAGATCGGCGACCAGCCCGCGGTCGCGCAGCCAGTAGAGCTGCATCCAGACCTCCGCCTGGGTGGCGGCGATCCGCTCGACCGGCTCGCTGCTGAGCATGCTGGCGACGAAGACCGCGCCCTCGTCCCGGGCCGCCTCGGCGAGCGCCACCTCGCCGTCCGGGTGCAGGAGCCGCTGGTAGGCCATCGGCGCCACCCCGACGGGCAGACCCATCGGCGTGCCCAGCAACTCCGTGCCGAGGTCGCAGGTGTCCGTACCCACCAGCACCCGAGGGACCAGGTGCACCCGGTCGAACGCGTCCCGGTTGTCGCGCAGCGTCGACTCGGTGCCGCTGCCCCCGGCCACGTAGTCCCAGACGGGCTCGGTCAGCACCCGCCGCGCCGCCAACGCCACGTCGTCGAGGCAGAGCAGGCCGGCGAGGTCGGTTCCCTGGGCCGCGATGGTGGTCACAGGACGTCGTGGGTCTTGGTCCGCTCCGCCTCGACCGCCTCGTACAGCGCCCGGATGTTCCCGCTGCCGAAGGTGCGCGCACCCAGCCGCTCGATGACCTCGAAGAAGAACGTCCGGCGCGGATGGGTGGACCTGGCGAAGATCTGGAACAGCTGGCCGTCGTGGTCCTCGTCGACGAGGATGTTGCGGGACCGCAGCTGGTTCACGTCGTACCGGGCGAGGTCGAGTCGCTGGCCGAGCAGGTCGTAGTAGGTCTCCGGCGTGCGCAGGAACTCCACGCCCCGATCGGTCAACGCCGAGATCGCCGACACGATGTCCGGTGAGCACAGCGCCACGTGCTGCACACCGGGGCCACCGTGCCCCTTGAGGAAGTCGTCGATCTGCCCGGCGGCGGCTGAGGCGTCCGGCTCGATGAGCGTGAGCGTGACCAACCGCGACGGGCTCTGCACCACCTTGGAGAACATCGCCTGGCTGCCGACGAGGATGTGCTCCTCGAACGTCATGTCGAAATCCAGCACCGTGCGGTAAAAGTCGACGGTCGGGTCGAGCGTGCCCGCCTCGAGGCAGACGGCGAGGTGGTCGACCACCCCCAGCCCCAGAGCCGGCCCCGCCTCCGGCAGGTGCCCGTCCGGAAGACCGGGCGTCAGGCCGGGCAGCACCGGGCCGGCCGACCCCTCGGGTGGCTGGACGAAGGTGTGCGTCACGTCGCCGAAGCCGCCGACCGTGGCCGTGACGAACCCGTCGCGGACGGTGGGTTCCACCACCGTCCGCGCGCCGCGGGACACCGCGACCTCGAACGCCGCCGCCGCGTCCGCGGTACGCATCGCCAGGTCGGCCACGCCGTCGCCGTGCTGCTGCACGTACAGGCTGGCCGGGTGCGCGTCGGTGAGCCCCTCGGTGACCACGAGAACCGTCGAACCCTGCCGCAGTGCCACCGACACGTGGTCCTCGTCGCGGCGCGAACCGACGACGGCGAAGCCGTACTGTGCGGCGAGCTCGCGTGCGGCCCAGACCGCGTCGGTCACATGGAATTCGACGTGGTGCACAGCCAGGTCGCTGAACACACTGCTGCCCACGCTCACTGATGTCCCCCCTACCGGGGCCGCACGGCCCCCTTGTGGTCAGAAGATGGGAGCCGCCGTCGGAGCGGACAGCTCACCGAGATACGGATGCCAGAGGTGTTCGGGGTCCTGCTCAACGGCCCGGATGACGTTCCGCATCTCGACGAGCGCCTTGGGCTCGGCCTCGTCGTACATGTTGCCCTGCAACATCTTCAGCACGTCGAGGCGATACCGCGGGTCCTGGACGAACGCGGTGAACAGGATGTTGAGCCGGTAGTAGGCCGAGATGAACTCGTACCAGTTGCGGACGCCGCGCCGCAGCAGCATCTCGTAGGTGGCGAACCGCTCGCGCTTGAAGTCGCCCGCCTCGGCGGCGGCGATGATGTCGTTACAGGCCAGCCGGGCGCTGTTGAGCGCGATGCTGACGCCGGTGGAGAAGATGGGATCCACGAAGCGGGCGGCGTCCCCGATCATGACGAAGTTGTCGCCGCAGATCTGCTTCATCGCGTAGCTGTAGTCGCCCTCGGCCTTGAACGGCCGCACCTGCTTCGAGCTGCGCAGGGCTGCCTCCAGCTCGGGCCGGCTGCCCACGCACTCCCAGAAGAACCCTTCGAGATCCTCCCGGGCCGCCTCGGCGAACCGGCTTTTCTGGGTGACGACGCCGATCGACGTGACCGTCTCGGTGATGGGGATCTGCCACACCCAGCTGTCGGTCAGCGGCAGGAAGTGGATGAAGATGAAGTCCGACTTCGCCTGCTCGGCCGAGAGCGCCTGTCGATCGAAGCCGTCGAACCAGGTGTGGATCGCGTACTGGTTGAAGACCGAGTCGGCCACCTTCACCTTGAGCTGGCTGCCCAACGTGGTGTTCCGGCCACTGGCGTCGATCACCATGCGCACCGGCACCTCGCGTTGCCCGTCCGCGGACCGGGTGTGCAGCACGGGGTGTTCGCCCTCGAAGTCGACGCGGTTGACCCGCACGCCGTGGTGGACCTCCGCGCCGAGACTCGCCGCGTTCTCCAGCAGGATCTGGTCGAACTTGCCCCGGTCGACGTGGAACGTGTAATCGCGGTCGACGCCGGCCTGATCCCGCTCGTTGAACATGACCTCGGCGAGCCGGAAGTCGTGGGTGAGGTTGGAGAAGCCCATGTGGCTCACCGGCCGCGACTCGGCCGACGTCCACGCCGCGCCGAACTTGCGCGGGAAGCCGGCCGCCTCGACGGCTGCCATCGCCCCGGTCTCCAACAGCACCGGCGTGGTGGCCGGGACCAACGACTCGCCCACGTGCTCGCGGGGGAAGTGGGCGCTCTCGAAGACCACGACGGACAGCCCCGCCTTGGCCAGGTAGGCGGCGGCCGTGGACCCGGCGGGTCCGCCTCCGATGATGCCGATGTCCCACTCTGCTGGCTTGGTGTTCATGGCGCCTCCTCGGCAGGCCTGTCAGGCGCGGGGCAACGACAGGATCAGATCGGTGATGGTGTCGAGACTCCGGAAGTGCCGTCCCGTGATGTGCGAAGGCGGCACGTCGACGTCGAGCTCCGCCCGGACGAACGCGATGAGCCGAGCTGTGTTCAGTGAGTTCAGAACGCCCCACTCCAGCAGTGGCGAGTCGGGGCGCAGGTCAACCCCGGTGACCGCCTCGTCCTGGTCGCCAATCAGCTCGTGGCGCACGTACACCATCAGTTGGCCGAGTATCTCGTCGCGTTGGTCTGTCGGCACAAACCCCTCCCAGGTCGCCGGACGTGGTCTCCCCCGTGGGGCGTCACCCGGGAGGCCGGGAAACCCACCGGCGCTTCCCCCTCTGATGACATCCCTGTTCGATGAATTCTAGAAGCCCACGCGGGTTCGTCAAGGGGGATGCCGCGCAGGGATCGACGTCGGCCACTGGCGCGACGACGGTGAAGCCCGCCCACCGAGGGCGGACCGATCAGGCCAGGACGCCCGTGAGGTAGGTCTGGATGGCCTTGCCCGTGCCCGCGGCCAGAGCGGCGGCGGTGAGCTCGGCGATCGCCGGGACGCGGAAGACGTACCGGGTGGTGGCGAGACCGATCAGGTGCGAGCCGACCATGGCGGCGCGCAGCTCCGGCTGGGAGTGACCCAGGGCCCGGGCCAGCGGGAGGATCACCTGGTCGCCGAGGAAGTTACGGACGGCGTCCGCCGCCATGTCGTTGGCCGTCATCGACCGGAGGATGCCGCCGAGTCGCGCCGCCGTGTCGGGCTCGTCCCAGTGACTGAAGAACAGCTCGACAGCACGTCGGCCGACCTGGCCACGAGGGCCCTTCATCGCCCGCTCCACCAGATCCGGCGGCTGCAGGGCACCACGCACCGCCGCCTCGAACAGGCCTTCCTTGGTGAGGAAGAAGTGGTGCACCAGCGCGCTGTCGACGCCCGCCTCCTGGGCGATGGTGCGGACCGTGGTGCCCTCGTAGCCCCGCTCCGCGAACTGGCCACGAGCGATCTCGAGGATGAGCTGATGGCTCACCGTCGGCCCGACACGTCGCCCCGTCCGCCGTCGTGGAGCACCGTTCGGGGACACCTCCGCGCCCACAAGTTCACCTTTCCCAGTTCATCGCATGCCCTATTCATCGTATGGGGGCAAACGCCATAGTATCGCCTTCCTACGTGCGGAAATACGGAGGTTCTGCGGACAGGCAACGACAACAGTACGTAACGATGCCTTGACATGGTGCCCCGCACGCGCCGTAGCATGGCGCAGTGCTACGAACACGGGCCGTCGTCGGAAGTCTTGTCTTCTTTTGCGCCGCGCCGGGTGTGGTCGCCGGCTTCGGTCCATGGTGGATTTCCGACTGGGAGGTGGAAACACCGTTCGCCTACTACCAGCCGGTTCGAGTCCTCGGCGCGCTGATGCTGGTCGCCGCGGTGGCGTTTCTCCTACAGTCGTTCGTGCGCTTCGTCGTGGAGGGGCTGGGCACTCCGGCCCCGGTGGCGCCGACCGAACACCTGGTGATCGGCGGCCCCTACCGGTACGTCCGCAACCCGATGTACGTCGCGGTGGTGACGGCCATCCTCGGCCAGGCACTGATCTTCGGCCAGGCCTCGCTCCTGTGGTACGGGTTGGCCATCGCCCTCATCCAGGCCGCGTTCGTGCGGTTCTACGAGGAACCCGGTCTGCGCCGACGATACGGCGCCGCGTACGACACGTACCGCGCCGCGGTCCCGGCGTGGATTCCCCGCCTACGGCCGTGGCAGCAGGGGGCCAGCTCACCGCAGGCGTGATCCGATAGCCCGCCTCACCAGCCGTGCGGCCGATCTGACGAGCCGCTGACCCGCGAAGGGACTGCCATGTCGCCTACCCCCGAGGGCTGGCTGCCCTCCGCCCACGACGGAGGGCAGCCAGCCCGCTAGGCGACCCGCTGCCGGGTGGGCAGTTCCGCCTGCGTCACCGATGCCTGGCAACTGGCCGTCAACACCGGCAGCCGCCCGGAGACCTCGGCGATCAACTCCCCCCGCAACAGGTCCTCGCCGGCGGGTTCCCCCCAGATGACGAGCCGGCAGTTCACCTGCTCCGCGCGCACCGATGCCGAGGCCGTCCAGATAATGGGCATACGGTGTCGTGCCGCTCCCAGCAATTCCACCGTGACGAACTCGGGAGCCGTCTTGTCGGTGCCGTCGCACTGTTGGAAGCCGACGTGCGCCGTAATCTCACCAGTGCCCAGGTAACTTAATTGAAACATTACGCGGAACTCGTGCCCGCCTACGTCCGCCGGCAATAGTCCCGCTGTCAATAAAAGCCCTTCTGGCTCGTAGAAGAGTACCTGGACATCCGTAACCGCCAGTGCTGATGACTTCATATCCCTGGTGGCCCCATCCCCCATTAGCGTACCGCCAGTTCATCGATGGATGTTATCCTGCCGACGGCCGCGCTGTCCCCCCCTAAATGGGTGGGCGATCACGCGGCACCGGTCGGGTTGCAGACCGTTACGGCCCGAATAGGTCTCATCGGGCATCAGGCGCCGGGCAGAGATGTCGCACACGAATGCGAGCACGGCAATCGCCCGCCACCGGCCAACCCGGTTGACGTGCGCCAATGCCGATGTAGCCCGCCACGACCCTGCGGTCCGCGCCGTGACGTCCCGGACCGGGCACGTCGAGCCGGCGCCCGCCGCCTCCGCGACGCAACCAGCTCCCACCATCGCGCCTGCCGACATTGCGACACGAGCTACCGGTGGTCAGCCACCTCACCATCGATGGATTCGATCGCGCCAAGCCCCCCTGGCGCGATCGAGGCCCCGACCGCAGGGCCGGGGCCTCGATTCCCGTGGACCGCTCAGGTCGGGGCGCCCGCCGCGAGGACCTCCTCCTCGTCCTCCTCGACCGCGTGGCCGTGACCCTGGGTGCGCAGGTGCGGAATGAACAGCGCGATGACCGCGCCCGCGGCAAGCGCACAGGCGGCCACCAGGTGGGCCTCCTCCAGGCCGTTGACGAACGTGGTCACGGACTCGTAGCCGCCGTTCGCGCCGAGGATCGCGCCACCCACCGACACGCCCATCACGGTGCCGGTCTGGCGGATCGCGTTGGACACACCGGACGCCACGCCCTCCAGCTCGGCGGGCGCGAACCCGAAGGCCAGGCGGCCGATCGGCGCGAGGAAGATGCCCAGGCCGAGCCCGGTGATGACGAACGGCACCACCAGCTTCGAGTACGTCAGGTCGCCGACGACCGAGCCGATCCAGCCCACGCCGATGGCCTGCATCGTCAGGCCCAGGATCACCAGCGGCTTACCGCCGATCTTGTCGGTCAGGATGCCCGAGATCGGTGCCGCGATCATCGGCATGGCCGTCCACGGCAGCGTGCGAACGCCAGCCTCCAGTGGCGAGTAGCCGAGGACGCTCTGCAGGTACTGGGTGCCGAGGAAGACGGCGCCGAAGACGCCGAACGGCATGATGATGGTCGCCACCATGGTGAGACTGAAGCCACGGCTGCGGAACAACGACAGCGGCACCATCGGCGTGCGTGCCCGCGACTGCCAGAAGATGAACACGAGCACGAGGAGACCGCCGACGATGAACCCCGCCAGGATGGAGGGGCTGTCCCAGCCGGCGCTGTTGCCCCGCACGAGGCTGGACACGATGCCGAGCATGCCGGCGGTGACCAGGACGACGCCCACCGGGTCCAGGCGACCGTAGCCGCCACGGCTCTCGCGAACCCGCGTCATCACCGGCAGCAGCAGCAGACCGATGGGCACGTTGACCCAGAAGATCCACTGCCAGGACCAGGCTTCGGTCACCGCGCCGCCGATGACCGGCCCGAGGGCGATACCGAGACCCACCATCGCGCCCCACAACCCGAACGCGTGGCCGCGCTGACGTGCCGGCACCACACTGGCCAACAGCGTGAGGGTCAGCGGGAGAACGACCGCCGCGCCCAGGCCCTGCACCGCGCGTGCGGCGATCAGGAACTCGATGTTGTCGGCGAGGCCCGCCAGCCCGGACGCAATGGTGAAGACCAGCAGCGCGATGGTGAAGACCTTGCGCCGGCCGAAGCGGTCACCGAGCGCCGCGCCGGTCAACAGAAAGACGGCGAAGGTGAGCGTGTACGCGTTGACGATCCATTCAAGATCTTCAAGGCTCGCGCCGAGCTCGGTACGGATGACCGGTAGCGTCGTCGTGACGACGAGGGTGTCGATTGCGACCATGAACACCGCGACCAGGGCCGCGACCCATGTCCATGCGGCGCTGTGGGTCGCTGGTTGGTTCTTGTCCACTCTGTTTCCCTACTCGAGATGGATTGACTGGGAAGGATCGCTGGGACGCTGCCCGTTGCGCTCCTCTCGTCGGTAATGGGGGCGAGAGACCCGGACATATGTCCCGCGCCAATACCCCAGCGGGAATCGGTCCGGCGCCGTCGCCCCACCGACGAGACGGCCGAGCACGATGGCGTGATCACCAGCGGTGATCACGTCATGCAGCGCGCACTCGGTGAAGGCGACGGTCGGTTCCAGCCGTGGCATGCCGGCCACGTCGCCGGGACGCCAGGCCACATTGGCGAACTTGTCGCTGCTGTAGCTGGCGAACAGTTCGGAGACCTCGTGGCCGTCGGCGTCGAGGAAGTTGACGGCGAATCCGCCGGTCTCCCGGATGGCGTCCAGGGTCGAACTCACCTGCCGCACGCAGAACAGCAGCAGTGGCGGGTCCTTGGAGACGCTGCAGACCGACGACGAGGTCAGGCCGTGCGGCCGACCGGACGCGTCGATCGCGGTCACCACGCTGACGCCGCTGGCCAGCGAGCCCATGATCGCCAGGAACGCACTCGGTTCCACGTTGACTAGTTCGGTGCCAGTAATGGTCCACCTCCTTCGATCGCCGCCAGCAGCGCGGCTCGATCGGTCTTTCCGTTCGGGGTGAGCGGTAGGCTCGTGGCCGCCTGGACGGAGTCGACGATCATGTAGGTCGGCAGCTGTCCGGCGCACCAGCGCTTGATCTCCAGCAGGCCGGGCCGGCGGTCGCCCGCCGGCACCACGACCGCGTGCAGCCGCGCGGCGAGCCCGGCGCCGGCGACGACCACCGCGGCCGCCGCGACGTCCGGATGCGCGGCGAGGACGGCCTCGATCTCGCCGGGCTCCACCCGGTTGCCGCGCACCTTGGCCATGTCGTCGCGGCGGCCCAGGTATTCCAGCGTGCCGTCGGACGACATCCGCCCGAGATCACCCGTTCGGTACGGTCCACGCTGCGGCTCCCGCCCCCAGTAGCCGAGCATCACCGTGGGCCCGTCCGCCACGATCTCGCCCTCCGGGCAGTCGCCGCCACCAGCGGCACCTGCGCCGTCGAGGCTCGGCGGGACCAGGGTCAACACCGCGCCGCTGGCCGGTCGGCCGATCGGCAGCGGGCGGTCGCGCCCCTCGTCGGCGTCGGTCACCTCGTACGACGCGCAGACGTTGGTCTCGGTGGGCCCGTACCAGTTGAGCAGCCGCACGCCCGGCCAGGCGGCACGGAGTTCGTGCACGTACCGGATCGGCATCACCTCACCGGCGAAGACGCAGGCCCGCAGGGCCGGCGGCGGCGGGCCGTCCAGCAACCCGCCGTCCCGGATCATCAGGGTCAGCGCGGACGGCACGGAATACCAGATGGTGACGCCCTCGTCGCGCACGAACCGCGCCAACTGCACCGGCGCGTAGGCCAGCTCGGCCGGGACCAGGTGCACCGACGCGCCCGCGCGGAACGCCGCGTAGAGGTCGAAGACCGACAGGTCGAAGTTGAACGGGGCGTGGTTGGCCAGCCGGTCCCGTGGCGACACGGCGAGCAGGTCACCGGCCCACTCGACGAACGCCGCCGCGTTGCGGTGGCTCAGGCTGACGCCCTTCGGGGCGCCCGTCGACCCGGAGGTGTAGAGGATGTACGCGGGCTCGTCCGGGGCCGGTCGGTGCACCGGCGGCAGGTCACTCTCGGCCCCCAACCGCTGCAACTCGTCCAGCGACACCAGCGGTGGCCCGTCCGGAACACCGCCTTCGCGGGCGACCCGGTCGGCGGCCGGACCGTCCGCCACGACGACGGTCGCCGCGCAGTCGGCCGCGATGCGCCACACCCGGGCGGGCGGGTTCGCCGCGGACACCGGGACGTACGGCGCCCCCAACGACAGCGCCGCCTGCATGACGGCCACCGCGTCAGCCCGTTTGTCGGACCACAGCACCACCCGGTCGCCCGGGGACACCCCCGCGCGCGCCAGCCCCGCCGCCAGGCGCCGCGCGGCCGTCGCCAGCTCCGCGTACGTGAGCTGGCCGTCGTCCGCGATCACCGCCGGCGCGTCCGGTGTACGCCGGGCCCACTCGGCCACGTAGCCGTGGATTCCCGCGCCACCCGGCGTGTCGGACTGGTCCACGTCCCGCACGGTCGACACCTCCCTGGTCAAGCCGCGGCCCTCACAGACCCAGTTCGCGGGCGATGAGCAGACGTTGGACGTCCGACGTGCCGGAGAAGATCGTGCTGGGGACGGCGTCGCGCAGCATGGTCTCGATCCCGGTGTCGCGCAGGTATCCGAGTCCACCGAACAGGCGCACCGCGTCGAGCGCCCCGGCGACCGCCGCCTCCGAGACGGCCAGCTTCGACAACGCCACGTTGAGTTCCGAGCCGCCGCCGTTGTCCATCTCCCAGCAGCAGCGATAGAGCAGCAGCCGCGCCGACTCCGTCCGCAGCTTCATCTCGACGATCCGGTTCGCGACCGCCTGGAAGTCGCTGATGCGCCGGCCGAACTGGCGGCGCGAGGTCACGTGCTCGACGCAGCGCTCCACCAGGCGGTCCAGCAGGCCGACGTATCCGGCGAACAGGCAGGCCCGCTCCCAGCGCATCGAGTGCTGGAAAATCGCGGCGCCCTGGCCCGGCTCGCCGAGCACCCGCTGCGCCGGCACGAGGCAGTCCTGAAAGGACACCCGGCCGGCCGGCGCCGACACGAGGCCCATCTTGTCGAACGGCTCGCTGACCGTCAGGCCGGGAGTGTCCCGGTCCAGCACGAACGCGGTGACACCGAGATGGGCGGCCGCCGGATCGGTGGTCGCGTAGGTCACCAGCACGTCGGCCACCGGTCCGTTGGTCACGAACGTCTTCTCGCCGTTGAGCAGGTAGCCGTCCGCCGTCTCCGTCGCGGTGACGGCGAGCCGCGAGACGTCGGAGCCCGCGCCCGCCTCGGTCATCGCGTTGCCGGCCACCACCTCGCCCGAGCAGATCCGCGGTAGGAGGCCCTTCTTCACCTCCGGTGTGCCGAACCCGGCGATCGGCACCGCGCACGCGAACTGGTGCGCGCTGGCCGCGAACACCAGACCGGTGTCCGCGCACCCCCGACCGAACGCCTCGACACGCAACGCGGTGTCCAGGGCGCCCAGCCCGCCGCCGCCGTACTCGGCGGGAATGCAGAGGCCGAGCAACCCCAACCGACCGAGACGCCGCCAGGCCTCGCGGTCGTGCAGCCGGCTGGCGTCGGCGGTGGGCGGGAAAGCCCGCTCGGCGCTCGCGCGCACCTCGTCGTAAGCGTCCCGCTGTTCAGGCGTCCAGGCGAAGTCCACGGTGCCCCCTCGGCCGCGCGGTGAACCGGCGCGACGGAATGACCGGCTTGCAGGAGCAACCCGGACCGGACTGACATATCCTCAAAGGTCTAGACTCAGGCATTTGATCGGGCCGTGCGCTCGGGCGTACGGGAACTCGTAAGAGGTTGCCTTGACGACGCAGCAGGGATTCGACGGTGGCAGCGGCATCCGGCAGGCGATCCTCGACGTCACCCGGCGGGAGATCTCCGAGTGCGGCCTGACCGGGGTGAGCATCCGCAGCGTCGCCCGGCGCGTAGGTGTCGACCCGCGGCTCGTGCGGCACTACTACGGCTCCAAGGAGCAGCTCCTGCGGCACGCGGTGCAGGTCGACGGCAACCCCGTTGAGCTGGCCGAACAGCTGCTGGCCGGCAGCCGTCGCCGGCTGGGTCGGGCCACCGCGACGGCCCTGCTCACCCACTGGGACAGCCCTCGTACGACGATCTCCTACCGGGCCCGGCTGTCCGCCTCGCTGACCAGTGAGGAGATCGCCGAGCTGATGCGCGACGAGTTCGTACGGGCGTTCTTCGGCACGTTGGCCGAGGGCGTCAGCCCCGACCGACACGAGCTGCGGGCGGCGCTCGCCGCGTCCCAGGTGATCGGCCTGGCCCTGTGCCGCTACCTGATCGACGGCACCGAGCTGTCCCGGCACGACCGCGACGATCTGGCCCGGATGATGGGTCGCACAATCCAGCACTACCTCACCGCCGACCTGGCTGAGTGACGCCGGGCGCGTCGGCGGCCGAGCCGTCCGCGCGTTCGACGTCGTGGGCCGCCGCCCGCCCGTCGTCGACCGACGCCCGCCCCCGGGTCGGCGACGGCGCGTCATCCCGCCGGCCGGTCACGTTGTCCTTGGTGAGCAGCCGCTTGAAGTCCGCGGGCGCCACCGTCATGACCCAGGCCACCATGAGGAGCCGACGGGGCATCGTGAAGTGGTAGTACCGCGCGTTCGGGTCGCCGAACCGGTACAGCGGCGGCACGAACCGCGCCCGGCGCAGCTCGCGGAAGATCATGTCCGCCGCCTCGGACTGCCGCAGCCCACCGGCCCGGACCCGGGCGAACACCTCGAAGAACCAGTCCAACATCTGGCGCAGACCGTCCGGGGTGCGGAACCACAGCCCGCCGTCGGCGAACCGCTCGACCGGATCCCACGTCCCGGCGGCCAGGGCATCGTTGGTGGCCCGCTTCAACGACAGGTGGCCCAGGATCTGCCAGAGCAGCCAGACCCGGCTGTACGCGTTCCACAACGCGAAGCTGCCGGCGGCCGTGCGGGCAGCGGCCAGGATCTGGTCGTTGAACTCGATCAGGGCGTCCTGGAAGGCCGCCGCCTCGGCCAGCACGACGCCCGTCGCCGGCTCGTCGCGCAGCGCTCGCGGCAGCGCGGCCCCGAGCGCGTGGACCATCTCCGCCGTCATCGTCACGTCCCGGGACAGGAACTCGTCGGTACGGCAGGCCGACCGCTCCATGGCGAACCACCGTGGCCCGTGGGTCACCGCCGACCGGCGCTGCCAGTGGGGCGAGGTGGTCCAGCCGCCCTCTGCCGTGGCGGACGCGAACTGCTCCGCCAGGCTCGGGAAGGGCGCGACCAGTGCCCGGAACGCGGCGTCCGGATCCGCCGGCAGGTCGTCGAACCGGTCGTGGTCCAGCCCCACCGTCACGCTGCACAGGTCGCTGGCCGCGTCGTCGTGGTTGCGGAAGTCCACCACCTGGATCCAGCCGCCGTCGAAGAGGTGGTGCACGGTCCCCCGCGACCAGGTCGTCGCCCGGTGGTAGTCGGCGAGCCGGCTGCACTCCTCGAACGGCCGGACGCCGCGCAGGTGGGCGTGCATCATCTTCGACCGCAGCAACAGCGGTCTCGGATCACCCTCGGCGGTCGCCGCCCGCAGGGGCGACTCCTGGTCGCGGGCGTCCACCACGAACCGCGCGGTCACCGTCTGTCCGGAGCCGAAGGTCAGGTGTACGGCCTCCGGCGCCAGCCGGACCTCGGTGGTGGACGCCCGTTCCGGCAGCACCGACGCGCCGTACCGCACGGCCAGTTCCCGGGCGTACCCGTCGACGACCGGCCGGTAGAGGTGCCACTCGCTGTGCTCGCCCGGCACGTGGAACTGCACGGCGTGCGCCGGGTCGTGCCGGCGGCCCGCCGTGTGGTGCAGGAAGGCGAGGCTCTTCTTGATCCCGCTGGTCCGGCGCACCGCGTCCGGCAGGTCCTCGAAGTGCGCGAAGGAGGCGATCTCCGGCACGTCGAACCGCTCGGCCAGCAGGTGCAGCACAGCGGTCGTGTACGGCACGGTGCTGTCGCCGGACGGCAGCACCGTGTCGTCGGGCGAGCCGACGAGCAGGACCCGCAGGTCCTGCTTGGCCAGTACCGTGGCGAGCAGGCCGGTCGCCAGATGGCTGCCCAGGATCACGACGTCGTACGACACCGGGGCGTCGGGTTCGATGGTGGTCATCCGGTCTCCTAGAAGATCTTCCGGCCCATGAGCTGCTCCTTGCCGGCCTCGCGCAGGAAGCCGAGCATCAGCCGCCGCACGTCCGGCGGCGCCTTGGTCGCCGCCCAGAGCATCGTCCGGCCGATCTTGAGCGGGGTCGGGTTGATGAACCGCAGGTGGCGGTCCTTCCAGCCCCAGTGGTCCGGCACGAAGGGCGCCCGGTTGAGGTGGTCGTAGAGGGCATCCGCCGCCTCGTCGCCGGTGATCTTGCCGGCCTCGAAGTCACCGCACTGCTTGACCATGTCCTCGAACAGCTCGCCGTAGCCCTCGTGGTCGGACCAGTGCAGACCCGGGTTCTTCACCTCTTCCAGCTCGTTCAGATGCCGCTCGTCGCCGGTGGAGCGCCACCGGCGGTACGCCTCGTGGGCCCGGAACGTGCCGGCGTTCGAGCCCCACGCCCAGATCCGGAACACGGCCGTCCACAGCGAGTAGTGCTCGAACGAGGCGTACGCGGCGTTGACCAGCTTGTCGTTGCCGTCGAACAGCGCCTGCTGGCGGGTGTTCACCCCCTCGAACCGGTCGGCCGAGAAGTCGTCGTCACCCACCGCCCGCAGGATCCGCCAGGCCAGCACGTTGACCGCCTCGCAGGTGTTGGACAGACCACGGGAGAACAGCGGGTCGATGAACGCCGCGGCGTGGGCCAGCAGCACCCAGCGGTCGCCGACGGTGGTCTTGGACGAGTACTGCACCCGGTCCGTGCCCACCCACTCCCGCATCGGCCGGGCGCCCTCGAACTGCGCCGCCATGCCCGGGAACCGCTGCATGTGCTTCCAGAAGTCCTCCTCCGGCGACATGCCGGGAGTCTTCGGGTACATCCGCGGGTCCATCGTGAGGCCCACGCTGCACAGCGGGTTCTTCGAGTCCTTGTGGTTGTTGAACGCGATCACCCACGACCAGCCGCGCGGGAACAGGTGGTGGACGGTGCCCTCGTAGAACGGCACCGGCGGCTTGTCCGCGCCGGTGCGCTGGAACACCTCGTCGGTGGTCTTGAGGTCGATCATGTGGTTCCACACGGCCCGCGAGTGGTGCTTGTACCGGCAGGGGTCCTCGCGCAGCCCGAACTTCTCGGCCAGCGGCGAGCGGTAGCCGCTGGCGTCCACCACGTACCGGCTGCGGAACTGCTCGCCCCGGGTCGAACTGACCGTGACGCCGGAGTCGTCGAAGTCGACGTCGGCGATCGTGAAGTTCACCCGCGCCGTGCAGCCGTACTTGATCGCCGCGTGGAACAGGTACGCGTCGGTGTCCTGCCGGTACATGTGCGGCGTCTCGTGCAGCAGGCTCGGAAAGTTGAACATCGTGACCTGCTTCGGGTCCTGCGGCTTGCCCTCCTGGTGGTTGAGGAAGGCGAAGTGGTCCTTCTTGCCGTGCCAGGGCGAGATGATCTTCTGGCAGGCGGTCAGCGTCGCCAGGGTCATCAACTCCGGCACCTTGTACCGCTCGGACATGGTGCGCAGCGACACCAGCATGTTGGGGATGGTCGACTCACCGATGGCGAACTTCGGGTGCGCCTTGGCATCGACCAGCAGCACCTTCGCGCCGTTGCGGGCCAGGATCGCGCCGAGCATCGAGCCGGCGAAACCCGCGCCGAGAATGGCGACGTCATATGTGGCCTTCTCGGCCTCGATCAATTCACTCACCGTGCACTCCAATTCCTCGGGTTACTTCGGCTCGGGGACGCGCAGCCGGGAGCCGAGCACCGGCCAGCCAGCGAGTTTCTGTTTGATCTCCTCGACCGGCTCGAACTCGCCCCGGGCGAAGCGCTTGCGCATGAAGAGGGTCAGACCCTCGTAGGTGAGCTCACCGATCGCCGGCGGCGCGTCCCGCTTCGCCCAGCGCAGGGTGCCGAGCACCTTGGCCGCGGACGCGCCGGTGATCCGAATCGCCGGGTCGGCCAGGCCGAACGCCGGCGGCACGAAGCGCGCGCTGGCCAGCTGGTCGCGGATCTGCTTGGCGACGTCCTTCGGCTCCGCCTCCCCCGCGTCGACGGCGCGCATCATCCGGCTGACGCCGGCCAGGAACTCGAGCACCTCGGCGTGGTCCGGGTCGTCGACCTTGGACCGGTCGAACTCGCGCAGCTCCACCCGCCACCACGGCCGTTCCATCCGCCGCAGCACGGCGGGGTCGCGGGTCTTGGAGTAGAGCGCGTAGCCCCGGTTGATCTCGAAGGTGGAGAGGATCTGGGTCAGCGCCCACACCCGGAACCAGGCATCCCACAGGTCCCAGTCCCGGAACGCGATGTACGCGTTGTTGACCAGATCGTCGTTGAAGTCGAGCTGACCCTGCTCGAGCTCCTGCACGTACTCGAACCGCTCGACGGCGAAGTCGTCGTCCTTGAGCGCGTCCAGCAGCCGCTGGGTCAGCGCGTTGATGATCTCCATGGTGTTCGACAGGCCACGCGAGAACAGCGCGTCGACGAAGCCCGCCGCGTGCGACATCAGGCACCAGCGATAGCCCACCGTCTTCTTCGGCGAGTACTGCAGGCGGCCCGTGCGCACCCACTCGCGCACCGGGGTGGCGTTGGTGAACTGCTGCGCGATGCCCGGGTACCGGTCGAGGAACTGGCGGAACTCCTCCTCCGGCGAGCAGTCCGGCACCGGGTACCGGCGCGGGTCGAACTGCACGCCGACGCTGCACAGGTCATTGGTGGACCGGGGGTGGTTGTCGAACGGGATCACCCACATCCAGCCGCCCTCGAAGATGTGGTGCAGCGTTCCCTCGTGCCAGCGGGTCGGGTTGCCGTACGTCTCGCGCGGCGCGAAGTCGTCGTACGGCCGCACACCGACCATGTGCGTGAACAGCGAGCGGGAGTGGTGTTCGAGCCGGGTCGGCTCCTCCCGCAGGTCGAACTGCTCGGCCAGCGCCGAACGGAAGCCGCTGGCGTCCACCAGGTAGCGGGCCCGCACGGGCGCGCCGGGGCCGACGTCGAGCGTCACGCCGTCCTCGTCGACCTGCACACCCGCTATGCGCGTCTGCTGCCGGATCACGGCGCCGTACTTCGCCGCGACCGTGAGCATGAAGTTGTCGATGTCCTGCCGGAAGAAGTGGTTCTCGGTGTTCAGGATCTTCGGGATCTGGAACATGTTCGCTTCTTCGGGCCGCTGCTGCTCGCCCGGGCGCTGGTAGACGAAGCCGAAGTTCCTCTTCACCCCGCCGGTGGTGTTGATGTGCGCGTACACCGACTCGAAGGTGCTCAGGTACTTGATCTCCGGCACGCCGTACCGCTCGCTGATCAGCCGCATCGCCATCGACGTGTACGGGATCGTCGACTCGCCGACGGCGAAGCGGGGGTGCGTGCCGGCGTCGATCACCAGCGTGTACGCGCCGTTGGCGGCCAGGCACGCCGCCAGGGTGGAGCCCGCCAGCCCGGAGCCGATCACCACCACGTCGAACATCCCGTTGTGCGCGGCCGCACCTTCCATCATGGACTCCTTATCCATTGGATTCACTTCGGCGTCGGGACGCGGAGTCGCTTGCCGACCACCGGCCAGCGGGCGATGAGGTGCTTGAGTTCCTCGCCAACGGCGAACTCGCCGGGCGAGAAGCGCTTCTTCATGAAGAGCGTCAGGCCCTCGTACGTGAGGTCGCCGACGGCCTTCGGCGCCTTCTTGCGGGCCCAGCGCAGGGTCTTGCCGATCTCGAAGAAGTTGGCGTCGGTCCACTGGTTGTCCGGGTCGGCCAGGCCCCACGCGGGCGGCACGAAGTCCGCCTCACGCAGCAGCCGCAGCAGCTCGGCGGCCGTCTCCCCGGAGTCCGCCCGCCCCTCCTGCACGGCCCGGGTCATGTCGTTGACCTGCTGCAACAGGACCATGACCGCGCCGTACGGCGCGTCCTGCGGGATGACCCGTCCCCGCCACCACGGCCGCTCCAGCGGTGCCAGCACCGCCGGGTCGCGGGTGTCCAGGAAGCGGGCGTACGCCCGGTTCACCTCGAAGGTGGCGATGAACTGTCCGAGTGACCAGATGCGGAACCAGGCGTCCCACAGCCGCCAGTCGCCGAACGACGTGTACGCGTTGGCGACCAGGTCGTCGTTGAAGTCGAGCAGACCCTGCTCGAACTCCTGCATGTACTCGAACCGCTCGACCGAGAAGTCGTCGTCCTCGATCGCGGAGAGCAGCCGGTGCACCAGCGCGTGCATCGTCTCCAGCGAGTTCGACAGCCCCCGGGAGAACAGCGGGTCCAGGAAGCCGGCCGCGTGCGAGGTGAGGCACCAGCGGTAGCCGACCGTCTGCCGCGACGAGTACTGCAGCCGGCCGGTGCGGGTCCAGTCCCGCACCGAGCGGGCTTCGGCGAACTGCGGCTCGATGTCCGGGTACTGCGCGATGAACCGGCGGAACTCCTCCTCCGGGGAGCAGTCCGGCACCGGGTGGATCCGCGGGTCGAGCTGGAGGCCGACGCTGCACAGGTCGTTGGTGCCCCGCAGGTGGTTGTCGAACGGGATCACCCACATCCAGCCGCCACGGAACAGGTGGTGCAGCGTGCCGTCGTGCCAGGGGCTGGGATGCCCGTACCGGGACTTGGGGGCCAGCTCGTCGTACGGCCGGATGCCGACCATGTGGGTGAAGAGCGACCGCGACTGGTGTCGGAACCGGGTCGGCTCCTCGCGCAGGCCGAACTGCTCGGCCAGCACCGAGCGGAAGCCGCTGGCGTCGACCACGAACTTGGCCCGGAAGTGACCGCCGGTGTGCTTCAGCGTCGCACCGTCGTCGTCGATCTCCACGCCGGTGATCCGCACCTGCTGGCGCACGGTGGTGCCGTACTTGGCGGCGACCGTGAGCATCCAGTTGTCGATGTCCTGGCGGTAGAAGTGGCTCTCGGTGTGGGTGACCTTGGGAATCGGGAACATGTGGGTCTCGCGCGGGTCCTGGCGCTCGCCCGGCCGGTGGTAGACGAACCCGAAGTTGCGCTTGACCCCGGACGTCGTGTTGATCTTGGACTGGACGCCCTCGAAGGTGGACAGCCACTTGATCTCGGGAACCCCGTACCGCTCGCTGACCAGCCGCATCATCATCGACGTCGCCGGAATGGTCGACTCGCCGATGGCGAACCGCGGATGGGTCGTGCCGTCGACGATCAGCACTTTCGCGCCGTTGCGGGCCAGGCAGGCGGCCAGCATGGTGCCGGACAGGCCGGACCCGATGATCGCGACGTCGTACTCCGGCGTGCTGCGCGGATGATCAGTCATGTCGTTCAAGCTCCTTCATCAGCCGCTGTGGGAGCGGGCAGGTAGCCGGTCCGCACCATCCAGCGCAGGTAGATGTCGAGTAGGTCGTCGTCCAACGGCGGGCACCGGACGTCGGTGCCCCGCAGTTGTTGCTCGGTGTTGTCGACGCCGTAGTGGACGGCCTCCTCGCCGCCGACCACGAACTCCTGGACCACCGGCATGACCGGGTGCAGTTCGTTCGCGCCCACGGCGTAGGTCGCCTTGAGCGCCTGCCACCACTCCTCGACGGGTACGACCTCGACCGCGAAGCCGTGCCGACGCAGCGCGCGCACCACGTCCGCGAAGAGTGCCTTGTACGGGCTCACCAGGTGGTACGTGCCACCCAGGGCCGGGCCGTACCGGGAGATGTGCACCAGCGCGCTCGCCACGTAGTCGACGGGCGTCATCTCCACCTTGATGTCGATGTCCGGCGCCAACCCGAGCTGCACGCAGCCCTTCATGACCCGGGTGGTGAAGTGGGTGGTCAGGCTCGCGCCGGTGCGGGAGTCGCCCAGCACCCGACCCGGCCGGTAGATGTCGGCCGGCACGCCGCGCGCGCGGGCCAGCTCGACCAGCCGCTCCGCGGCCCACTTGGTCTGCACGTATCCGGTCACCAGTCGACCGGCCGAGGCGATGTCGTCGTCCTCGCTGACGACGTCGCGGCCGGGGGCCGGTAGGCCCCAGATGCCGTACGTCGAGACGTGGTGGACCGCGGTCGGCCGCCCACGCGCGGCCAACCGCAGCACCTCCTCGGTGCCCGTGATGTTGTCCGGTCGGAGCTGCTGGTAGTTGTAGCCGAAATGCACCCGGGCGCCGCAGTGGTAGATGCCGTCCAGCAGGTCGGCGAGTTCGTCGAACCGCTCGGCGGACAGGCCCAACCCGGGTCGGGCCAGGTCACCGGGCAGCACCGTGATCCGATCGACGGCGGTGGCCGGCAGGGGGAGGTAGCGCTCCATGTTGTCCAGCAGCCGCCGCAGGCCGGCCCCCTCGTCGGCGCACCGCACCAGGCACCACACCCGGGCCGTGGTCGATTCGAGCAGGGTGTGCAGCAGGTAGCCGCCCACGAAGCCGGTCGCGCCGGTCAGCAGAACGTGCCGGGGATCGCGCACCCGGGCCGGCGGATCACCGACCACCCGGATGTCCGGCGCGAGGGTCACCTCGCCGGCGATCCACGCCGGGTCACTGGCCGGGTCACCCGCCAGGTCTCCGCCGCCCTGGTCACCGGCGGGCGGCACGGCGTCGTCAGCGGACCCGTCGCCGGACCGGTCGGCCAGCAGCCCGGCGAACAGGTCGGCCCACTGTGCCGGGGTGGCGAGGGTGAGCAGATCACCGGCGCGCACGGTGAGGCCGAGATCCCGCCGGCAACGCCGCACGGCGTCCATGACCATGAGCGAGTCCATGCCGCTGGCCAGCACGTCGCTCTCCTCGTCGAGCGCCCCCGAACCGGCGCCCAGGACGTCCGTCGCCAACTCGACCGCGTACGCGCCGAGCGTCGCCCGCACCCGGCGCGGGTCGCCCTCGGCGCGCAGGCCGGCCAGCAGCGGCGCCTCCGCGACATCGTCCGCGGCCGGTTCGTCGGCGGTGATGCCGCGCAGCATCGGCCGCTCCGTGCGGGCCTGCATGACCGGCTTGAACACCGACCAGTCCACCGCGCACACCACCCGCTGCGTGGCGTCGCCGGCCGCGAGCGCCGTCAGGATCCGGATGCTCTGCTCGGCCGGCAACGGCCGCAAGCCGGTGGCCTTCAGGAACGCCATCACCTCGTCGCCGAAGAGAGCGGACGGCAGGTCCCACGGGCCCCACGCGACGGACAGGGCCGGCAGGCCGGCGGCCTCGCGGTGCCCCGCCAGCGCGTCGAGGAACGCGTTGCCGGCCGCGTAGCTGGCCAGGTGCTGCGAGCCCCAGGTCGCGGCGATCGACGAGAAGCCGATGAAGAAATCCAGCTTCGCGCCGCGCGTGAGCTGGTGCAGCAGCCAGCCGCCGATCACCTTCGGTCGCCACACCCGCCGGTACGCGGCGTCGGTGGCCGTACGGGCGAACTCGGGCTCCGACACGCCGGCCGCGTGGACGACACCGCGCAGCGGCTGGGCGCCGTTCTCCAGCGCGGCGAACACGGCGGTCATCGCCGCCTCGTCGACCACGTCGGCGGCGACCACGTCGACGGTGGTCCCCAGCCGCTCCAGCCGCCGCACCGCGTCGATCCGCCGCGCGGCCTCCCCGGTCGCGTCGGCCCAACCGTCCCGCTCGGGCAACGCGGTGCGGGCGAGCAGCACCAGGCGGCCGGCGCCGGCGCGGGCCAGCCATTCCGCGACGGTCAGGCCGATCCCGCCGAACGCCCCAGTGATCAGGTACGTGGCCTCGCCGTGGACCGGCGGCCGACGGCGCAGCGCCTCGGCTGGCAGTGGGGGCGCGGGGGTCAGGCGCAGCGCGTACCGACGGTCCGCGCGCAGCGCCTGCTGGTCGTCGTAGCCGTCCTGTGCGTCGGCCGGGCCGACGCCGGACGGGTCGCCGGGGACCAACCCACCCGTGGTCAGCGCGGCCAGCAGCATCAGGTCCTCGCCGGGTCGGCGCCGCGGGTCCAGGTCGATCGCCCCTCCCCACCGGTCCGGGTGCTCCAGCGCCAGCACCCGGCCCAGGCCCCACAACGTGCCGGCGACCGGGGCGGCCGCGTCCGGGACGGCGGTCGCCGTGCTCACCCGCAGAGCGGCGCGGGTGACGAGGCTGAGCCGGGCGTCGGCGCACGCCGGGTCGTCGAGCATCGCGCGCAGGAGGGCGAGGGTCGTCAGGTCCGCGCGCCCGGCGTACTCCTGAAGGCTCGCGGCGTCGCAGTCCTTGGACCCCGGCGCGTCGAGCCCGGTCAGGACCACCGCGAGCCGGGGACGACCCGGGCCGGCGGACCAGGTGGCGACCAACTCCCGGACGGCGTCCGGGTCCGGACGGCAGTCCGACCCCTGGCCCACCACCGGCGGCGCCGCCACCGTCACGGCGGCGTCGCGCTCCCGCAGCAGCGCGGCCAGCCCGGTCACCAACGCGGCATCCGGACCCGTCGGGTCGGCCACCAGCAGGTAGCTCTGTCCGGCCAGGTCGGCCGGCGGCTGCGGGGACGGCCCGGGCAGGGGCACCCAGGTCTGCTCGTAGAGCAGGTCGGCCGGGACCTCCCAACGGGCCGGCGCGGGCACCGACGCGACTGTCACGTCCTGCGCGTACCCGATCGGGACGCCCCCGGCGTCGAGCAGGTCGACGGCCCCGGTCAGCACGTCGCCGACCGCCCGCACGGACCCGACGCGGACCCGCACCGCCCGTACGCCGCCCGGGGGCAGGACGTCACTCGACGTCGCGGCCGTGCCACCGAGCGCGCCGCAGCCGGCCAGCGTCGACCCGTTCTCCGACTCCGCCCCGCCCGCCACCGTGACCGCGACCCGCGCGGCGTCGAGCACCTCGGGCCAGCCCGCGCCGTCCGGCACCGGGACCTCCGGCGCGGTCTCGACGTCGTTGTCCCCGTCGGGGTACGGGCGGCCGGCCGGCCACCGGCGCCGCAGCACCCCGCTGGCGTGGCGGATCCACGGCGCGGCCAGCGCCTCCCGGGCCGCGGTGGCCCCGACCAGCTCCCAGTCGGCCGAGCCGTCGTCCCGCGCCGTGACCGTGAGCCGCAGGTGACCCCGCTCGCCGGTCGGGACCGACGTGTGGACGCTCAGATCCTCGGCGCACCGCCACCCGCCACCGAGGCAGTCCGTGGCGGCCCGGACCGCCACGTCCAACACCGCGCCGAGACCCGGCGACTCACCGGCCAGCGCCTCGGGCGTCACCTCGTACGCCGGCACGGGTCCGGGCAGGCGGCGGCCGACGCCCGGGATGTCGCCGGCCACGACGGCGGCCCCGGTCTCCTCGGCGGCGGCCGCGACCGGCGCGGCGACCGGCCCGACCTCGCGGAACCAGTAGTGCGCGCCGCGCCACGGTGTCGTCGGCAGCGGTACCGCGCGCACGTCCTCGCCCGCGTGGAAGGCCCGCCAGTCCGGACGTGCGCCCCGCAGGCTCACGCTGCCGACCGCGCCGAGCACCTCACGCAGGTCCTCACCGCCCCGCCGCAGGGTGGGCACGAACGCGCAATCCGGCTCGCCGGCGAGCGAGCGGGCCGCGAGGGCCGTCAGCACGGGCGCGGGCCCGAGCTCCACGAAGGTGCGCATGCCCGCGTCGTGCAACGCGCGCACCCCGTCGCGGAAGCGGACCGCGCCGGCCGCGTGCCGCAGCCAGTAGTCCGGGCCCAGGTCGTCGTCGCCGAACAGCCGACCGGTGACGTTGGACGCCAACGGAATGCGCGGCGGGCGGAACGACAGCCCGGCCAGCACCGACCGGAACGGCTCCAGCATGGGTCGGATCAGCGGCGAGTGGAACGCGTGCGACACGGCCAGCCGCCGGGTGCGGACGCCGTCGGTCGCCAGCCGCTCCAGGACGGTGGCCAGATGCGCGGCGTGACCCGAGATCGTGACGTCGCCCGGCCCGTTGACCGCGGCGACCGCGACCGTGCCCGCGTACCCGTCGATCGCCGCGACGGCGACCTCCTCCGCGCAGCCCGCGGCGGCCATCGCGCCGCCCGCCGGCAGCTCCGCCATCAACCGCGCCCGCGCGGCCACCAGCGTCGCGGCGGCGGGCAGGTCCAGCACACCGGCGACGCAGGCGGCGACCAGCTCGCCGACGCTGTGGCCGGCCACCGCGGACGGTCGCAGGCCCCAGGAGAGCCACATCTGGGCCAGGGCGTACTCGACCGCGAACAGCGCCGGCTGCGTGTACCGGGTGTCGTCGAGCGGCGTCGGACCGTCGGCCCACAGCACGTCCGCCAACCGGCGGGGCAGCTCGCTGTCGAAGAGCGCCGCGGCCTCCTCGAACGCGGCCCGGAAGGCGGCGGTCCCCAGCAGCCCGCGGGCCATGCCCGGGTACTGGGCGCCCTGGCCGGTGAACAGCCAGGCGACCTTGCGATCGCGGCGGCGGGGCAGCGCGGCGACCGTCAGCCCCCGCGGGTGGCGGCCCTGCGCGTACGCCGACAGGACGTCCGCCAGCTCGTCGGTGTCGGCGGCGGTGACCGCGAGGCCGTGCGTCTGGACCGCGCGGCCGACGTGCGTCGTGTAGCAGGCGTCGCCGAGGGACACCGCGTGCGGACCGCGTAGCCACCGGGCGTGTCGGTCGGCCAGCTCACGCAGCGCCTCCTCGGTACGCGCGGAGGCCAGGAACAACCCGTACGGCGGTTGGGCACCAGCCCGAGCGGCACCGGCCGGCGGCGCCGCCAGCACGACGTGCGCGTTCGTCCCGCTCGCCCCGAAGCTGCTCACTCCGCCGGTGCGCGGGTGGCCCCGATCCGGCCACGGCGTACAGGTCACGGGCACCCGCACGTGCAAGGCGGACCAGTCCAGGTTCGGGTTGGGCTCGTTCAGGTGCAGGTGCGGTGGGATCTCGCCGTTCGACATGGCGAGCACGACCTTGAACAGGCCGGCCATGCCGGCGGCCGGCTCCAGGTGCCCGATGTTCGTCTTCACCGAGCCCACCAGCAGCGGGTCGTCGGGTCGGCGGTGCCGACCGATGACGGCTTCCAGCGAACGCAGCTCGATGGGATCGCCCAGCGAGGTGCCCGTCCCGTGCGCCTCGACGTAGTCCACGCCGTCCGGCCCGACGCCGGCCTGGCTCATGGCCGCGCCGACCACGTCCTGCTGCGCGAGCGGATTCGGCACGGTGAGGCCGCTGGAGCGACCGTCGTGGTTGACCGCCGAGCCACGGACGACCGCGACGATCGGGTCGTTGTCGGCCAGCGCGGCGGACAGCCGCTTGAGCACCACGACACCGGCGCCCTCCCCGCGGGCGTAGCCGTCCGCCGACGCGTCGAAGGTCTTGCACCGCCCGTCGGCGGAGAGCCCGCGGAACTTGCTCATCATCACGAAGCCGTACGGGGACAGCAGCAGGTTCACCCCGCCGGCCAACGCCAGGTCGCACTCCCGCAGCCGCAGCGCCTGGCACGCCTCGTGCAGCGCGACCAGCGACGACGAGCAGGAGGTGTCGACGACCTTGCTCGGCCCCCGCAGTCCGAGCAGGTACGAGATGCGGCCGGCCAGGAAGCTGGGCTCGCCGGTGAGCTGGTAGAAGTCGACGTCGTCGATGTCGCCGACGCTCTGCCGGGCGCGTACGTAGTCGGTCGTGCTCAGTCCGAAGTAGACGCCGGTGCGCGAGCCGTCGAGCCGGTCGGGCGCGTAGCCGGCGCGCTCCAGCCCTTCCCAGCAGATCTCCAGCGCGATGCGGTGCTGCGGGTCCATGCCCAGCGCCTCGCGCGGGGAGATCCCGAACGCCTCCGGCTCGAACCGGTCGACCTGGTCGAGGAAGGCGCCCCGGATCGTGTACGCCTTGCCCGGCGCCTCCGGGTCCGGGTCGTGGTACGCGCCGGCGTCGGCGCGCTCCGCCGGGAACTCCGAGGTCGTGTCCACCCCGTTGCGCAGCAGCGTCCAGAACTCCTCCGGCGAGTGCGCGCCGCCGGGGAACCGGCAGGCCATCCCGACGATGGCGATCGGTTCGTCCAACCAACCGTCCCGACTGTCGGCAAGGCGGCGGCGCAGGTCCTCGATGGTGCGCAGCGCGTCGGCCATGAGCCGGCGGCTGTCCGGTGTACGGGAAGCGGTCGTCGACATCTCAGCCCCCCTCCGCGAGCGCGGCCGACAGCCGCGCGATCAGCTCGTCCTCGGACATCGCCGCCAGGTCGTCGTCGGCGTCGTCGGGCCCGCCGGTCGCCGTGGTGGCCGGCGTGGTGGCCGGCGCGCTCGACCGGTCCACAGCGGCGGCCGGATCGAGCAGCGTCAGCAGGTGGTCGGTGAGCGCCGCCGCGTTGGGAAACTCGAACGTGAGCGTCGCCGGCAGGTCCACCCCCAGCCCGCGTTCCAACCAGCCGCGCAGGCTCAGCGACATCACCGAGTCCATGCCGAGGTCGAAGAAGCCCTGATGGGCCAGCACGTCCACCCCGGACGCCTCGCCCAACACCTCGGCCACCGCGTCGAGCACCGCCTCCAACAGACGCTCGGCCCGCTGCTCGGCCGGCAGCGCCAGCACGACGGCAGCCAGCGGTGCGACCGACCTGCCGTCCTCCTGCGATCGGCCGTCGCCCGCCACGGATTCGACGCCCACCTCGGCCAGGAACGCGCGGTCGGCCCGCTCCCGGCACACCCGCGCGTACCGGGGCGCGTCCACGTCCGCCACCGTGACCTGGGTCAGGCCCGCCCGGAGCGCCACCTCGAAGGCCTCGCCCAGCTCCGCGCCGGCCAGCGGCCGCAGGCCGCTGTCGACCATCACCATCCGGTCCCGGCGGGACAGCTCGGCCGGGTCGTCGACGGGCATGAACCGCACCACCTGGACGGGTAGACCGGCCTGCTCTCGCGCCGTGGTCACCGCGTCGACCGCGCCCTCGGCGGCGGCCCGCGCGGCCATCCCGGTGGCCCCCCAGACCGCGGCCGCCGCGCCGGTCACGCAGAACAGCGGCGGCGCGAGGTCCCGGGTCGCCAGGTCCAGCCGGTGTACGACCTCAGCCCAGCGCACGGCCGACGACACCGCGCCCTCGTCGAGGGTGTCGAGCGGGGCGGCCGGCGCGGGCTTCCCGACCAGCAGCACGCCACCGAGCGGGGCGCCCAACGCGTCCGGCGTCAGGTCGGCCGCGAGATCCGCCGCGCGGTCTGCCGCCGATCGTTCGTCCGCCCCACGGTCCGCCCTCGTGAGGTCGATCCGTCGCACCTCCACGCCGGCCGCTGTCAGCTCGGCGAGCCGTACGTGCCCCGGGGACGCACCGTCGGACGGCGTGACGTCGGGCGGGGTGGCGTGGGACGGCGCATCGTCGGGCGGGGTGGCTTCCCCGACGATCAGCCGACGCAGGCCACGGCGTACGAGCACGTCCACGAACGGTCGGCTGGCCGGGTGCAGCGCGTCGGTCACCAGGTACCAGGCGTCCGGATCACAGTCGAACTCGGGCAGCGCGGTCGACAGCGGGTCCGCCGTGGACAACCGTCCGGCGTACCAGGCTCCTTCGCGCAGGAGCAGCTCGTCCTCGGCCGGGTCGGTAGCGGACCCACGCGGGGCCGTCAGCGCACCGGCGAGTCCGGCAGCGTCGCCGGGAGTCCAGCCGACGTCCTGCTGGCCCGGCTCGCCGCCCGCCTGGCCCGGCTCGCCGCCTGCCTGACGTGGCGCGGTGCCGAGCAGGCGCGGGTCGACGTCGACCAGACCGCCCCACCCGGGCGCGGCCTCCATGGCGAGCACCCGCCCGGCCGCCCACACCGCCGCCTGCGCCGGGTCCGCCTCGCCGGCACCGGTCGGCTGGTACGCCCCGGCGGTGACGACGCGCAACCGCCCGGACGGCACGTCGAGTCCGGCGCGAAGCTGACGGGCTGCCCGCACGACACCCGCTACCAGGACCTCGACCGGCACACTGCCGGGTGCGGCCGCCGCGACCAGCACGATCCCGTGGTCCGGCGGAACATCGGCCCACGGCGGCAGGTCGCCCTCCCCCACGCCGGCGGTCGGCCTACCGCCCCGGTCGTCGTCGGGGCCCGCGCCGGCGGACGGTGGCCGCCAGGTCACCTCGACGCCGGCGAGCCGCAGACCGTCGACCACCCGCTGACCCGCCTCGACGGACGCGCCCGTGAGCGGGACGACGAGCCACCGCCCGGCCGCCGCCTCCGGGGCGGGGGGCAGGACGCGACGCCACCGGACGGTGAACGTACGCGCGGCGCAGCGGTCCCGGACATCGTCGGGCAGGGTGGTGCCGGTGAGCGCCGGAGTGGTCGGGACAGCCGGCGTCGTGGTCACGGAGCCCGACCGCTGGGCGACGGCCGCCGAACCGGTCGCCGGGTCCGACGTATCCGCCCAGTGCCGGCGTCGCTGCCACGGGTAGCGCGGCAGCACCGCCCGGTACGGGCGGCGGCCGAACAGCCTCTCCCAGTGGATGCCGACACCGACCACGTGGAGCTGGGCGATGACGTCGAGGAATCCCTCCGGACGGCCCAGGTCCGCACCGACCGCCAGGAGGCTCGCCTCCCCACCCGCGGCGACAGCCGCGGCGTCCGACCCGCCGTCGACCGCGAGCCACACCCGCTCCCCCGCCGCCGCGAGCGACGCGGCCAGCGCGTCCCAGCCCGACGCCGGTGACCGGGCGGGCACCGGGTGCGGACCGGACACCGGACCGCCCGCCGAGGCCAGCCACAGCACGGGCGTCGAGGAGGTGTCGGTGGGTGCCGCCACGGTGACGGTCGTGCCGTCGAGCGCCGCGCCGATCGCCCGCGCCCGGTCGAGCGCACCCGCCGCGCACGCCGCTGCCAACTCACCGACGCCACGTCCGACGACCGCGTCGGGCCGTACCCCGTATGCCTCCCAGACGGCGGTGAGCGCGAGTTGTACGGCCAGCACGGCGGCCGGCTCGCCCCGATCCGCGTCGCCGGCGGTCAGCGCCGTACGTAGCGCGCCGCTGTCGTCGAGCGCGTCCAACGTGGCCCGGAAGGCGGGCTCGTCGCGATCGAGGGCACGCCAGTCGACCGGCGCGCGGTCCCCGTACACGAGGACCAGGCGCTCGGACTCGTCGGACACCGCGCCCTGGTGCGCGCCGTCGCCACCGGACAGCCCGGCGGCGAGGTCGGCGATCCCGCGACCGACCACCGCCAGCCGGTGCTCCAGGTGAGCGCGCCGGGTCGCCGCTGCGTGGCAGATGTCGGCGATGTCCGCGCCGCCCTGCGCGGACAGCACGTCCGCGAAGCTCTCCCGGGCGGCGGCCAGGGCGCCGTCCCCGGCGGCCGACAGAACCAGGAGGTGAGCCCGGCCGGAAATGATCGCGCCGGCCCTGGCGGACGCGGCGACGCCCGGTGTCCGGTGCCCGTTCGGCGACGCCGGGGTGGCCGGCCCGCTGAGCACCACGTGGGCGTTGGTCCCGGTGAATCCGAACGCGCTCACCCCGGCGACCCGGGGTCGCCCGCCGGTGGCCGGCCACGCCGTCGTGGACGTGGTGATCCGGACCGGCAGCCGCGCCCAGTCCACCTGGGAGGTGGGACGGGTGACGTGCAGGTGCGCGGGCAGCTCGCCGTGTCGCAGCGCCAGCGCGGTCTTGATCAGCCCGGCGATACCAGCGGCCGCCTCCAGGTGGCCGATGTTGGTCTTGACGGACCCGACCAGCAGCGGCCGGTCCGGCTGCCGCCCGCCGCCGAGCGCACGCGCGATCGCCCGCAGCTCCACGGCGTCCCCGAGTACCGTGCCGGTGCCGTGCGCCTCCAGGTAGTCCACGTCCGACGCGGCGACACCACCGGCGGCGAGCGCCGTGCGGATCAGCTCCTCCTGCGCCTCGCCGCCGGGCACGGTCAGGCCGCCGCTCGCGCCGTTGTGGTTGACCGCGCTGCCACGGATCACGGCGTAGACCCGGTCGCCGTCGCGCTCGGCCTGCGCGAGTGTCTTGAGCACCACCACCCCGGCACCCTCACCGCGCCCGTAGCCATCGGCGCTGGCGTCGAAGGTCTTGCAGCGACCGTCGGGCGACAGCGCGCCCGCGGCCGACATCGCCAGGTGCACGGTGGGCCTCACCATCACGTTCACCCCGCCGGCGAGCGCGACGTCGGCCTCCCCGGCGCGCAGGCTCTGCACGGCCAGGTGCACCGCGACCAGCGACGACGAGCAGGCCGTGTCGATCGCCAGACTGGGGCCGCGAACGTCCAGGAAGTACGACAACCGGCCGGCCGTGCCGCTGAAGGAGTTGCCCGTGCCGTAGTAGAGGTCGACGTCCCGGGCCCGCCGGGTGAGCAGTTGCTGGTAGTCGGTGGTGTTCATGCCGACGAAAACGCCGACCCGGGCGGATCGCCGGTGCTCCCGCGTGACCCCGGCGTCCTCGAGCGCTTCCCAGGCCACCTCCAGGAAGAGGCGCTGCTGCGGGTCCATGGCCCGGGCCTCCCGGGCCGAGATCCGGAAGAACGCGTTGTCGAACAGGTCGACCCGGTCCAGGAAACCACCACGGCGGGTGACCACGGTGCCGGGGGCGCCGGGACCGGCGCCGAGCAGCGCCTCGGCGTCCCACCGGTCCGCCGGCACGTCGCCGGTGGCGTCGACCCCGTCGGACAGCAGCCGCCAGAACTGCTCGGGACCGTCGGCCCGCGGCAGCCGGCAACCGATGCCCACGATGGCCACCGGCTCGGCCGGCCCGCGTACGACCGACGCGACCGGAACAGCCGCCGCCGCGGCGATCGGCGGTGACGCAGCCTGGCGGGGCGGCTCAACCGGGCGCGCCGGCTCTGTTGACTCGGCGGGAGGCGGCGGCCCGGCCGGGAGTGCCTCGGCGACAAGGTGGTCGGTGAGAGCGTCGATGGTCGGGTGCTCGATGCCGACGGCAGCCCCGAGGACAGCGCCCAGCTCGCGTTCGAGCCGGCTGACGAGCGCGACCAGGGCTAGCGAGTCCATGCCCAGCTCAAAGAAGCCGCGCCCGCGCGCCAGACGGCGGCCGGGCTCGTAGCCGAGGGCCTCGGCGACGGCATCGTTGACCAGGGCGGCGATCCGCTCCCGCTCCACCGGGGTGCGAGCGCGGGCGCCGGCCCCGTTGGTGCCGTCACGGCCGCCGATGCCGCTCCCGCCACCGCCGACACCCGCGCCCGCGGCATCCGTACCGCCGGCAGTCGCGCCGTTGGCAGTCGCGCCGTTGGCCGTCGCGCCGCCGACACCGCCCCCGCCGGCGACACCGTTGACGGTCGTACCGCCGACACCGGCGCCGTTGGCGGCCGCACCGGTGCCGCGTCGCTCGCCGACACCCTCGCCACCCCGGCCACCGGCACCGTTGGGCGCGGCGGTCGTCGGCACACCGACACCGGCCAACGTCTGCACGACGGTGCCGTCCGGCGCGATGAGGCGCACCTCGGCCCGCAGCTCGCCCAGCGCCACGCCGGCGACGCCGTGCGCGGAGCCGACGGGATCCGTCCCCACCGCCTGCGGTGCGGGCAGGGCGACGGACTCGGGGGTCGGCAGCCAGTACCGCTCCTCGGAGAGCCGGACCGGCGGCAGCGGCCGGTACCGCCGACCCTCGCCGTACACCGCTGCCCAGTCCACCGCGACACCGGCGGTGTACGCCTCGGCGAGGGCTCGGGTCAGGGTCTCCACCGGCGGTCGGCCCCGCGCCAGGCTGCCGATCGCCGCGCCACGACGGGAGCGGGCCACGAGTGACGCCGCCAGCGGCCCGGTCAGGACCGGATGCGGACCCAGCTCCACGAAGACCGCCGGCCGCCGGGACAGCAGCCGGTCGATCGCCGGCCAGAACAGCACGGGCTCGCGCACGTTGCGGCCCCAGTAGGCCGGCCCGAACTCCGGTACGACGCCGCTCGGGTCGACGCTGGACAGCATCGGCACACGCGGCTCGGCCGGTGTCAGGCCGTCGAGCCGGCGCTCCAACTCGTCGCCGTACGCCGCGACCGCCGGACTGTGGAACGCGTAGTCGCCGGCCAGCGGCACGCACCGCACCCCGGCGGCGGTCAGGTCGGCCAGCAGCCGGTCCACGGCGACCGTCGGGCCGGCGACCACGACCGAGCGAGGCCCGTTGACCGCGGCGATCACCACCTCGGCGTACCGGCCGATGGTGGCGGTGACCTCGTCGGCGGAGAGCGCGATGGCGGCCATCCGTCCGCTGCCGGACGCCGGCTGCAACAGCTCTCCCCGCAGCACGATGACCCGCAGCGCGTCTTCCAGCGGCAGCGCGCCGGCCGCGCAGGCCGCGGCGACCTCCCCCATGCTGTGGCCGACGACCGAGTCCGGCGGAACACCCCACCGGGCCCAGAGCCGGGAGAGCCCGATCTGGATCGCGAAGATCGCCGGTTGGGCGAACCGGGTCTCGGACAACCGGCTGCCGGTGCGGCGACCCAGCTCCTCCAGCAGCGACCACCCGGCGATCCGCCGGGTCAACGCGTCGCATTCGTCGAGCGTGGCGCGCATCGTCGGGTCGGCGCGGTAGAGGTCGAGACCCATGCCGGGGTACTGCGAGCCCTGGCCGGAGAACACCTGCACCACGTACGCCGGACCGTCGTGCAGCAGTTCGCCGCTGACCGCGTTGGCGGACCTCTCGCCGGCCTGGTGACCGGCCAACGCGCCGCGCAGGTCGGCGGCGCTCGCGCCGGTCAGAGCGAGCCGGTGCGTGTGGTGGCTACGCCGGGCACCGGTGCTGAACAACAGGTCGCCGAGCTGGTCGGGCTCCGCCGTCGCGGGGTCGTCGAGCAGTGCCGCGTGCCGGGTGACCTGGTCGGCCAGCGCCGACCCGGAGGGGCCGGACAGCACCAGCACCGGCCACGACACGGGCGCCGGCGGCTGCGCGGCGCGCTCCTTTGGGGGCGCGGCGAGCACGACGTGCACGTTGCTGCCGGACAGACCGAACGCGCTGACGCCGGTGAGGCGATGGGGTGCGTTGGGCAACACCGTGCGGGTGGTGGGGACCGCCAACCCGGAACCGGACCAGCCGAACCGTGGCGTCGGCTGCGCCAGCTTGATCTGCGGCGGCACCACCCCGCTACGCGCGACCAGCAGGCCCTTGAGCAGGCCGAGGATGCCGGCGGCGGAGTCGAGGTGGCCGAAGTTGGCCTTGTGCGAGCCGACGAGCAGCGGGCGCTCCGGCGCACGTTCGGGACCGAAGACCGCTGCCAACGCGCTGAGCTCGATCGGGTCACCCAGCGGCGTGCCGGTGCTGTGCGCCTCGACGTACTCGATGTCGGCGGGCGACACGTCGGCGTCGCGGAGCGCGTTGCGCAGCAACTGCTCCTGGGCCAGGGCGTTGGGCGCGGTCAGGCCGGCGCTGCGGCCGTCGTGGTTCGTCGCGCTTCCCTTGATCACGCCCCAGATCTGGTCGCCGTCGGCGACGGCGTCCGCGTACCTCTTGAGGACGACGACCGCGCCGCCCTCGCCGCGCACCACGCCGTCGGCGTCCGCGTCGAACGGGCGGCAGAGCCCTTGCGGTGACAGCGCCTGGATACGTCGCATGTAGAGGGTCAGCTCCGGACCGACCATCAGGTTGACCCCACCGGCCAGCGCGGTGTCGCAGTCGCCCGCCGCCAGGGCACGCGCGGCGAGGTGCACCGCCAGCAGCGACGACGCGCAGGCGGCGGTCAGGGTCATGCACGGCCCGTTCAGACCGAACGTGTACGCGACCCGGCCTGACCCGAAGCTGAATTCCTTGCCGCTGGCGTAGTGCGCCCCCACGTGGTCGACGCCGAGGGTGCGGGCGTGCAGGACGGCGTAGTCCATCGCCAGGATGCCGAAGTAGACCCCGGTGTTGCTGCCCGCCCAGGCTGACAGCGGCACACCGCTGTGCTCCATGGCACGCCAGGCGAGCGTCAGCAGGAGCCGCTGCTGCGGGTCCATCTCGCGCGCCTCGTGGGGTGAGACGCCGAAGAACTCGGCGTCGAACAGGTCGATGTCGGGCAGGAACCCGCCGGTGCCGACCGTGTCGAGCGAGGCGGCGCCGGGTCGCCCGGCCGGGACGGGGCCGGTGACGTCACGCCCCTCGTCCAGGACGCGCCACAGCGAGTCGAGGTCGTCCACTCCGCCGGGGAACCGGCAACCGACGCCTACCACCGCGATGTCGGTGGCACCTGCCCTGGCGGCTGAGCGACGGTCGCGGCGCATCCCCACGGCACCCCCCACGCGCATCCGTTCGGTGAACTGTAGCGGCCATTCCCCGCCTGATGATTTCCCTGTACGTTGAAGTACATCGGACGAGAAGCGAGATGTCAATGCTGATAGATCACGTCCTGGTTGCCGAAGAAGCACGGGATAACGGGCGTTCAGGTCCACCGTCGTTGACGGTGTTCGGCTTCCCGGCCGCCGGTGGCTCAGCGTCGCATTTCACCAGGTGGAGGCGGTGGCTGCCGGCCGGAGTGGTCGTCGAGCCGGTGGAGCTGCCCGGCCACGGCACCCGCCGACAGGAACCGGCGATCGACGACTGGCCCCGGCTGGTGACCGCCGCGTGCGACGCGGTGCGCGACCGCCTGTCGGGTCCGTACGCCCTGGCCGGGCAGAGCTTCGGCGCGCTGCTGGCGTACGAGGTGGCGGCGACGCTGGCGCACACCGGCCCGGGCCCCGAGCTGGTGATCGTCGCGGGACGCAACGGGCCCGCCGCCGGTCTCGCCCACCGCCCTCTGCACGCGTTGGACGACGACCGGCTGATCGAGTCGCTGGGACGTCTCGGCGGCACCCCGGCCGAGGTCCTCGCCGAACCGGCGCTGATACGGCTCGCCCTGCCGGTGCTGCGGACCGACCTGCGGCTGGCGGAGACCTACGCCCGCCCACCCCGGACGGCGTTGGGGTGTCCGATCGCCGCCCTGGTGGGCCGCCACGATCGGATGGCCGACGCGGCGGGCGCGCTGGCCTGGCAGCAGGAGACGGCGGAACGCTTCGACCTGACCGTCGTGGACGGCGGGCACTTCATCCTCGATCACCCGCAGGTCGTCGACGCCGTTACGGCGCGGATGACCGAGCTGCTTCGGCGGGTGGGTCGATCCGGGGCCGGTACCACCAGCGGTTGACCCGCCCGGCCACCACTACGGCCAGCACCGCGAGAACTGTCCCGGCCAGCAGGTCGACGGCGTAGTGCTTGCGCAGGTACAACGTGGACAGCAGCAGCCCCAGGCCGATCGGCAGGTACCACCAGAACAGGCGACGGGCGTCGCGCCACAGATACACCATCAGCACCACCGTCATGGCGGTGTGCAGGCTGGGAAAGAGATCCCGCGCCGGTCCCTGGACGGCGGTGATGGCGTCCAGCGCGCCGCCGATCGATCCCTCGTGGCCGGGGAGCGGGTCGGCGTAGACGTCGGTCTGGTAGATGTGCGGACCCACCCCCGGCACCAGCACGTAGCCGGAGTAGCCGACCACCGCGGTGATGGAGATCGCGAGCGCGAAGTCGTGGTACTCGCGCACATGGCCCCGCACGTACGAAAAGATGGCGTACGCCCCCTGGGAGAGGCCGTAGCTCAGGTAGCAGATCGCCATGAACAGCGTCAACGCGGGTGAGCCGAGGGTGTCGTTGAGCCAACGGCTGACGTCGCCGCCGAAGACCGCGCGGTCGAACTCGATCAACGCGGGATCGACGAGCGGAAAGTCCAGCTCCGGGGTGATGTCGCGCAGACTTGAGTAGATCACCAGGCAGGACAGGAACGGCACCGCCGTCCGGGCGACCCCGCCGACGAACCTGGCCACCCTCGCCGGGCCGCCCACCCGCGCGTCGAGCACCGCCGGCCCCGACGCGGCGGCGCGGCGGCGCCGGGACAGCGCGAACCCGGCGATCAGCGCGCCGACCAGCACGGTCGACGCGGCGATCATCGCCCAGGAGACCGCGCCGGTGACGAGGGCGAGCGCGGCGACGAGGGTGAGGGCCACCGCGAAGAGGCACTCCTCCGGCCACAGCAGCGGATCGCGCCGGCTGTCGCCCCGGTCCCGTGCGACTGCCACGGGCCGGGGCGTGCCAACGGTCATGCCGTCTCGCTCTGCGGGTTCGAGGAGCGCCAGAGAACCGGGCAGAACTGCGGGTCGCTGTAGTCGGGCAGACCCGCCTCGTCACGGCGTACCAGGGAATCGTGGTTGTAGACGACGAGGTCGCCGTCGGAGCGGTGGAACCGCCGGTAGCGGTTGTCGCCGTCCTGCAGGTGCAGAGAGATGGCGCGCCGGGCGCGCGGACTCCGGTTGGCCCCACTGCCGTGGTACGTACGGCAGTGGTGGAAGCTCATGTGGCCCTTGGGGATGTGCATCGGGATCTTGTTGACCTGCGCGCCGTTGTACTCGGCGTTGTTGACGAGCAGATCCTCCAGCTCGGAACGGTCGCGCTCGGCGAAGTGCCGCGTGGTCTTGTCGTCGCCCCCGACCTCCTTCCAGGTGTGGCTGCCGTCGACCATCGTGATCGTGCCCATCTCCTCGGTGCACTCGTGCATCGGGATGAAGGCGGTCAGCATCCGCTCGGAGGTGCAGGTCTGCCAGTAGTGACGGTCGAAGTGCCAGGGCACGATGTTGGTCGGCTCGCCGGGGCTCGGCGGCTTGAGGATCAAGGTGCTCTGGAACACCCGGATCTCGGCCGCCTCCGCCAGCCGCGCCGCGACCGCGCCGATGATCGGCTTGCGCAGGATCGCGGCGACCTCGTCGCTCTCGTAGTGCACGTAGTCGTTGTGTCGCTGCACGTCGCCGTGTTCCGGCTCCCAGTAGGCCAGCTTCGCCGGCCGCCGGGGCAACCGCCGGTCGCGGTGACCCGCGTAGAACCGCTCGGTGGCCTCGACGAGCGTGTCCACCTCGTCGTCGGTGAGCAGCTTCTGGCTGAGGTACCAGCCCCGCTCGGCGTACGACCGGACGTCCTCGTCGGTGGGCAGCGCGGCCCGCTCCTCGTCGGTCAGCGTGAATTCCGTCGTTGTCATCGCGCTCCTCTCATCGTTGATCCGTGGTGGTGACCGCCGCCGCCGGGTCCGCCTCCCGGACCCGCGCCGTGGAGGGCGGACCGAACATCAGGCTGACGTTGTGTCCGCCGAACGCGAAGGAGTTGGACAGGACCGCGCGGGGCCGGACCGGACGCGCCTGACCCCGCACGTGGTCGAGGTCGCAGGCCGGGTCCGGATCGTCCAGGTTGTTGGTCGGCGGCAGCATCCCGTAGGTGACCGCCAGGGCCGTCGCCGCCGCCTCGACGGCTCCGGCGCTGCCCAGCAGGTGCCCGGTCACGCCCTTGGTGGAGCTGACCGCCGGGGCGTGCGTACCGAATGCGCTGTGGACGGCGCGGGTCTCGGCCAGGTCGCCCCGTTTGGTGCTCGTGCCGTGGGCGTTGATGTAGTCGACGTCGGTGGGCGCGACGCCGGCGTCGGCGACCGCCCGGCGCATGCTCTGCGCGGCGCCGGCGCCGTCCGCCCGCGGCGACGTGGGGTGGAAGGCGTCGGTGGTGGCGCCCCACCCGATGATGTCGGCGTAGCCGGCAACCCCGCGCGCGTCCGCGTGCTCGGCGCGCTCGACGACCAGGATCCCGGCGCCCTCGCCGAGCACGAAGCCGTTGCGTCGCCGGTCGAACGGGCGGCTCGCCTGCGTCGGGTCGGACCAGCCGGTGGCGAGCGCCCGCGCGTTGGCGAAACCGGCGGTGCCGGTCGGCCCGAGCGGTGACTCCGCCCCACCGCACACGACCACGTCCGCGTCGCCGGACCGGATGAGTCGCAGCGCCTCCGCCACGGCGTGCGCGCTGGCCGCGCAGGCGGTCGCGATGCACGAGCTGTAGCCCTGGATGCCGTACCTGATGGCAATGCGCGCGGCGGCCATGTTGGGGAGGAAACCCGGATAGAGGTACGCGCTCACGGCGGTGCGGCCGCGCTCCACGCGGGCCTTGGCCTGCGCCTCGTAGGTGGTGAGGCCACCCGCGCCACTGGAGACGACCACGGCGACCCGCAGTGGGTCGACGTCGCGGCCGACCTCCAGGCCGGCGTCACGCATCGCGTCGTCGGCGGCGGCCAGACCCATGATCAGGAACCGGTCGGCGGCCAGCACCTCGTTGGGCGGCAACACGGTGGTGGGGTCGATGTCCGGGGCGATCCCGACCACCTCCGTGGCGGCGGCCGCGCCGTGCCCCTCGGGCGGGCGCACCAGCCCGGAGCGCCCGTTGCAGATCGCCGCGAAGAAGTCCGTTACCCCCCGCCCGACGGGCGTCACCAGCCCCATACCGGTGATGGTGGCCGAGGGTCGGGTCGATCCGGTCATGTCAACCGCCTTGTCCGCCGCCGGTCGGCGGCCTGGTCATCTCGTGGTCCGGCGTGAGCAGCAGGGCCGTCGCGCCGGTGGGCTGGGCCGGGTCGGTGTCGTGCTCGACGACGATCACCAGCGCCTCCGCCGCGTCCCCGTCGGCGAACAGGCCCTCCGCCACCGCCCGGCCCTCGCCGAACGGATCGCCGCTCGGGCTGAGCGACACGACCGGTCCGGTCAGGGCCCACTCGGTGGCGACGTGGCCGAGGACCGAGTTCGGCACGGATTGGAAGAAGTACATCGGCGACACCCGCCGGCCACCGTCCACCTCCCCGGCGATGGCCGCCGCGGTGGCCTGGTCGGCGTACGCGCTGACCAGGACGACGGCGGTCGGCCCGTGGGCACCCGCGCCGGCGCGCCGTCGCAGGCAGCGGCTGGCGACGGCCACGACGAGCGGGGGGAACGGCGAGGCGACGAACCCGCGGACCGCGGGTGGCCGGCCGGCGTCGCCGGGCTCGGGCCACGCCGCGCGGGCCAGCTCACGGACCGCGCCTGAAGCGGTGTCGAGGCCGGTCACACCGCCCCCAGCACCAGAGCGGTGTTGGCGCCACCGAACGCGAAGTTGCAGCTCAGGGCGTACCGGCCGACCATCGGGCCGGGCTCGCGCACCACCCGTACCGGGCACTGCGGGTCCGCCTCGATGAAGCCGGCATTGACCGGCAACCGGCCGGCGTCGAGGGCCAGCGCGGTGACCGCGAACTCCAGCAGGCCGGACGCCTCCAGGGCATGCCCGTGCACGGACTTGGTCGAGCTCACCGCCACCGACTCGACCGCCGTGCCGAGGCCGACGCGCAACGCGCTGCTCTCGGCCGCGTCGGCACGTGTCGTGCCGGTGCCGTTGGCGTTAACGTACGCCAACTCCTGCGGCGTCACGCCGGCCCGGGCCAGGCCGGCGCGGATGGCCGAGCCCATCCCGGCGCCACCCGGATCGGGCTGGCAGACGTGGTAGGCGTCGCCGGCCCGGGCCCAGCCGGCCAGCCGGGACCGCACCCGACCGCCCCGTCCCTGGGCGGCGGCCGCCGACTCCAGCACCACGGCGACGACCGCGTCGCCCAGCAGCATGCCGCGCCGGCCGTTGCTGAACGGGCGGACGGCGCCGTCGTCGGCCAGGGCCCGGCCGGCGTCGAAGAGGGCCTGGTGGTCGGCGTCGACGAGGAAGCCCCCGGCGACCACGGCCCGCTCGCACCGACCCCGGGCGATCATCGAGGCGGCCTCGGCCAGCGCAGTGCTGCCCGCCACACACGCCGACGTGTAGACCCGCGCGACGCCGCCGAGGCCGGTTCGCCGGGCCACGGTGGCGGCCAACACGGCCGGCCCGTTGCCCGATCCTCCGGCGCGGACCACGCTGGTGCCCGTGCCGGTGGCGAAGTACAGCGCGCACTCGCCGCGCCGGTGTGCCAACCCGGCGTCGTCGCAGGCGTCCGCCACGACGGCGACCACCTCGGCGGCCAGGTCTTCGGTGTCGGCGAGGGTGGCCGCCGCTCGTACCCGGCTACGGCCCGGGTCGAAGCGACGGACCTCGCCGAACGCGGGCTTCCCGGCCAGCACCGCCGCCAGCAGCGGCGCGGGGCCGCGGCCGTGGGCCGTCAGGAGGCCCAGTCCGGTGACCACGACAGTCGAGCGGGTCACTCCGACTCCGCCGCCGTCAGGGTAAGACGACTGAGGATCTCCGCCGCACCGGTCACCGTGGACATCGCCGCCAGCTCGTCGTCGTCGAGGTCGAGGTCGAGGCCGTAGCGCCGCTCTATCTCGTAGACCAGCCGGGCGAGCTCCAGCGAGTCGATGCGCTCACGCGAGGCGTCGACACTCCGGTAGCCCACGTCGGCGAGGATCGACAGGATCTCGTCGCGGCGATCGCTGTCGCCCACCCTCACTCCGCCGAGGTGGCCGGTGCGACGGGGGCGCTCCGCGCTGGCTCCGCGCGCCCGGCCACCTCGGCGGCGAACCGGTCGAGCGTGTAGTCGGCCAGCTTCTCCAACTCCTCGTCGGTGAACTTGACGCCGAAGGTGTCCTCGACGCGGACCGCGAGTTCGGCGACGGCCAGCGACTCCAGGTCCAGCCCGGCGGGGCCGAGCACCGTGTCGCCGGTGACGTCGTCGACGTCGTAGTTCATCTGGGCCAGCGCATCGACGATGGACTGGCGAACCTCATCTGACATTGCTTGACTCCTCCCATGGAATGGGTCGTGGTGCGGATTGCGACGATCACCGGCGACCCCAGGGGCCGGGCGTCGGAGCATCTGGTCAGCACCGCTGCCGACCTGCTCGGCGTGCCGGCCGCCAACGTTGGCGTGGCACGGGACCAGACCGGCCGGCCGAGGCTCACCGGCGCGGCACGCGGGCTGCACGCGAGCATCAGCCACGGGCGCGGCGTGGTGGCGGTGGCTGTCTCCGCGGTGACTCCGGTCGGCGTGGACGTCGAGCGCGAACGCGCGCTGCCCGGCGCGGCGTTGGCTCGACGCTGGATGGCGCCGGCCGACGCCGACTGGCTGACCGACCAGCCGGAGGCGCTGCACACCAGCGCGTTCCTCTGGCTGTGGACCCAGAAGGAGGCCATCGGCAAGGCGCGCGGCACCGGCCTGCGCGGCGGCGGCCTGCGGCAGCCGCTGGTGCTGCCGCCAGTCTGGCCGGATCCGCCGGGGTCGCTGCCGTTGCGCCCCGTGCCCGGTAGCCGGGCCGAGGTGGCCTGCGGCCTCCTCCCCGAGGGCCTGGTGCTGGCCGTCGCCGGACAGGACCGACCGGACCAGGGCGACACCGGTGGCATCGGACTGCTCGTCGACCCACCGGAGGCGCCCGCGTCATGACGGCCGGTCGGCCGCCGCGCCACCCACGTCCCGTCCCGGGGCATCATGACGACGTCGGCTCGGCCGACGCCCGACGCAACACGGCGACGTCGCGGACCAGCTTGCCGCTGGACGTACGCGGCAGCCGTTCCAGGATCTGCCACCGCAGCGGTCGCTTGTACGGGGCCAGGACGTCCTCCAACGCGGCGTCCAGCTCACGGCCGGTCAACGGCTGGTCGACGGCCGTGTACGCCTCGATGGCGCCGCCGTCGAACGTCACGACCACCTCGGTGACGCCGGGCAGGTCGAGGATGGCCTGTTCGACTTCGGTGAGGTCGACCTTGAGGCCCCCGATGGACACCTGCGAGTCGAGGCGACCGCGGATCGTGACCAGCCCCGTGGCGGGGTCGAGCGTGGCGGCGTCACGGGTGCGTAGCCAGCCGTCGGACCAGCGACTCTCGTCGACGAGCCCCACGTACGGGGTGACCGGCCGACGGACCTGCAGCTCACCGTCGACGACCCGTACGTCGATCCCGGGCGCCGGGCGTACCCCGGGCCGGTGCGCGCCGAACAGGTCGGTGGCGATGACGCCGACCTCGGTCATCCCGTACATGTTGCCCAACACGGTGTCGTAGCACTCCGCGAAGCGCTCGGGAACGCCGGGCCGGACCAGCTCGCCCGCCGTGGTCATCCGTACGAACTGCGGCAACGGCCCGGCGGGACGGCCGGCCATCAGCATTTCGAGGTGGACGGGCACGCCGATCACCGTGGTCGGCGTGGAGTCCCCCGCGATGACGCCCAGCACGCCGCCCACCGTCATCCGCTCCGGCAGCGTGAGCGTGACGCGGGCGTGCAGGGCGTAGAGCAGGCCGCCGACCAGGCCGAGCACGTGCGCCATCGACGCGAGCAGCACGAGCCGCTCGCCGGGGCGGGGCACGCCGTCGGTGAGCGTGTAGCGCTCGATCTCGGCGACGAGGTCGTCGACGGTGCGGCCGATGACCTTCGACGGGCCGGTGGACCCGGAGCTCAGCTGGATGAGGGCGTGCGGCGTCGACGCCGGCCGACCGGCCGGGCGTGCGATGACCGTCTCGTCGACGGTCACGAAGCCGCGCAGGGGCGGGAGCACGGCGTCGACGGGTTGGACGAGGAACTGTGCGCCGACCCGTTCGAGTGCCCGCTCGACCTCGCCGCGCGACAGCCGGTGGTCGAGCAGCGTCACCTGGGCCCCGATCCGCCAGGCGGCGAGCAGGTTGGCCACGTACGCCAGCGAGGAGGGCAGTCGCAGCGCTATCGCGCCGCCCGGACGCAGCCCGGCGTCGGTGAGCCGGGCCTGCCGGGAGGCCACCTCGGCGCGCAGTTGCGCCCGCGTGATCGGCATGCCGAGGACGAGGCAGGTCTCGTTGCCCGGCCCGGCCAGCAGGACGTCGTCGACCCAGCCCGTGCCGTGCGCGGGCAGATCGTGCCGGACAGCCGCCAGCGGCGAATCTATAGTGGACACAAGGCCTCCACGCTGCTCGAACGGCGGGCCGGCTCGACTCGACGGGTATGTACGTGCCGAACGGAGGAGTTTCCTCATCTGATGACATCCCGGTTCGATGAATTATATCGGCGCGGTCTCCACCGTCAAGCGCCCACCGGACGGTGGCCCCGACGGTGACGCCCCAGGTGTCGCCGTCCAGGGCCAGGGCCGTCCTCGTCACGCTCTCCCTGGCCGCGTTCGCGTTCGTCACGACCGAGCTGCTGCCGGTCGGCCTGCTGACCCACATCGCGGTCGACCTCGACCGGTCCCACTCGCGGGTGGGTCTGCTGGTCAGCGGGTACGCCGTCGTGGTCGTGCTGGCGTCCGTCCCGCTGGCCCGGCTGACCCGGCGAATCCCCCGTCGACACCTGCTCGGCGTGACGATGTTCCTGTTCGCCGCCGCGAACGGCACCGCCGCGCTCGCGCACACGTACGCCATGCTGGCCGGCGCCCGGCTCGTGACCGCTGTGGCCCAGGCGCTGTTCTGGTCCATCGCCACGGCGACGGTGATCGGGCCCTTCCCCCTCGCGGTGCGGGGCCGGGTGGTGGCGCTGTTCGGGGCCGGAGTGACGCTCGCGCCGGTGCTCGGCGTACCCCTCGGCACCTGGATCGGTCAGCAGGCAGGTTGGCGCGCGTCGTTCGCGGCGCTGGCGGGGATCGGTCTGGTGATCGCCACCGCGGTGCTCGTCCTGGTGCCCACGTACCCGCCGGACGCTGGCGGCGCGGCCCGGGGCACCGCACCGGACGGGCGGCGCTTCGCCGTGCTGCTGACCGCCACCGCCCTCGGCGTCGGCGGCTTCCTGACCCTGCAGACCTACATCGCACCGTTCCTGCTGGACGTCAGCGGCTTCACCGACGCGGCCCTGACGCCGCTGCTGTTCACCGCCGGTGTCGCGGCCGTCGTCGGCACCCTGCTCTCGGCCCGGACCCTGGACGCCCGGCCGATCGCCTCGCTGCTGACGCCGCTGGGCATCGGTACGGCCGCGCTGTTCGGCATGTACGGACTCGGCGTGCTCCGACCCGGCGCGGTCGCGTTCCTCGCCGGGCTCGGCCTCGCCTACGCGGCGTTCGCGTCCGCCGTGCAGAACCGGATGCTGCACCTGGCTCCCGGCAGCACCGACATCGCGTCGGCCGGCGTCAGCACCGCCTTCAACGTCGGCATCGCCGGCGGATCGCTGCTCGGCGGCGCCCTCCTGCCCACGTCGGGGGCGCGCGTGCTCGCGCTCGTCGGTGGACTGCTGACGCTGGCCGCGCTCCTGCTGCTCGCCCAGGACGCGAGGACATCCGCCCGGTCCGACAAACGTCAGAAACTGTCAACTGGCTGACGTCAGGATGTCCCCGCACGACATCCCTGCGCGAGGACAAGGCTCCATGACCACGTCAGAGAACAGCACCCGGCTCCAGCCGGCGCATCCCGACGTCCACGGCGATCCGGACGAACCCCAGCAGAACGCTCCAGCGCAGCGGGCTACCGCCGCTCGGCCTGGTCCCCGCCCGGCACTGACCCTCCTCGCGCTGGCGCTGGGCACCTTCGCCATCGGCACCGGCGAGTTCGGCAGCAACGGGATCCTGCAACTCTTCGCCGCGGACCTGGGCGCGTCCATCCCGGTCGCGACGTACGCGATCAGCGCCTACGCCTTCGGCGTCATGATCGGCTCACCGGCGATCACGCTTCTCGCGGCGCGCGCCAACCGCCGTACCCTCCTGCTGGGTCTGATCACGTTGTTCCTGGTCGGCAACGTCCTGTCCGGCCTGGCCCCGAACATCGCGACCCTCGTCGTCTTCCGCTTCATCACGGGAAGCGTGCAGGGCGCGTTCTTCGGCGCGGGGGCGGTCGTCGCCGCGTACGTCTACGGTCCCGGCAAGGGTGGCCGGGCCTTCGCCACCGTGATGGGCGGCCTGACGGTGGCCACCATCCTCGGCTCGCCGCTCGGCACCCTCGTCGGCCAGCAGGCCGGGTGGCGGGCGACCTACTGGACCGTGGTCGGCCTGGGGCTGCTGGCCGGCGCGGCGCTCCTGGGGTGGCTGCCGCGCACCGACGACCTGCACGGCGGCGCGGTGGCGCACGAACTCGCCGCCCTCCGGCGACGCGAGGTCTGGCTCATGGTCGCGGTCGCGGCGCTCGGCATCTCCAGCATCTTCGCCGTCTACACCTTCATCGGGCCGTTCGTCACCGACGCGGCACGGGAGAGCACGTCGCTGATTCCGGTCGCCCTGGCCGTTTTCGGCCTCGGCATGGCGTTCGGGAACTACTTCGGCGGTCGCGCCGCCGACCACGACGGCAGGCCGGGGCGGTCGCGCGCTACGGACCGGCACGGGACCGCTGATCTACGGGTTCAGCTACGTCCTCGTGCTGCTCGTGGCCATCGGGCTCGCCGGCCGGGAGATTCTGATCCTCATGCCGGCGCTGTTCGGCGTCGGCGCGACCATGATGTTCGCCATTCCCGCCATCCAGGTACGGCTGACCCAGTTCGCACCCGACGCGCCGACCCTGATGGGCGCGCTCAACCTGGCCGCCCTCAACCTCGCCAACTCGCTCGGCGCGATCGGCGGCGCCGTCGCCCTTGGCGTCGGCTGGGGAACCCTCTCCACGGTGTGGGCGGGATTCGTCCTCACCAGCGCCGGCCTGGTCCTCTACCTCACCACCGTCGGTCGGCCCCGGCGAACCGTCGCGGCTGCGGCGCCCCGGCCATGAACACGGCCCGAGGTGAGTGACACGACGCGGCGAACTCAGTGCCGATCCACTCCTCGTCAACACGGGGCACCTACCGTTCGACTGTGAGCACCCGAGACGCCGACGGTCCTGTCCTCGACGCGGAGCAGTTCGACCGCCTCGCCAGCTACGGCGCCGAGGAGGAGGTGCGTCAGGGCCAACACCTGTACGCCGCCGGGGACAGCACCTACGACTTCTTCCTGCTGCGTACGGCGACTGCCGAGGCGGTCCGCAACGCGACGGCGCTGGAGCCCGAACGGCTGATCTACCGGCGTGGACCGGGCGAGTTCCTCGGCGAACTGAGCCTGCTGACCGGGCAGCAGGTGTTCCTCACGGTCCGCGTCGTGACGGCCGGGACGGTCGTCCGGATCACCGCCCCCGAGCTGCGCCGAGTGCTCGCCGACCAGGTCGACATCGCCGACGTGCTGATCGAGACCTTCCGGGCCCGGCGCGAGCTCATGCGCGGCGTGGCCGGCAACGCCCTGGAGATCGTCGGTCGGCCGCACGTGGCCGAGTCGCTGGAGCTGCGGACGTACGTGAACCAGATGCTCCTCCCGCACACCTGGCTCGACGCGGCGTCGCTGCCCGGGCGGGCGCTCCTGCGGGCGGAGGACGTCGGCGCGGACGACCTTCCGGTCGCGGTCACCAGCAACCGCGTACTGCGTCGCGCCACTCCCGGCACGGTCGCCGAGGCCCTCGGTCTGACCTACGTCGCCACGGCGCGCGACCCCGACCTGGTCGTGGTCGGCGCCGGGCCGGCCGGGCTGGCCGCGGCGGTGTACGCCGCCTCCGAGGGTCTCGTCACGGTGCTGCTGGACGGCACCGGCCTGGGCGGCCAGGCGGCCAAGAGCGCGCGCATCGAGAACTACCTCGGCTTCCCCGAGGGGGTCAGCGGCGAGCAGTTGGCCCGGCTGGCGATGCTCCAGGCGCTGAAGTTCGGCGTTCAGATCTACGCGCCGTGCGCGGTGGTCGGCCTCGACGTCTCCGACCAGAGGCGTCCGGTCGTGGAATTGGCGGACGGCACCCGGATCGGGACGTCCGCGGTCATCGCGGCCACCGGAGCGCGGTACCGACGCCTCGACATCGAGCGGTGGGCGGAGTTCGAGCAGAGCGGCTGCGTCCGGTACGCGGCTACCGAACTGGACGTGCGTGGGTACGAGTCCCAGCCGGTCGCCGTGCTGGGCGGCGCCAATTCGGCCGGGCAGGCCGCGCTCTCCCTGGCCGCGCGCGGCTGCTCCGTACACCTGGTGGTGCGCGCGGCCGACCTCGGAGCCAAGATGTCGGCGTACCTGACCGACCGGATCCGGGCCGATCCCAGGATCACCGTCCACACCGGCAGCACCCTGCGGGAGCTGCACGGAGAGGACACCCTGACGGCGATCGTCGTGGCGAAGGAGGGTGATCCCACGCGGTTGGACTGTCGAGGGCTGTTCTGCTTCATCGGCGCCGAACCGGAGTCCGGATGGATGACGGGCATCGCGACGGACGACAGCGGTTTCGTGCTGACCGACAGCCGACTGCCTCCCGGCACGCACGACGCGCCGCTGCCGTTCCAGACCAGCTCCGCGCGCGTCTTCGCGGTGGGCGACATCCGCTCCGGCTCCACCAAGCGGGTGGCGACCGCCGTCGGGGAGGGGGCCGGTGCGGTCTCCGCGGTGCACACCGTGCGGTCCCGCTGACTTCGCCGACGGCGTTGCCACCCGACGACGCCGTCCGGCGGGCGGTGGCACCCGCCGGACGGAGGTCACGGCTGCTACCCGTCGCTACGGCCCACCAGGGACATCAACTGATCCGCCGCCGGCCCTGAGGACGCCGGGTTCTGGCCCGTGACGAGCAACCCGTCGCTCACCACGTACGGCTCGAAGTTGCCCGCCCCGGAGAAGTCGGCGCCCTTCGCGACCAGCTCGTCCTCGACGAGGAAGGGCACGACCTTCGTCAGGCCCATGTACTCCTCCTCGCTGTCGGTGAAGCCGGTGACCCGCCGGCCGGCCACCAGAGGCTCGCCGTCGGGCGTCACGCAGTGCCGCAACACCCCCGGGGCGTGGCACACCAGCGCGATCGGCTTGCCCGCCGCGACGACCTGCTCGATCAGCCTGATCGACGTGTCGTCCTCGGCGAGGTCCCACAGGGGTCCGTGGCCGCCCGGGTAGAAGACGGTGTCGTAGTCCGCGACGGCGACCGAGTCGAGCCGTACCGTCGCCCCCAGCTGGCGTTCCGCCTCGGCGTCCGCGGTGAACCGGCGGGTCTGGTCGGTCTGGAAGTCCGGCTCGTCGCTCTTCGGGTCCAGCGGCGCCCGTCCGCCCTGCGGCGAGGCGAGCGTCACCTCCCAGCCGGCGTCCCGGAAGCGGTAGTAGGGCGTGGCCAGCTCCTCCAGCCAGAACCCGGTCTTGCGGCCGGTGTCACCGAGCTGGTCGTGCGAGGTCAACACCATCAGAACCTTGGTCATGTTCCACTCCTTGAATCATCGGGCCGGCACCGCCCCGTCCGTCGCGTCGGCGGTCATACCCACGGTCCGGCGGCTCAGACGCCGAAGGCGACAACTTCGAGCTGGATGTTGTCGATGTCCCGGAAGACGACGGTCGAGTAGCGGAACGGCTCCCTCGCGGTCTGGATGCCGGAGTGCGCGACGCCCAGGCTGTCGAGCCAGGCGGACCAGGCCTCAAGCCCCTCGCGCGTCTCGACGTTGAGGGAGAAATGGTCGAGGCCGGTACGGACCTCGTTGAACTCCTCGCCCCGGTTGCCCTCGTTGTGGTGCAGACCGATGGAGAAGCCGGTACGCGGATCGATGACCAGCTCGGCGTACCCGGTCCACTCCCGCCCGTAGTGCGGGAGCTTGCCGTCCGCGGGCGTGGCCTGGAAGACCTTCTGGTACCAGGCCACGCTGGCCTCGAGGTTTCGGACGGTGAAAGCGACGTGGTGCACGCCGCTGAACGACGGTGGGGTGACGTCGGCCATGAGGGCTCCTTTGTGCGGTGCGAAGAACGCTGCACCTGGAGTTGTAGGCAACGCCAGTTGAGGAGCACTTGACAGGAGCTGGACAACCGCCGGGCGAACCGCCGACCCGCACCGGCTCAGACGTCGGCCTGCGCGTCGCAGAGCACGTCGATGTGCACGATCCTGGACGTGCCGTCGCGCACCGCCTGCTGTTGGCTGCTGTTCAGGTCGTCATCGAGGTAGGCCACCGCCTTGGTCCGGTCCCGGATCTCGTACACCGTCACCCGACAGGCACCGGTGTCCGCGTCGCTGCCCTCGCCGGTGGCCAGGTAGTCGTAGAACAGGTACGACAGGTCCGTACCACCCGGGCTCAGGGTGAGCCCGGGCGCGGTGACCACCGGAACCTCGTCGCCGGCCGGCCCGAGATAGGACTGACCCTCGCCGTTCGAGTACGTGGTCTTGACCAGCGTGAATCCCTCGACCCGTATGTGGTCGGCGTATCGCTGCGTCTCATTGCCGTCGCCACAACCGGCAGCCGTGACGGCCACCAACGCGGCCGTCAGCGCGTACCGGGCCCGGCGGGACACCGACGTCAGGAACACGTGCACACTCCCGGGTGAGGACCGGCCGATCGGCCGTCCGATGATAGCGCCCGACGACCGTGGCGCAGGTCGTCGCGACGGCACGCACCCCCGGCTCCGGTCGACAGCTCGGAGCCGGGGGTGCTGCCGGGTGGGTTGTCAGACGGTCGTCCGCGTCCACTGTTGGTTGGTGCCGTTGTTGCAGGTGTATTGCTTGATGATGGTGCCGTCGGTGGTCGAGGCGGCGGGGACGTCGAGGCATTTGCCGCTGTGGCGGGCGCGGAGTTGGAAGTAGCTGCCGTTGGTGATCATCTGGAATTGTTGGTTGGTGCCGGTGCCGCAGGTGTACTGGATCAGGTCGGCGTTGTCGGCGGTGGAGGCGCCGACGATGTCGAGGCATTTTCCGCTGTTTTTGCTGACGATGCGCCAGTAGCCGCTGCCGGCGTCCTGGAACTGCCACTGTTGCGCGGGGCTGCCCGTGTAGGGGTATTGGGCGATGCGGGTGCCGTTGTCGGCGGCCGGCGCTTGGACGGTCATCGTCTTGCCGCTGTGTCGGGCGTCGAGGCGGTAGGTGGTGCCGGTGCTCGGTGGTGGCGTGGTGGGATCGCCGCCGACGGTGTCGCCCCAGGCGTAGCGCAGCCGGTCGGCGCCGGAGGTGTTGCGAACGGTGAGGTTGAGGTCGGTGCCGCCGCCGCTGAGCGCGTACATCGAGTACCAGTCGTAGCCGATGGTGCCGGGTTTGCCGCCCAGGGCGGGCCAGTAGGTGCCGCCCATCTGGTTGTCCCGCATGACCTGGGCCATGGCCCGGATGTACCGCACGAAGTTGTCGGTGCTGTTCGGGTCGGCGTAGTTGCGGCCGTCGTTCATGGGCGCGCCGAACTCGGTCGCGACCGCCCGCGCCGCGCATGAGCCCAGGCGGTTCTGGATGTGGCTGCGGAACGCGTCGTAGGTCATCGCGCCGTAGAAGAAGGCGTAGTAGTGGAAGGAGAGCAGCGTGCCGCTGAACCGGCTGTCGGTACACAGATCCCGCAGATCCTGACTGAACCCGGTACCCCCGATCAGCACCCGCCCGGGCGGGGCCGCCGAGTGCGCGGTGAGCCAGTTCGCCGCCACGGTCCGCCACTCGGCCGAGGAGTAGCCGTGCGGCTCGTTCATCGGCTCGAAGTACACGTTCGGATTCGATGCGTACGCCGTGATCACCGTGGACCACATCGCGTTCCACGCCCCCAGGTTCGTGATCCGCCCGCCCGAGGCCGCCCCGTCCTCCCAATACGCCAGGATCACCTTGAATCCCCGAGCGGTCGCCGCGTCGATCGCCCCCCGGTACGCCTCCCACCACACGGTGCCGACGGTGTGCGTGTTGACCGGCAACCGAACGGTGTTCACCCCCAACGTGGCGGCCATGTCGTCATACAACGAGGTGGCCTTGGCCCGCACGGTCGCGTTGCTGTCCGACATACTCAGACCCTGCACCACCAACGGACCGGTGCTGAAGTTGTCTCCCAACACCGCCCAGTTCATCCCCCGAAACTGACTCGTCGCGGCGGCGGCCGGCGCGGACACCACCACCACCCCACCCACCAGCGCTGTCAACGCGGCCACCAACGCGACCAGGAGTCGGCGCGGCGACCGGGTGCTCCGCGATACGTGGCCGTGGAACAGTCTGCTCCGCTTCATGACGTGTCCAATCAACGTGGGAAGAGAATCGGCGTTTTCCATCGCTACAGGCCCAAGCTGCGCAGGGTCGGTACGGTCTGGCCCACCCAGGCGAGCGCGGCGTCTTCGCGGGCGCCCTGGGTGCGCTGGGTGCCGGCCAGGAACCACAGGAAATAGGTGGTGTAGCCGGGCGCGCTGACCACGGTGTGGTACCCCTCGGGCATCATCTGCATCACGTGCTCGCGGATGGTGACGTTCTCCTCGTACCCGTCGTCGGTATAGACCCGGCTGATACCGAACCCGTCCGCCGGGTTGACGCGGTAGTAGTACATCTCCTCGTGCGCGGCCTCGGCGGGCAGGTCGTCGATTCTGTGCCGGTGCGGTGGGTAGGTGCTCCAGTTGCCCGAGGGCGTGTAGGTCTCGCCGACGATGAGCCGGCGGGCGGGCAGGTCCGGCTGGGAGATCTCGGTGAGGATCTGGTGGTAGGTGCGGCCGAAGTTGGCCGCTCCCCAGCGTCCGCTGACGACCTGTTCCGGCGCGATGACATAGGGGTCGGTGCTCAGCTCGCTGGGGGCGCTGGGGAGGGCGATCTCCACGTCGGTGACCGCCTCGACTGTCACCGAGGAGCCGGCCGGGAGGTAGACCGAGTGCGGCTTGCCGGAGAAGACGTCCGGACGCCCACCGACCTGTGGGAAGTGGCGGCCGGCGACGGTGAAGCTGGCCGTGCCACCGAGGATGACGGCCAGGATCTCCCGGTCACCGGACTCGCCGGTCCAGGACTCGCCGGCCGACAGCCGCAGCAGGGTGAAGTCCAGCAGCCGGCAGGGATTGAAGGGCAGCGTGTTCCGGCCGTCGACGGCGGGGATGGCGCAGTGGTAGCGGTAGTCCATGGTCACCTTTCGAAGGATGCGGACGGTGCGGGTCGATCGCGGTGGTCACCAGGGGCTGGTCCAGCCAGGGATCGTGGCGCGGGTGAGGGCTTCCAGGTAGAAGTAGTCGCCCCACAGGGTTCCCTCGTCGACGCCGATGCCCTTGGGTTTGTCGTACACGCCGTGCAGGATCAGCGCGTTCGAGACCGGGTGGCCGCCGGTGGAGTAGCGGGCGATGAGCGAGCGCAGGATCTCCGCGGCGGCGGTCCGGTACCGGTCGGCGCTGGCCGTGTCGGTGAGGCCGTCGGCGAGTTCGACCAGGCCGCAGGCGGCGATGGCCGCGGCCGAGCTGTCCCGCTCCTGGCCGCTGCCGTCGCCGAACTCCAGATCCCAGTATGCGACGTGGTCGTCGGGCAGGTGGGCGAGGAAGCGGTCGGCGCAGGTCCTCGCGGCGGCAAGCAGCGCCGGGTCGCCGATGTGCCGGTGGTTGAGGCTGAACCCGTAGATGCCCCATGCCTGCCCACGCGCCCAGCAGGAGTGGTCGGAGTGGCCCTGTTCGGTTTCCCCGCGGAGCGGCACACCGCTGTCCGGGTCCCAGTAGAAGGTGTGGAAGGTGGTGCCGTCCGGACGCAGGATGTGCCGACGCAGCTGGGCGGTGTGCCGGCGGGCCGCGGCGGCGTAGCGGTCGTCGCCGGTGGTCTGGCTGGCCCAGAAGAGCAGCGGCGTGTTCATGAGGCTGTCGATGATCGTGCGGCCACGTTGGCGGGGGTCGTTCAGGTCGCCCCAGGCCTGGATGATTCCGGCGGGTTCGAGGACGCGCGTCATCAGGTGGTCGGCGGCGGCGAGGGCCGCGCCTCGGGCCCGCGGGTCACCGGTACGGCGGGCCGGGGTGACGCAGGCGAGGGTGTAGAGGAACCCGAGGTCGTGGGTGTCCAGGTCGATGCCGCGGGTGATCCGGGCCGCGAAACTGTCCACGTGGGAGAGCGCGGCCCGCTGGTGGCGCTCCGCTCCGGTCAGGTCATGTGCCAGCCAGAGCATCCCGGGCCAGAAGCTGGTGGTCCAGCCGACGTTGGCGCCCTCGGGCTGGCCTCCGCTCGCTGGCCGCAGCGGGTAGCGGTTGGCGGCGGTGGTGTCGGCGGGGTACCGGTCGCCGAAGGCGGCGATGTTCGCGTCGACCGTGCGGATCGCGGCGGCCACCGCGGCCGCCGTGGCTTCTGCGTCGGAGTTGGGACGGACGTCGGTCGCCGTCATGGATGCTGTTCTCCCTCGTGGGTACGGTCCGGTGCCGGGCAGGTGCGGTTGTCGGCGTCCCGGCGCGGTGGCCGGAACGCGGTGCTCAGGTGCTCTGCGGTGCGGTCGCCGGTGGGTCGAGGGCGGCGCGCAGGGTGAAGCGGCTGTTGGCCCACACGACGTAGAGCAGTGGCGCGGCGGCGAGGCCGAGCGCGATCGCGGGGCGGGCGGCCAGGATCCGTGCGAGCAGCACGAGGACGAGCAGAGACACGGCGGTGAGGTACCACCGGCGCACCGCCAGATACCCGCAGGCGCGGGCCACCTCACGCAACCGCGCGGTGGGTCGCTCGGCGACGGTCACCAACCCCAGCAGCGTGGTGGCGACGGTGAGGACGATCAGGGTCGCCAGCACCGGCAGGGCGAGTGCCCCGACCCGGTGGCCCCAGGCGGCGCGGGCGTCGACGGCGAGCACGACCAGGGCCGCCATGGCTGCCGCCGTCCAGAGCATCGCCGGCCGGGCGGTGGCCCGCCAGGCGCGAACGTAGGTGCGCAGCACGCCGCCGGTGTCGCCAGCCGAATAGGCGGACATGACCGCGAAGACCGCACAGAGCCCGGGCGCGCAGAGCGGGGCGGTCAGCGCGTACAGCGGCCAGGAGCGCGCCGCCTCGGTGGTGAACGCGAGCGTCACCAGGGGCAGGCAACCGAGCACCAGCAGCAGGTTGCTGACGAGCGCGACGTAGACCCCGTCGAAGACGGCGGTGAGGGTGTGGTGGCGCGAACGCATGGGCCTCAACCCTTCAGTCCGGTCGTGGCGATGCCCTCGATGAAGTAGCGCTGGCCGAGCAGGAAGATGACCGCGACGGGCAACACGGACAGCACCGAGCCCGTCATGATCAGCGCGTACTCGGCGTTGTACTGGGAGATGAAGGTGTTCAGACCCAACTGGATGGTGCGCAGCTCCGGACTGCGCAGGTAGATCAGCGGGCCGAGGTAGTCGTTCCAGGTGGTCACGAACGTCAGCAGGGCCAGGCTGGCCAGCGCCGGTCGGGACAGCGGCAGCATGATCCGTCGGTAGATGCCGAACTCGCCGAGCCCGTCCACCCGCGCCGACTCGCTCAGCTCCTCGGGGATCGTCTCGTAGAACTGCTTCATCAGGAACACGCCGAACGCGCCGAACGCCTGTAACGCGACGATCGACCACAGCGTGTTCGACAACTGCAACTTCGACATGAGGATGAACTGCGGAATCATGTACGACTGCCAGGGCACCGCGATCGTCCCGACGTACGCCAGAAAGAGCGCGTTACGGCCGGGAAAGCGGACCCGGGCGAAGCCGTAGGCGGCGAAGCTGCCGGTCACCACCTGCAGGAGGCTGACGACCACCGACAGCAGCAGCGTGTTTCCCAACCAGGTCGTCATGTCCGAGCGCTGCCAGATGTCCAGGTAGTTTCGCCACACCACGGGATCGGGGAGCCAGGTGATCGGGATGGTGAAGACGTCGCTGTTGGTCTTCAACGACGCCACCACCATCCAGTAGAACGGAAGCAGCAGCGCGGCCGCCGCGAGCACGAGGGCGGCGTACCCGACGAGCCGCCAGCCCCGGGACCGGACCGGCCGGCCGGGCGCGCTGCGGTTGCCGGGCGCGGCGACGGCCGGGGTGGGCAGGGAGAGGTCGGTCGCGGTCATCAGCTGTTCCTCCGCTTGTTGACCATGAACTGGATGACCGTGATGCCGAAGCAGATGGCGAACAGGACGATGGAGACCGCCGAGGCGTAGCCGAACTGGTTCTCCTCGAAGCCTTTCTGGTAGATGTACTGCGAGAGCACCAGTGTCGACTGGCCCGGTCCGCCGCCGGTCATCACGAGGATGAGGTCGAAGACCTTGAAACTTTCGATGGTGAGCAGCACGGTGACGAAGAAGGTGGTGTGTCGTAACCCGGGGAGGGTCACGTGCACGAACCGCTGCCACGGTGTGGCGCCGTCGGTCTCGGCCGCCTCGTAGAGCTGGGCCGGGATGGTCTGCAGGCCGGCCAGGAACAGCAGCATGTAGTAACCCATGTACCGCCAGGTGCCGACGATGATGACCGCCGGCATCGACCAGGTCGACGACGTGGTCCAGCCCGGCGCACTGTCCACCCCGAGGGCGCCGAGCAGCGCGTTGATCGGGCCGTACTCCGGGCTGAACAGCTGGTTCCAGACGATCGCGATCGCCACGATCGAGGTGATGTAGGGGAAGAAGGCGACGGTGCGGAAGAACCGTACGCCGCGCAGTTTGCGGTTGAGCAGCAGCGCCAGCCCGAGTGCCGCCGCGAGGGTCAGCGGGATGTGGAAGACGGTGTAGTAGACGGTGTTGCGCAGCGCGGTCCAGAAGCTCGCGTCGCCCCACATTCGCCGGAAGTTGGCGGTGCCGGTCCACTCGGCCGCCCCGAAGACGTTCCAGCTGGTGAAGGCCACGTAGAACAGCACGACGACGGGTAGCAGGGTGAGCACGGCGAAGCCGACGAAGTTGGGCAGGATGAACGACCAGCCGGCGACCGTGTTGCGCGACACCAGCCGCCGGTTCCTGGGTCTCGTGCGCGGCAATGTTGCCATAGGGAGTCTCCGGAAGCGTTCGGCATGGTGGCGGGACCGGCGTACGACGCAGGCGCGCCGGGCCCGCCATCAGCTCACTGGTTGAGGACCTCGTTCTTGGCACGGGTCTGCGCCTTGCTCAGCTCCGCGTCGACGCCCTTGCCGTCGGAGAGGATCGCCGAGTGCGTCTCGTTGAGGAGGTTCTGCAGGCCGGCGGTGTGCTTCGACACCGGGTTCTCCGGCTTGACCGTGTGCTTCGCGTAGGCGAACTTCGACAGGTCGTCCTGCGGTACACCGTCCAGCCCGAACAGCGTCGCGGTGACCGCGTCGGTGACCTGGGCCGGGGTGATGCCGATCCCGGCCAGCGCCTTGGCGGCATCCGGACCGGCCGCGTACTGGAGGAAGGCCTTGGCCGCGGCGGTCTTGGACTTGCTGATCTTCGGGTTGATCCCCAGGCCGGTCGGGTCACCGAAGGTGACCGGCGTGGCGGAGGTGCCGGTGGTGGACTTGTCGAACTGCGGCGCCGGGGCGATCCCCCACTGGAACGTGTCGGCGTCACCGCTCTTGCGCTGGTTGAGCAGCGTGGCCACGTACCAGGTGCCCATCAGCAGCATCGCCGACTGCTGCTTGCCGAACTGCGCCTGGTAGGTGAGCTTGTTGGTCTTCGCGGTGCCGAAGGTCGGCTGCGCGCCGGCCGCCTGCAGGTCCAGTGACCGCTCGTAGTACGGCTTCAGGTAGCCGAAGTTCCCGGAGAGCAGGTCCGCGTTGGGGGTCTGGGCGAGCGCGAATCCCTGCACCGTCGACTGGAAGGTGTGCTGGTACGCGCCGGTCGCGTTCGAGCCGGCCCCCTTCAGCCCGGTGTGCAGCCGCTTCGCCGCGTCGGTGTAGTCGTCCCAGGTCCAACTGCCGTCCGGCGGCGCCACCTTCGCCTTCGCGAACAGGTCCTTGTTGTAGAACAGCACCCACGCGTCCTGCCGGTACGGCATCGCGTACGCCTTGCCGTCCACCTGGTACGACGCGAGGGCCGGGCTCGAGCCGAGACCGGAGGTGGCGTCGGAGACGTCGAGCAGCTGACCACCGCTCTGGTATGTGTAGAAGTTCTTGAGGCTCTTCATGACGTAGACGTCCGGGGCGGTGCCGGCGGCCAGATCCGTGATCATCTGGGTGTCGTAGTCGTTGCCCGGGGCGTACTCCTTGAGCTCCACCGTCACGTTCGGGTGGGTCGCCTTGAAGCCGTCGGCGAGCGTCTTGAACTCGGGCGTGGACGACAGGGTCCAGCCGGCCAGGGTGATCGTCACCGGGGCGTTGGGGTCGACTGGCTCGTCTCCGCCGCCGCAACCGGCGAGAACAAGCGTCAGGGCCGCCGCGGCGCTGATGACGGCCGGTATCGCACGCTTCATCCCTTTCTCCTTAGGTTAAGGGGCCCGGACGGGCCCGCACTGCTACCAGGCACCCGGGCGGGCCCGGCATGCTCCGTGTCCAGACGGGTCGACGTGCTGATCCCGTCGGGCCAGTCGACCGCCAGGTGGAGGCCGTCGGCGTTCTCGTCGGCCACGACCCGGCCCGCCTGCCCGACAGTGGCTGCCGACACCCCGGACAGCTCGATGAAGGCGGCGACCCAGCAGCCGGGCCGGACGGGGTGGTCCAGCCAGGGCACCACCAGCCCGCCGGCCAGCGGTCCGCCGTGCGGAACGGCGCTGGCGCCGGCCGTTCCGTCCCCGCGAACGCTGTCGAGCCGGCTGGTCAGGCCGGCCCCGGTCACGGTCACCGCCCGCTCGCCGACGGTCGCCGTCGCGTCCCCGGCAATGGCCCAGCCGCCGATCCGCAGCCGCAGCGCGGCCGCCTCGACACCGTCGGCGAGGTCGTCGACGCGGGTCAGACGTAGCTCCCAGGGGCCACGGACCAGGGAGTACACCGTGAGGTGCCCGGCCGGTCGGGACGAGCCGAGATGGCCGCCGCCGTGATCGCGCTGACCTGGATCCGGGTCGACCCAGTGGGCGAGGGCACGTGATCCGGCCACCCCCACGCCGTCGCTGTCGACGTGCACGGTCAGCTGACGCATGCCGGCGCGGTGGGTGACCCGGCCGGCGTCGTCGACGAGAGTGACCGACTGGTCGAGCGGACTGGCCCAGCCGCTGTCGTCGAGGACGGGGCTGGTGGCGGTGGAGTAGCCCAGTCGCGCGTAGAGCGGGGAATCTCCGACGGTGGCGCCCTCGACGGCGTGGTCGGTGCCGTGGTTGACGACGCGGACGATGCCGTCGGCGCGGGTGCCGGAGACGAGCCAGCCCGGCGCGTGTATCGCCCGCACCGTATTCCGCTCCTCGACCGGCAGCGGCTCCTCAGAAGCGGTCCACACCGGATGGTCGGTGGGTAGCGCGATGCCGAGCAGGCCCTTGCTGGCCCAGTACGGCGAGCCCGGCCCGGAGTACGACTGGGCCAGTCGCGGCCACGGCCGGTGCCAGCCGAGGGTGAGCAGACCTCGTTCGTCCAGAGCCCCGTTAGCGACGAAGTGGCGCACGATGCGGGTGGCCGCGCCGCGCAGCTGGCCGAGGCTGACCGAGGGCACGCCGGCGATCGCGCCGACCCAGAACGGCGCCGCCGCGGCGAAGCGGTAGATCAGGCTTCGTCCCTGGATCAGCGGTGACCCGTCGGTGCCCACGAGCGCCACCGCGTCGCTCAGGAAGCGGTCGAGGCTGGCCAGGTCCCGATCGCGGCGCTGCTCGGCCAGGTCCGCGGCGCCGGCCATTCGGGCCCACAGCGTCGGATACAGGTGCAGGGCCCAGCCCACGTAGTGGTCGTACGCCCGGTGCGGCCCGTCGGACATCCAGCCGTCCGCGCGGGCGAAGCTGTCGTGCGTGCGCAGGTCCGCGGCCATCTCGTCGAGCGAGTGCGGCCCACCCACCGAACGCAGGAACGTCTGTACGACCAGCCGGAACCAGACCCAGTTGATCTGTGGATACGTGTCGTCGCCGACCGCCGGGCGCAGGTAGTCGACTACCCGCTCGTGCACCGCGGACGGCATCCGGTCCCAGATCCACGGGCGGGTCATGTCCAGGACCAGCGCGATGGAAGCGGCTTCCACCTTCGCCTGGGGGCGCTCGTCCAAGCGCACCCAGCGGTCCGGGGAGGTCGGGTCGGTGCCGGCGGCGATACCGGCCGCGTACCGGTCGGCCAGCTCGTCCAGGCCCACTCCCCTGGCCCCCGCGAGGCGGAAGCCGGCCAGCAGGAAGGTGCGGGCGAAACCCTCAAGGCCGTCGACGGCCCGCCCGTAACCGCCCTCGGCACCGGGAAGGTTGACGAGAGCGTGGCCGGGCGACGCGAACGGCCGGACCGCGGCGAGCATCCGGTCGGCGAGGGCCAGCCAGTCGTCCCGGCTCCAGGTCGCGGCATCCGAGGCCGTCCCCGGCGTTGACCGGCCGGCCGTCCCGGACGTCATCGCAGATCCTGTCGCATCGGTCGGTCTCCATGGAAGGTGGCGAGCGGGGCGTTGCCGGGAATGTGACGCTCCGGCTTCCGCAGGGTTTCCGAAGTAAAACGCTCACATCAGATCAAGTCAATGCTGTTCTCAAACCAGACGAACACATACGATCAAAAGGACACACGCTGTCACCCGGATCGACTGCGGCCGGAGCTGTCGATGCCCTGCCCCCAGCGCGCACATATGCCTCAATCCTGCAGTCTTCGATCGTTCCGCCGGCTTGCGGTCGCCGCCGTACAGCGACTCAGCGGCGTCTTCAACGCCATAACTGATCTGATACGATCAGAACCGCTCACAGCCGCTCGGGCAGCCGAGGGCCATGGCCGTCGCGCGCCGCCGCGTTCAGCCCGGTTGGCAAGCTCGTCGTCACGGCGCGATACCTTTCGCCGCACGAAGCGTTCCTCGGAGGTCCCCAATGACCAAGGACAGTCCTGTCGTCGCCACGGCGGAGACTTCCCGCGCGCCGCTTCAGGTCGCCCGCCGCCAGCAACTGTTGGCAGCGCTGCAGCGCGACGGCTCGATGCGCATCTCCGACCTGTCGCACGTGCTGGGCGCCGCGCCGGTCACCATCCGGCGCGACATCGCGGAGCTCGCCGCCGAAGGGTTGGTTCGCCGGGTCCACGGTGGAGTCGCCCTGATCCTGCCGGACGACGTCCCGGCAACCGAGGAGCCGCCCGACGCGGGCCTGAACCCGCTCGTCGGGCGCGCGGTCGGCATGCTCGTGCCCTCGTTGGACTACTACTGGCCGGACGTGGCGCGCGGTGTCGAGGGCGCCGCCCGCGAGCTGGACATGCGCGTGGTGCTGCGCGGCTCCTCGTACGACACCGAGGACGACCAGCCACAACTGGCCCGCCTGGTGGGGCGGATGGACGTGGACGCGCTGATCATCGCGCCGAGCATGGACGCGCCGACCGCCGAACGCACCATCGAGTGGCTCGACCAGGTCGGCGTCCCGGTCGTCCTGCTGGAACGCACCGCCACGGTGGGCAGCCATCACGCTGTCATGGAGTCGGTGGTCACCGACCACGCGCTCGGTGCGGCCATGGCCGTACGCCACCTCACCTCGCTCGGGCACCGCAAGGTCGGCCTGGTGCTCGACGCCAACAGTCCCACCAGCCAGCACGTGCGGCGTGGCTGGCTCGACGCCACGACCGAGTGCGGCCTCGATCCGAATGCGACAGTGGTGGCCGTGGCACCCGATACCCGGTCACCGGAGCGGGACACGGTCCTCGACGACGTGCTCGACCGGTGCCGGGCGACCGGAACGACGGCGCTGCTGGTGCACGCCGACGCCGAGGCGATCGCTCTGGTGCAGCACTGCGAGGAGCGGCAGCTGTCCGTTCCCGGCGACCTCTCCATCGTGGCGTACGACGACGAGGTCGCCGGTCTCTTCAGCCCGCCGCTGACCGCGATCCGACCGCCGCGACGCTCGATCGGACGCGCTGCCGTGCGTCTCGTCGCCGACCGGCTCGCCGACCCCGACCGCCCCACCCACCGGGTCGTCATCAGTCCGTCGCTGCGGGTCCGGGGGTCGACCGCGCCGCCACCCGCGTAACGGGTCTTCCCGTCCCGCCCGGGGACCACGACCGACGGTCCACCTACGACCACCACGGCGACTGACCGGCGACGTGGCGCGGTGGGCGGTGGCCCCAGCACGGCGGCCACGCGCCGTTCGGGCGATCCGTAACAAGCCCGAAACTACCGGTTGAAAATGCTGGAACTTTCTGCGAGCCTGAGAGCCATCGATGGCTGTGAACGTTAGCACGATCCACTCAGCTCCGGAGGCGCCGCACGCGACCGTCAGGCCTACCTGTCCGCCCGGCGGCCAGGTCCACCACCAGGAGAAACCACCGCACCGCCACCACCGGGCGGACCGACCGCGAACGTTCTCCAGTTCCGGAACTGTCGCGATAATTGTCGCCCTGGTGGTGTCGCTGCTGCCCGACCTGGCCCGGGTGGCCGAGGCGTTCGCCCAGCTTCGGCGGCGACTACGGCCTCCCGCCGTACCGGCCGGCAGGCTGACGCTGCAACGCTGACAATTCGGACACCGCCGGGGCGATCGGGGCTCCGCACGCGACGATCCCGCCCGCCCCTCACTCCCCTACCACCAGGAGGTACCGACAGTGCGAGGATCCGCAGACCACTCCCCGCCCGCGGGGAACACCCATGCCGACCGGAGGTCGCCCGGCCTCCGGGGACGTCTGTTCACAGTGGCCGCAGCCGGGATCGTCGCCGCGGTCGGGCTGCTCACCATCACCCTGGCGACCGGGTCGGCGTCAGCGGCCGACAACCCGTACCAGCGGGGCCCGGACCCGACCCGGACCAGCGTCACCGCCGTGAACGGCCCCTTCGCCAACACGTCGGTCGCCGTCCCGACCGGGTACGGCTTCAACGGCGGCCGGATCTACTACCCGACCGACACCAGCCAGGGCACCTTCGGGGCCATCGCGATCTCACCGGGTTACACGGCGTTGTTCTCCGCCGAACTTGCCTGGATGGGACCGTGGCTGGCCTCGCACGGCTTCGTCGTGATCGGCATCGAGACCAACAGCCGCAACGACTTCGACACGGCGCGCGGCACCCAACTCCTCGCCGCGCTGGACTACCTGACCCAGCAGAGCCCGGTACGCGACCGCGTCGACCCGAACCGGTTGGCCGTCGCGGGCCACTCGATGGGCGGCGGTGGGGCGCTCAGCGCCGCCATGCGGCGTCCGTCGCTCAAGGCGGTGGTCGGGATCGCGCCGTACTCGCCGTCGTCGAACCTGGCCACCGACCGGGTACCCACCATGATCTTCGCTGGCCAGGCGGACACGGTGGTCACCCCGTCCTACGCCACCGGTCTCTACAACAGCATCCCGAGCACCACCGAGAGCGTCTACCTGGAGGTCGCCGGCGCGGACCACGGCTTCATGGTCGGACGGTCGAACCCGGTGATGGTCCGGACCATGTTGCCGTTCGTCAAGATGTTCATCGACAACGACGCCCGGTACAGCCAGTTCCTCTGCCCGCTGCTGGACAACAGCGGTGTGGTGACGTACCGCAGCACCTGTCCGCTGCTGCCGTCGACGCCGACCACCCCGACGCCGACCACCACCCCGACGAGCAGCCCGACGCCGACGCCGACCACCTCGCCCACCACTGGGCCGCCGAGCTCGGCGAGCCAGATCATCGGCGCGCAGTCGGGTCGGTGCGTCGACGTGCCGAATGCCTCGCGCACGAACGGCACCCGGGTCACCCTCTACGACTGCAACCGGCAGATCAACCAGTCCTGGACCTACACCTCGGGCAAACAACTACAGGTGTACGGCAACATGTGTCTCGACGCCGCAGGCAGCGGCAACGGCGCGGCCGTGCAGATCTACAGCTGCCACGGTCAGACCAACCAGCAGTGGAACATCAACGCCAACGGCACCATCAGCAGCGTCCAGTCCGGACGCTGCCTCGACGTCTGGAGCACCGCCAACGGCGCCCAGATCCAGCTCTACGACTGCCACGGCCAGACCAACCAGCAGTTCCGGCTCGCTGCCCTGACGTGAGCGCACCCGGGCGGGCTCGGCATCACGCCGGGCCCGCCCCGCCGTGCGGCGGCGCCGTGCTCTCACGCACCACGAGCGAGGGTACGACCAACGGCAGGGGCCGCGGCACCGTGTCGTCGATGGCCTGGGTGACCGCCGTGATGGCCCGTCGACCGACCGCGTCGAAGTCCTGCTGGATCGTGGTCAACGGCGGAATCAGGTACGCCGCCTCGGGCACGTCGTCGAACCCGATGACCGAGACATCCTGCGGCACGCGCCGACCACGCTCGTGCAGCGCGCGCAGCACGCCGAGGGCCATCTGGTCGTTGGCGGCGAAGACCGCGGTGGTGCCGCGCAGCTCGCAGATCCGCAGCCCGGCGAGGTAGCCGCTGTGGGCCATCCAGTCACCCTCGACGGGCTCGGGTGGGCGTACGCCCGCGGCCACCATCGCCGTACGCCAGCCGTCGCGGCGGGCGCGCGCCTCGGCCCAGTTGAGCGGACCGGACACGTGCACGATCTCGGTGTGTCCGAGGCCGAGCAGATGTTCGGTCGCCATCCGGGCGCCGAGCACCTGGTCGACGCCGACGGTGACGCTCGCCCTGGACAGGTCGCCCTCCACCACCACGAAGGGCACCCCGGACCGGGTCATCCGCACCACTTCGAGAGCCTCGTCGTTGCCGGCGATCATCACGACGCCCTCCACGCCGACGCGCATGAGGTGTTCGGTGGCGTCGCTGAGCGCCCGTACCGTCACCTCCGAGAGGCTGACCGAGGTGGCGAAGTAGCCGGCGGCGCGGGCGGCGTCCTCGACGCTGCGGTGGATGCTCGTCGGACCGAACAGCGTCCGGGCCGTGCCGATGATGCCGATCATTCCGGAGCGTCCCCGGACCAGCGCCCGGGCGGCGGTGTTGGGGCGATAGTCGAGTCGCCGGATCGCCTCGAGGACCCGCTCCCGCGTCTCGCGCCGGATCGCGGGCGCTCCGTTGATCACCCGGGACACCGTCTGGTGGGACACGCCCGCCAGGCGGGCGACGTCCGCCATGACCGCTGGCCGGTGGGCGGTCGTCACCGCTTCCTCCGCGTGAACTCGCACTGGCGGGCCGTCCGTTCTTCCATGAGTCGGGTTCCTCGTCCGTCAGTGTGAGTGACGGGGCACGTCACTGCCGCTGCCACCGACCAGGAAGTCGAGGTCGGCCCCGCTGTCGGCCTGGAGGACGTGTTCGCTGTACAGCCGTGCCCAACCCCGCTCGGCCACCGGCGGCGGCGGCTTCCAGGCGGAGCGACGCTCGGCGAGTTCCGCCTCGTCGACCAGGAGGTCGAGGCGACGGGTGGCGACGTCGAGCTGGACCAGGTCGCCGGTGCGCACCAGCGCGAGAGGACCGCCCACGGACGCCTCCGGCGCCACATGCAGGACGCACGTGCCGTAGCCGGTGCCGCTCATACGCGCGTCCGAGATCCGCACCATGTCCGTGATGCCGTCGGTGAGCAGTCGGCGGGGCATGGGCACGTTGCCCACCTCCGGGAAGCCGGGGTAGCCGCGCGGACCAGCGTTGCGAACGACGATCACCGTGTCCGGTGTGACGTCCAGGTCCGGGTCGTCGGCGGCGACGACGTACTCCTCGATCCGGTCGAAGACGAGCGCCGGGCCGGTGTGCGTGAGGAGGTGGGGGGTGGCGGCGGAGACCTTCAGCACCGCTCCGGACGGCGCCAGTGACCCGCGCAGCACCACGGTGCCGGAGCCGGCGGCCTGGAACGGCTCCTTCATGGTGGCGATGACCTCGGAGTTCCAGCACTGCGCGCCGTCGACGTTCTCGGCCACGCTCCTGCCACTGACCGTGACGTGCTCGGTGTGCAGCAGCGGCGCGAGCTCCTTCATCACCACCGGGAGGCCGCCCGCGTAGGCGAAGTCCTCCATCAGGTACGCCCCGGACGGCATGAGGTTCACCAGCAGCGGAACGTCGGCGGTGAGGGTGTCGAAGTCCTCCAGCGACAGGGGCACGCCGAGGCGTCCGGCGATGGCGAGCAGGTGCACGACGGCGTTCGTGGAGCCACCGATCGCGGCGTTGACCCGGATGGCGTTCTCGAACGCCTCGCGGGTGAGCACCGAGGACAGCCGTTGGTCCTCGCCCACCATGGCGACGATCCGCCGTCCGGCGGCCTGCGCGAGCGCGTACCGCCGGGAGTCGACGGCGGGTACGGCGGCGGCCCCCGGTAGCTGCACGCCCAGCGCCTCGGTCACGCAGGCCATGGTGGAGGCGGTCCCCATGGTCATGCAGTGGCCCCGGCTGCGGGACATGCCGACCTCCGCCTCGGCGCAGTCGGCGGCGCTCATCCGGCCGGCCCGCATCTCCTCGGTGAAACGCCAGACGACCGTGCCCGAGCCGATGTCCTGGCCCCGGAACTTGCCGTTGAGCATCGGCCCGCCGGTCAGCATCAGCGTCGGCAGGTCCACGCTCGCCGCCCCCATCAGCAGGCCCGGGGTGGTCTTGTCACAGCCGGAGAGCAGGACCACCCCGTCGAGGGGATTGGCGCGGACCGACTCCTCCAGCTCCATCGCGAGCAGGTTGCGGTAGAGCATGGTCGTGGGACGCATGAGTGGCTCGCCCAGGCTCATGGCCGGGAACTCCAGCGGCAGGCCGCCGCTCTCCCACACGCCGCGCTTCACCGACTCGGCCAGGTCGCGCAGGTGGGCGTTGCAGGGGGTCAGCTCCGACCAGGTGGTGGCGATGCCGATCACCGGGCGACCGTCGAAGACGTCGTCCGCGAATCCCTGGTTGCGCATCCAGGACCGGTGGATGAACCCGTTGCGGCCCTCGGCGCCGAACCACTGCGCGCTGCGCAGCGGTCGATCTGTCGTCGACATCAGCACACCTCTCTGTCATGCCTCAAGGTCGCTCGGCGCGACCTAGCGAAGGCCTCCGACGGACAGGCCGCCGCGCCAGTGCCGTTGGAGGCTGAAGAACGCGATGACCAGTGGGATCACGGACACCAGTGAGCCCAGGATGATGAGGCTCCACAGCGAGGTGCCGCCCGAGTTGTTCGCCGAGGCGATCCCCTGCCAGAGGCCGAGACCGACGGTCACCGGGAAGAGCCGGTTGTCCGAGAGCATGGCCAGCGGCAGGAAGTAGTTGTTCCAGGACGCCACGGCGGACAGCAGCAGCACGGTGACCACCGCGGGACGCATCAGCGGAAGCGCGATCTGCAGGAACGTGCGCACCTCCCCCGCGCCGTCCACGCGCGCCGCGTCGAGCAGCTCGTCCGGCACCGCGTCGCGCGCGTACACGTGCATCAGGTAGACGCCGAACGGGTTGAGCAGCGACGGCAGGATCACCGCCCAGACGGTGTTCGTCAGGCCGAGCCGGGAGAACATGATGAAGGTCGGGATGACCAGGGCGGTGGCCGGCACCATGAGCGCGCCCAGCACGACGGCGAAGCTGAAGCGCCGCGCGGCGAACCGGTACTTGGCGAACCCGTAGCCGGCCATCACCGCCAGGACCGTGGCGCCGACTCCGCCGGCGATGGCGTACAGCGTGGAGTTGAGGATCCACCGCAGGTAGATGCCACCGTCGTAGGTGAAGAGCTGCCGGAGGTTGCCGACGTAGTCGATCTGGTCGGAGAACCACAGGGTGTTGCCGCCCCCGAACAGGCCCGGCGCGTCCTTGGAGCTGTTGACGATGACCCACCAGAACGGGACCAGGAAGTAGATCACCAGGAAGCCGAGGAGGATCTGCAGGGGAAGGTAGCGCTGCGGCCGGCGGACGCCGGCGCGGACGCTGGTGTGGTCGGCCATCTAGAGGAAGCTCCTCCGCTTGCGGGTGAAGAACAGGAAGGCGTACACGCAGATGAAGACGATGCCGCCGAGCGCGAACGAGATCGCCGACCCGTAGTTGAAGTTGGCCAGCGAGAACGCCTGCTGGTACGCGTACATGTTGGGGGTGAAGTCGGCCCCGATCGTGCCCGCGGCGAGGTAACGCAGGATCTGCGGCTCGTTGAAGAACTGCAGGGTGCCGATGAGCGAGAAGACCAGGATCAGGATCAGCGCGGGCGCGATCAGCGGGATCTTGATACGCGTCGCGATCTGCCACCGTCCGGCGCCGTCCATCCGGGCGGCCTCGTAGAGCGTCGGGTCGACGCCCTGCAACGCCGCGTACAGGATGATCATGTAGTAGCCGGCCCACTGCCAGGTGACGACGTTGAGCAGGCCGTAGAAGATCAGGTCGCTGCCCAGGAAGTCGGGCGCGGTGGCGCCGAACAGCCCGAAGATGTCGGTGAGCGGGCCGAAGCCCTTGCTGTAGAGGAACCCCCACATCACCGCCCCGATGACGGTGGGGATCGCGTACGGAAGAAAGATCATGAGGCGGGAGAAGCGCGCGAACAGCGTCGTCACGGCGTCCAGGATGAGAGCCATCACGAGCGCCAGGACGATCTGCAGCGGGATCGAGACGAGCGAGAAGCGGATGACGAACCAGGCTCCGGACAGGAAGCTCGGGTCGGTGAACGCCTTCACGTAGTTGTCGAAGAGGACGAAACTGGTGCCGCCGATCAGCTTCTTCTGAAAGAGGCTGAGGTACAGCGCGTACGCCAACGGCGCGATGAGGAACGCCAGGAAGACGATCGCGAAGGGCCCGACGAAGAGCCACCCCATCAGGTGCTCGCGGAGGTGCACCTTGCCACGGATCTTGCGCGTCTCGCTCGGCGGACGCGGTGTGCGCTTCTCGGTCAGTACTGTCATCTGTGGTCTCCGAAGGGCGTGGACGCGGTAGGTCGTGGGTGGGCCGGCCGGCCACCGCCGGCGCGACCCACCCGGAGCGGTCACTGAACGGTGAAGCCCTGCTCCTTGGCGTACTTCGCCACGTCGTCCTGGAGCTTGTCGGCAGCCTGGGAGCCGGTGGTCGAGCCCTTGATGACCTCGCTGATCTGCTTCGTCATGGCGTCCAGGTAGTACTGGCCGAAGGGCGCGTAGGACACCCCCTTGTAGGCCTCGGCGGCGGGCAGGTAGACCTCCTTGTTCGCCTGCTGGCCGCTGAAGAACGCCACCTTCAGGTCGACGAACGCGGGATCCTTCAGCGCGGTGAGGTTCAGCGGGAAGATGATCTGGTTGGTCCAGCCGTCGGTGAGCGACTCCTTGTCGGCGTAGAGCCCGTAGGCGACCTTCGCCGCCAGCTCCGGCTTCTTCGCCTGCTTGGTCACCGAGAAGGCCGACCCACCCCAGTTCACCTGCACCGGGTTGGTCGGATCCCACTGCGGCAGTGGCGCGACCGCGAACTTGCCGGTGTCCTGGCCCTTACCGACGCCCGCCCCGGTGAGGTAACCCGGTGCCCACGCCGCCGAGATGTACGTCGCGTAGTTTCCGTTGATCACACCGGAGATGTACTCCGGGGTGAACTGGTCCTGCGTACCGACCAGGCCCTTCTTGGCGAGGCCACCCCAGTAGTCCAGCACGTCCTTGGACGCCTGGTCGTTGAGCTTCACCCCGATCGACTTCGGCTGGGCCGGATCGAAGGTGAAGGGCGACGCGCCCTTCTGGATCTGCAGCGCCATCATCACGGCCGGCACGTTCGCGCCGAGGTCCCCGAACAACGGGCCGCCGGCGTCCTTGACCTTCTGCGCGGCCTGCTCGTACTCGGCCCAGGTCTTCGGCGGGGTGATCTGGTACTTGTCGAAGATGTCCTTGCGGTAGATCATGCCCATCGGGCCACCGTCGACCGGGACGCCGTAGACCGCGTCGCCCACCGACACGTCCTTCCAGGCGCCCTCGCCGTAGTTGGCCTTGACCGCGTCGTAGCCGTACTGCTTGATGTCGACGAGCGCGCCCTGGATCTGGAAGGTCGGGATCCGGTCCGCCTCGACCATGATCACGTCGGGCGCCCCGGTGCCCGCCGAGATGGCCGTCTGGAACTTGTCGTACTCGTCGCCGCCCTGACCGACGTTGGTCCAGCAGACCTGCACGTCGTCGTGCAGCTTGTTGAAGTTGTCGACGACGAGCTGGGTGTTGGGGTACCAGCCCCACATCGTCACGACCGGCACGTTCTGCTTGGTGATGGTGTTCGTGCAGTTGCTCGCGTCGCTGCCGCCGTCGTCCGAGGAGCAGGCGACCAGGCCACTCCCGGCCGCGAGCATGGCCACCGTGGCGAGTATGTGTCTTCTCTTCATTGAGATGGTTCCCTTCGGAGGTGGCGGTGCACGGACATCCATGCGCCGGCGGCGCCACCGGAGGCGCTGGGACCCGGCTCCCGGTGGCGTCGCCTGGGCAGGCTCCTAGCGCTTGAACAGACGGGGCGCCAGGTCGATGAGGTTCTTCTGCCACACGTCCCAGCCGTGCGGTCCGGGGGTGACCCCGTCGAACTCGTAGCGGATACCGAGGGCGTCCATCGTGGTCAGCGAGGCCATGAAGCTCGGGTACACGAAGTCGGTCTGGTCACCGACGTAGAGGCGCAGCATCCTGGTGCCGTTGTTGATGGCCGCGACGTCGACGCCGGTGCCGCTGCCGAAGCCGGCCGAGAACGCCGCGACGTAGGCGAACTGGCCCGGATAGGCCTTCAGCACACCGAACGCCTGCCCGCCGCCCATCGACAGCCCGGCGAGGGCCTGCTGGGAGGGGTCGCTGGAGACGTGGTACCGGGACCGGGCCGTCGGCACGATGTTCTCCAACAACTCCCGGTTGAAGTTCGACGAGTTGCCGTTGCCCATCACGACGACCATGGGTGTCAGGTCCCCGTCGAGGAACTGGTGGTCGAGGATCTGCTTGGCCCGGCCCATCTCGACCCAGTCCGTGTAGTTCTGCCCGCCACCGTGTTGGAGGTAGAGGACGGGGTAGGGCTGTGCTCGCTGCGGGTCGTACCCGGGCGGGGTCCAGACCAGCGCGGTGCGGTCCTGGCCGGCCACCGTGCTGGTGTAGGTCATGCTCTCGACCGTGCCGCCCTGGCCCGCCGGCACGTCGGTCAGCAGTCGGGCCGCAGGACCCGGGACGAGGAAGGTGCTCCACATCGGCTCCGTGGTCACCTTCGTCGGGTTGGAGACGTCCTTGAACGGCACCCGGTCGACGATCAGGCGGTAGTAGTAGAACCAGGGCTTCAGCGGCCCCACGGTCGCCCGCCACCGGTCGCCGTCACGCGTCAGCGGCACGCGCAGCCAACTGCCGCCCGGCGCGATGTTGGCCCACACGGTGACGTGCTGGGCGTCCGCGAAGTCGGTGGTGGTCTCGAAGGTGACGAACCCGTCCGCGGTGACGAAGGGCGTCGGGGTGGTGCCGGCCGGCGGAGGCGAGAACTCGCCCGTGAACCGGCCGTGGCCCGGGCTCGGCCCGTGGTCCGCCACGTGCCGGAACAGCCGTGGCACGAAGTCGACGAGGTTCTCCTGCCAGGTGGTCCAGTTCCCGCCGCCGTCCGGGTTGACCCCGTCGAACTCGAACCGGACGTCGGCCCGGTCCAGCGCCTTCGTCAGCCGGTAGGTGGTGTTGTAGGCCGGGTCGGTCACGTTCCCGGTGTAGAGGCGCAGCAGCTTGAGGTGGTTGAGCGCCGTGGCGTCCCGGCGGTCGATCGTCGGGGTCGACGTGCCCGAGAACCAGCCGACAGAGCCGAACTGACCGGGCTTGGCGAGGGCCGCGCGGACCGCCCGCGCCGCGCCGTCGGTGACACCGGCGATGGCCTGGTGGGCCGGATCGCGAAGGACCCGGTAGTTGTCGCCGACCGCCTTGCGGAGATCCTTCAACTCCCGGTCGTCCGTGCTGTCGGCGATCACCACGACCATTGGCTGCATCGCGCCCGCCGCCGAGAGGTTGTCGAGGATCTGCTTCGTGCGACCGAGGTCGAGCCAGTCGGTGGCGGCCACGCCGCCCCCCGACTCCAGGAAGAGCGTCGGATAGCCCTTCGGCTTCTTCGCCGCGTACCCGGGTGGCGTCCAGACCAGGGCCGAGCGCTGCTCGGCGCGGACCCGGTAGGTCAGCGTCCCGACCGTGCCGCCGCTGCCGGCGGGCGCGTCGGCCAGCCAGCGCGCCGACTCGCCCGGGACCAGGAAGGTGCTCAGGAGCGGGTCGGACGCCACTCCCGCGCTGTTGGTCGGATCCTTGATGGTCTTGTTGTCGTCGGCGGTCACCTGGTAGCGGTACAGCCCGGGCGTCAGCGCGCCGAGCACCCCGGACCACACGTCACCGCGGCGGGTCAGACCGAATTCCGCCCAGGTGGCGGACGGGCCGAAGTTGCCCTCGACGACCACCTGCGAGACGGTGCCGAGGTGCTCCTGGACGTACGCGGCCGGCACGGTGAACGAGGCGTAGCGGTCCGGGGAGACGTCCAGCCACGGCGTGTCCGCCGCCGCTGCCGGTTGCGGCGCGAGCAGGGCCGCCGCCAGGGCGACGACTCCGGCGCTGAACACCGCCGCGAGCCGGCGTACGCCGAGGCGGCGTCGGCGCCCGTGATAATGTTCGGTTGTCACGCTCCACTCCTTTCCTGTGCCGGCAGCGGATGCGACCCGCTGACCAGCTCAACCCATCGGTGGATCTCGCCGTGCGGTAGCGCTCACCTCCTTCGGTCCCTCGCCGGTGCTGCGGTCGAGCCACGGACCACGAGGTTGGTCGGCAGGACTATCTGGTGCGGCTCGTCCCACTCGCCGGTCACCAGTGACTTGAGCATTCGCGCGGCTTCGTACCCGAGCTGGTACATCGACTGGTCGACCGTGGTCAGACCCGGAACGGTCGACGCCGACTCGGGGATGTTGTCGAAGCCGACGACGGACAGGTCCTGCGGGACGGAGAGCCCCAGTTCCCTGGCGACCTCAAGGACCTTAAGCGCCATCCCGTCGCTCGCCGCGAAGATCGCCGACGGCCGGTCCGCCCGTTGCAACAGGGCGCGCGCCAACGGAACCGCCGACTCGGGATTGAAGTCCCCCCGGCCGATCAACGTCGGGTCGACCGGGATACCGGCGGCGACGAGCGCCGCCCGGTAGCCCTCCTCCCGGGACCATGCCGAGGCGAGGCTGTCGCGACCGGCGATGAAGCCGACGCGTCGGTGGCCCAGGTCGAGCAGATGCTCGACAGCGGTGGTGGCGCCGGCGAGGTTGTCGGCCATGACCGAGGGCGCCGTCGCGCCGCGCACCGGGTCGATGGCCACGACCGGCGTACGGCTGCGCATCTCACCCCAGGGCGTGACGACGATGCACCCGTCGGTGAGGGTGCCCGACAGGCGGGTCAGGTGCCGCTGCTCCCAACCCTCCGAGTAGGACCCGTAGAGGTCGCTGTTGGCGTAGATGATGAGGTCGAAGCCGGAGCGGCTGAGCGCCTTCATGACCCCCTTGAGCACCTCTGCCGTGTACGACTGGAAGCTGTGCGCCACGAGGCCGAGGACGTTGGTGCGGCTGCGCCGCAGGCTCGAGGCCACCAGGCTCGACTCGTAGCCGAGCTGTTCGATGGCGGTGCGGACCTGAGCGATCGTGCGGGCGCTGACGCCGTAGTGCCCGTTGACGACGCGCGAAACGGTGGCGGTGGAAACGCCGGCGATCCGGGCGACATCACTCATTGTTACCGGCGCATTGGCTTCGATCATGCCGCTCTCTCTGGACTGCAATCGTTATCGGTTACGTTTCCAGGATGTTGCCAACGTAACCGACCACGATTGCGAACACAAGACCTCTTCATCCCCGCGCGAGAGCCGGCCGGGGGTCCTAACGGGATTGTGCAAGGTGGACTTCCCGGGGTGCAAAGCCGCGCCATTTCGCGCACGGGACCTACCCGTTGACAACGGGACGGCACGCTCTGTCAGGCGCCATTCCGGAACGCGGTGTTCCCTCCGGGGAGCATGATCGGTAACGTTTACATCGATCGCGAACGTAATCGATGATCATGGCGATGTCCAGAGCTCGCACCGACCCACCACCCCGGGTCCCCGGCGCCGCGACACGGATCCCGACGTCGGAGGCCTCCTCCGAGAGGAGCCCGCCCTGAACACCCACCTCGACGCAGCGCCGCACCCACTCCCCCACCGCGCCGCCTCGCCCGTCCAGCCCCGTCCGGGCCAGCCGGGACGGCTGTCGTGAACACCGCACGCCTGCTCCTGGACCCGCGGCGACGTGTCGCACCGGTGCCGCGCCGGATCTTCGGCTCGTTCGTGGAGCACCTGGGCCGCTGTGTCTACGGCGGAATCTACGAGCCCGACCACCCCAGCGCCGACGCGGACGGCTTCCGGGGCGACGTCCTCGCGCTCGTCCGCGAGCTGGGCGTCACGACGGTCCGCTACCCGGGCGGCAACTTCGTCTCCTCCTACCGCTGGGAGGACGGCGTCGGCCCGGTCGAGAAACGACCGGCCCGGCTCGACCTCGCCTGGCACAGCCTGGAGACCAACGCCTTCGGGCTGGACGAGTTCATGCGCTGGGTCGGCAAGGCGGGCGTCGATCCCATCATGGCGGTGAACCTCGGCACCCGGGGCACCGCCGAGGCTGTCGACCTGCTGGAATACGCCAACCACCGGGCGGGGAGCCACCTCGCCGACCAGCGCCGCGACAACGGCGCCGCAGACCCGTACGGGATCCGGCTGTGGTGCCTGGGCAACGAGATGGACGGCCCGTGGCAGGTGGGCCAGCGAAGCGCGACCGAGTACGGGCGACTCGCGGCGCAGACCGCGAAGGCGATGCGCCGCTTCGATCCCGACCTCGAACTGGTCGCCTGCGGCTCGTCCCATCTCGGCATGCCGACCTTCGGGAGCTGGGAGCGCGACGTGCTGACCGAGGCGTACGACGACGTCGACCTGATCTCGCTGCACGCCTACTACCAGCCGGTCGACGATGACCTGCCCAGCTTCCTCGCCTCGGCCGAGGACATGGACAGGTACATCGACGCCGTCACGGCCATCGCGGACTCGGTGGGCGCGATCCGCCGATCCACCAGGAAGATCATGATCGCGTTCGACGAGTGGAACGTGTGGTACCAGTCCGCCGCGCCGTCCACCCCGCCCAGCGGCGAGGACTGGCCGGTCGCGCCGCCGCTGCTGGAGGACCACTACAGCGTGGCCGACGCCGTCGTCGTCGGTGGCCTGCTCATCAGCCTGCTGCGGCACAGCGACCGGGTGACCGCGGCGTGCCAGGCCCAACTGGTCAACGTCATCGCGCCGATCATGACCGAACCGGGAGGCTCGGCCTGGCGGCAGACCATCTTCCACCCGTTCGCCCGCACGGCCCGGCACGCCCGGGGGGTCGTGCTGGACGTACTGCGCGACGGCAGCACCACGACCACCGACCGCTACGGCGTCATCGACGCGGTCGACGCGGTCTCCACCTGGGACGACACCGCCGCCGAGATGACCGTGTTCCTCGTCAACCGGGTCGTCGACACCCCCGCCGAGGTGACCGTCGACCTCGCCGGCGCCCAGGTGGGCGAGATCATCGAATGCGTCACCGTGGGCGGCGCCGACCTCGATGCCAAGAACACGGCCGACGGCCCGGACCACGCCGAGCCGCGCCCCAACGACACGGTCCAGGCGAGCGACCTCGGCGTCCGCCTGACTCTCGCGCCCGCGTCGTGGACCATGCTGCGGCTGCACGTCACCGACGTGACCCCGTAGCACACCCCGGCCGCGCAGCCCCGGCTTTCACCAGGGGGTGCGCGGCCGGGGATTCCCCACCACAGGGAGTACGGAGAATCGCGTCGACGGTCCGGCCAGGACCGACACAATTGCGGCCGAGGAAAACGCGGTGAGCGCCTGTCGAATTGGCGTGCGGAATCTCGGTCCGCTCTATTTCGCGACGGAATCCACGCGTCAGCGGCGGGTGTCGTCAGAATGCACCCGAGAGACCGTCGACGCAATTATTCGACCGCTGGCGTCAACCTCCCGTCGATCCGCCGCACAATCGCGGTGTACTCGTCGCGCAACTCCTCGGGAAGCACCCAGGCCGGCGCGTCCTGCCATGCCAGCGGCCGGAGGAACCGTCGGATCGACGTCGCGCCCACCGACGTGTGCACGGCGTTCGTCGACGGCCAGGGCCCACCGTGGTGCTGGGCCCAGGACACCCGGACACCGGTGGGATAGCCATCGAAGACGATGCGACCCGCGCGGGCGGAGAGCACGTCGACCAACCCACGGACCACGTCGGCGTCGTCCTGCGGGCCACGGTGGACGGAGCCGGTCAGCGACGGCGGGACGGCGTGCAGCGCGGCGTCGAGGTCGGCGGTGTCGTCGTACCGGATGACGATCATGAGCGGCCCGAAACACTCGTCGGCGATCTCGGCGGTCAGCCCCGGCAGGTCGACCTCCAGAAGCCTCGGCGCGACGGCGAAGCCCGCGCCGTTCTCGACCCGCGGCTGCGCCGAGACGCGGACGCCGGCCCGCTCGAACTCGGCCGCCCGGATCTCGTACGCGTCCCGGATGCGCTCGTTGAGCAGGATCGCGCCGCCGGAGCCGGCGACCCTCTCGCGCAGACCGTCGACGAGCTGGTCACCGCCCCGACCGGCCGGCACGAGCGCCAGGCCCGGCTTGGTGCAGAGCTGGCCGCCGGAGGCGGTGAAGGAGGCGAACAGTCCCTCGGCGATCCCCTCGGCCCGGTCGGCGGCCGCGCCCGGCAGCACGACGATCGGGTTCACGCTGCTCAGTTCGGCGTACAGGGGAATGGGATCGGGTCGCTCGTCGATGGCCGCCTGGATGGCACGGGCGGCGTTGACCGAGCCCGTGAGGGCGGCCGCACGGATCGCGGGGTGCCGCACCAGCCAACGACCGGCCCGCTCCCCGTACACGACGCCGATGACGCCATCGGGCCCGCCGAGGTCGCGGACGGCCGCCTCGATCGCGGCGGCGGACGCGTGCGAGGTCAGCGGATGCGACGGATGGGCCTTCAGGACCGTGGGGCAGCCGGCGGCGAGCGCGGCGGCCGTGTCCCCGCCCGCGACCGAGAAGGCGAACGGGAAGTTGCTGGCGCCGAAGACGGCGACCGGCCCGAGGGGTACGAGCATCCGCCGCACGTCCGGACCGGGTCCGAGTGGGGTGTCGGCGGCGTGGTCGATGGCGGCCTCGACGTACGCGCCGTCGCGGAGCACGTCGCCGAACATCCGGAACTGGACCGCGGCCCGGGTGAGCTCGGAGTCCAGCCGCGCGTGGGCCAGCCCGGTCTCCGCCTCGGCGGCCGCGACCAGGTCCTTCCGACGGGATTCCAGGGACGCGGCGACGGCGTCCAGCAGCTCCGCCCGGCCGTGCCTTCCCAGGTCGGCCAACCAGCGTGTCGCCCGGGACGCCTGGCCGGCGACCACGTCCACCCCTGACTCGTCGGTCTCGGTGAGATCCGTCGCGCGGCGCTGGCCGTCGCGCGGATCGACCGTGCTGACCACGTTCACAGCAGTCCCCTCCTTGCCAGATTGCCCATGAGGTCGCGGATGCCGAAGTGCCAGGGCTCGCACTCCTGGGCGTGCCGCACCCGGTTGACCAGGGTGCCGAGCGCCGGGCAGCTGATCCGTACCACGTCGTCGACCTGGTGGGTGAAGCCCTCACCGGGGCTACCCCGGTCCTGGATGGGCGCGAACATGGTGCCGAGCATCAGGGCCGCGCCGTCGGGATAGTGGTGGTGCGGGCCGATGAGCTGCCGCACCAGGTCCTCCGGGTCGCGCGACATCCGCGTCATCTCCGATACCGCCTCGAGCCGGAAGTCGTCCGCGCCGTGGACTTCCAGGCGGACCTCGAGTTCGCGCACCCGTTCCAGGCCGAACCGGTCGTCGAAGAGCCGGATCAGGGGGCCCAGGGCGCAGGAGGCGTTGTTGTCCTTCGCCAGGGGAAGCAGCAGCGCCGAGCGGCCCTCGATGTCGCGCAGGTTCACGTCGTTGCCCAGGGTGGCGCCGACGATCCGGCCGCTGGACTGGACGATGAGCGTGATCTCGGGTTCCGGGTTGTTCCAGGTCGACGCGGCGAGCACGCCCACGTCGACGGCGGTGCCGACGGCGGAGAGGATCTGCCCCTTGGTGAAGATCTCGGCGTCCGGACCGATCCCCACCTCCAGGTACTGGCTCCACATGCCCTCGGCGACCAGCAGGCTCTTGAGTCGATCGGCCTCGGCCGAGCCCGGTTCCAGGTGGTGCAGGTCGACGCCGATGTCGGCGAACATCCGTTGCCGGATGTCCGCCGCGAGCGCCAGGTCGCCGCGGGCCCGCTCCTCGATGACGCGCTCGATCATCGAGATGGGAAAGGTCACGCCGGCGGCCTTGAGCGCGTGCAGGTCGACCGGGGTCAGCAGCCAGGGCCGGTCGCGGTCGCGGGTCGTGACCGCCGTGTTGGCCAGGATCTCCCCGAAGTCCCCCACCCGCGCCCCGTCGAGCCCGACCACGGTCGCGGCGGGGTCGGGCAGCTCGCAGATGTCCCGGACGGTCGCAAACCGGTGGCTCAGGTCGAGGACCTCACCGTCGCGGACGACCACGGGTGTGGGGCCGCTGACGGACGGATCCCAGATCCGGCCGATCAGGACGCTGCCCGCGTCGTCCGGCAACGCCTCGGCGGCGGTGCCGACCCAGTCCTCGCGTCGGGGTTCGTCGGCGGTCCCGGAACGCGAGGGCCTGTCGGTCGTCGTCAATTCGTCGCCCCGGCGAAGCCGATCCGAGCGCACCACTTACCCATCGTCGCTCCACCGTTACAAGTCGGAGTCAAGCTCATAAATTGCAACGATCGTAGCGACATGTGCAACGTTGTCAAGTGGCGGTTGCGCATCGCGTCATCTACATTGCACATGATGCAACGGAAGCGGCGACGCCGCGCCGTGCGAGGGGAGACACAGCCTTGGCGCAATCGATCCGCCGCGCGATCGACCTCATCCGTCGATCGGCCGAACGTCCGCTGTCCCTGACGGAGGCCGCGGACGTGCTCGGCGTGCACAAGTCGACCGCCCTACGGATTCTGCACACCCTGGAGTCCGCGCGCTTCGTGCGCCGTACCGGCGCGGGCGCCTACGTGCTCGGCAGCGGGCTGATCGAGCTGGCGGACCTCGCGCTCGGCTCGATGGACCTGCGCCAGCCGGCCGCCGCGCACCTGCGTGCGCTACAACGCGAGACCGGCCACACCGTGCACCTCGCGCAGCAGACCGGCGACGAGATCATCTATATCGACAAGGTGGACAGCCCGGCGTTCGACGCCGTCAAGCTCCCCTCCCGGGTCGGGCGCGCGGTGTCGATCTACGCGAGCGCCGTCGGCAAGACCATCCTGGCGTACCTGCCCCCTGAGGATCGCGAGCGGCTGCTCTCGCATGTCGTCTTCGAGAGGTTCACCGACACCACCTTCGCCGACCGCGGCGCGCTCGACGCCGAACTCGCCGCCATCCAGGAACGCGGCTGGGCCGTGGACAACGGTGAGCACGACACCTACGTGATGTGCGTGGCCGCACCGATCAGGGATTCCCGAGGGCAGGTCATCGCCGCCGTCTCGATCACCGCGATCGAGGTCATCGCGAGCCTCGACGAGCTGCGGAGCAATCTGCCGCTACTGCTGGAGACCGCCGACCAGATCTCGTACGAGATCGGCTACCCGCGGCCCTCCGCGACCTGACCGCGCCCCCGCCGTCCGGTGTCGCCACTGCGGAGGCGGCCCACCTCAGGGTAGGTCGCTGAGCGTGGACCGGACCTCGGCGGCGAAGAGGCCCGCCGGGTCGAACGGCATGCCGGTGAAGTGCCCGGCGACCTCCAAGCTGATCACCCCGTGCACGCGGGTCCAGAAGGTCAGCGACCGGCGCATCGACTGATCTTCACCCGCGTGCGCGAAGGCATCTCGCACCGGGGCGAAGATGCGGCGGGCGAGTTCGGTGGCCTCGGCCGGAGCGGCGTAGCCCGGCACCGGTGTCCCGTACAGCAGTAGGTAGCGGTGCGGATCGCTTCGGGCCCAGTCACGGATCACCGTGGCGATCGCGGTCAGCCGGTCGCGTGGGGTCGCGCCGGCGCCGGCCGCGGCCTCGACCACGTGTGCCAGGTCGCGGTAGGCGGCAAGGATCAACTCGGTGAGCAGGTCGTCGCGACTGGCGAAGTACCGGTAGAGAGCCGGTGCGGTCATCCCCATCTGCTTGGCGATGGCCTTGAGCGACAGCCCCGCCGCGCCGGCCTCGGCGAGTTGCTTCCACGCGTGTGCGCGTACCTCGGCCTGCACCTGCCGCCGATAGCGCTCGCGCGGCCCGACAAGCGACTCCGCCGACTGCTCACCGGCCGTACGGGTCTGGTCCGCCATGCCATACCTCCCCTTCGCGTTGACATCAGGTTACTGCAGTTATATGGTGTAACGGAAGCGAACGACTGTTACCCACCTGAGGAGTCACCGTGAAGCATCTCCCCGCAGCCACCATCGCCACCCTCCTGATCGGCGGCTCGGCGCTCGCCAGCGGCGCCGTACCCGCTCTGGCCGGCGGCACGGCCTTCGCCCACCAGCAGCCCGACGAGCACGGCACCGCCGGTCAGGCGCGGCAGGTGACCCGCGCCTGGGTTCAGCTCTGGAACGGCGACTACACACAGGCCGAGCGCATCATCTCCCCGGACGTCCGGGTGAGGGCCGCGCTGCTCGACGGCGGCGACGGCAGCGCCGTCAAGGGTCCGCACGGCATGGCCGACCTGGTCGGCCAGATCCGGTCCGCCTTCCCCGACCTGCGCTTCACCGTCGAGGTCGGCCCGATCATCGACGGTGACCACGTGGTCGTGCGATGGGTCGCCAACGGCACGTACGGCGGAGGCTTCCCCGGCGCGACCGCCGCGCCCGGCACCCGGGTCCGCTTCACCGGCACGGACACGCTGCGCATCAGGCGTGGCCTCATCACCGACTACTGGCTCAACGCCGACACTCTGCTGCTCGTCACGCAACTCAAGGTCACGGCGGCTCCCGAGCGGTAGGTCACCGGTCCGCATCCGTGCGGGCGGGACACCGACGGTGCGCGCTGCGATCGACCGCAGCGCGCACCCGGCTACCCGCGGCCGTCCGCGGACCCGGAGAGCGACGGCCGTTCACCGGCCTGACCGCGTGCCCGCTGCGCGGTGTCGCCACCACGGAGGCGGTCCAACTCGGCGAGGTACATCGCCTGCATGCGGTCGTAGTGCCGGACCAGCAGCGCGACCTCCTCGACGCTGTAGCCCTCGACGAGTCGTTCGGCCCCCTCGGCGAACCGCTGGTACGGCCGCGTCAACTCGGCCATCCGCTCCGGGCGCAGGGTGACGATCACCCGCCGCCGGTCCGCCGGGTCACGCTCGGCCGTCACGTAACCCGCCTGCTGAAGGCGGCGCAACATGCTGGTCACCGCTCCGGTGGTGAGGTTGGTCCGCTCGGCGACCTGCCCCGCGGTAGCGGACCCGACGTCCGCCAGGTAGTCCAGGCACTCCAGGTCACTCACGGTCAGGCCCAGCCGGTCCGCGATGGCGTACCGGAACACCATGGAGAGCCGGGACATCTCCCGCCCGGCGCGCATGAGGTCGGCGATCGCGGACGCGCGGGCCGGCACCTGGGACATGCCGCAATCATGCCTCCGGCACGGTCACCCGGTGCAGCCGAGGTAACAGGCGGGTCAGCACCCAGTGTGGTGCGGTCGCGCCCCCGGTGAGACGGCGCATCAGCCGGCCGGCGGTGTCGACGGCGCGGAAGGCGTAGGGCACCATCTCGTCCTGGTAGGCGGCGATCGCCTCCTCCACCGCCCGACCGGTCGCCCGGGCCTCGAGCAGCCGGCGGCCGAGCAGGGCCGCGTCGCGGAGCGCGGTGTTACCACCGTGGGCGCCGAACGGTGGCATGACGTGTACGGCGTCGCCCATCATCGTCGCCCGGGGCACCGCCCACCGCTGCGGGCGTCGGCCGGTGGCGAAGAGGTTGAGCACAGTGGCGTCCAACTCGGCCGTGGCGACCACCCGTCGGATGAGCGGGTGGAAGCCCGTGCTCATCCCGGCGGCCAGTCGCCAGAGCGCCAGCAGGTCGCCGCGGACGCCGATGGGCACCTCCTCCTGCGGTAGCAGCAGTCCCCACATCACGTAGTCGTCGCCGGTGGGCGCGTAGCTGCCCGGGGCCAGCCGCGCGAACGCCTCCCGTGGCCTCTCGCCGAACCGCATGGAGGTGAAGAAGAAGGCGAGGCCGGGTCGATCGGCGATGGCCAGGACGCCGCTGTCGCGCAGCGCGTCCGGGATCATGCTCTCCCCGTTGCGGCGCAGGGGCGACCGGCCGTAGATGCCCGCCATCGGCGCGCTCGCCGGGGCCGCGTCGGGCATGAGCTGCGCCCGCAGCGCCGAGCCCACGCCGTCCGCGCCCACGACGACGGTCGCCGCGACGGCCCCACCGTCGGAGAACCGCAGTCGCAGCCCGGCCGGGCCGCCGCTGTCCACCGCGACGGCCTCCTTGCCGTAGTGGATCCGCCCGTCGAGCCCGGTCTGCAGGATCGAGCGCAGCGTCAACCGATCGACCTGGCGGGTCGCGTACGGCTCGTCCTTGAAGGCGATGGTGAACGCGTCCCGGAGTCGGCTGTCGGTGAAGCGGAGGTGTCCGCCGGGCTCGTCGCCGGTGGCCAGCGCCAGGTTGTACAGCGGACGGGGCAGGCTCTCGCGCAACGCCGCCAACCCGTACCGGTCGAGGATGATCCGGTAGCCCTGCCGCCGGACGAAGGGGCCGGGGTCCCGCTCGTAGACGTGCGCGTCGATGCCGGCTCGCGTCAGGTACTGGGCGAGGCAGAGACCGGAGAGGCCGCCGCCGGCGATAGCCACCGAGAAGTCCGTCGATATGCCCATGCCGTTATCTTAATGACTAAGATGATTTCCGCAAGGTCGCCCGGGACCACCGGCGGCGATGGTCTTGTGTCCACGCGCCGAAAAGCGAGATCATCACGCATGCTCGACGCCTCAAACGAGGACGACGGGATCGCGCCAACCGTCGCCACCCCGCGCTTCGTGGGTCGTGACCGGGAGCTGGCGGCACTGCGGGGCGCCCTGGCCCGGCCACCGGCGATCGTGCTGGTGGAGGGCGAGGCGGGCATCGGCAAGAGCCGGCTGCTACGCGAGTGGCACTCCGCCCCGGCCCGGCGCACCGCCCTGGTGTCGGTGTGCCCACCGCTGCGCGAGTCGCTCACGTTGGGGCCGATCGTCGACGCGTTCCGGGGGATCGACAGTCCGGTGTCGCGGCTGCGGCTCACCGCGCTCGCGGGCGCGCTCCGGCCCCTGTTCCCCGAATGGTCCGCGAGCCTGCCGCCCGCGCTGCCGCCCCTGGACGACGCGAAGGCGGCCCGGCATCGACTGTTCCGCGCCCTGGAAGAGCTGCTGCGGGCGCTGCGGGTCGACGTCCTCGTCCTCGAGGACGCGCACTGGGCCGACGAGGTGACGCTGGAGTTCCTGCTGTTCGTCATCTCCCGACAGCACTCGGACGGTCCGAGCCTCGTCATCTCCTACCGGCCGGAGGAGGTCGACGACGGATCGCTGTTGCTGCGGCTGACGTCCCGGCTGCCCGCTGGCGTGACGCAGCTGAGGATCGCCCTCGCGCCCATGCGACCCGACGACACGGCGGCGCTGGTCTCCTCCATGCTGGACGGCAATCCGATCTCGCAGGAGTTCACGGCGTTCATGCACGAACGGACCGGCGGCGTCCCGCTGGCCCTGGAAGAGTCGGTCCGTCTCATGTGCGATCGGGCCGATCTCGTCTTCCGCGACGGCCAGTGGGTCCGACTGAAGCTGCGCGAGCTACAGGTGCCGCCGACGGTGCGCGACTCCACCCGGGAGCGGGTGAGCCGCCTGTCGCCCACGGCGCAGCAGGCGTTGCGCGCCGCGGCGACGTTGGCGGAACGGTCCTCGGCGGCGACGATCGCGATGACCGCGGGCCTGTCGCCGGCCGCGTGCCGGGCCGCCATCGCGGAGGCGGCCAACGCCGGTGTCCTGGACGGAGACGACCGCGGCAGGTGGCGCTTCCGGCATGTGCTGGCCGCCACCGCGGTCTACGAGTCGATTCCGCTGACCGACCGCAGACACGTTCATCTGCTGGCCGGGCGCGCCCTGGAGCACCTCCACCCGCCGCCCGTGGCGCGCCTCGCCCACCACTTCCGAGAGGCCGGCGAGACCCCGTCCTGGGCGCGGTACGCCGAACAGGGCGCCGAGTTGGCCATCGCCTCGGGCGACCACACCAAGGCGGTCGACCTGCTTGTCGACCTGCTGTCGTGGGCCGTGCTGCCGCCGGTGGACCGGGCGCGGGTCGCCCGTATCGCCGGAGTCGCCGCCCTGGGCCGCCGGGAAGAGGTCGACCAGGTCCACCACCGGGTGATCCGTACCCTGCGCTCGGTGCTGGAGACCCCCGGCCTCTCCGCCCGGCAGCAGGCCGAGATCCGCAACCCCCTGGGTCGGCTCCTCATCACCGGGGGTGAGGCGCAGGCGGCCCTGCGCGAGCTGGAGCAGGCGGTCGCCAACCTCGACCACGACCCGGTCGAGGCGGCTCGGGCGATGACCTACCTCGGCTGGGCCTACGCGGGACCGTGGCCGGCGTCCACCCATCGGCGATGGCTCGATCGCGCCGCCGATCTCACCGCCCAGATCGACTCCCCCGCCGAGAGGCTGAACCTGGCCGGGAACCGCGCCGCGGCGTTGCTCATGCTGGGCGAGGAGGAGGCGTGGGAGGTCGTCGCCGACCTGCCCCTCGGTGGCTCGACCTCGGCAGAGCGTCTCGACGTGGCCCGCATCCACACGAATGTCGGTACCGGCGCGCTGATCTGGGGCCGGTACGCCGACGCCGAGCAACACCTCGACGTGGCCATGAGTCTCGCCGAGGTCGAGCAGGCGTCCCGGTTGCAGCACAACGTCCGACTCGAACAGGCCAACCTGGCGTGGCTCACCGGTCGGTGGGACGGCCTGGCGGAGACGAGCGCGGCACTCGCCGAGGCCGACCGGGACCGGCCGGCGCACTACCTGGGCAGCGTTCGCCTCGCCGCCCGCCTGGCGGCCGCAGCCGGACGGCGGCGGGTCGCCGAGGAGCAGTTCCGACTCGTCCTCGAGGAGTCCGCCCGTCTCGGCGCGGCCGACGACACGATGGAGGCCGCCGCGGCGCTGGCCAGGTTGTGGCTGACGGACGGCAACAGCGGCCGAGCCCTGCGAATCACGAACGAGCCGATGGAGACCGTCCGGCGAAAGGGCGTCTGGGTCTGGGCGACCGACCTCGTCCCCGCCCGGATCGAGGCGCACCTCGCCGCCGGTGACCTGACGGCCGCGACCCGCCTGACCGACCAGTTCGCCAGGGGACTGCGCGGTCGTACGGCGCCCGCGCCACGCGCCGCGCTCACCGTGTGTCGTGCCCTGCTGCTCGCCGCGTCCGGGGAGCACGCCCGCGCGGCGACGGCGTACGACCGCGCGGCGCGCGCCTGGAGCGCGTTGCCGCGTCCGTACGACGCGCTGCGCGCCCGCGAGCGCCAAGCCGAAGCGATCATCGCGCAGGGCCGGACCGAGCAGGGCGGCGAGCTGCTGGCGGCACAGTACGAGCGGCTGTTCCGGCTCGGCGCCCGCGGCGACGCGGACCGTGTCGCACAGCGGCTTCGCGAACACGGCGCCGAGGTCCCGCGACTGTGGCGCGGCGGCCGACGCGGGTACGGGGACCAGCTCTCACCCCGCGAGCTCGACGTGGTCCAACTGGTCGTCGCGGGCAAGACGAACCGGGAGATCAGCCGGATCCTGGCCAAGTCGCCGGCCACGGTGGACCAGCAGCTACGCGCGGCGATGCGCAAGCTGAAGGTGAGCAGCCGGACCGCGCTCGCGGTCAAGGCGGTGGAGGCCGGTGTGTTCGCCGAGGACGAATCCCTCGACAACGCATCGTGAATTTTGACGTATCCGCCGGATAGCTAAGGCCACCCGGCTCACCGAGCATGAGTCCATGATCCATAGCCCATGGGCGATGAATGCCTGAGCGTCCCGTCGTGCCTGACGACTCCGCCCTCGAACACCAGCCGCCACCCGAGCGGCTCGGCGAATCGCGCGTCACCCCGCGCGACGCCTCCGACGTACGCGACGCCGACGGTGCCGTCGACCACGAGAGCCACGACCCCTACCAACCCCTGTAGGCGAAGGACCCCGATGAGATTCAAAGCCCTCGCGGCAACGCTGGCCGCAGCGGTCGGCCTGAGCATGCTCCAGCCGATACCGGCGTCCGCCGCCGAGCCGGATCCCGGCACGGCGGCCAGGAAGATCGCGCCGACCCTGAAGGACCGCTTCCGCACGCAGCCGGCCTCCGACTTCTGGATCACGTTCGACACGAAGCCCGACCTCGGGCCGGCGAAGAAGATCGCCGACTGGACGGCCCGTGGTCAGTTCGTCTACGACGCACTGGCCACGGCGTCGAAGAGCTCCCTGGCCTCCGTCTCCACCGAACTCGACCGGGCCGGGGTCAAGTACACCCCCTACCCGATCGCCAACGCCGTACTCGTCAAGGGCGGCACCGAGAAGCTCGCTCTCGACGTGGCCGCGCGGGTGCAGGTCGCCGAGATCCACGCCACGCCGCAGGTCGCCCTGGTACAGCCCGTGGAGCAGAAGCTCCCCGCTGACCAGGCGGCCCGACCCGCGGCCCCGAAGGCCGGCGCGGACGACACCGTCACGTGGGGTCTCGAGGCCATCCACGCCCCGCAGGCGTGGGCCATGGGCGCCACCGGCGCGGGTATCACCGTCTCCAACCTCGACTCGGGCGTCCAGTTCGACCACCCCGCCCTGTCGCGTCAGTACCGTGGCGCGAAGCCGGACGGCACCGTCGACCACAACTACAACTGGATGGCCACCCGGGGATCGTGCTCGGCCGCGCCGTGCGACGACAACGGACACGGCACGCACACCATGGGCACCATGGTCGGCGTCGACGGCACCGACCACGTCGGCGTCGCCCCGGACGCGCAGTGGATCGCGACGAACGGCTGCTGCGAGAGGACCGGTGTCGAGTCGCTGCTGCGCTCCGGCTGGTGGCTGCTCGCCCCGACCGACCTTGAGGGCAACAACCCCGACCCGTCCAAGCGCCCGCACGTCGTCAACAACTCGTGGGGCCAGGACGTCGAACACAACTTCGACGACTTCTTCCAGGCCATCGACGAGGCCTGGACCGCCGCAGGCATCTTCAGCACCTGGTCGTCGGGCAACACCGTGCCGTACGCGGCCTGTGACACGGTCTCCTCGCCGGGCTCGGCGGCGACCGCCTACTCCGTCGGCGCCTACTCGGAGGACGGCACGCTCGCGGCGTTCTCCCGCAAGGGCGCGGGTGAGGGCGGTCGGATCAAGCCCGAGATCTCCGCGCCGGGTGTCAACGTCCGCTCGTCCTATCCGAACAACAGCTACGTCGAGATGGCCGGTACGTCGATGGCGGCACCGCACGTCGCCGGCGCGGTCGCGGCGCTCTGGAGCTACGACCCGACCCTGATCGGGCAGGTCGACGAGACCCGTCGCCTGCTCGCCGAGTCGGCGACCGACGTCGACGACACCGAGTGCGGCGGCACCGCCGAGCTCAACAACAAGTACGGCGAGGGCCGGCTCGACCTCGTCCGCCTACTCAAGCTCGCGCCCCGCAAGGGTGGCACCCTCACCGGTGTCGTGACCGCCAACGGCGCCCCGGTCCCCGCCGCCGAGGTGACGATCAGCGGGCCGTTCAGCCGGTCGATCGGCACCGACAAGGACGGCCGCTTCACGACGAACCTGCCGGTCGGCGACTACCAGCTCACCACCAGGGTGTTCGGGTACCTGACCGCGACCGCCACCGTCGCTGTCACCCTCGGCCAGGACACCTCCGTCACGCTGCCGCTCACGGCCGCCGCGAAGCACGACATCGGCGGCCGGGTCGTGGACGACAGGAAGCGGCCCGTGCCGAACGCGGACGTCGCGATCCGGGACACGCCGCTGAAGCCGGTACGCACGGACGCCAACGGCGCGTTCACGATCACCGGTGTCCCCGAGGGCGCGTACAAGCTGGCCGTCACGCCCAACTCCTGCTTCTCGCCGAAGACGCTCCCGCTGACCGTGGGAGCACAGAACGAGTCGCCCGAGATCCCGGTCGGGCTCGTCGTCGACAAGGGCGGCTACAGCTGCGCCGTCACCGAGGGCGAGTACCTGCGCGGCACCGAGCAGGTCACCTTCGGCAGCGGTGTGTGGGCGACGGTGAAGCTGCCGTTCCCGATCGCGCTGTACAACGGCAGCCACGACACCCTCGGCGTCGGCCTGCGTGGCGTGATCGCCCCGGACGGCAGCACCGGTCCCGGCTACGGCGGCGCGGGCGCCTTCCCGTTCTACATGGAGAGCCCCGCCGAGTTCGCCCCCGGCGGCGGTGTCTTCACGGCCGCCACCAAGGTCAACGGTGAGGACGCGTTCGTCGTCGAGTACCGCAACACCAAAATCTGGGCCTACCCGACCCGGTCGGAGTACACCGAACCGGTCAACTTCTCGGCCACCTTCACCCGCTCGGGCACGATGATCTTCGGGTACGGCGACGGCGTCGGAACCGACGACCCGGTGACCGCCGGCGCGAACGCCGTCACCGGCATCCAGGGCTGGGCCGGCGTCGACGGCATCCGGTTCTCCGATCACGCCCCGGTGCTGCGCGACGGGATGATCGTCACCTACGACCTGCCGGACTTCGGGTACCTCGACGCGACCGTCGTGGACAAGAACGACGGGTTGCCGGTGGCCGGCGCCAAGGTCTCCTTCAGCACCAAGGACGGGCTCGTCGAGGCCGTCACGACCAACGGAACCGGTCTCGTGCACCGCCAGCTTCCGCTGGGCGACTACACCATGACGGTCGAGGCGCCGAACTACACGACCGGGTCGTACCCGTTCTCGCTCGACAAGCTCTACGCGCAGGCCAAGATCGACGCGCGTCTGACCACGGGTGTCGCCGGTCTGAAGGCCGACGGCCTCGAGACGCTGTTGGGTACCGACCAGAACGGCGTCGGCTCGCTGAGGCTGACCAACACCGGCTCCGCCCCGCTCACGTACGACCTGGGCGAGGCCGCGCGGCACCCCGAGCTCGACGCCACCGGCGCCACCGCGCGTACCGGCGTGGGCGCGGCAAGCACGATCGACCTCGCCGGCTGGAAGGCCGGTGCGAGCGGCATGAAGCCGTCAAACGTCGACGGCAAGCCCGCCACGCCGAGCCTCGCGGAGGCCCAGGCGGCAGCCAGGGTCGGCGCGACCTCCGGCGGAGACGTCATCACCCGGATCGCCATTCCCGGCACGATCGCCGAGAAGGAGCCCTCCGGCATCGGGTACGACGGCGACGTCTGGGTCCACGACTACAACGCGCGGACCAACACCGCCTACACGGTGACCGGCAAGAAGACGGCGAAGGTCTTCGACGCGTCGTGGAACCCCGCGTACCGGGCCTTCGACATGGCGCTCGACACCAAGACCGGTGACATGTGCCAGATGGAGGACAGCCCGGCCAGCTACATCCACTGCTTCAGCCGGGAGACCGGCAAGGAGACGCGGCAGATCAAGGGTGACTGGTCCACGCTCCAGCTCACCGGCCTCGCCTACAACCCGGCCCGGGACGTGTTCTACGTCGGTGGCCGGGCGAACGGCATGATCGGGACGGTCGCCGGCACCTCGCACGACAACCCGGGCGCGCTGCTGTCCTTCTGCACGCCGCCGCTGCCCGAGGTGATGGGCCTGGCCTACAACCAGGCGTCCGACACCATCTGGTACACCGACCTCACCTCGAACCGGCCCACCCGGCTGTTGCAGGTCGACCCCGACGACTGCTCGCTGGTGAACGCGTGGTGGTTCCCGGGCCAGAAGGTGGGCCAGGGCGGTGGCCTCGAGACCGACTCCACCGGCGCGCTGTGGGCGGCGGACCAGATCGCCGACGACGTCGTCCTCGTCGACGTCGAGGACGACCTGCTCACCGACCTGCCGTGGCTGTCGCTCTCCTCGACCGGCGGCACCCTCGCGCCGGGTCAGTCGACGACCGTCCAGGTCTCGATCTCGTCGAAGGACGCCAAGCCGGGTGTTCTCGGCGCGAACATCGTCGTGCGGTCCGACTCCGGACGCCAGTCCAAGACGTACGTGCCGGTGACGCTCACGACCACGAAGTACCAGGTCGGCGTCAACGCCGGCGGCGCGAAGCTCACCGACGGCACCGGCTACACCTGGTCCGCCGACCAGCCGGCGAGCAAGAAGTCGTGGGGCTACGAGGGCAAGACGAAGGTCACCTCCACGAAGGCCCCGATCGCCGGCACGACGGACGACCTCCTGTTCCAGTCGCAGCGCAGCACGCCGGAGAAGCAGTTGTTCTACCGCTTCCCGGACGCGCCCAAGGGCACCTACGCGATCGACTTCGGCTTCGCCGAGATCGAGAAGGCGCCGAAGGGCAAGCGGGTGTTCGACGTCCTCGTGGACGGGACGCTGACGAACTACGCGTACGACCCGGCCGCCGCCGTGGGACCGAACACCGCCGACTGGCGTACCGCGGTCGTGCAGCACGACGGCGGTCCGCTGACGGTGGAACTGCGGGGCTCGAAGGGCCTGAAGGCCCCGAGCATCGCCGCGCTGCGGGTGACGCTCGACCCGCGGGCGGACGCGGCGGAGCCGGATCCCCAGCCCGAACAGCCGGACCCCGGCCCGGTACCGGTGGCCCCCGCCGGTCGCTCGTACTCGATGAAGGTGACCGAGGGGCTCTACCGCCAGGGCACCCAGGAGTCCGGGTGGCTGGGCGACGACCTCTGTGGCCCGTTGTGGTTCAGCTCCGACTACCTGCAGCCGTTCTACGACACGGCCTGGGACGGCGTGTGCGTCACGACGAACGGCACGCTCGTCTTCGACCGCGCCGCCACGTCGGGCAGCAACACGGCGCTGCCGTCGCCGTACCCGATTGACGCGATCTACCCGTTCTGGGACGACCTCGTCGTCGACGACGAGGCGGGTATCTACTTCGGCACGACCGAGGTGGACGGAGTGGCGGCGCAGGTCATCGAATGGCGCAACGTCACCTTCTTCGCTGACCCGAGCGCCCGGGTGAGCTTCTCGGTCACCCTGATCGCCGACGGACGGATCCAGATCGGGTACGGCGAGGGCGTCGGCGGCGACAACCCCCTCACCAAGGGTTCGTCGGCGACGGTCGGCGTGGAGAGCCTGAACCGCAACCCCGCGGGCCAGTACTCCTTCAACCAGCCCGTCCTGAAGGCCGGCCTGGGCCTGGAGTACACGCTCCCGGCCGCGGGCACGATCGAGGGCACGGTCACCGACAGGAACGACGGCAAGCCGATCGAGGGCGCGATCGTCACGCTCAAGGGGCCGGCCGGTGAACGGGTCATCACCACCGACGTGAAGGGCCGGTGGAAGGCCCAGGCGCTGGTCGGCGGAAACACGGTGCAGGTGGAGGCGCCGAACTACGTCACCGCCAGCCACCCGGTGACCATCGCCAAGAAGGACCAGGCCGAGGTGGTCGACACGGCGCTGACCACGGGCATCGCCACCGTCGCCGCAACTGACCTCGACTGGCTCCTCGACAAGGGCCAGCAGGCGACGGCCGACGTGACCGTCACCAACACCGGTTCCGCGCCGCTTCAGGTGCGGGTCAGCGAGCAGAAGCGGACCGACGACGGTGGGCACGAGGCCGCCGACCTGCCGTGGCTGACCCTCACGGGCCCGGCCGCGACCGGCCCGGTCACGCTCGCGGCCGGCACGTCGACCACGGTCACGGTGACGGCCGACAACGCCGGCATCAAGCCCGGCGTACTCGTCGGGGACGTGCTCGTGGCGTCCAACGCCGGCAAGGGTGAGAGCCAGCTCAAGCCGGTCCGCCTGGCGACGTCGGCCTACTGGAAGGGCGTCGACGCGGGCGGGTCCGGGTACGTCGACGCCTCGGGCTTCTTCTGGGCGCCCGACCAGGCGCTCGGCTCGCGGCAGTGGGGCTACGTGGGCGGTAAGGCGCACACCACCAAGGCCGACATCGCCGGTACGACGGACGACGCGCTGTTCCGCACCCAGCGGACCGGCGACACGTTCAGCTACGTGTTCAAGAACGCCCCCGCCGGCACGTACCGGATCGGCCTCGACTTCGCGGAGCTCGAGAAGGTCAAGGCCGGCAAGCGCGCCTTCGACGTGCTCGCCGACGGCAAGGTCGTGCTGTACGACCACGACGTGCAGGCGAAGGTGGGCGCGCTGACCGTCGATGCGAACACGGTCACGGTCGAGCACCCCGGTGGCGATCTGACAATCCAGTTCACCCGGGAGAAGGGCGAGGGCGATCCGATCCTCAACGCCCTGAAGGTGCAGGAGGATCCGCGCCTGAAGAGATAGCCGCGCACTGGTCAGAGCCTCCCCGGCGACGTCGCCGGGGAGGCTCTGCCGTTTCCGCACGCGCTGCGGCGATCCCTACGCCCTTGACGGGAAGCCGGCCTTCTGCTGAACTTTTATCTATGCAGATAACACCGGAGGTCGATCGAAAGACGCAGATTCTGGAGGCGTTCGTCGAGCTGCTGGCCGAGCACGGCTACGCGGGGGCGACGTTCGCGCGGATCGTCGAGACGGCGCGACTCAGCAGCACCCGGCTCATCACGTACCACTACGACACCAAGCAGGAGTTGGTCGCCGCGGCGTTGCGCCACATCGTCGACCGGGCGCAACAGGTCATGGTCCCGGCGATCGAGGCTGAGTCGACGGCACGTGGCAAGCTCGCCGCGTACCTACGCTCGAACTTCCGCTTTCTGGGCGAACGACCGGCGTACGCCCGCGCGGCCGTCGAGATCGTCCGCAACCTGCCCAGGGACACGGCGGATGCGGATGCTCGCGAGGACGTACCCGTGATGCTGCTGGCGCACCTCTTCGTCGCCGGCCAGGAGTCCGGGGAACTGCGCACGTTCGATCCGGTGGTGATGGCGGTGACGGTCCGCGCCGCCGTCGACGCCGCCGTCGAGCGGTTCGCCAGCGGTGGCGGATTGGACCTGGCCGCCTACGCGGAGGAGTTGTGCGCGCTCTTCGACCGCGCGATCGCCGCCGAGCCGGCCACGAGGGATCGCGGGGAGGTGCTTCGGTGAGGCCGGTCAGGAACGACACCCAGCCGACGCCGACTGCCGCCGGGCGTACGAGCGAGCGCGCCCGCCGCGCTCTGGTCGGACGAATCGTCGTCGACGTGGTCCTGCCCCTGCTCGTCTACTACGCGCTTCGCGCCCTGGGCGCCGGCGTGCTGGCCGCCACCCTGGCCGCGGGGGCGGTCCCCGCGGCGAACGCCGCCCTGGTCGCCGCCCGCAGCCGGCGGATCGACGTCGCGGGCCTCGTCGTCGTCAGCCTCTTCCTGGCGGGGGGCGCGCTGAGCGTGGTCACCGGGGACGCGCGGCTGCTGTACATCAAGGACGGCTGGCTCACCGGCCTGCTCGGCGCCTGGGTGCTGCTGTCGCTGGCCATGAAGCGGCCGTTCATGCTCCACCTCGGCACGGCCATCGCCACCGCGAAGGTCGGTGATGCTGGCGCTGCGGCGTGGCAGCGGCGCTGGACCGACGATCCCGTCTTCCGGCGCCGCCTGCGCCTGGTGAGCGTGGTGGTCGGCGTCGTGCTGATGCTGGACGCCGTGGTCCGCGTCGCCATCGCGTCAGTGATCGACCTCGACGCGGTCGCGACGGTCACCAACGTGCAGTACGTCGTCATGCTCGCCGGCCTGCTGTCCTGGTTCTTCTGGTACACCGCCCGGCACGGGCTGCGCGCATGAGCACGAAGGCCAGTGCGCACGTCGCCGTCCTCGCCGTCGGGGCCACTGGTCACCTGCTGCCCGTCCTCGACGTCATCGAGGAGTTGCGGGCCCGCGGGCACCGGGTCACCTGTTTCGCCCCGGACGGCGCCGCACCCGCCGCGCGACGTGCCGGCGCGCACGTCGTGACGTACGAGTCCACGCTTGTCACGCGCCCGTCGTCGACGGTGCCGCCGGCTGATTTCGCGGTCTGGCTCCCGTTCGTGCTCCTGGCGGAAGCAGCCGCCGTCGTCCCCCAGATCATCCCCGTCCTGCGCGGCGACGTCCCCGACGTCCTGCTCTACGATCGGGCCGCGCATCCGGCCGGCCGCGCGCTGGCGCAGTTGCTGAACCGGCCGGCGGTGGCGATGTTTCCGTCCTTCGCACAGGGGCCGGCGTGGTCCTTGGCCGCGGCCACCGGGCAGGCGAGCGTCCTGGACCCCGCACATCCCGCCTTCGCCCCGTTGCAGGACCAGCTCGACCAGTTCTCCGCGCGCTGGGGACTGGAGCGCGGCACCGTACGCGACCTGGCCGAGGCACGCGAGCGGCGATCGATCGCGTTCCTCCCGCGGTGGTTTCAGTGCAACGGAGAGGGCTTCGGCCCGGACCACCACTTCGTCGGACCGTGCCTGCGCTCGCGGCTCGGCACCGGACCGGCAGTGCGCGAGCGCCTCGTGTACGTGAGCGCGGGCACCGCGGCGGCCGAGCCCGAGGCGCTACGGCCACTGATCCGAGCGGCGGCCGCCGCGGCGCCCAACCGCCGGGTGCTCGTGTCCACCGGCGGGCTCCCGATCGCCGCTCTCGGGACGCTGCCCGACCGGGTCGAAGCCCACGAGCACGTCGACCAGCTCGCCGCGTTGGCGCAGGCCGACCTGTTCGTCACGCACGCCGGGATGGGCAGTGTCATGGAGTCCCTCTGGTTCGGCGTTCCGATGGTCTGCGCGCCGCGTACCAGCGAACAGCACGTCGTCGCGGCACGGGTCGAGGCTCTCGGTCTCGGGGTGAACCTGTCGAACGGTGCTGGTCCGAGCAGCGACGTCGAGGCCCGGATCCGCGACCTCCCGCACGATCCGACGATCCGTGAGCGCCTGCGTACCGCATCGGCGACGGTGCGGGCGGCGGGCGGGCGTCGAGCAGCCGCGGACGCGGTGCAGGGGGCCATCGCGTCCGACGGGGATCAGGTCCGCGCGTGAGCGCAGGCGAGTCCTACGTTGAGCTTGCCCCGCTGCCAGGGCTGGTCGACCACCTTCGGACCGTGTGGGTGCAGACCACCGGGACGGCGCCCTACCTGCAGCGGCACCTGCCCACCGGTGGCGCGGAGCTGCACTGGCCGCTCGGCGGAGAGCCACGCCTGCTCGGCCCGTTGACCGGACCCCGGGTCGAGGTGATCCCCGCGTCGACGATCCTGCTGGGCGTCCGATTCCATCCGGGGGCACCCGTTCTGATACCTGGTGGCGTCGGGGACCTGCTCGACCGGCAGGTCGCGCTGGACGAGCTCGGTCACCGGTGGGTGGACCGGCTCGGCGAGGCCATTGCCACCGCCGTCACACCTCGGGCGGGGCTGCTCGTCCTGCAGGAATTCCTGCTGCGCCGCACGCGGACCGCCGGCGGGGATCCCCTCGTTCGCGCGGCGGTACGCATGCTCATGCCCTGGGCGCTGCGTGAGATCGGCGTCGTCGCCGACCACCTCGGACTGTCGGTCAGCCAGTTCCGTCGCCGCTGTGTGTGGGCGGTGGGAACGGGTCCGAAGTCGTTGCAGCGGACGCTGCGGTTCCAGGGTTTCCTGGCGTTGGCGCAGTCGGGCACCATGGCGGCCGGACGACGCGGGGCCGACGGAATGGTGGGACTCGCGGTCGATGCGGGGTACGCGGATCAGGCCCACCTGAGTCGAGAGGTGCGGCGTCTCAGCGGGCTGACGCCGGCCGGACTGCTCGGCGCACAGGTCGACCGGTGCTCGTGCGGGCACGACCACACCGCGTCGTACGCGCCGTTCCTCGCGGCTCGATCGCCCGAGAAAGTCCAGGTCGGTGGAGACGCAGACCACGTGACGGTGCGCGATTCGTTCAAGACCGGTAAGCGCGTCGCTCGATAACGTCCCCCTCCGTGGCAGGCCGGCACCTACCCGGTCCCGCGACGAGTGAGAGGCGATACATGAGCAAGGTCCTCGCAGCCCTGTCGGTCTCGGTCGACGGATACATCACCGGTCGTGACCCGGGACCCCGACGCGGCCTCGGTGACGGCGGCATGCTGTTCGACTGGTATTTCGACGGCGACACACCGAGCGCGGTGTTCGACGGTTTCCGGCTGAGCGCTCCCAGCGCCCGCGTGTTCGACACGGCCGCGGCCAGGGTGGGAGCGAGCCTGGCCGGGCGCAACACCTACGACGACTCCGGCTGGGACAGCGGCGGCACCCCTCACCCCGACGCGCCGCTCGTGGTGCTCAGCCACCGATCGCTGCCCGCCGAGCATCCGCGCCAGATTCTGGTGACCAGTGGCATCGAGGAGGCCGTCGACACGGCCCGCCGCCTGGCCGGCGACAAGGACGTGGCCCTCATGGGGGGCGGAGTGACCACCGCCGCGCTGGCCGCGGGTCTGGTCGACGAGCTGATCCTGCACCAGCGGCCGGTGCTGCTGGGCGCCGGCCGGCCGTACTTCCAGGCCCTGTCCGCACCCGTCGAACTCCGCCTGATCGAGGCCGTCGCCGCGCCGGCCGTGACCCACCTGCACTACGAGGTGGTCCGGTGATCCTCGTGACGGGCGGCCTCGGCATGATCGGCGCCCAGACCGCGCGCGCCCTGACGGACCTCGGGCACACCGTCGTCGCGACCGCCCACCGGCGAACCGAGCGCCCGTCGTTCCTGCCCGACGACGTCATCGTCGAACAACTCGACGTCACCGACGCCGCCGCGGTGTCCACCCTCGGCGACCGGTACCGGATCACCGACATCGTCCACCTGGCCGGCAGCATCCCCGGCGAGGATCGAGTCGCGTACTTCCGGGCCGACACCGCCGGGCTGCTCACCATGCTCGACGCCGCACGCAGCTGGCGCGTGCGGCGTTTCGCCGTCGCCGGCAGTCTCGGCTCCTACCTGGGCAGCAGTGCGATCACTTGGCACGAAGACCTGCCCCTACCCGCGGTGGCCGTACCGCACCCGATCATCGCCTTCAAGAAGGCTGTCGAACCGCTCACCACGAATGCGCTGCGGGACACCGGGATTCAGGCGCTCGTGCTCCGCATCGGCAGCACCTGGGGACCGCTCATGGACCCGGCCACTCCCTTCAACGCGGTCCCGCCCTACATCAGCTCCGTGCTACGCGGGGAACGCCCCACCGCCCTGCACGCCCACGACGGGGGCGACTTCTGCTACGCCCCCGACGCTGGACGCGCAATCGCCCTGCTCATCACGGCAGACGCCCTCGGCCACGAGATCTACAACATCTCGAGCGGACAGCCCTTCACCAACGGGCAGCTGATCGACGCCGTACGCGCGGCCATTCCGGACGCGCGGCTCGACGTGCTCGACGTGCTCGACGGTCGCAGTGGCGGACCGGGGCGCGATCCCTACCTCGACATCTCCCGCCTCACCACCGACACCGGCTTCGAACCGGCGTTCGACCTCACGGCCGCCGTCGCCGACTACATCAGCTGGCGTGCCCATCACGCCCGATAACCACCACACCACCGGAGGGACCACCGTGCTGCGTCTCGACATCCGCCGTGTGCTCGACGGGTCACCGATCGCCCACCTTGCCACCGTCCTGCCGGACGGCGCACCGCACGCCACCCCTGTCTACGTCGGAACGCACGGCGAACACATCGTCATATTCACCGGGCCCGGCAAGCGCAAAGCGCGCAACCTGCGCCGCGACCCGCGCCTGGCGTTGTCCATCGCGCCGGCCGACGATCCGTTCACTCCGATTGTCGTACGCGGCCGTGTCGTCAACTGGCTCGACGGCGACGCCGCGTGGTCGATCATCGACCGCATCGTCGCCAAGTACACCGACGGGACGTACCCGCGCGACGACGAACGCGTCGTCGCCGTCATCGAACCCGAGCACCAGAGCATCGGCATCCGCTGACGCGCAGCCCGTCCCCGCACACTGGCAGCGGTCGCCCAGGTCTGTCTCGTCTCGGTCGTCGCCGCCCAAGACATTGACACCCCTAATTGCGTGATCTAGCGTCGAGTCGAATCGGTTCGACCCTCGGATCTGGTGCTCCGGCATCCTCCGACGGCCGGGCGCGTGGTGTTCGGGCGAACGTTGTGGGCCACCGACGATTCGACGACCATCCGGTCCCGCACGGGCCGCAGGACCGGTGGCGTCCAGCCGGCCCTCGTCATGGGCACGTCCCGCGCCGCGCGTGGATCACCTCGTACCGAACAGACGAGGCGTCGTGCGGCAGGCCGACGTTCCTTTTCGCACAAGGAGATTCAACTGTGCCACTTCGCAGACTGTCCGCCCCCTGGATCGGGGCAGCCATGGCGGTCCTGGTCCTGATCGCCGTCGGAACCTACATCGTCACCAGCGTCACTCCGGCAGCCGCGGCCAGCACCGCCGGCTGCGGCAAGGCGCCGGGCTTGAACAGCGGCACCCACACCATCCAGAGCGGCGGGAAGAGCCGGAGCTTCATCCTTCGGCTACCCGACAGCTACAACAACACCTACGCCCACCGGCTGGCCTTCGGTTTCCACTGGTTGGGCGGCACCGCCAGCCAGGTCGCGTCGGGCGGCACCGACGGCGCGCCGTGGGCCTACTACGGCATGCTCTCCCAGGCGAACAACACCACGATCTTCGTCGCCCCGCAGGGACTCAACAACGGCTGGGGCAACGCCAACGGTGAGGACGTCACCTTCACCGACGACATGGTCCGCGTGATCGAGAACGCCCTCTGCGTCGACACGACGCAACTCTTCTCCGTCGGGTTCAGCTACGGCGGAGCGATGAGCTACTCGCTGGCGTGTTCCCGGCCGACGGTGTTCCGCGCGGTCGCGGCCATCGCGGCCCCGGGAGCGATCAGCGGATGCAGCGGCGGCACCCAACCCGTGGCGTACCTGGGGATCCACGGCATCAACGACAACATCGCGAACGGCCGGGCGTTGCGTGACAGGTTCGTCCGCAACAACGGATGCGCCGCGCAGAACCCGCCCGAGCCCGCGGCCGGCAGCCGGACCCACATCACCACCGCCTACTCCTGCCAGCCCGGATATCCGGTGCTCTGGGCCGCGTTCGACGGCGGACACCAGCAGGGCCCGGTGGACGGGTGTGCGGGCTGCGAGAGCGGCGCGCGGAGCTGGGTCAAGCAGGAGGTGTGGAACTTCTTCGCGCAGTTCGGCGGCGGCGCGCCGCCCACCACTCCCCCGCCGACGACTCCCCCGCCGACGACCCCGCCACCCAGCCAGCAGAGCGTGCTGATCGTCGGCAGCCAGTCCGGCAGGTGCGTCGACGTCCCCAACTCCAGCACGGCCAACGGCGCGCGCCCGCAGCTCTGGGACTGCCACGGTGGCGCCAACCAGCGTTGGACCCGGACCGCCAACCGCACGCTGACCGTCTACGGCAACAAGTGCCTGGACGCCAGCGGCAGCGGCAGCAGCAACGGCACCGCGGTCATCATCTGGGACTGCAACGGCCAGTCGAACCAGCAGTGGAACGTCAACTCCAACGGCACCATCACCTCCGCGCAGTCGGGGCTCTGCCTGGACGCCGTCAGTTCCGGCACGGCCAACGGGACACAGCTGCACCTCTGGGCCTGCCACGGCGGCGCCAACCAGCAGTGGAGCACGCGCACCTAGGGCATCGCCCACCACCTGTCAGAGACGCGCCGCCCGGGTTCTGTCCCGGGCGGCGCGTGTCGTTCGGGTCCGATCGAACGGCCGAACGAGTAGCCGCCGGATGCTCGTACACCGGGTTCCGCGGTGCTGACGCCCGTTGCAGAATGCGCTGCATGGCGGACATCGACCCACGACGGCGCTGGCGCGAGCAGCGGCGGGCGGAGCTGCGCGGACGGTTCCACCCGGATGTCGCCCAGGGTGGCCTCGAGGGATTCGCGTTGGTGTCCGGACGGCACGCTGACGGCCGAGGTCGTCCATGTGCAATGGCTGGACAACCACCCGGCCGGGCCCGACACCCACGTCACGGTCTCCTTCGCGGACGGCACCAGCGTGCAGTTCACCTTCGACACGCGGGTCGTCAAGGGGCGAGCGGCCGATCTGGGGGTGCTGAGTCGAGACGAGCTTCGTCTGGCAGCGCCGTCCGGATGGGGAGCGAACGTCGGACACTGGGACCAGCGCTGACTCGGGTCCCGCGACACGCGAACCGCGTGCCGACGCGCAGACCGGGGAGCGTCAGAGACGAGGGCGATCGGCCAGTTCTCGGCGTGAGGTGATGTCGAGTTTGCGAAAGATCTTGCGGAGGTGATAGTCCACCGTGCTCGGGCTGATGAACAGTTGTGCCGCCACCTCCCGGTTGGACGCGCCGTCCGAGACCCGGCGAGCGATGTCGCGCTCCTGACTGGTCAGGCGACGGCTCTGGGCGAAGCGATCGGTCGTGCGGTGGCTCAACCTCCCGCGCAGTTCGCGGCGGGATGCGACGTTCAGCCGGTGGAACACTCCGCGCAGATGGTGTTTGACGGTGTGGGGGCTGATGACCAGGTGTCTCGCGATCTCGATGTTGGTGGAGCCGGCCGCCACCAGCAGGGCGATCTGTTCCTGTCGGGGGGTCAGTGCCGCACCCGGATGAACGCGGGAAGAGTCGGCTGGGGGGCAGTGCATGGTGCTCCTCGGGCGCGGGTTCGGGGTCTCGACGACCATCCGAACGCACCGCTGTGCGCGACGAGTGCAAACTGAGTGCTCGCGCCCTAGCCGCTCACGACGCGTCGCTCATCAGACTCAGCCGGGCCCGGACGTACGCGACCATGGTTCGGTACGTCTCGGCGTCCTCGATGCCGGCGAACTCGATGAGTTCCCGGAAGCCGTTGTCGGCGATCAGGCCCTCGAACCGCTGGCAGCCCTGTACCGCGCGCGCCTGGTCGCCCAGGTCGAACGCGGCACGCGCGAGGATCGCCGCGACGGCGCAGCGGGGACCGTTCGACTCACTGACGCCTTCGGCCAATCCCCACTCCGAGATCGTCACCGCTCGCTCAAGCTGACCGAGTTTCCAGGACGATTCCGCGAGGAGTTGCGCGTAGCGGACGTTCAGGTGATCAAGGTGCTGCACCATCGCGATGGCCAACCCCTCGTCCGCGATCCGTACGCCGTCGTCGAACCGACCCGAACCGAGCCGCGCTCTCGCGAGTGTCAGCAGCGAGACGGCGAGCGGTTCCTGACGCTCCGTCTGCCGAGTGAGAGCCACCGAGCGTTCGCCGTACGCGTTGGCGGCGTCGTGGTCGCCACGCGCCGACGAGAGCACGGCCAGGTTTCGCAGGACGTCGGCCTGCCCGGCGAGGTCGCCGGCGCCGGCGAAGATGGACAGGGCTCGACGGAGGTATTCGTCGGCCGGTGGCAGCGGGGCGAAGACCTCACCGATGGTACGAAGAAGCTCGGCCTCCATCAGCGGCTCGCCGAGCGCGCCGGCCAGGTCGAGGATCGCGAGGACGGTCGGTGTCCGGCCCGCGGGGATGGAGTTGCTGCCCGGCGCCGAGGCCGCGAGGACCATTGCCGCCGCATCGCGCGCCAGGCCGTGGGCGAGGGCCAGCTCGATCGTCGCCCACAGCGCTGGCCGTTCCCGTGCGTACCAGGCGGCAGCCTGGGACACGCTGTCGAACGACTCGGGCGTGACGTCCGGTGGCGTCCCGGTGGCGGTGCCGACCGGCTGCCGGTGGTGTCTCGCGTACGCGGCCCGGGCCGAGTGCAGGTAGTGCATGACGAGACGCCGCTCGTACTCCGGTCGCTCTCGATCCTCGTCGAGAAGCTCACCCGCGTAGGCCCGCAGCAGGTCATGCAGGAAGTACCGCCCGGACTGCGCCTCGTCGAGCAGGTTCGCGGTCACCAGTTCCGTGAGCAGCGTGCGCGCCCTCGTCCGACTGACCCCGGCGACGCTCGCCATCGACTCCAGCGAGACCCCCGGACCCGGGTGGACGGCGAGAGCGCGGAACACCTGCGCTGCCGATGGATCGAGAGCGCGGTACGACCACGAGAACACCGACCGGACATCGTCTGACGGGTCCGCGCTGGACAACGCGTCGAGTCTGGCTGACGGGGCCGAGACGGCGCTGACGACAGCGCTCAATGGCAGGGCCGGATTGAGCGCCACGCGGGCGGCGACGATCGCCAGTGCGAGCGGCAGCCCGGCACAGAGGCTGATGACCTTGTCGAGCGAGGCCGGGTCCATGGTGGCGCGGCGGGTGCCGAGACGGTTGATCAGAAGCTGCCGGGACTCGGCCCCGGTCAGCCGGTCGACCTGCAGGTAACGTGCCCCCTCCCGGGTGACCAGGCTCGTCATCCGGTGGCGGCTGGTCACGATGACCAGACAGCCTCGGGAGGCCGGCAGCAGCGGACGGACCTGATCGGAGTCGCGGGCGTTGTCGAGGAGGATCAGAACGCGACGACCGGCGAGGCGACTGCGATAACGAGCCGCCTGAGCGTCGACGTTCTCCTGCGGTGACGAGACCGCCGGCTCGCCCAGTGACGCGAGCAGCGTGGCGAGCGCCTCCTGCGGTGACATGACCCGTCCGTCCGGGTCCAGGCCCCTCAGGTCGAGGAACAACTGACCATCGGGAAACTCGTTGGCGATCTGGTGGGCCCAGTGCACGGCGAGGGCGGTCTTACCGATGCCACCCATACCGCCGAGTACGGTGATCACGATCGTCGCGTCGCTGAACGCGTCGGAGAGTAGGCCGTCGAGCACTGCGGCCAGGTCGTTCCGTCGGACGAAGCCCGCGACCGGCGGCGGCAGCTGCGCGGGCCGGGGAGCCTCCAGCGGACGCAGCTCGTCCGGCGAGCTTCCGCCGCTGGCGAGCAGCTCCCGGTACGCCTCCCGCAGTTCGGGCCCCGCATCCACCCCCAGTTCCTCGGCGAGACGTTGGCGCGTCCGCTCGAATACCTGCACCGCTTCCGCCCGGTGGCCGGTGGCCACGTACGCGCGCATCAGGCACGCCTGCAGCGCCTCGTCCAGCGGCGCCGCGGCGGCCACGCTCACCAGCGGGGTCAGGGCGGCGTCGGCCATGCCATGGGCCAGCGCGGCTTCGCTGGCCGCGAGCGCCACCGCGACGCGCTCCCGTTCGATGGCCACGAACTCCGGCGAACGCAACGCCCCGGTCGGCAGGTCGGTGAACGCGGGGCTGCGGCCGAGTTCCAGGGCGGTCAGGTAAGCCCGCACGCCGGACACGGCATCCCCGCCCGCCAGCGCCTCGCGGGCCCGCCGGACCAGCTCGCGATACATGGCCAGATCGGATGCCTCGGTCGCGAGGATCAGCCGGTAGCCCGTACCGGCCGGTAGGAGGTAACGACCGGTCTCGCGGACGTCCAGGTCCGGTTCCAGAATCCGGCGGAGGTTCCCGACGTGCCGGTGGATCTGGTTGGCGGCGCTGGCCGGAGGTCGGTCGTCCCACACGCTGTCGACGATGCTGTCGAGGCTGACCGCGTCACCGCCGGCCGCGAGGAGCTTGGCGAGGATGACCCGCTGGCGGACCGGGCCGAGATCGACGTCCGAGCCATCCCGCCGGCAGCCCATACCGCCGAAGACCTTGAACTCGCAGTGCGACGGCGGCCCGTCCGAGAGCCTGCGGTCGGGCATGGTCACGATTGACATCCTAGAGACGAAGGGGTGGCGGCTTCGCTTTTCGGCCCAAGCCTGCGACTCCTGCCGGGCCCGCCGCATCGCCCATCGCTCGTTGTCTTTCGGGCGGCCGACGACGCCGGGGACTACGTGATTCGGGTGATTCCGAAACGCCGCCACCTCCGTACCTTCGGCAGGGTTCCCAGCGTGGAACGCAAGCCCAAGGAGTACGCATGCCCCATGTCAGCGTTGGCTCAGAGGGAGCCAACCCGATCGACATCCACTACGAGGACCACGGCGCCGGCACGCCGGTCGTGCTCAGCCACGGCTACCCGCTCAGCGGGCAGGCCTGGGAGAAGCAGGTCGCCGCACTGCTCGCCGCCGGGTACCGCGTTATCACGTACGACCGGCGCGGTTGGGGCGATTCCAGCCAGCCCGCGGGTGGATACGACTACGACACGTTCGCCAGCGATCTGAACGTGCTCCTCACGACACTGGACGTACGCGACGCCATTCTCGTGGGCCACTCGATGGGGACCGGTGACGTCGCCCGGTACCTGGGTCGCTACGGCACCGAACGCGTCGCGAAGGCCGTGCTGATGTCGCCGATTCCGCCGTTCCTCCTGAAGACGGACGACAATCCCGAAGGCGCGCCGCAGGCGTTGTTCGATGGGTTCATCCAGGCCGCGCGGGCCGACCGGAACGGGTGGCTCAAGCAGTTCCTGGAGAACTTCTACAACCTCGACGTGTACGGCGGATCGCTGGTCGGCGACGAGGCGTTCCAGGCCAGTCTGGCCGTGGCCGAGGCCGGGTCCCCGGTCGCCGCGGTGGCGTGTATCCCCACCTGGCTCACCGACTTCCGCGAGGACCTGGCCAAGGTTGACGTGCCGGTGCTCGTGATCCAGGGCGACCAGGACCGTGTGCTGCCCATCGGGGTGACCGGCCAGCGGGTTGCCGCCTTCGTCGGGGATTCCCGGTTGCTCGTCATCGAGGGCGGGCCGCACGCCATTGCCTGGACCCACGCCGATCAGGTCAACGCCGCCCTGCTCGATTTCGTGCAGCAGTAAGGAGAAACCGTGAAATTGTCCTTCAAGCGCCGCCTCGTCTCGGTAGGCGTGGCCATCGGTGCCCTCACCCTGACCGGTGTCGGTGTCGGCACCGCGCAGGCCTCGGCGACTCACGTCACGCAGTCGCGCCCCGCCGCGACCAAGCCGACAGTCGTGCTCGTGCACGGCGCGTGGGCGGACGGGTCGAGTTGGGACAAGGTGACCGCCAAGCTCCAGCACGACGGCTACCGGGTGGTCACCCCGCCGAACCTGCTGTCGGGCGTGGCGAACGACGCCGCGAGTCTCCGCGCGTACCTGGACACCATCACCGGGCCGATCGTCCTCGTCGGGCACTCGTACGGCGGCATGGTGATCACGAACGCCGCCCTGGGCAACGAGCGGGTCAAGGCCCTGGTGTACGTCGACGCGTACATCCCGGACCAGCACGACACCGTCTTCTCGCTGACCTCGGCCGTGCCGGGCTCGGTCTTCGGGGGCGACACGTCCGCCGTCTTCGACCAGGTCGCGATCCCCGGTGAGACCGGCAACGTCAACCTGTACGTGAAGCCGTCGGTCTTCGGTACGGCGTTCGCCGGCAGGAGCATTCCCGCCAAGGACGTGGCGGTGCTGGCCGCCCGGCAGCGTCCGCTGGCCTTCAGCGCTCTGGTCGAGGAGTCCGGCGCGCCGGCGTGGAAGACGATCCCCTCGTGGTCGGTGATCGGCAAGCAGGACGCCGTCATCCCTGCCGCCGAGCAGGTCGTCATGTCCGAGCGGGCCAAGGCGCACAGCGTCCAGATCAACGCACCCCACCTGTCCATGGTCACCGACTCGGGTGCGGTCACCAACCAGATCGAGGCCGCCGCCAAGGCGACCAACTGACACGGCGGCCGGCCGTGGCACCGCACAGCGCGATGCCACGGCCGGTCGGGAGGTGGCCGCGTGGGCTGGTCCAGCCCACGCGGCCACTGCTGCCGATGTCACGAGACCTCGTCAGGCGGTCGTCCGGGCCGCCTCCAGAATGACCCTGGTGACCTGGTCCGGGTGCGAGATCAGGCCCAGGTGACCGGCGTCGATCCGGGTGATGTCGGCCCCCGCCCGCTTCATCATCTCCTCCTGGCGGGCCGGCGGAATGACCAGGTCCTCGGTGCCGACCACCGCCCACGCGGGGATCGTCTTCCACGCCGGCTCCGTGGCCGGCTCGCCCAGCGCGTTGGTGGCCAGGGCGGTCTGGGTCACGGCGAGCACCTCCGCCTGCCGCCGGGGCAGACCGTTGGCGAAGCCGGGGATGAACACCTTCGGCAGGACGTACGCGTCGGCCGCGCCCTCCGGGGCACCGGGGAACGGCACGAGCCGGAAGACGCTCGTGGGGTCGGTCAGGGCCGGCTCGAGGATCGAGCCGGAGCCCGCGGTGAGCTCCTCCACGGTCTCCCCCTTGTCCGGCGCGAAGGCGTCCACGAACACGAGCGCCTTGACGTTCTTGTTGCCGGTGGCGGCGTCGCTGATCACGAAGCCACCGTACGAGTGGCCGGCGAGCACGATGGGACCTTCGATGGTGGACAGGAAGTCCTTCAGGTAGCCGCTGTCGATCGACGGCCCTCGGCCGGGTTGCGGCGCGACCTGGACGTCGAAACCGCGCGCCTGGAGTCTGCGGATCTCCCCATTCCAGCTTGAGCCGTCGGCCCAGGCACCGTGCACGAGGACGATCGTCGGTCTGGTGCGGTGCCCCTCGTCGGGGGTTGGTTGCACGCCGCCGTCCGCGAACACGCTTGGGGTGCTCGATCCGAGCACCGTCACCAGAGTTGCGGCGGCGAGCGCTGCGGCGATGACCTTCGGCCGACGTAGCGAGATTCTGAGCATGTCTGTTCTCCCTCGTTGGTCAGTGGATGCCGAACGCGGGCAGATGTGCGTGGCTGCCGACGCGACCCAGCCGAGGCCGCAACCCGTCGGGAGCACCGCCGAGCGGCACGTGACTGATGACGGCCCGCCTCGACCGCTGCGGCATGCTGCATGATCGCCCGACCTCACCGTACTCACAGTGAGGCGGATTCCTGGGCAAAACAGGAGAGTCGCTCAGATTTAGCAATCAAGACGGAGACGGCATCAAAAGGGCAGCCTTTCCCACCCCTCGGGTGGTCGGTCGAGATTCCACGGCGCGAGATTCGGGCCTTCGGTAGCGAAGGGACCGTCCATAGCCCTATTCTGCTAGGCAACTAGTGGAATGGGGTGGCGAGGTGATCGAGTTTCACCTGGACTCGCGGTCCGGGGTTGCGCCGTACATGCAGCTCATCCGACAGGTGCGGCACGCGCTCCGGCTCGGGGTCCTGAACGAGGGCGACAAGTTGCCCACCGTCAAGGAGGTGGTGGCCCGGGTCGCGATCAACCCGAACACGGTGTCCAAGGCGTACCGCGAGTTGGAGTACGAGGGCCTGGTCGTGGCCCGACCCGGGCTGGGCACGTTCGTCACCCGCACGCTGGGCGCCGACTCGCTGGACAAGCACGAGCCGCTGCGGCAGGACCTGACGCGCTGGCTGAACGAGGCCCGGGATGCGGGCCTGGACGACGAGAGCATCGAGGCGCTCTTCCTCAGCAGCTTTCGGGTCTTTTCGGAGGCCCGAGCATGACTAGTGCGCTGATCGCGGAAGGTCTGAGCAAGCGGTACGGCCGGCGTTTCGCGTTGAAGGACTGCACTCTGGACATTCCGTCCGGTCACGTCGTGGGTCTGGTCGGACCCAACGGCGCAGGCAAGTCCACTCTGCTGCAACTGGCCTGTGGGTTGCTCCGTCCGACCTCGGGCCGGATCGAGGTGCTCGGCACGCGGCCGGTCAGCGGGTCGGCGCGGGTCGGTTTCGTCGCCCAGGACACCCCGGTCTATGCCAACCTGTCCGTCGCGGATCACCTCCGGATGGGCGCCCACCTCAACCCGTCCTGGGACGCTGGGCTCGCCGGGCGGCGGATCGCCCAGATCGGCCTGGACCCGACGCAGAAGGCGGGCAAACTGTCCGGCGGCCAGCGCGCCCAGTTGGCCCTGACCATCGCCGCGGCGAAGCGGCCCCGTCTGCTGCTGCTCGACGAGCCGGTGGCGGCACTCGATCCGCTCGCCCGGCGCACCTTCCTGCGGGGGTTGATGGAGTTGGCCGCCGACGAGGACATGAGCATCGTGATGTCCTCGCATCTGGTCGCCGACCTGGAGCGGGTCTGCGACCACCTGATCGTGCTGGTCGCCTCGCGGGTCCAGGTGGCGGGCGACGTGGACGACCTGCTCGCCACCCACCACCGCCTGGTCGGGCAACGGCGTGCGACCACCGACCTGGGCGCGGGGCACGCCTTGATCGAGCAGAGCCACACCGAGGCGCAGTCGACCCTGGTGGTACGCAGCACCGCGCCGATCGTCGATCCGTCGTGGCAGGTCGATCGGCTGGACCTGGAGGACATCGTGCTGGCGTACCTGAGCGGAGCCACCGGCAGCCGGCCCGATCGGGTCCTGGAGGGACAGCGATGATCTGGATGACGTGGCGGCAGTTCCGGACGCCGGCCCTGGCCACCGGCACCCTGTTGCTGGTGCTCCTGGGCACTCTGGCGCTGACCTGGGCGGAGGTGCGAGAGCTGGCCACGCAGACCGGGTACACCGGCTGCCAGGGTGACGGCTGCCTGGCCGCCGGCGAAGCCTTCCTCCGGGCGCTACAACCGGGATGGGCGAGCGAGTTCCACATCGCCGCCATCGGGGCGCTGTACCTGCTACCCGCCCTGGTGGGCATCTTCTGGGGCGCGCCGCTGGTGGCCCGGGAGCTGGAGTCCGGCACGTACCGCATGGTTTTCAGCCAGTCCGTCAGCCGGGGTCGCTGGTTGCTGGTCAAGCTTGCGGTCGGCGGTGGCGCCGCCGCTCTCGGAGCCGGCCTGCTCAGCCTGACGCTGACCGAGTGGGCGCAGCCGATCGACGGGGCCTCGGCCGACCGGATGAATCCGCTGGTGTTCGCGGCCCGGGGAATCGTGCCGATCGGCTACGCGACGCTGGCCTTCGTGATCGGTGTCGCCGCCGGGCTGCTGCTACGGCGAACCCTCGGCGCGATGGCGGTGACCCTGCTGCTGGTGGTCGGCCTCCAGGTCGCCGCGCCGTTCGTGGTACGCCCCTGGTTGGCTCAGCCGGTCACCACGGTCAGCCCTCTGGAGGTGGACGGTGAGTACGGAATCTCGATGAGCCCCGACACGGGGCGGATGACGCTCCACGTCGAGCCCGATCGCAGGGGCGACTGGATCGTGTCGAGCACCACGATCACCTCGACCGGGGCGGAGTTCAGTGGTCCGGCCGACACGACCCAGTGCGGCCCGAAGGCCCCCCACGACCGCGAGACGTGCCCGAGGTGGCTGGAGAGACAGAACCTCAGCCTGAGGGTGAGCTACGTGCCCGGGTCGAAGTTCTGGAACCTGCAATGGCGGGAGTTCGGCCTCCTGATCGCGTTGACCGTCGCGCTGTCCCTGCTGTCGCTCTGGTGGGTGCGCCGCCGACTGGTGTGACGGCGCGGCGAGACGTCCCTTAGGTTTCGGCAATGCAGATCATCGAAGGGGCGGGCCGGTGGACCACACCCGGCGGAGCCGTCAACGACTGGATCGAACACCTGAGGGTTCCGGACCTGTCGGTGGGAACGTACTGCATCCCGGCGGGCGGTCTCGACGATCAGAGCCCGCACACCGAGGATGAGATCTACGTGGTCACCGCCGGGCGGGCCCGGATCGTGACCCCGGACGGCGCGGCCGAGGTGGCCCCAGGTTCGGTGATCTTCGTGCCGGCCGGCGAGGAGCACCATTTCGACGAGGTGACCGAGGACCTGACGCTGCTGGTGGTGTTCGGTCCGGCGTACGGCTCGCGCGCTCCAGATCGGCGAGCCGACCAGTTCGGCCGGGGTACGGCAGCAGAGCCGCACCCCGGCCGGGACGTCGATCGCGACTGACATCACGACCACCGGCGTCGAGAGCCCTCGCGCACCTGCGGGGGCGTCAGCTCAGCAGCCGAGCCGCTTGGTCGACAGGGCGATGTCGTCGATCCAGAGGTCGAACTCACCCGGCGTCGTGCCGCCCTGGTAGAGCTGCCAGCCGATCTTCACCGTGTCGACGGTCGGTAGCACGAAGGGAACGTCGTTACCGCCGTGGTCGTTCGTGGAGGCGGTCAGCTCCGGGTTCGCCACGCCGTCGATCCACACGGCGACGCGGTTGTCCGCCGCGTCGATCTGCCATTCGAAACACTGCCAGGTGTCCTCGACGACCGGGGCGGACTCCCGCCAGTTGGTCCAGTCGCCGGTCGGACCGCCGTCGGCGCCGATGCCCCAGAACGTTCCGGGCACGGTGGGCGCGTACTGGCCACCGACCGGACGCACGACCTCCGCGCTACCGCTACCGGTCGCCTCGACCAGCGTGAAGTGCGCCCAGTCCGGGGCGGTGGGGAAGGCGTCGACGCGCAGGCGCATCCGGCCGTAGAAGCGGTTGCCCGGCGCGGCGAAGTCGTCGACGCGCAGGAAGGCACGTCCGTTGTCGACCGTGTGGACGTGCAGCACCTGGTTGCCCCGGCGAGCACGTTCGACGGTGAGCGTGCCGTGGCGGGTGTCGACGCCCCAGTTCACCGTGCTGGCCCCGCCGGTCGGCAGTCGCTCGAAGTCCTCACAGAAGAGCAGGCCACGGGGGCACGAGGGCCGGGACGCGCCCGATGCCCCGGCCGGAGCGCTGCCGACTGTGGTGCCGAGGAGCAGGGCGGCGCTGAACACCGCGAGAAGTCTGCGCATGGTCGTTCTCCCTATCGACGAGGTGCGGTACGCGAGGACGGTTACTTCGGTCGCGTACCGGTCCGACCACGACGGCGCCCGGGCCCGGAGCGGGTGGCTCCGGGCCCGGTCAGCGTCCCGACGCGGAGGGACCGGTACGCGTCGTCGCGCGTCAACTGGTGCAGGAGAGACCGCTCGGTGCGGTAGTACTGCTGCCGTTGACCAGGAAACCGAAGGTGGTCGAGGCGTTCGCGCCGAGAGACCCGTTGTAGTCGGCGTTACGGACGCTGACCGTTCCGCTGGTGCCGGTGTTGATGCCATTCCAGACATTGGCGATGCTCTGCCCGCTGGCCAGCGTCAGCCGTACGGTCCAGCCGCTGAGGGTGGCGGAGCCGTTGTTGGCCACCGTGACCTCGCCCTGGTAGCCACCGTTCCAGCTGTTGACCATCCGGTACGTCGCGCTACAGGCACCCGGCGGCGGCGTGGTCGGCGGAGGCGTGGTCGGCGGAGGGGTCGTCGGCGGAGGGGTCGTCGGCGGAGGAGTGGTCGGCGGAGGGGTCGTCGGCGGAGGGGTCGTCGGCGGCGTTCCCGGCACGGTGGTGGAGGCGGCGTTGAGCGCGTTGAGGACGGCGGTGTACGCCGCCTTCGGGTTGCTGTTGCGGTCGAAGAGCAGCGGGTTCTCGCTGCCGCGCCACGAGTCGCTGTCCCGGATGCCCCACGTCGTGATGCCAACGCAGCGGGGGACGTTCATGCAGGCCTGGGTGAGGCCCTGGTACTGGCTGGTCGAGGCGTTGGTGACGTCGGCCTCGGTCAACGCCACGTCGACCCCGAGGGCGGCGAAGCTGGACAGGGTCTGCTGGAAGTTGCCGGGCAGCGAACTGCCGCCGGTGAAGTGGGTCTGCAGGCCCACGCAGTCGACCGGCACGCCCCGGGACTTGAAGTCCCTGATCATGTTGTAGACGCCCTGCGTCTTGGCGTACGTCCAGTTCTCGATGTTGTAGTCGTTGTAGCACAGCTTCACGCTCGGGTCGGCGGCGCGCGCGGTCCGGAACGCGACCTCGATCCAGTCGTTCCCGGTGGACTGCAGGTTCGACGACCGCCGACTGCCGTTCTCGGCGAACGCCTCGTTCACCACGTCCCAGTACGCGAACTTGCCCTTGTAGTGGGCCATGACCCCGTTGATGTGGCTGATCATCGCGTTCCGCAGGGCGCTGCCGCTCAGGCTCCCCCAGAACCTCGGCTGCTGGGCGTGCCACGCCAGGGTGTGACCACGGAACCGCATGCCGCGCTGGGTGGCCCAGTTGTAGATCGCGTCACCGCGATCGAAGTTGAACTGGCCCGGGTTGGGCTCGGTCGCGTCGGGCTTCATCTCGTTGACGGCCGTCATCATGTCGAACTCACGGCTCGCGATGGTCAGGAAGCCCGAGTCGTTGAGACGGTCCGCCCCCATGGCGGCGCCGAAGTACCGGCCGCTGCGCTCGGCGGCGGCCTTCAGGGTGGTCCCGGGCGATCCGGGGAGGTCGGCGCGGGCGAAGGTCGCCACGGCCATCGAGGACACGGTGATCGCCAGGGCGCAGGCACCACCCAGGAGCAGCCTCGCGGCGCCTCTGGTCCGGTGCTTCGGTCGAGCGGGTACGTCGTTCATCTGTGCACTTCTCCTCGGTGTTTCGGCTGGTCCGTTGCCGACTCGAGGCACGGGACCGAGGAGGACCGCACGGCCGACGACCGGAGCACCGCGCTCGCCACTGGACCAGCACGCCGCAGGTGACGCCGAGCCGGCGTCAACCCCGCCGCGCCCGAAATCGGTGGCCACCGCCGGCTGCCCGGCCCGCCCGGTGGATGGCGAAAAACTCCGCGCCGCACGCCCCTGCGGAGTAACACTGCCCTGCCGCGATGCTATATCGAATCGGCTCGATCTGGACAGCCGGCGACCGACGACGGTGGCGCGCAGGACAGACGACCAGCGAGTTTGGCATCGACCTGGGTCGATGTAGTGTGGAAACGCTCCCACACCACCTCCACCCACCTGATCGAGGAGCCGAACATGCAGCGACGGCGACATCGTCCGGCCACCATGCTGGCCGGCCTGCTCATCCTGGCCCTGTCCGTGCTTCTGTCACCACCCGCGTCGGTGGCCGGCAGCGCGGCCACCGGCGCGTCCCATGCCCGCGCGACGCCACTCACCGAGCTGACCGTGGTGTCCGAGCGGGTGGCGTTCGGACTGCAGCGCCCGATCGCGATCACCGGCCTGCCGGACGGTCGAATGTTGATCGCGGAGAAGAACGGCACTGTCCGCGCGTACCACCCCGCCACCGGCCTGGCGGCCGATCCGGTGCTCGACCTGACCGCCCGGATCGACACGTCCGACAACGAGCGCGGCCTTCTCGGCATCACGCCGGCACCGAACTTCGCGCGCACCGGGGTCCTCTACGTGGCCTACACGAGCCTGCCGGCCGGCGCGCTGACCCTGGCGCGGGTGCCGCTCGGCGCTCCCGACCGGCTGCAGGTGCTGCTCACCCAGGAGCACGCCGAGTTCGGCAACCACAACGGCGGACAGGTGGCCTTCGGCCGCGACGGCTACCTGTACTGGTCCACCGGCGACGGCGGAAACGCGAACGACCCGTTCAAGAGCGGCCAGAACCTCGGCACCCTGCTCGGCAAGATCGTACGGATCGACGTCAACCGCAGCTGCGGGGGCAAGCCCTACTGCGTACCCGTGGACAACCCCTTCGTCCGCACGGCGGGCGCGCGGCCGGAGATCTGGGTCTACGGGCTGCGTAACCCGTGGAAGTTCTCCATCGACCCGGCCGACAACTCGCTCTGGATCGGCGACGTCGGCCAGGGCCTGATCGAGGAGATCAACCACATCCGCCCGTCACAACGTGGCGCGAACCTCGGCTGGTCCTGCAAGGAGGGCACGCCGGTCTTCGACCAGACGCAGTGCCGGCCGGGCGTACGGCTCACCGATCCGGTCGTCGAGTACGAGCACTACCTGACGGAGAACTGCTCCATCATCGGCGGCCTGGTGTACCGGGGGTCCGTCACCCCGGAGGCACGGGGGACCTACATCGCGAGCGACTACTGCTCGACCCGAGCGTTCGCCGTGCGTCCCAACCCGACGGGTGGCTACGAGTCCGCCGAGATCGGCACCTTCCCCACCCAGCCGACGGCGTTCGGCGCGGACGTGAACGGGGAGCTGTACGTGCTCAGCGACCTCCCGGGCTGGCTGAGCAAGGTCCGGTTCGAGCGGGTCCAGCCCACCCCGACCGCCGGGGTGGCCAACCGCTGAGCCTCGGCGGAAACCGGCACCGGTGACACCGCGGTGGACTGCCACGCACCCGTGGCGGTCCACCGCGGCACGGGGAGAACCGCGTCGTCGGTCCTGGTTGGCCGCCGCCGGCTCACGGGCCGGGGAGGACGACGCGTTCCCGGCCGGGGAACCCGTGCAGTCGGGTACGCACCACCAGGTCGTGCAGGGCCTCCACGGCCGCCGGGTCCGCGCGCTCGGGCAGCATCGAGGCCTCCCGGGCCGTCTCCAGTTCGGCGCGCAGTCGCGGCACGTCGACGGCGAGCCGCGCGGCGGCGTCCGCGGGGAGCGGGCCGTGCTCGGCCTCCCGTTTGGCGGCGATGAGATCCGGTACGTACGCCAGTTCCGTGCCGAGCACCCCGAGGTCCGTCTCCACCCGGCTGGTGCGCATGAGGTGGATCCCGGTGAGCAGGACCCGCAGCGTGTACAACGCCGGCTTGAGCTGCCCGGTCCTGGCGTACAACCTCTCCTGGGTGGCCGCGAACCCGAGATAGTGGTGCGCGTGGTGACGGGTGACCAGGCGCGGCGCCAGAGCGACGAGCTCGGCGTGCACCGCCGTGGTCACGACCACCAGCGGCGACAGCAGTTGCTCCAGAACATAGCCGTTGCGGCCGGTCAACAGCTTGGCGAACTTCAACAGATCGTGGCTGACCACGTCCAACTCGACACCGTCGCGCACGCCCATCTGCTGCAGCGTCTGCGGGCCGGTACGCAACCCGACGACCTCCTCGGACGCGAGCAGGTGCACGGCCCGCAGATCCAGATCGGAGTCGACCGACGCGAATCCGTACAGATGCGCACCGCTGACGGTGGCGAACACCAGCGGACGGGGCAGAGCGCGGGCTGTGTCGGCGGCCCACGGCGGCACCTCGATGGTCACGACAGGTTTCCTTCCCGTACCGCGGTGAGAAGCCGGTCCACCTCGACCCGGTCGGGCTGATCGGGCAGCGCGGTAGTGGCCGCCGCTTCGCCGAGCTCCCGAAACAGGTCCGCCGCCCAGGCGTCGATCTCCTCCCACGGCACCTCGCCGCGCCGCACCGCGAGCAGCCGGTCGCGCAGGTGCCGAACGTCGACCAGCACCTCCCCGGTACGCAGCACGTGGACGCCGGCGACCAGCAGACGGATCATGTGCATGGCCTGCTTGTGGTTCGTCTCGCCGGTGCGCTCGCGGCGGGCCGCCACCCGGTTGAGTTGATCCCGCGCGTAGTTGCCGTAGGTCTCGGCCACCCGCCTCGACAGGAACGCCTGCCGGACCGCCAGCAGGCGTTTCCCGTCGTCGGTGATCCGCTCCACCAGCGGGGACCAGAGCACCTCCAGAACCGTCGGGTTGCCCTGTAGGGCCAGGACGCAGAAGCGTTCGAACTCCCAGGAGAACTGCTCCGCAGCCGGACCGTCGAGGTGGGTGGGCGGCTTGTCGAGGTGCCAGAACGCCCGCGTGGGCGCCACGTACACCCCACGCCGGTCGCGGTCGGAACCCGGGCCGTGCAGCCCGTACGCCCGCGACCCGACCACGACGGCCAGAACCGTGTGCCGCTCGACAAACTCGATCATGCACCGGGACGCTACCCAACCACCGACCCGCACGCGCCACCGTTTCCCGGCGGACCGGTCCGGCGGTCGTCCCCGACCAGCGGTACGTCAGTGGCTGCCGTACCCGGCGCGGCACGGCAGCCACACCGCCGGTCAGCCGTTCTGCTTCGCCTGGCAGGACACGCAGAACTGCGCGTGCGGAAGGATTTCGAGCCGCTCGGCCGGGATGTTCTGGCGGCACTTCGCGCAGGTCCCGTAGGTGCCGGCGCTGATGCGGCTCAGCGCACCGGTGATCTGCTCGATGTTGCGCCGGGTGGCCACCAGCAGCGCGGCCCGGTTGTGGGCCTCGCTCGGGTCACCGGTGTCCGCGTTGAGCTCGGTCAGTTCCCGCAGCCGAGCCGTCTGCGTGGCGAAGTCTTCCGCCAGCGAGGCTCGCAGATCAGCCAGCCAACGCTGGTCGACAGCTCGTTGATCGACGCTCATGGTCCTACCTCTGCCTTCGAAGGGTAAAAAGAAAAGGGCCGAAGCTGGATAGCTTCGCCCTGGCGGTCGTTCCGTGATGCAACGGTTCCGCTGGGGGCCCTCGGCCGGTTCGCGCCGGGCTCGTCAACCACGAGATGGGCGCGATGCGCGGCACGCGGACAACCGGTACCCGCATATCGACCGTCCGGCACGCCGCCATCGCCACATGGGCAGCCCCGACCGCCGCCACGCCGGTGACGGCAGGAGAGCGGAACGTAACCGAGGACATGTCTCCACCATAGGCGGCGACCACGGCGATGCCAACGCCGGAGGAACGGCCGGCCTCACGCGCGGTGTGGGTGACGGGTCACTCCTCCGGCGCGATCAGCCGGTCGTCCGTGACGTCCCGGACGATTATCGCCTCCACCGGGCACGAGTTGGCGGCGTCGAGGACGACCTCGGCCGGGGAGACAACGCCGGCCAACGGCGCGGACACACCGTCGACCAGGCGAAAATGCTCGGGCGCGGTGCCGGCGCAGATGCTCGTGCCGATGCAACGAGCCGGGTCCACCCCGACCCGCCAGGCGGTGCTCACCACGCCACCGGCATGCTGAGCAGGCCCCGTACCAACATGCCGCGCTTCCACTTCAGCTCAGCCTCCGGTACGGCGAGCCGCAGGCCGGGCAGACGGGTGACGAAGGTGCTGACGGCTACCTGCAACTCCATGCGGGCCAACTGCGCGCCGACGCAGTGGTGTACGCCGTGCCCGAAGCCCAGGTGCGGTTTCTGCTCGCGATCGAAGTCCAGCCGGTCCGGGTCGGCGAAGACCGTGCCGTCCCGATTCGCCGACGACAGTGAGCCGAGAACCGGTTCACCGGCCCGGACCAGCACCCCGCCGACCTCGACGTCCTCCTTGGCGTACCGGGCGAAGGAGGAACCGACGCCGAGCGGCACGTACCGCAGAAGTTCCTCGACCGCGGCCGGCACCAGCGACGGATCGGACCGCAGCCGCGCGAGCTGGTCCGGATTGTGCAGCAGGACGTAGACGAAGTTGGGGATCTGGGTCACCGTCGTCTCGTGACCAGCCGCGAGGAGCCCCGCGGCCAGCTCCACCAGTTCGGTCTCGCTGAGCCGATCCTGGTTCTCGTCGCGGGCCCGCACCAGCGCGCCGAGCAGGTCGTCGATCCCCGGGTCGCGGCGACGCTCGGCGACCAGGCCACCGATGTAGCCCCAGAGATTGTTCAGGTACTCCTGGATCGTCTCCAGCGGCAGTGAGGTCGTCGAGACGATCGCCTCGGACCAGACGTGGAAACGGTCGCGGTCGGCGTACGGGACGCCGAGCAGCTCACAGATCACCTGGATCGGCAGTGGCGTGGCGACGTGCTCCACCAGGTCGGCCGGGGGACCGAGCCGGAGCATGTCGTCGACCAGCGTGTCGGCGATCTCCTGGGTGCGAGGTCGCAGCGCCTCCACTCGACGTGCCGTGAACGCCTTGGCCACCAGCCGGCGCAGCCGGGTGTGATCGGGCGGATCCATGGTCAGCATGCCGCTGTACTGCTGGCGCGGGGTGAGCCGGGGCTCGTCACGGTCGACGGCTGGCGCGCGGCCGAACCGCACGTCACCGAGGACCGTACGGACGTCCTCGTACCGGGTGGCGAGCCACGCCTCCTCCCCGTAGGGGAGCTGCACCCGGGTCATCGGCTCGTGCTCGCGCAGCTCGCCGTAGGTCGGATCGACGACGAGGCGGTCGGGCACACTGAACGGGTACGACCGCACGGGCGGAACGGTTCGGCTCTCGGTGCTCTGCGCGCTCTCGGTCATCCGGCTTCCCTTCGTCGAGACGGGCGTGATCCGCAGGCCGGCGCCACCTTCACAGCGGCTTCAGATCGCCTACGCCCAGGGCGTGGATCAACACACCCCTACGCATCGTGACGTTTCAATGTCGGATCGTAGCGAGGGACGTCGATGATCGCCATGGAAACCGATCCGCGCCCCGTACGGGACAGCCGTGCTCCCAGCGGATCGCTCGCGGCAGGATTGAGCTTCTCGCACGGACTGCGGACCGTAGCGGCGACCGGCGCGTGGTTCAGTGACCTCGGTCCTGGCCGAGGAAGCACGACAGCAGTTGCCGGAACTCGCGCGGGTGTTCGACCGCCGGCACGTGCCCGCATCGACCGAACACGTGCAGACGCACGTCGGCCAGGTGTTCGAGCAGGGGTCGGGTGGCTGCCTCGATCGGGGTGACACGGTCCTGGGCGCCGTGCACGAGCAGCACGGGCGCGTGGATCGCTGCCAGCCGCTGCGCGGTGAGGGTGAGGTCGTCGACCCATCGTGCCCTCGGTGCGGGGAACAACGACGCGTACGCGGACGCCCCATCCCGCATCGCCGCCGCACGGGCCTCAACGGCCGCGTCGGTGACGAGAGCCTGGTCGAGGAGGAGGCGGCTCAGCATGTCCCGCGCCCCGAGCGGGCCGGCGGGGGCGGCCCAGACCGCGTCGAGATCGGCGGACAGCGGCGCCCCCGGAGCGCCCATCGTGGAGACCGCCACGACACGGGTCACCCGCTCAGGGCGGGCCGCCGCCAGTGCCAGCGCCACGGCGCCGCCCATGGAGTGACCCACCACGGCGTAGGACTCGATACCGAGAGCATCCATCAGGCCCGCCGCCTGCTCCGTCCACAGCCGGAGTCCGCTCGGGGAGCCGGCCGGCACGGGCGTACGGCCGAACCCCGCCTGGTCAGGAGCCACCACGTGCCAGGACGTGCCCAGCGCCTGCGCCGTCGATGCCCAGGCGCCGGACCCGGTCGTGCCGGGTCCGGAGCCGTGCAGCATCAACACCGCGGGCCCGGCGCCGCTCTCCAGAACGTGGACGGGTGAACCGTCGACCGCGACGGTCCGAAGTGCTGTCACCGGGGCAGGCCGGGCGTGCTCACGCCGAGGCGGAGCTGACGGACTTCGAGAAGACCTCCATCATCGCCCTGCCGAACTGCGGCATGTCGGGCCATCCCCGGCAGGAGACGAGGTTGCCGTCCACGACGTCGGGTGCGTCGATGACCGTCGCGCCCGCATTCTCCATGTCCCCCGTGATGGGCGGGAAGCACGCCGTCTTCCGACCCTTCAGGAGCCCGTACACCGCTGGCACCTGCGCGCCGTGGCACACCAGAGCGATGGGGAGGTTGCGCGCGAAGAAGTGCTCGGTGATGCGCCTGACGTCGGCGTCCACCCGGATCCACTCGGGGGCACGTCCGCCGGGGATGATGAGGGCGTCGTAGCGCTCGACGTCGACCTCGGCCCAGGGCACGTCGACCGGCAGCTTGCGCCCGTTCTTCTCCACGTAGGCGTCGGAGTTGGGGTCGAACTCGTGGATGACCAACTGCACGTCACGCAGCGTCCGTGACGAGACGTCGACGTCCCAGCCGCCCTCCTGCACGCGGTAGTAGGGATACATGGTGTCGAGTTCCTCGGCGGCGTCGCCGGTCAGGAGCAGCGCTCTGGGCACCTGCTTCTCCTCGCGTCTGGTGGCGGGTGGTGGAGATCCAATCCGATCCGATCCGGTGGCGATAGCATTCCTCGACCCAGCCCACCCGTCAAGCCTCTACCGCCATCGATTCCGCGTCCGTGACCTCGTCGAACAATCGCCGGAACCGGTCGCCGGAGCGCAGGATGTGCCGACGCATCGCGTAGGCGGCGGCGTCGGGGTCACGCGCGGCGATCGCGGCCACCACGTCCTCGTGCTCGGCCATGGCCAGGTGGGTGACCTGGGCGTCGTGGTGCAGCCGGAAGAGGTGCACGTGGCTGTGCAGGCGGGCGAGCGCCTCCCGGATCACCTGGTTCTCCGCGCTGCGGGCGACCAGGTCGTGAAACGCGGCGTCGCGGAGCCCGAAGGCGCCGTACGCCGCGGGCCCCTTGCCCCCCTCCAGCTCGGCCATCTCCTCCAGCATCCGTCGCAGGCCGGTCACCTGTTCCACCGAGGCGCGTTCGGCGGACCGGCGCGCCGCCGCGGGCTCGAGCAGCAGGCGGACCTCGAGCATGTCCTCGAATCGGTGGCGGGTGATCTGGGGAGGGATGCGGTAGCCGGCGTGGGGCACCCGCACGACCAGCCCCTCGGCCTCCATGCGGTTCAGGGCGTCCCGGATCGGTGTCTGGGAGACTCCCAGCTCTCGCGCCAGAACGTCGATCGTGACGCGGGAGCCGGGCTCGATCCGTAGCGACATCAGCTGCCCGAGCAGCGTGTCGTACACCTCGTCGGCGAGCCGGCCGCCCGATCTTCCCACCGGCATTCCTCCCGTCACGGCCTTGCGGCCCCGCGCGATCATCGCTCCGTCGTCCATCGTGACGTGAGGTCCCTTCTTGCGCCGTTGCGACCTGTTGACATCAGTCACAGCGCTGCGGCATGCTGACGCCCCCACCAGATCGTATAGGAAAAGTGGCGGATGATCTTCATTCTCCACCTCGCGGCGCAGTTCTGACGCCGGCCCTCACGACGGCCCGGCGCCACGCCCAGAAAACCCAGCAACCGCTTGGCGAAGCACATAGCGAGGCCCTAGAAGTCCCCATCCAGAAAGCAGGCATAACATGCGCGCTCAGAAGCGAATAGGACGAATGCCCGCTCCCGGTCGCAAGGCACGGCTGGCGACGGCCGCCATGCTGCTGGTGGCCACGACCCTGGCGGCGTGCGGCGGCGACAAGGACGACGACGCGAAGGCGAGCGCCCCCAAGGCGCCGGCGGCCGTCCCGGAGCTCAGCAAGGACCCGCTGACCCTCAGCTTCATCTGGTTCGACTGGCCGCCCGCCCAAGCGCTGGAAGCCTTCGCCAACGCGGAGTACAAGAAAGAGCGGCCGAACGCGACCATCAAGGTCAACACCGTGCCGAACGCGAACTGGCACGACGCGATGTTCACCCAGTTCGCCGCGCGCAAGACCGACTTCGACATCGCGATCCTGGACTCGCAGCACATCGGCGAGGCCGTGACGAACGGCAACATCCTCGACCTCACGGACTTCGTCAAGAACAACATCGAGGTGCAGGCCTACGACCCGTACCTCCTGGCGGCCTACGGTCAGTTCCCGCAGGCGGAGACCGGCAAACGCGACGAGAACGCCAGCCTGTACGGGCTGCCGCTGCTCGGCGACACCTGGACGATGATCTACCGCAAGGACCTGATCGGCGACAAGCCGCCGCAGACCTGGGACGAGATGATCTCGGTCGCCGGGAAGTGCCAGGCGGAGCACCCCGGTGTGAGCGGACTGGCCTTCCACCAGGCCAACGGCTCCGACGCCGCGGCCGTCACCTACAACACCGTCAACGGCGTCTACGGCGGCAACCTCTGGGACCCGAAGGCACGCAAGATCCAGGGCGTCCTCAACGACGCGGCGGGCCAGGAGGCGATGGACGTCCTGGTCAACAAGATGAAGCCGCTGACCGCCAAGGGCTCCGGCAACTGGTTCATCGACGAGACGAACGCGGCCGTCGCCCAGGGCAAGGCGTGCATCGCGTTCAACTGGATCGCGGCGAGCGGCGGCCTGCTCGATCCGAAGCAGTCGACGCTCGGCAGCACGCGGGAGCAGATCCTCGACAAGTTGGGCTTCGCCACCCTGCCGACCCAGAAGACGAACCTCGTCCCGCTCGGCGGCATGGGCATGCACGTCTCGGCCTACTCCGGCGCGGCGAACCAGGCGGAAGCCCTGAACTTCATGAAGTGGTTCGAGCGGGCTGACATCCAGAAGAAGTGGGCCGCCGCCGGTGGCGTGCCATCGCGTACCGACGCGATCCAGTCACCCGAGTTCCTCAACGCCGGGCCGTTCAACAAGGTGTACGCCGACTCGGTCCCGCGCATGCGGGACATGTGGAACGTGCCCGAGTACGCGCGCCTCGTCGACATCGAGAACACCAACGTGAACGCGGCCCTCAACGGCGCGAAGAGCCCGAAGGACGCGCTCGACGACATCGCCAAGGAGCAGCAGAGCGTGCTCGACTCGAGCAACCGCAAGGGCGGCGGCGGGCTGTGAGCGACGCCCCTCTGACGACCGAACACCCCGGGCAGGTGGCGTCCGCGACGCCACCTGCGCCGGGTCGGTCCCGCCGGCTGAGCGACCGAGGGCTCGCCGTGGCCTTCATCTCCCCCTCGCTCCTGCTGTTGCTCGCCATGTCGGTCTTCCCGTTGCTGTGGTCGTTGTACCTGTCCTTCACCGACTACTCGGCCACGCGCGGAGGTCCCGCCGAGTTCGTCGGGTTCGGGAACTACACCGCCATCCTGACTTCGGCCCAGGTCCACACGAGGGCCCTGACGACTCTGGTCTACGTGATCGGCGCGGTCTCCCTGCAGACCGTGCTCGGTTTCGGCATCGCCTACCTGATCTCTCGGCGCACCCGCGGGCGCGGAGCGCTGACCACCCTGTTCCTGGTCCCGATGATGCTGTCGCCGGTCGTGGTCGGGTTGTTCTGGCGCTTCATGCTCGACGCGCAGTTCGGCGTGGTCAACAGCATGCTCGGCTCGGTCGGCCTCGGGCAGGTGGAGTGGCTCACCCGGCAGCGGACGGCCCTGATCTCGCTGATCGTGGTCGACACCTGGCAGTGGACGCCGTTCATCATGCTCATCGCGCTCGCGGGCCTCAGCGCGGTGCCCAAGTACCTCTACGAAGCCGCCTCGATCGACCGCGCGTCCGAGTGGTTCAAGTTCCGCACCATCACTCTTCCGCTGGTGTGGCCACTGCTGCTCATCGCCGTGATGTTCCGGGCCATCGAGGCGTTCCGGCTGTTCGACCTCGTCTACATCCTCACCAACGGAGGCCCGGGGGTCTCCACGGAGACGTTGTCGTTCCACATCTACAAGGTCGCGTTCCTGGGCTTCAACACCGGAACCGCGTCAGCGTACGGAATCCTCATGGTCCTCGTCGTCATCGTCCTCACGCAGCTCTACCTGCGTTATCTGAACAAGCTCAAGGAGGACTGATGGCCGTCTCCGTCGACGAGGCCGTGTCCACCGGTCCGGCCGGGGACCACACACCTCCCGTGCGCCGCCCCGGCGGCCGGGGCCGCTCCGCGGTGGAGGTGGTGCTGCTGACCGTGCTGGCCGCCGTGATGCTCTTTCCGGTGCTGTGGATGATCGAGACGTCGATCAAGGAGAACCGGGACGTCTACGCCATCCCGGCCAAGTTCTTCGACTTCGCCGTCACGTTGCAGCATTACAAGGACGTGTTCGTCGCTCAGGGCGACGGCCGTACGCCCGTGTCCGTCAGCTTCCTCAACTCCTTCGTGGTCGCCGGCGCCTCCACGGTGCTGGCCACCGTGCTGGGAGTCCCGGCGGCCTGGGCCTACTCACGATTCGCCGTGAAGGCCAAGAAGGACCAACTGTTCTTCATCCTGTCCACCCGCTTCATGCCGCCCGTGGTGGTGGTGATCCCGATCTTCCTCATGTACCGCCAGGTCGGACTCATCGACAACAAGATCGGCCTGATCCTCATCTACGCCGCGTTCAACGTGCCGTTCACGATCTGGATGATGAAGGGGTTCGTCGACGAGGTGCCCGCGGAGTACGAGGACGCCGCCATGCTCGACGGCTACACCCGGCTACAGGCGTTCTGGCGATACACACTTCCCCAGCTCTTACCCGGCATCGCCGCGACGGCGGTCTTCGCGCTCATCTTCTCGTGGAACGAGTTCGTGTTCGCCATCTTCCTCACGTCCAGCGACAGCGTCCGGACCGCCCCACCCGCCATCGCCGGCCTGATCGGCGGCACCACCACCGACTGGGGTCTCGTGGCAGCCGCCTCCGTGGTGTTCGCCCTACCGGTGCTCATCTTCGCCTACCTGGTGCGCAGGCACCTCATCGCCGGTGTGACGCTCGGGGCGGTGCGACGCTGATGGCGGGTATCGAGGTAACCGCGCTGCACAAGCGCTACCCGGACGGCACGGTCGCGGTCGAACAGGTGGACCTGTCCATCGGCCACGGCGAGCTGTTCGTGATGCTCGGCCCGTCGGGCTGCGGCAAGACGACCACGCTGCGGGCCATCGCCGGCCTGGAGAGGCAGACGTCCGGCGACATCCGCATCGGTGACACGCTGGTCAATGATCTGCCGCCCGCCGAGCGCGACATCGCCATGGTGTTCCAGTTCTACGCCCTCTACCCGCATCTGCGAACCCGCGACAACCTGGCGTTCCCCCTGCGGGCCGAGGGACTGCCCAAGCAGGAGGTGCACGCGCGGGTCGAGGAGGCCGCCCGGCTGATGCGGCTCGGTGCCCTTCTGGACCGGCGACCGCGCCAACTGTCCGGCGGGGAGCAGCAGCGCGTCGCGCTCGCGCGCGCCCTGGTGCGACGACCGCGCGCGTTCCTCATGGACGAACCTCTCACCAATCTGGACGCCGAGTTGAGGGCGGACATGCGCACGGAGATCAAGCACCTGCAGGGGGAGCTGGGGGCGACGATGGTCTACGTCACCCACGACCAGGTCGAGGCGATGTCGCTCGGTCACCGGATCGCCATCCTCAACAAGGGCCGCGTGGAGCAGATCGGCACGCCGCTGGAGGTCTACGACCGCCCGGCGAGTCTCTTCTGCGCCGCGTTCATCGGCTCCCCGCCGATGAACCTGGTCGACGTGGAGGTGGTCGACGGCATGCTGCACAGTCAGGGCGGACTGGTCCTCACACCACCGTCAGGCCTGCCGCGCGATCGTCGCCTGGTGGCCGGCGTCCGGCCGGAGGCGCTGGAAGTCACCGCGCCAGGGACGGAAGGCACGATCCCGGCCCGAGTGGTCTCGGCGGAGTGGTTGGGCGACGAAATCATCTACGTGGTCGACCACGGCGGCGAGCGCGACGTACGGGTTCGGATGCCACCGACCATTCGTTTCGCCCCCGACGCGAAGGTCGGGCTGCGGCACACCGGCGGAACCCCGGCGGTCTACGACGTGCGCACGGAAGAGCTGGTGGCCTGATGGGAACCGTGGCAGCGCACGGGCTGCGCAAGTCCTTCGGCAAGGTCCAGGCCCTGGACGGGGTGACGCTCGACGTGCCGGACGGCTCGTTCTTCGTCGTGCTCGGGCCCTCCGGGGCGGGTAAGACGACGACCCTGCGGGCGATCGCCGGCCTGGAGAAGCTCGACGCGGGTTCGGTGCACCTGGACGGGAGAGACGCGACCGCTGACGCGCCGGCCGAGCGGGACCTGGCCATGGTCTTCCAGAACTACGCCCTCTACCCGCGACACACGGCGTACGAGAACATCGCCTCACCGCTGCGGGCACGCCGCCGTTCGGCGAGCGAGATCGCGGCCGCCGTCGAGCAGATGTCGAAGCTGCTGCACATCGAACGTCTGCTGAAGCGTCGTCCCGCCCAGTTGTCCGGCGGTGAGATGCAGCGGGTCGCGCTGGCTCGGGCGCTGGTCCGCAGCCCCCGGGCTTTCCTCATGGACGAGCCGCTGACGAACCTCGACCTCAAGCTCCGCGTCGAGATGCGCACCGAGCTCACCCGTATCCACCGGAGCCTCGGCGCGACCTTCGTCTACGTGACCAACGACCAGGTCGAGGCCCTGTCCATGGCCGATGCGGTCGCGGTCCTCAAGGAGGGGAAGGTGCAGCAGGTCGGGACACCGACCGAGGTGTACGAGCGTCCCGCCAACCAGTGGGTGGCGGGGTTCGTCGGGAGCCCGCCGATCAGCCTGCTCGCCTGCCGCGCCGAGGGGGATCGTCTGGTCGGTGCGGACGGCTGGACGTTGCCTCGGCCCCACTGGACCACTGCCGAGGAAGGTCGTGCGCTGCTGCTGGGCGTACGCGCGGAGGACCTGTCCGTCGAGCAGCGCGGGGACGCGTCGTTGTCGGGAGAGCTCTACGGGCTCGAGCCGCTCGGCGACCGCACGGTGGTCGACGTCCGGGTGGGAACCGAGATCCTCAAGGTCAAGGCACGACCCACCATCACCGGTACGCCGGGCGAACGGCTGTCGGTCACGGTCGACCTGGACCGTGCGCACCTGTTCGACGCGGACACCGGGCTGTCGCTGTCCGAGGCGGGGCGGTAACCGCGCCGGACAGACCGAGACACCTTCGCCCCCGCCCCGACGAGGGCGGGTGACCCGTCCGTCCACCCGCACGGCGCGATCGCTGGGGCACTCCGCACAGCACCACGAAGATCACAGGAGGCGACGCAATGAGTGACCCGATGACCGTCCTGGCCCCCGAGCACCGGCGGCTCCGCATCGGCGACGCCTGGCGCGACGCCACGAACGGGGCCACCTTCGCCGTCGAGGACCCGGCCACCGGCACGACCATCGCCGAGGTGGCGGACGCCGACGTCGTCGACGGGCTCGCCGCCCTGGAGGCGGCGAGCACGGCGATGCCGGGGTGGGCGGCGACCCCACCACGGAAACGGTCGGAGTTGTTGACCGCGACGTACCGGGCACTGGTCGAGCGGTCCGAGGAGGTCGCCCGGCTGATCACGCTCGAGATGGGCAAGCCACTCGCCGAGGCTCGGGCGGAGGTGTCCTACGGCGCGGAGTTCTTCCGGTGGTTCGCCGAGGAGGCGGTCCGCGTCGAGGGTCGCTACAGCGCCGCCCCCGCCGGCGGATACCGCATCCTCACCGTGCCGAAGCCGGTCGGACCGTGTGTCTTCGTGACGCCCTGGAACTTCCCGTTGGCCATGGGCGCCCGCAAGATCGCTCCTGCGCTGGCCGCCGGCTGTACGACGATCACCAAGCCCGCGGGCCAGACGCCGCTCACCATGCTGTTCCTGGCCCGCCTCATGGAAGAGGTGGGCGTACCGCCGGGCGTCGTCAACGTGGTGACCACCAAGCGTTCCGGCGCGGTGGTCTCGGCGCTGCTGGCCGACAACCGGACCCGCAAGCTGTCGTTCACCGGGTCGACCGAGGTCGGACGCGTGCTGCTCCGGCAGGCTGCGGACAACGTGCTGCGTACCTCGATGGAACTTGGCGGCAACGCGGCCCTGATCGTGTGTGCGGACGCCGACCTGGACGTCGCCGTCGACGGCGCCATGGTGGCCAAGATGCGCAACATCGGGGAGTCCTGCATCGCGGCCAACCGGATCTACGTCGAGGAGCCGGTGCGCGAGGAGTTCACGGCGCGCTTCGTCGAGCGGATGGGCGCGCTGTCGGTGGGTCATGGTCTGGACGACGGCGTGGACGTCGGGGCGTTGATCGACGAGGCCTCGGTCACCGCGATCGACGAGCTCGTCGGCGACGCGGTGGATCGGGGCGCCCGGGTGCTGGTGGGCGGCAAGCGTCCGGATGGGCCGGGCCACTTCTACCCGCCCACCGTGGTCGTCGACGTGCCCGACGACGCGCGGATGCTGCAGGCGGAGATCTTCGGTCCGGTTGCGCCGATCATCTCGTTCACGTCCGACGACGAGGTGCTGGCGAAGGCCAACGACACCGAGCACGGCCTGGTCGGGTACGTCTTCACCCGTGACCTGCGGCGGGCGCTGAGGTTCACCGAGGGGCTGGAGACGGGGATGGTCGGCATCAACCGTGGTCTGATCTCGGACCCGTCAGCTCCGTTCGGGGGCGTGAAGCAGTCCGGCATCGGCAAGGAGGGGTCGCACGAGGGCATCCTCGAGTACCTCGACCTCACCTACGCGGCGATCGACCTGCCGTGACCGGCCCGCCGCCCCGAGCTTGCGCCCGCACATCGCCGCCGACGTTCCGAAAGAGGCACCGACATGCTTGAGACCGTCCGCGGACCGCGCCAGCTCATCGTGGGCGAAGGGGTCGCGCAGAACATCCCCCGGGTGGTGGCCGAGAGTGGATCGCGGGTCCTCGTGGTGACCGACCAGGTTCTCCTGGGCCAACCGGGCGTCGCCGAGATCGTGGCCGCCGTGCGGGAGCGGGTCGACGTCGTCGAGGTGTTCTCGGACGCGACGTCGGACGTGCCACTCTCCGACGTCGCCGTGGCCGTCGCGGTCGCCAACGAGATGGAGGCCGACGTGATCCTCGCCATCGGGGGTGGCACGGTGATCGACCTCGCCAAGATCGTCGGCGTCATCCGACGCCACGGGGGGACGCCGCGCGACTTCTACGGCGAGTCGAGGGTGCCGGGGCCGACCCTCCCCCTCGTCGCGGTCCCGACCACGTCCGGGACCGGTTCCGAACTCACCCCCGTCTCGGTGTTGACCGACCCGGACCGCGAGCTGAAGGTGGGGGTCTCCAGCGTCCACATCGTGCCCGACTTCGCCATCGTGGACCCCGAACTCACCTATTCCTGCCCGGCGACCGTCACCGCCCACTCCGGCATCGACGCGTTCTGCCACGCCGTGGAGAGCTACACCGCGCGACCCCGTGCCCACGGACCACGCGACCCGGTGGAGCAGGTGTTCCTCGGCCGTAACCCGATCACCGACCACTACGCGCTCCTGGCCGCGGAGCGGATCGCCCGGAGCCTGCGTCGTGCGGTCCGCAACGGCGGCGACCGGGACGCGCGCGCGGACATGTCGTACGGGTCGATGCTCGCCGGGCTCGCCTTCTCCCACGCGGGCAACGCGGCCCCGCACGCCCTCCAGTACCCCATCGGCGCGGCCACGCACACCCCGCACGGCCTGGGCGTCGGACTGCTCCTGCCGTACGCGTTGGACGCGGCCCGGGATGCCATCGAAGACCGGTTGGCGATCCTCGCCGGGGTGTGCGGGCTGGACGTGGCCGACGCCTCCGATGCCGAGGCCGCGGACGCGTTCCTCACCTGGCTCGACGGTCTCCTCGCCGACATCGGCATCCCCCGCACCCTGGCGGACATCGGCGTGGCCCGCGCCGACCTGCCACGTTTCGCGGAGATGGCCACCGGCGTCACCCGCCTCATCCAGAACCACCCGGGCCCGACCGACACCGCCAGCCTGACCGCGATCCTCGAAGCGGCCTGGACCGGGGACCGGACCCGACACGTCCTGACTCCGAGCGGAGATGGTGCCGGCAACGGGTAGCCCGACGACGCTCGCCGCCGGCTTCCGCGCGTCGAGGACGATGGCCGGTGCGACCACTACCATGCGAGCGTGGCTCACGTTGCCCAGCCTCGCAGGCCGTACCCGCTGCTCGTCGCCGTGGCGATCGTGGTGGCGCTCGGCGCGGCCACCGCCTGGGCGGTCGGCGACACGCTGGGGCTGACCCACTCCCCCGCCGCCGTGCCGGGCGAGGAGGCGGTCGCGGCGCCGGCGCGGACGCCCGCGCCGGTCCCGCCGTTGACGTCCCTCGTCGTACCCGACAATCCCCGGCTCACCAAGGCCGCGACCGCCGTCGCCGACGCGGTCGTCTTCCGCGGCCGGCCCCGGCCGGTGTTCGCCCCAGCCGGGTCCGTGACCACCGCGCCGGGCACCGGTACGGCGGGCGGCGGGCCCCCCGACCTGTCCGCGGTACGCACGCTGCGGGCGGGCGTGCTGGCCGCGCTCGGTGGGACGCCCGAGTCGTACCGGCTCGACGTGCGTGGCACCGAGTTGGCCGTCCAGGGTGGTGATGTCGCGGGCGTGGCAGCCGGGATGTACCAGCTGGCCGACCGGATCCGCTCCGGAGTGGAGGCGCTCCCCCCGGCGGACACCGGCCGGGTGGTCACCCCCCGGCTCGGCCTGCGGCTGACCGACGCCGGTTCGGTGGGCCGCGAGCCCGACCCGGCCGCCTTCGCCGCCGGCGACGACTACGGCCTGAACACCGACGTGGTCGCGTCGGCGGTGCTGCCCCGCTCGCCGTGGGTGGACGCCGCCGCGGTGGCCCGCATCGACGCGCAGTTCCGCCAGCTCGTCGACCACTCGGTGGCGCAGGGCTACAACGGGATCGTCGTGCCCGGCTTCCTGGAGTACGTCACGTTCGCCACGGTCGGCGACGGACGCGCGGTCTATCCGCCCGGCGACCCGCACGTCGACCGGGCGCGGGCGATGGTCACGGCGTTCGGGCCCGTCTTCCGGTACGCCGAGGACATGGGGATGAAGGTCTTCCTGCTGACCGACATGCTCGCGGTGTCGCCCCCGGTGGAGGCGTACCTGGCGCGGACCGTCGGCGGCCTCGACGTGGCCGACCCCCGGCTGTGGGCGGTCTACCAGGCCGGCCTGGCCGAACTGTTCGAGAGCATGCCGTTCGTCGACGGCCTGATGGTCCGCGTCGGCGAGGGCGGCGAGGTGTACGCCGGAACCGGGTGGGACTTCTCGTCCCGGCTCGCGGTCACCACGGAGGCGTCCGTACGCGCGATGCTGCGGGCGCTGCTGGACACGGCGGGCCCGGCCGGAAAGGAGATCATCTTCCGGACCTGGACGGTGGGCGTCGGCGCGGTCGGCGACCTGCACACCAACCCGGAGTCGTACGCGCAGGTTCTCGGCGGGCTCGACGACCCGCACCTGATCGTGTCCACGAAGTACACCCTCGGCGACTTCTACAGCCACCTGCCGCTGAACACCACGCTGCTGGGCGGCGGGCACCGCCGCATCGTGGAGTTCCAGGCCCGGCGCGAGTTCGAGGGGTTCGGCTCGCTGCCCAACGACCTCGGCCCGCTGCACCGCCAGGCGCTGCGCGCGTTCCTCGCCGCCAACGCAAACGTCGAGGGCGTCTGGAACTGGACCCAGGACGGCGGACCGCTGCGCGCCGGGCCCATGTCGCTGTACCTGCGCGCCGGGTTCTGGCAGCTCTACGACCTCAACACGTACGCCGTCGGCCGCCTTGCCTGGGATCCGCAGGCCGACCCGGCGCAGGTGACGGCGGACTGGGCGTACCGCACGTTCTCCGGCGACCCGGGGACCGTCGCCGCGATCGGGCAGGCCATGGCGCTGTCCCGCCCGGCGGTCACCAGGGGCCTCTACATCGGTCCGTACGCCGACCGCTCGGTACGGGCGCTCGGGCTGGAACCGCCGCCGATGATGTGGATCTTCGAGTGGGACATCCCGACCGGCGACTCCGCAGCTCTGGACAGCGTCTACGCGGTGACCGGAGGCCGCGTCGACGAGGCGATCCAGGAGGGTACGCAGGCCGTCGCGCTGGCCCGGCGCATGCGCGACCTGGTGGCCGCGACCGACCCGGCGACCTGGCGGGACGCCGAACTGCGCGGACGCTTCACCGCGACGCTCGACTACCAGGTGGACCTGTTCGAGACGCTGAGCGCGTACCGGACCATGGTGCTGCGGCACGCGCAGTGGCTGGACACGGGCGCACCGGCCGCCCGTCACGACTGGCGGCGGGCAGCGGCCGCGTACCAGGATGCGCGCGACGCGCACCGGCAGCGCTACGACGCCGACCTGGACCTGCCGGCGTACAACTTCACCGCCGCCGACCTCGGGGCGCGGCGTGCCGACCGGGACCCGGCGATGGCCTGGGCGGCCCGGGCGCTGCTCGCGTCGATCCTGCTGGTGCTGCTGCTCGGCCTGCGCGGTCGCGGGTTCGGCGCGGCCGCCGCGCGCGGATTGCTGCTCGGCGCGCTCCGGCCGTGGCGGGTCGCCGCGCTGCCGACACCCCGCACCCGGGCGGACCGGCTGATGGTGTGGCTGGTCCCGGCCGTGGTCCTGGTGGCGAGCCGGCTCGTGTTGACCTGGTTCGCCGCGCCGGTACACCTGCTGGTCACCCTCGGTGGATGGGCGCTGTTCGCCCTCGTCGTACGCCTCGTCGTCGGCCGTCGGGATCCGTTCCACCTGTGGGCCGCGCTCGGCGGCGTCGCGCTGCTGCGCAGCGTACTTCTCCTGGCGGCGCTCGCCCCGCGCGGACCCGGCGGCTACTGGTTCGCCTTCTGGACCGCGCCGGGCCTGCGCGCGGCGTACGTCACCGTCGCGTTCGCGGCGTTCTGTTGGCTGTTCGTGGTCACGGCGGTGGTTCTGCGGGACCGCTACGGCCTGCGTCGCGCAAGCGCGGTCGGACTGACCCTCACCGCCGTGGGCGTGCCGCTGGGCGCACTGTCCGCCCTGGTCTCGGCGGTGGGCCTGGAACGCGCGCTGACGGTGTGGAACGACCAACTCGCGCTGCTGCCCTGGGGCCTGTCCCGCATCCTCGGCATCACCGTCTACCTCGGCATCCCGGCCCAGCTTCCGACATACACCGCCACCGCCGGGATCGCCCTGGTCGCCGTCGGTCTGCTCCTGTCCCTCGGCCGCGAGTAACGCTCGGATGAGCCTGGTGTCGGCGTTCGTACCGATCTGGATCCTCACCGCGGTCGGCTACGGGGCCTGTCGCCGGGGCCTGCTGGGTGAGGCGGTGGCGACGGTGCTCGGCCGGTTCGTGTTCCACCTCGCGATGCCGTCCGCCCTGTTCCTGGCCCTGTCCCGAATGCCACTCTCCGGGTTCGCCGGCCGCTCGCTGCTCGCCTTCGGGATGAGCACTGCCGCGGTCGTCGGGTTCGGCTGGGTCGGCGCGAGTCGGCTGTTCGGTCGCATGCCCGGCGAACGGCCGATCTGGGGCATGGCCGCCGGTTACGTGAACTCGGCGAACCTCGGCATTCCGATCGCGACACAGGTGCTCGGCAACGTGTCGTTCCTGGCGGAGGTGGTACTGCTACAGGTGCTGGTGGTGACGCCCGTGGTCCTGATCGCCCTGGACCGGCACAGCGACCCGGCCGGGCGGGTGCGGGTCCGCCGCATCGCTTCCCTACCGGTCCGCAACCCGGTGATCCTGGCGTCGCTGCTCGGTGTGGCGTGCTCGGCCGCCGACCTGCGCCTGCCGTCGGCAGCCGACGCGTCGCTCACCCTGCTGGCGGGCGCCGCGGTTCCGGCCGCCCTGGTCGCGCTCGGCGCGTCGCTGCACCGCCCGGCGGGGGCGCGGGCAGAGCCGGCCGACCTGTCCGAGCTGGCCGTGCTCGCCACGCTGAAGCTCGTCGCGCAGCCGGTGATCGCGTACGTGGCCGGGCTGGCCCTGCACCTGTCCGCGCCGCAGTTGCTCGCCGTGGTGGTGTGCGCGGGCCTGCCGACAGCGCAGAACACGTTCATCTTCGGCCAGGAGTACGGCGTCGGCGAGACCATCGCCAACCGGGCGGTCGTCGTGACCACGACCCTGTCGCTGGGCACGCTGGCCGCGACGGCGACGCTGCTCGGATAGGCCGGGGGGGTACGTGTACCCAGGAGGGGCTGAGTATGCCTGCCGATCCATCGGTCGCCGACAATGCGCAGGATGGTTCGCATGCGAAGGACACTGATGGTGATGACGGCCATGATCCTGGGGCTGGTCTCGGTGAGCGGGCCGGCGGCGGCGCAGCAGCGGCCACGGGGAATCCCTGACCGGGTCATGTTGCAGCCGGACGATCTCGGCGGAGCCGTGCCGGGGCCGGTGGAGGACGGGCTGGTGTGGCCGCTGCTACCCCAGCCGTGCGCGGACACGCCCGTGCCCGGGCCCGTCGTGAGCCGCACCCAGGCGGCCGATCTGGGTACCCGCTTCCGGATCTACGAGAACGTCGCCCGTTACCGCGGCGATGGCGCACACGCGTACCTCACCGAACTGAAGGCGCAGCTCGCCCGGTGCGGGGTGGGTGGCGACGAGGAGGGCTTCGACCCGGTCGCCGAGGACCACCTCGGGCCGGACTCGGTGCTGTTCCTCGGCACCTACGACGAAGGCGACCGCTACGTCGGCTATGTCGCCGCCGCGGTCGGCCACTACGTGGTGGTGGTCATGATGTCGGACTCGTACCTGGGTGCGGCTGACCTGACCACGTTGAACGGCCTGGCGCACGCCGCGCGGAACCGGGTGGCCGCGGCTTGACGCGATCGGAGGCCGGCCCTCTTGGGAAGGGTCGGCCTCCGGTCGGTACACAGGTCGCGGCGGCGACCATGTCAGCAGTCGGTCCAGCGCGCCGGGAGCAGTCGGGTGCCGCCGTTGACCGACCCGACGACGAGGCCGTCGTCGGCGATTCCCCAGCCGATGATGATTTGGCCGCCCGGGATGGCGCCGGGCAGGGTGACGAGCCGGCCGTCGTGATCGACGGCCCGGTCGCCGAGCACCGTGCCCTGACTGTTGACGTCCTGCGGCGACACCAGCGCCGGGTGCACGGCGGCGGCCACGCCGGTGCGCAGATCCCAGCGCACCAGGGTGCTCTCCTCGTCCTCGCTGCCGGTGCCGAAGCGGCCAACCGCCCAGTTGCCCCGGGCCGCGTAGACCCACGCCCACCGGGCGCCGGGCACGGTGAGTCGATCGGTCGTCCCGTCGGGATGGCGTACCCAGCCGAATATGGGGGTGCCGCCGACGATGGTGCCGTCGTCGAAGATCTCCGCCGTGCCAGAGTTGGACGGGGCGTCGATCACCTCGACAGTGCCCGGCCGGTCGGCGGGCCAGAGCAGCGGCAGAGCCGCCTCGGTCTCCTCGACGGCGCCGCTGCCGACGATGTCACCGCGCGAGTTGATGCTCTGCGCCGAGACGTTGGCGACCACTGGCGGGACGGGTAGCCACTCCAGCCGCCCCTGCACATAGCGCCAGGGGCGGTAGACGTCGCCGACGTAGGCACTGCCGACGGCGACACCGTACCGGTTGATGCTCTCGACCTGCGGCGTCGCTGGAACGTCGACGACGGTGAGACGGGGCTGGTTCCACACCCCGGGCCGGGTGGCCCAGAGCAGCAGCAGCGGCTGCCGATCCTCGCCATCGATCCGATAGCCGGTGCCGGCGATGAACCGACCGGTCGGGTCGACCACCCGAGCGTCGCCATTCAGGTCCGCTGGTAGGGGCAGTGGTCGTAGCGTGCAGGCCGACACGGTTCGCGCCTGCGGCCCGGCCGTGGCGACGCCGGGCAGGCCGAGCGTTGCGATGAGGACGCCAGCGGTCAGACCGGCCAGGAAACCTTTACCAACAACCCGAGTCATCTCTGCCTCCAGTGACGCGCGGTGGTGATGTGCTCACACCAAAGCACGCCGACGTCGCCACCGGAAGTGCTCCGCCGGCAGCTGTGCAGGCGGCCGGTTCGGGGTTGCTGTGCCAGGTCGCGGCCCGGTCCGGATCGACCGGGCCGCGATCCTGATCCCGGCTGGTTGCGCCAGTCCCGCGGTCAGGGCAGCGCCTTGAGGAACGGGCCGTGGTTCAGCCGGAATTCCCAGGAGTAGTAGCGGTCCCAGTTGATCGACCAGGTCATGAGCCCTCGGAAGTTGGGATTGGTTCCGCTGCGCGGGGTGTACGCGCCGCAGTTCTGGCCTCGGACCAGGCAGGTCACCGCCTGCTGCACGCCCGCCGGGGCGAGGTAGCCGTTGCCGGCGCTGGTAGAGGAGGGCGCGCCGAACGCGACCTGGTCCTCGCGCAGTGCGGGGAAGACCGCGTTGGCGTTCCCGGCCACCGGGAAGCCGGCCAGCAGCATGTCGGTCATCGCGATGTGGAAGTCGGCGCTGCCCATGGTGTGGTACTGACCATCGAGCCCGACGATGGGACCGGAGTTGTAGTCCTGGACGTGCAGGACGGTGAGGATGTCCCGCAGCGCGTAGATCACCGGCAGGTACGACCCGGCCCTGGGATCCTGGCCACCCCAGGGGCCGGAGCCGTAGAACTGGTAGCCGAGCTGCACGAAGAACGTCTCCGGGGCCATCGTGAGCACGAAGCCGCTTCCGTAGCGCTGTTTGAGCTCGCGGATCGCCGAGATCAGGTTCACCACGACCGGGGTGGTCGGGTTGCGGAAGTCGGTGTCGCCGGTGTTGAGGTAGAGGGAGTGGCCCTCGAAGTCGATGTCCAGGCCGTTGAGGCCGTACCGGTCGATGATCGCCGACACCGAGCGGACGAACGTGTCACGGGCGGCGGTCGTGGTGAGCTGCACCTGCCCGTTCTGACCGCCGATGGACAGCAGCACCTTCTTGCCCTGCTGCTGCTTGGCGCGGATCGCCGCCGTGAACTGGGCCTCGGTCTCCACATTGGGGCACTCGGCAACCGGGCAGAGTTGGAAGCGGATGTCGCCGGAGGTGACGGAGGTGGGTTCGCCGAAGGCGAGGTTGACGATGTCCCAGTCGTCGGGCACGTCGGCCATCCGCAGGTATCCGGCGCCGTTGGCGAAGCTGGCGTGCAGGTAGCCGATCAGCGCGTGCTTCGGCAACCCCGTGTTCGGCGGCGGGCTCGTGGGCGGTGTGGTGGTCGGCGGCGGCGTCGTGGGTGGCGCGGTGGTCGGCGGTGTCGTGGTCGGGGGTGCGGTGGTCGGCGGTGTCGTGGTGGGGGGTGCGCCACCACCGCACGCGGCACCGTTGAGTGTGCAGTCGACGGGCGAGCCGGAGCCGGTGGCCAGGAAGCCGAACGACGCCGACGCGCCGGGGGCCAGGGCGCCGTTCCACGAGCGGTTGGTGAAGGTGTGCCGCTGCCCGACGCTGCTGACGGTGGCGTCCCAGTATGAGCCGAGGGTGGTGCCGGTCGGCAGGGTGAAGGCCACCTGCCAGCCGGTCATCGTGCTCGACCCGCCGTTGGTGATGGTGTAGCGACCCTCCCAGCCGGTACCCCAGTCGGACGTCTTGCTGAAGACCGCCGTCGGGCCGGCGGCCAGGGCCGGGTAAGCGAAGGTCAGGGTCGCCGCGGCGGCGGAGACCAGGGCTGCCAGGGCAGCCAGCAACGGTGTACGTAATCTGCGCGCCATCCGGTCCTCCCGAGGGGTGCCCGGCCGAGGGATATCGACGGGAGGCTAATTATTAGGTTTGTTAACTGAAGATGTCCAGGGGTGGCCGGACTACGCGAACTGAAACCATCGGTCCGCTTCCCGGTAGCCGTGACGGCGCTCGGCCCCGTCACCCACTCCCCCCACTGGCGGCCGCCATCATGATCAGGGTGCGCCTCCGCCGTCGACTCATCAGTGCGAAGCAGGCGGTGAGCACCACCAGCTCCACCTCGGCCCACTCGCCAGTGACGTCGACGCGGATCGGCCCGCCCAGTGGGCCGGGGAGGCGCACGACGATGCGGTTCCCGTCGCGGACCAGCTCACCTCCGCCATGACCGGCCTTCCAGCGGGTCACCCCGCCGGGCCCTGGCACATGCGACCGGTCCGGGTCGAGCCGCACCGGCACGCCGTGCTGACCCTGGGCGGTGAAACCGGTGCGTCGGCGGCCGGTCGGTTCGACCGTCCAGCGGCCGGTGCCGGTGCGGATCTCGCCGCACCGCCAGGTCCAGCCGGTACGCAGCGAGGCACGCGGCCCGGTCGCACCGGAGTCGAGGACGAAGGCCCCGTCCTGTTTGCGTACGGTCAACGCGGTCATCGCTTCGCTCCTTCCGGACGCGGCCGGGGCAGGCCGAGGAGGAGGATGAGGCCGACGCTCAGGTGCAGCAGCGCGAGGGTCGCCTTCGCTCCCCCGCCGACACCACTGGGTGGGCCGACCACGAGCGAGAGCAGCAGTACCACGACCGCCACCGAGGTCCACCAGACGTGGGCGCGGTTGGTGAAGCGGTGCAGCGCCGCGAGCAGCGCCCAGCCCGCCAGTGCCGCGACCGTGGTCGCCCCGATGACCGCGCCCATCGTGACCTGCCGGGTCGAGCCTCCGGAGCGGACCGCCAGGTCTACGCCGGCCACCGAGCGCAGGAGCGCGAACTCGGCCACCGCCACTACGACCGCACCGGCCGCCACCGCGGCTTGTCGAAGGAGAGGGTTGTTCGTCATGGCCTGAGTCTGCGGACCGGGCCGGGCCGGACACGTCGGTCCAGACGCCACGACGGGTACGTCCTCCGGTGACCCGGCGTACTACCAAAGGAGGTGGTCCGGCGCGTGGCGAGCCCAGTAGCCTGCGCGATGTGGATGCCGCGGCGTGCGAGGTCGGGCGGCCGAGGACGTGGCGTTCCGTCCCGGCCGGCGTGACGACCCTGGCGGTCGGTGTCCTCGTCGCGACCATGCTCTGGTCCGCAACCCGATCCAGCTCGGCCGGTCTGGCCGTCCTCGACGTCGCGCTGGCGGTGACCGCCCTGGCCCTCGTTCCGGTGGTCCTGCGCCACCCGCGGGTCGGTGGCGTGCTGGCCGGTCTGCTCGTCGCGCTGTCTGCGGTAGCCACGCCGGTGGCCAGCTTCGCGGTGCTCTTCACCGCCCGCAACCGACCGTTTCGGCAGGCGGCGGTGGTGGCGGCGGTCGGCGTGGCGGGCGAGGCGGTGCAGGCGTTCTGGCGGCCGGCGCCCAGCCTGCCGTACGGCTGGCGGCTGGTGCTGATGTCGGTCGCGTACGCCGCCCTGCTCGGCTGGGGCACCTGGGCGCAGGCCCGGCACGCGTTGCTGGCGGCGCTGCGGGAGCGGGCCCGGCGGGCCGAGCAGGAGCAGGAGCGGCGGGTTGGCGAGGCACGCGCGGCGGAGCGCAGCCGAATCGCGCGGGAGATGCACGATGTGCTGGCCCACCGGTTGTCCCTGCTGGCGGCTGCCGCCGGTGCGATGGAGTACCGGCCGGACGCGCCGCCCGAGCGGCTCAGCGCCGCCGCGGGGGTGATCCGAGCGAGCGCGCACCACGCCCTCGACGAGCTACGCGAGGTCATCACCCTGCTGCGCAACGACGACACCGAGGCGCCGACCGACGCGCCAGCCGGACAGACCCTCGCCGACCTGCCCCGCCTGGTCGACGAGGCGCGGGCCGCCGGGCAACAGATCGAGGTCCACGACCCGCTCGGCCCACCAGCCGAGATTCCGCCGCCGGTGGGCCGCACCGCCTACCGGATCGCGCAGGAGGCACTGACGAACGCCCGCAAGCACGCCGCCGGGCAGCCGGTCCGGCTGGTGCTCGGTGGGGCGCCCGGCTCCGGACTGAGCATCGCCGTGAGCAACCCGACCACTCCGGACAGCGGTGCCACCGACAGCGCCGGCACCGGCCTGATCGGCCTCGCCGAACGCGCCGCGCTCACCGGCGGTCGCGTCGCCCACCACGTCGACGCCGCGGGCCGGTTCCACCTCACCGCGTGGCTGCCATGGCCGACGTGACCCCGCCGATCCGGGTCGTCATCGTCGACGATGACCCTCTCGTACGGGGAATGCTCACGCTGATGCTCGACGGCGCCGACGGGATCGCCGTCGTGGGCGAGGCCGCCGACGGCGCCACGGCGATCACCGCGGTGGACCGGCACCTGCCCGACGTGGTGCTGATGGACATCAGGATGCCCGGCGTCAACGGCATCACCGCCACCGAGCGCCTGCGCCGCCGCCACCGACCACCCGAGATCATCGTGCTCACCACCTTCGACACCGACGAACACGTGCTACGAGCCCTGCGCGCCGGCGCGAGCGGCTTCCTCCTCAAGGACACCCCGCCCGAGCAGATCAGCCAAGCGGTACGCGCGGTGGCCGCCGGCAACCCGATGCTGTCTCCGGGTGTGACGCGCCGTCTCATGCAGCGGGTTGCCTCCGGCGCCGAGTCCTACGAGCGGGCGAACGACCAACTGGCCCTGCTCACACCCCGGGAACGCGACGTCGTGCTGGCCATCGCGCGGGGCCGCTCCAACGCCGAGATCGCCACCGAGCTGCTGATGAGCGTGACGACGGTGAAGGCCCACGTCTCGCACATCCTGACCAAGCTGGATCTTGACAACCGTACCCAGATCGCCCTGCTCGCCCACGACGGCCGGCTGCTCTGACGCGGCTGGACGGAACCCGGGCCCAGAGCGCACAGGTCGATGCAGGTCTGCGCGAGCCGAACGAAGAATTCCGGCGACTGCGCGATCAGCGAGGTCGGAAACCCGACCGCCGGGCCTTCGTAGCCCCACCTGAGGCCCTCCGCCTGATCGATGAGCACCTCCACCGTTCCGCTGAGCGCCTGGTAGAGCGCGGCGGCCCAGCGGGGGCCGACGTCCCAGAACCCACAGGGGCAAGGGTCGTCCTCCTCGTCCGGGCTCTCCGTCACACACCGACACGATCCGCCGGGACCGCACTGGTTGCTGCCGGCGTCATCGTTTCGGCGTTCGGCGTGCGCCGGACAGCCGTCGCAGTAGTCGCACCCGTCGGTGGGGCACCGCGCAACGGGAAACAGTCGCGCCCAATCGATCCGGCCACCGTCCACCGGAAGATCGGGGACGTCGAGTTCGGTGACGAACCAGGTGGCGAGGAAATTCCGTTCGTCGGTGTCGTCGACACGCTGCCGGGCCGCCTGCTCGAGCCCGGCCCGAACGCTTGCGGGCAGGCTGAGCCAGAGGCCGGAAAGAGCTTCCTGTCCCCGCTGGGGGGAATTCAACAGGTTGCAGATGGCGACGGCGTGGTGCGGCCAGTCGACGGTCGCGATGGCATCAAGTTCGTTGCCGTTGCCTTTGTCCACAATCGACATTACACGCGACTTGGTGGTGGTGTGTCGGGGCACGAAGGCGATCACTTTTCTGGGCATGACAACTCCTCCCGAACGCGCATGAGGGCGCGCGGGGTCGATGAAGAAGATTTCGGGGCCGCGCTGGTTGTCTCGGTGCTTCCGTAGACTCCGCTTCGCGCGAAGGTGGAAGTAGCATGCCCGCGGCAAGCGCAGGAGCCCTCGCCGACGGGATCACCTACTCGTCAGGCCGCCCCACGGAGGCGACGTGTTCATCGACCAGGAACAGTTCTCCTTCTTGGAGGATCTACGCCGCAACTGGCGCGACATCCGCGGCGAGTGCCTCGCCCTGGCCGAGGACTCCTTCGAGCCGTGGGTGCAGCGTCACATGTACGGCGAAGGCTGGAGCGTGTATGGCCTGGTCGCGTTCGGCACTCGCATCAAAGCCGCCTTGTCCGCCTGCCCACGCACCGCCGACGCGCTGCGACAGATACCCGGCCTGACCACCGCCGGGTTCTCCCGCATGACCCCGGGCACCAGGATCAAGCCCCACGAAGGCTGGGTGACCACCGTCTACCGCGCCCACCTCGGCCTGGTCGTACCCGACGGTGACTGCGCGCTGAGGGTGGGCAACCGGACCCGGCACTGGCGCGAGGGCAGCATCTTCGTGTTCGACGACACGGTCGAGCACGAAGCATGGAACCGCACCGGCGCTCCCCGCACCGTGCTGCTGTTCGATTTTCTGCGTCCGGGCCAGTCCATGGATCAGCTCGACGAACTCCCGCCCGAGGTCGCGGCGCACCTACGGGGCCGGAGCTGACTTTCCGTACCCAGTGGGTTGACGCAGGTCCGCGAGCCGACACTTGTGAGCACACACCATCGTCGATACATAATGGGTTGTGCACTGAGCGCCGCTTCAGCGACCAATGTGATCCGCCGACCCGATGGAGGCCCGTCCATGGCGTTGACCCCGGCGGCTGGGGGCGGTTGCGGCGAGTCGACGCCACGTTCGCCGATTCAGTCGCCGAGGCCGGTCAATTCCGACGTCGAGTGGGACAGCTTCGACCCGCAGGCGTATGTCCGGCACAACTACGCGGATCTGCGGCCTGACGATCGGGAGATCCTCTGCCGCATCCGAGACTTCTTCGGCGAGGCGAAGCTCTCCGACGCGCGGTGCGTCGACGTGGGGTCGGGGGCGAACCTGTACCCGGCGCTGTCGCTCCTCCCGTTCGCGAAGGCCGTCGACCTGTGTGAATGGTCGACGGCGAACGTGAACTGGCTGCGTACGCAGGTCGACAGCTACGACGAGCTCTGGGACCCGTACTGGCAGGTGTGCACGGAGCACCCGGCGTACGCGGCCCTGACGGATCCGCGTCGACGACTGGCACAGGTGGGCCGGGTGGTGCGGGCCAGCGTCTTCACCCTGCCGAGGCACGCCTGGAGCGCCGGGACGATGTTCTTCGTGGCCTGCTCCATCTCGGCGGACCAGGCCGAGGCCGAGCACGCGATCGGTCGGTTTCTGGACGCGCTGCGACCCAGGTCGCCCTTCGCCGTGACGGTCATGCTCGGATCGGTCGGATACGACGTCGGTCGGCGGAGGTTCCCGGCCGTGGCCCTGCAGCGCGCCGACGTGGTTGCCACCATCGCGGCGGGCGCGGACGACCTGGACGTCCACGAGGTACGGCCCAAGCCGCCGCTGCGGGACGGATACGTGGGCATGCTGCTGGCCACCGGCCGGACCCGCGGATAGCGCCCATGCGTACCGGCGGAATGCGCCGACCTCGTGCTGTCGGCGCAGCGGGGCGGCGGGGCATTCCCCCCGCGTCCGATTGGCCGGATTGCCGACACGCGGCCATCGAAGCCTTTCAAGTGCCACTCGACTGGCCCGCTACCATGACGTTGTACGGCACCGTGGATCATCGTGGGCACGGCTATAGCAGCGGTTTCAAGTCGACGACTACAACAGACGGCGGTGGATCATGCGGATGCAGCCTCGCCAGGAGATCCTCGACATCTGGCGGGCCACGGTTCGCAGTTGCTGGGCGAACGGTGAATGGCACTGGGGCGGCCGAAGTGGTACCAACTCGATCAGCGACGCGGAGCAACTACTGACCCTGTTGCTCCCCGCGGCCAAGGTCCCCGTGCTGTCACTTGACGACCCGGACCGCGCCGACGAAGAGGTGATCGAGGCGCTCAGCCCGCTCGGCGGCGCGATCGAGATTCCCCGCCGGCTGGTCAGCGTGATGATCGACTATTTCCGGCGGTACACCGACGACGCCGGCACTCCGATCTTCGGCGGCGGCAGTTACCTCACCCCGCTGGAGGGTGGTCCGGAGCTCACCGAGGAGCAGCGTTCCCAGGACATCGTCGACTCGTTCGCGGTGTCGGTCACCCTCACGTTGGCAACGATCGGTTTCGTCAAGGTCTACCGGGGGTCCACCCAGCGGCGTGACCTGTTGGCGCAACTGGACGAACTGGAGGCCATGGCGAGCGCGCGCCTCACGGCGGCGATGGTCGGCCTGCTCCGCAGCTTCAGCACCTTCGTCTTCACCTCCACCGACGAGTACGGCATCCGCCTGTGCGACATGGTCAATCAGGACGAGCTACCTCGCCGCGAGCTGGTGGCCGCGCTGCGCGAGCAGTTGCGGGACACCATGGCGAGCCTGCGTAGCGTGGTCATCGGTTCGGGTCGGGTGACGGAGGACCTGGACAACAGCGAGATGCTGTTCGAGTGCGGCTGGTCGTGGGGGCTCATCTCCGGGACCGAGGAGGTCCCGACCACCGAGCCGATCGGCCGACAGCGTGCGGGCTCCGCGGAGAACGCCCCCTACCTCTACTTCACCGTGATCGCGATGGACGCCATCGAGGACCTGAACTCCGAACGCACCCGGCTGCTCGGATTGCTCAACGAGGAGCAGCAGCGGCTGTCCCGGGCGCTGCAACTTCGCTGGGAGCTCACCCGGACGTACTGGGCGACGGTGGCGACCTTCGGCAACCGACGACGGTGGCCCATCGAGGACATTCCCTGGCGGACGACCGATGGTGACCGGACCGACTACTACACGCTCCAGACGACGTCGCTCGCCGTGAAGGGTCTGCTCGCCGTCGGGCGCGGCGGTGACGAGGAGCTCGGGCGGATCGCCTCGGTACTGGTGGAGCTGGCGCAGCGCGCGCGGATCACCCGGCGGGCGTCACCCGGCGAGCCGGCGCTGTTCGTGCACGCGCCCGGCAAGCAGGTGACCCTGAACGACGACACGTCGAAGCCGATCATGACGTGGAACGTCAACGAGTTCTCCGTGGTGCTGCTACAGCGGGCAGCCGCCGTCGCCGGTCTGCTGAGCAACGCCCGTCAGCGCAGTGAACTACTCGAGCTGGCCGACGAGGTGTGGGATCACCTGCTGCTGCGGCGCATCCCGGACGGCCGGCACCAGGGGCTGTGGGACCACGCCAGTGGCGCCTTCCCCGGCCTGGCGCCGAAGCCGGAGGCACCCTCCTGGTATCTGACCGTGCGGGTGGCGCAGGCGCTGGTCACCTCCGGTCAGCTGCTGTGGGAGCGACCGTTCCCACGAGCCGGCCGGCTGGCCGACTACGCACAGGATCTCATCGACGAGGCCGAATACCTGTTCGACCGGGAGTTGATGCGCGGCACCTTCGACGGTGAGGCGATGCAGCGCAGCATGCGCAGCATCCGAGCCAGCCTCGGCCGGGCACAGTTGCTGGTCGACGAGCGGCCCGGCACGGCGGCGGCGCTGGTGAACACGCTTCTGCTGCTACTCAACGACGTCGCCACCGGGCAGCAGAAGGCCAGCGAGGGGATCTGAATGCTGGTCTTCGTCACGTCGCACAAGGGCGGCACCGGCCGGTCGGTGACCGCGGCGAACATCGCCTATCGCAGCGCGTTGTCCGGTCACCCCACCTGCTACCTGGATTACGACTTCGGCTCGCCGACCGCCGGCATCACGTTCCAGATACCCCAGGCCGTCAACGGTGTTGAGGGCGCCGGGCCCAACGGTGGCGGCCTGCACCGATATCTGCGCGGGGAGATCCCGTCTCCGGAGCAGTTGGACGTGTGGGGCACCTCCGAACGTGCCAGCCTGCGTCAGCGGCCCATCGGGTCCGGTCCGCTGGTGCTCCTGCCGGGGCAACGCAACGGAAGCGAGTTCGGTTTCACCAACGACATCGCCAAGCGCTGCGCCGAGCTCTTCCTCCGACTGGAGGAGGAGTTCGACCTGACCCTGGTGGACCTCAGCGCCGGCCGGTCGTACGCCAGTCAGATCGCGCTGGCCGCGACCGCGACCTCGACCCTGCGCAAGGTCGCCGTACGCTGGCTGGTCTTCCACCGGTGGACTCCCCAGCACGTCACCGCGGCGGCGGACCTGGCCTTCGAGGCGGGTGGGATCGTGGCCATGGGCAAGGAGTACGGCCACGAGCCGGAGAGGCTACGGGAGTCGCTGCGCTTCATCCGGACGGCGGTGATCGACTCACGTGGCCCCGAGGTCGGCCATCTCGGCCTCGCCCAGCAGGCCTTCCTGCGCAAGTGCGACGCGGAGCTGTCGGAGCTGGCCCGACGACGGGGTGTCGGACGTACGACACTTCTCGGCGTGGTGCCGCTGGATCCTCTGCTGCAGTGGCGGGAGCAGCTGATCTCCGACCACGACGTGCAATCCAAAATTGCCAACGTCAAGACGGTGGACGCCTTCGTTGACCTGACTGAGAAGCTTTTCGACGAGACGGCATGGGACACCGCGTGATCGGCATGGATGTCAGGTTCCAGGAGGCAGCTGCGGTGCGTCGTACAGAGAGCGTGGCGTACTCGCATCTGTCCGTGGAGCTGGGGCATTTCTACGCGGAGGACTTCGGCGACGGGTGTGAGGAGCTGAGGCGCAAGTTCGAGCGGATCGCGGACTGGTCGGCCGCGATCCCGGCGCTGGCCCGACGGGGGCTGCCCGCGTCCCGGGAGCCGCGGATCAGCACCTGCTTCATGTTGGACGACTACTTCCACCGCTTCGGCACCCCCCGCGAGGTGGTCCCGCAGGTGCAGAGCGCCGCGGCGGAGCATGGCCTGACCTTGGACTACGTGGCCCGGGAGTCCAGTTTCGCCCGGCACGACGGCGCCGAGCTGGCCCGGTTGGTGGTCGACACACTGGTGGTGGAACCCCCTCGGGGCACCACCGGGAGTCGCCCCCCGTTGAGCGAGTCGGGCTGGCTGTCCAACGGTAAGCGGTCCCCCGGGCACGTCGACGCGCCGGCGATGACCCTGCCGCGTCCGTGGTCTCCGCCGTTGCAGTCCGGCGATCCCCGGCACTCCATTTTCGTCGACATCGAACTCTGGTCCGACGAGCCGGACGCCCGGGTGTGGGCCTGCGCCCTGCTCGCCTCGGTCTGGCAGATGACCCGGCTCGGTGTGCTACGGCATCGAGGCGAGACGATGACCCAGCCGCGCCAGCTCGTCGGCGAGCTACCGACGGACTGGGACCAGCTGCCGGCGATCGTCCAGCTCAACCCGGCGGCCGCGCCGTTCTGCGCGTATCGCACGCTGACCCTCATGGGCACCGAGTACCTGCCGGTGGAGCTGGCCGTACGGACCATCCTCGGCCAGGTGGCGGTGCCGCCGACGGTCGCGCAGCAGGTCGCCAAACGGGCCGGCGGCGAGGGCCTGCAGCTACCCAGTGAGCTGGTCGACCGGCTGAGCTACGTGTTCATCAGCGACTGAGTGTGCTCAGCGCCCGCACGGCTCGTCGACGGCCATCCGGCCGGCCAGGTCGCGAAGCAGAGCCATGTTGCTCACGCTGATCTGGTCCCGGATCCAGTTGACCGACGAGTTCCACTGACGGCTGAAGCCGGGTACCTGCTCCAACTGGTCCCAGATCGGCCGCAGTCGCGGGTGCACCCGCGCGCCCGGCAGCCACAGGTGCAGCAGGTGCTCCAGCACCGGACGCAGCCGCTCGACGTGCTCCTGCCCGGAGGCCGATCGGGTGACCGCGGACTCCACCAGCGAGGACAGGATGGTCAGCAGCCAGTCGTGCAACGCGAGGTCTTCGCAGAGCCCCGCCACGGCCGCCGGCACGTCCTGCGGGGCGAGCACGAGTTCGACCGTACGCAGGGTGGGTGAGTCCACGGTGACCACCGCCGAGACGTCCCGGTTGGGACGCTCGTCGGTCTGCGCGGTCCAGCGCAGCCGTGTGCGGGCGGTGCGCAGGGGCGGGCGCCGGTCCAGCAGGTCGGACATCTGCACACCGTCGAGCACCCTGCCGGTGATCGCCTCCAGGTTCAGCACGTCGGCGTTGTTGCCGTGCAGGAAGCCCGCGCTCAGGTCGGCGACGTCCAGCTTGCCGACCGTCTCGAGGACGCCGGGGTTGGCCAGGTAGTGCGACCACGGCCGACGGCGTTGCCCGGCGACGACGTGGATGACCGAGGAGGCCTGCACGATCCGGCCGCCGGTGATGATGGCCCGGGTGAGAACCGCGCCCACCCCACGTAACTGGCGCTTTCTGGCGCTCGGGAGCCAGCAGTCGACACCGGTGCGAACATCGGGTGACACCGCGTACAGCGATGGACGCCGGGAGGTCAGCACGGCCTCGCCCTCGATCAGGCTGAGCACGTCGGCGCTCTGCTCCTGGGCCAACGCCGTACTGTGCTGCAGAAGACTGGTGTGCACCTCACCGACCGTGAGCATGGCTTCCTCCGCGACGCTGCCACCGACCCGCGTTCGTCCCGCGTACGCGGCTCATGCTGATTGACGTACACCCCTCGCGACCGGCACTGACCCGGATCCGCATCGGACAACCGCAACTCCACGAGTACGCGATTCGACCGCCGGATTCGTTTCCGTTGGTGGCCATCATAGGCCCGGGGTCGGCGGGAATCCCATGCACGGCGGGCGTTCGGAGTGTTCGCGGGTCGGACGGACGTGACAACGACTGATATTTTCGATGATGCGGTCGCCAGCCACCCCCTGGAGTTTGCCGTTCATGAAGGTCTACATTTCGGCCACCCAAAAGGACTTGCTGGAATACCGCGCTGCCGTGCACGCCGTGGCTCGCCGTCTGGAGATCGACGACGTGGCCATGGAGGCGTACGGCGCCGACATCCGGCCGCCGCTGGAACGCTGCCTCGCCGACGTGCGCCGGTGCGACCTCTACGTGGGGCTGTTCGCCTGGCGGTACGGGTTCCGACCGCCGGGCCAGGAGTCCTCCATCACCGAGTTGGAGTACCGGGAGGCGCTCGCGGCGGGAAAGCCGTGCCTGGTCTTCCTGCTCGCGGAGGACACACCCTGGCCGGTCGACATGATCGACCGCGATGCCGACTGGCAGCAGATCGTCGCGTTGCGCCGTGAGCTCAAGGAGCGCCACCTCTGCGCCTTCTTCTCCGGCGTGGACGACCTCACCGCCAAGGTGACCGCCGCACTGGCCGACGTACGCAGCGGCAGATCCCCGGCGCGCGAGCCGGCCGACCCGGACACTCATCTGCCGACGGTGGTGCGCAATCAGTACTACAAGCAGTTGTCGCTGCGATACCACGCCGTCTCGGTGGACGCCGTCTCACCGCGTCCCACCATCGGTTACCTCACCGTCGGGCTACCCAACGTGTTCGTGGAGCCCCGCGTCCACGAGGACGCGCGACCCGAGATGCCGCTGGCGTGGTGGCGTTGGGCCGGGTCCACGCCGGGCGGCGACGTCGGCGGGCTGCCCGGGGTGGTGAACCCGGAGGAGGTGGAGCGGCTCTGGGAGGAGTACGCGGCAAAGGACGAGCTGTCGTTGTTCGACGTGGTGTCCGACCCGGGGCGACGCACGATCGTGCTGCTGGGCGACCCCGGCTCCGGCAAGTCCGCGGCCGCGCGGTACCTGGCGCTGACGCTGGCCGGGGTCTGCGTCGAGCCTCGACTGAGTGCGCTGGACCGGTACCTACCCGTCCTGGTCGAGCTGCGCTCCTACGCCACCCATCACGGGGACGGCCGGTGCGACGGTTTGCTCGACTACGTCGGCCACCGCCACCAGCAGGGGCTGGCCGGTATCGACCAGGACGTGCTGGAGGCGTACCTGCGCCAGGGCGGCCAGGCGCTGTTCCTCTTCGACGGCCTGGACGAGGTCTTCGACCCGGCGCAGCGGGAAGAGGTGGCTGCGCAGATCGCCACGTTCGCCAACGAATACCCCGGGGTGCTGACCGTGGTCACGTCGCGGGCGGCCGGCTACCAGCGGCACACGTTCGCCAACGCGGGCTTCGACCACTTCACTCTGGAGGATCTCGACGACGAGCAGATCGCGCGGTTTCTGGACAACTGGTACCGCTACGTGATGCCCACGTCGGCTGCGGAGGCGGAGCGGCAGCGGCGGCAGATCCTCGACGTGGTGAGCAGTTCCCGGGCGATGCGCGAGATCGCCGGTAACCCCCTGCTGCTGATGCTCATGGCGATCGTCGGGCGGGGTCACCCGCTGCCGCGCAACCGACGCCGGCTCTACGCGCACGTGACCGACGTACTGATCTCGGAATGGGATGTGACCAAGCAACTGCGCGAGAGCCACGGCGACGTGCCGTCGCTCGACCTACAGGCGAAGCGTCGGCTGCTGCGTCGCCTGGCGTACTGGATGCAGTTCCGCGAGTCCGGCCCCGCCGGCAACTACATTGAGTCCGACGAATTGGCGCGCATCTTCCGCGACAACCTCGTCGAGTTATACGGTTTCGAGAATGAGCGGGCGCTCGCCATGGCCTACTCGATGATCGAAAAATTGCGGCAGCGAAGCTTCATCCTGGAGCGTTACGGCCTACGACTGTTCGGGTTCGTGCACCGCGCGTTCCTGGAGTTCTTCTGTGCCGAAGAGATCGTGGACAGATACGAGCGCGATCCGTCCGCCGCGGGCCTCGATCATCTGCGTTCGTTGTTTCGCGGGCGCTGGGCCGAGCCGTCGTGGCGGGAGGTGCTTCGACTGGTCGCCGGCGCCCTGCCCGCCCGGGTCGCCAACGAGCTGGTCACCCTACTCGCCACCGAGGCCACCCAACTGTGGCCGCCGCTGAACCTGACCGGGCCGCCGTGGAACCTGGTGCTGGCGGCGCAGTGCGTGGCCGAGGCGCCGCAGCCCGCCGAACTGGCCGGTGCGGGCGACGCCCTGCTGCGCCAGGTCGTGCGTCTCATCGAGCATGGCATCTCCGCCGACGACCCGAACCTGGTGGATCTCACCGAGCAGGATCTGCTGTCCTCCATCCGGACTCTCGGCCCCGGTTGGCCCGGCCGGGAGGTCTTCCTGCACTGGTACCGCCGCCGCGGGGTCCGGACCAGTTGGCGATCCGGCTCTCCCTTCGCCACCAGAATCGCGGCGGTGCTGTCCACCGCCGACGAGCAGATGGAGGACCTGCTCGTCCGGGAGCTGGGGCAGGGCCGCGAGCGGCAGGCCCGCCTCACCCTGGTCGCCGGGCTGGCCGAGGCCGCCGGCCGCATCGAGGCCACCGGCGGCAACAGTGGCCGATGCCGGGACATCCTGCTCGCCCAGGCGCAGGCCGAGGTCTCCACCGCGGTACGGCAGGCCGCCGTACGCGCACTGGTCGCCCACCTCGGCGCCGGCCCCGATTTCGTGGAGGTGCTGTGCGACCTCGCCAACTCTCCCGATCTCGCGGTGCGGGCGCTGGCCGTGCAGTCCCTCGGCACCCGGTCCGAACTCTCCGACGACGTGCGTCAGGTGTTGGCCAGGGCCACCGGGGACACCGCCGTCGCGGTGCGGCGAGCCGCCGCGGGAGTGCTCAGCACGCGCTACGCCGACCTGCCGGACGCACCCGAGACGATGCAGCGCCTGCTGGCCACCGACACCGATCCCGGCGTGGTGCAGTGCGTGCTGAAGCGTCTGCTGGCTCTGCCGGAGTACGCCGAGACCGCACGAACCACGGCGTTGCGGCGGATCACCGGCGACGCCCCGGACGAGGTCCGCCGCTGCCTGCTGACCGGGCTGCTGCCGGAGCGACCCGGTCCGGAGGACACCGAGCTGTTGCTCAAGCTGGCCTGCTCGGACACGTCCGCCCGGGTGCGCGCGGTCGCCGTACAGCGGTTGGCGCTCGTACCCGACCTCGAGGGGCGCTGCAGGGCCCGGCTGATCGACCAGATCGAGCAGGACGAGGATTCCTCCGTACGAGCCGCCGCGGTCACCGCCCTGATCGACCGGGACCGCGCCGACGACACCGGGTGGACCGTGGTGGCCCGCTCGGCTCACGTCGACGAGGACGCGACGGTACGCCTCGCCGCGGTGCGCGCGCTGGCCGAGGCCTACCCCGACCACCGCACCGGGGAACTGCTGCTGGAGAGCGCCCGACGCGATCCGACCGCGAGCGTCCGGCTCGCCGCGGTCGAACTGCTCACCGGGCGACCGCTGTTCGGCCACGCGACCCGGGATCTGCTCATCAGCCGCGCCTCCCAGGAGCGGGACCCGATCGTCCGGCTCCGGGTCACCCGTAGCCTGGCCCGCCTCGCCGACCCGCCGGACCTTGAGGTGCGGGAGTGCCTTGCCGAGCAGGTCAGTCGGGACCCCGACCCGAACGTGCTGTGCGCCGCCGCCCAGGCGCTCGCCCGCCACGGCAACGCCCCGGGCCTCATCGAGACCCTGTGCCGGCGGGCCCGCCGAGACAGCTACGTCGGCATCCGGTTGGCCGCCGTACAAACCCTCTGTGCGTACGGAAGCCCGGAACTGGTGACCGACGTGCTGCTGGAATGCGTCGAGTCCGACACCGACCCGACCGTGTTCGACGCGGCCGTACGCTGTCTGACCCAGCAGGGTTCGGCATCCATGGCGGTGACGCTGCGGCTCATGCGCCGCCTGTCGGACCAGGACCCGGCGATCCGCGCCCGCATCGCCGCCGCCCTCGGCGAGCACTTCGGCACCGACCCGGAGGTGCAGGTGCTGCTGGTCGGGCTGGTCCGCGACGATCCGGCGCTGGAGGTTCGCCGCCGGGCCGTGGAGCAGCTGGGTGCCAGTCTCGCCGGTCGCACGGGGGTACGGGACCTGTTGCTGCGGCTGGCCGACGACGATGACTGGGAGATCCGCCGGACCGCGCTGCTCGCGTTGACCCGGCACTACGACGGGGACACCCGGACCCGGGAGGTGCTCGTACGGCTCGCGCATCAGGAGGACGACGGCGCGGTGCGGCGGCTGGCCGGGCAGCTGCTGGCCACGCTGCCCGACACCCGACCCGACGACTTTCCGTAACCGCTCCGGAGCCATCGGCGCACACCCGCGTGCGCGTCGAGCGACAGCCCGATCGACCTCGTCAAATACCATGACCTCATGACGGATCCGGTCGCCGGCTCGTCCCGCCCGACCGGCTGGAGTCTGCGAGTCCTCTTCGGCCTGATCGGGCTGGCTGCCCTCGTCCTCGGCTATGTCGGCTTCGAGCGCCTGCTCCAGGCCCGCCCGGACGTCGCCCACGATCCGTACGACGTGCTCTACTACGACCTGCAACTCTTCGTCTTCGGCGCCGAACCCTTCCAGAACGCCGGCCCCTACCCGTGGCAGCTGCAGGTCGCCCGGTTCGCCGCCCCGCTGTTCACGCTCCTCGCCGTGGCCGAGGCCAGCCGGCTGCTGTTGGCCGCCGAGAGTCGCCGCCTGCGCGCCCGGCGGGCACGTGGTCACGTCCTGGTCTGCGGCGACTCCCAGTTCGCCCACATGCTCGCCGACCGGCTCTTCGCCGACGGTGAACGTGTGGTGGTGGTGCGCTCCGAGCCGTTCGGGCCGCTGGAGTACCGGCGGCGCCGGTACCTCGGCGTGGTCGGCGACCCGACCAGCCCCGAGGTGCTGCGCGGCGCCGGACTACCCCGAGCCCACACCATCTACGCCTGCAGCGAGGACGACGACCGCAACCACGCGATCGCCAACACCGCCAACCGGCTCATCCAGGAACGACGACAACCACCGCGGGTCTACATTCTGGTTCACGACGCGGAGATGTGTCTGTCCCTGCAGGCCCGACGGCTCGGCGCCGCCGGTTCCAGCCGGCTGCGGCTGGACTACTTCCACGTCGACGACGTCGCCGCACGCGCGCTGCACCGGCACCACCCGCTGCCCGGCGCGGGAGTCCGACCAACGAGGATCCTGATCGCGGGCACCGGCACCTTCCGCCGGGCGCTCCTGGTGGAGACCGCCCGGCACTGGCGTGCGTTCCGCGCCGACACCCCCGGGGGCCACGCCGCGCCACCCCTGCGGGTGGACGTCGTGGCACCGGATGCCGGTTCCGAGATCGCGCTGGCGTCCTCGCGTTACCCGTTCCTGGCCACCGTCTGCCAGATGACCGCGTACGACCTGGATCTCGACGGCGTCGTCGGTCTCGGCCGCGACCGCTACGACCGCATCTACGTGTGCGCGCCGGACGAGATCAACGGCCTGCGGTTCGTGCTGGACACGCCGGCCCTGTGGCAGGGCGCCGAGAGTGCCGTGTTCGTGCCCGTCTACCGGCAGGCGGCGCTCGCCGCGGCTTTTCACGGCGACTCCCGGCACGACCTGCTCGACGAGGTGCACGGCAAGCTCCGCCTCTATCCGGTGCTCGCCCACGCCTGCGACGCCCGGCTGATCGCCGAAGATCTCACCGAGCGGTTGGCCCGGCTGATCCACGAACGGTACGTCCAGGCCCAGCAGCGCGCCGGGGTACGACTCGGCGACGCCTCGGCGATGGTGGACTGGTCACGACTACCCGAGTCGTTGCGGCGGGCCAACCGGGCCTACGTCCAGGACATCGCCGCCAAGCTGTTGGATCTCGGTTGCGTCGTGGCGCCCCGGCACGGCGGCACCGTTGACGCCTCGGCCGCCGGGCAGGCCATCGACGACGGGATCGAGGAACTCGCCCGCCTGGAGCACGAGCGGTGGTGCCGGGAACGGCGCGGGGACGGTTGGACGTACGGCGACCCGCGCGACGACGCCCAGCGACGGCACCCCGCCCTGCGGCCGTGGGACGAGCTGCCGTCCCACGTACGGGAGCAGAATCGCGAGGGGGTCCGGGCACTGCCTGACGTGCTGTCCGACAGCGGGTTCGAGCTGATCCGGTTGGCACCCCCGGTGCCCACTCAGCGGACAGGCCCGACGGATGCCGCCTGACCTCGACCCGGTCCGCGTCGGCGTGACCGGGCACATCAACCTGACCCGCGACACCGAACTGCTCGTCGCCGCCGCGCTCCGCGTCGAGCTGGGCCGGATCAGCGACCGGCCGGTACACGGCGTGACCTGCTTGGCGGCCGGCGCGGACCAGGTCTTCGCGCGCACGATCCTCGACCTGGGCGGCACCTACGAGGTGATCCTTCCGGCCCTCGACTACCGGCTCGCGGTCATCAGGCCGGAGAATCGGCTGGTCTTCGACGAGCTGCTCGACCGGGCGGTCGCGGTCGTCCACACCGGACACGACCGCTCGGACACCGCAGCGTACGTGGTCGCCAACCGGGAACTGGTCCGACGGGTGCAGCGACTCGTGGCGGTGTGGGACGGCAGACCTGGCCTGCACCCCGCGTCGACGGACCGGACCATCGAGTGGGCGCGGCGCCACGGCGTCCCGACCACGGTTCTCTGGCCCGTCGGCGCCCGTCGAACGCCCATCGAGGGTTGACGAGCCGGTCCTGCTGTCGATCGACGACGCACCGGCTAGAGCCGCCGTTGGCCCGATAACTGGTCCCACCCGATCGACTGCGGCTGGTAGCGTGCGCCGATCATGAAGATCACGGGGGAAACATCGATGAACCGAACTCGACTCGTCCTGACTGGCCTGGCCGTCGGGGCGGCGTTCGCGATGTCCGGCTGCGATCCGCAGCCCGAATCCGAGAGCACCGCGACCGCGCCGTCTCCGGCGGCCTCGAGCGCCGCCCCGACCACCACCGCAGCCAGCAGTGCGGCCAACGACGCGGCCACGGTGCAGGCCTGCGCCGACATCAACAAGGACATCAAGGACAACGCCACCAAGATCGCCAAGGCCGAGAAGATCGGCCCGCCGGCCGGGCACTTCGCGGTCAGCGCCCAGTGGGTCGCCGGTTCGGTCGCGATCCTGGCGCACACGATAGGCGCCAACGACGTGGTCACCACCGCCTCCGAGAAGATCCAGAACGAGATGATGGCCCTGAGCGACGCGTACAACAAGTCCGCCGACGCCAAGCCCAGCAAGAAGGCTCTGGAAGCAGCCCTCAAGGAGTTGGACTCCGCCTGCTCCGCCGCCTGACCGGTTCGACTACCGATCGGCGGTGACCCCCACTCGGACGGTCACCGCCGATTCGCATGTGATGCGACCTCCGGCACCCGCATCAGCGGCCGCTGAACAACCCACGGAGGCCCGCGCGACGAACGGCGGGCCTAACCAACTGCCGGCGCAGTGCTATGGCCTGTTTCCGAAGGGCGTTCGAGATGCCCCTCAACGGTGCGGTGGGACCGTGGGTCGGAACGGCGGCTGGGGGGTAAGTCCCAGCAGATGGCGTAGCGGGAGGAGCAGCGACGGTGGCCCGAGAGGGGATGACGCTCACCGATGCCGGCGCGGACCAGCGCGATACCGGCGGCGAGCGGAGCAATCTGGTCCGATATTCGCTGCTCGCCTCACTCGCCCGGCTGGCCGACGAGGGTGCCCGCGTGGGGCTCGTCCTGCTCGCCGTCGAGACCACGCGGAGCGCCGGGTTCGGCGGCCTGCTGGTCGCTGCGCTCATGGTCCCGCACGTGGTCGCGGCGCCGCTGGTCGGCGCGGTGGCCGACGCCACCTCCCGGCGCAAGGTGTTCTACAGCGGTGCGCTTCTGGTGTACGCCACAGCGCTCGCACTGACCGCGGTGGCCACCGGCTCGTCTCCCCGATGGGTGGCCGTCGCCGCCGCACTGGCTGCCGGTTGCGTCGGCCCGTGTCTCAGCGGCGGGCTCACCAGCCTGCTCAACGAGCTCGTCCCCGGGCGCCTGCGCAGCGCGTACGGCATCGATTCGACCCTGTACGGCCTGGCGGGCATCGTCGGACCGTCGGCGGCGGCGGTGTTGGCCGGCGCGTTCGGCGGCCGGATCGCGGTATTCTGCCTCGCCGGCTCGGCCGCCGCCGCCTCGTTGCTGCTGTGGTCGCTGCCGTTGGCGCGACGCGAGCGCTCGGAGAGGTATCACCTGCGCGGGGCCGACTTCCTCGCCGCCGCCAAGGTCATCATCAGGCGGCCGGCCCTCGGCTCGGTCACGCTGGGCAGCTGCCTCGGGCAGCTGGGCGCCGGCGCGCTACCGGTGACCGCCGCGCTGATGGCGCAGCGCGTCCACAGCACCTCGCTGACCGGTGTCATCCTGTCCCTCATCGCGCTGGGCGCGCTGGCCGGATCACTGCTGTATGTGTACTTCCCACTGCGCTCGTGGCTGCCCGAGAACGTCATCCTCGTCTGTCTCCTCGCGACTGCCGTCCCGTTCGCCGCAGCCGCCGCGTTCCACACCACCCCTGCCGTCTACCTGCCTGCCTTCGCGATCAGCGGCCTGATCAACGGCCTGATGTTCTGTTCCCTGCTGGTGGTGCGTGGCCGGGAGGCGCCACCCGAGCTGCACACCCAGGTGTTCACCGTCGGCGCTGGCCTGAAGAGCGCGTCCGGCGCCATCGGATCCGCGTTGGCCGGCGGGGCGGCCGGTGCCGGCGTGGCTGTCCTGCTGGGCGGGGTGAGCCTTTGCCACGCGCTCGGCGGGCTCCTGGGCGCCGCGGTACTCCGCGCGCCGCGTCGACGCCCGACGGACCCGGAGAACCAGTGACGGAACGCCGGCATCGGTGGGAGCAGCCGGTGGTCGCCCACTGGTCTTTCGAGGCGCTCGTCAACGACGGTGCTGGACGAGCCCGACCGACGCATCCGCGACGTCGCCTGCTCGACATGGACGCGGCGCATCTGGCGAAGGAGTGATCACATCAGTCAACCGACGACCGAGGCCGACCCCTCGACAGACCGGCGGACGGCGGTGGCGGCACTCGTTGCGCTCGCCGTGGGGGCGTTCTGCTACGTCGCGATGGAGACGATGCCCGTCGGCCTCCTCCCCTTGATCTCGGAGGAGTTCGGGGTGTCGCTCGCCGACGCCGGGATGCTGGTGACCGGCTACGGGTTGACCGTCGCGATCGTCTCCGTGCCGCTGGCGTACGTCACTCGCCGCGTACCGCGACGGCTGCTGATATCCGTGCTACTGGGTGTCTTCGTGGTGGCGACCCTGCTGTCGGCGGTGGCGGTGGACTATGTGATGTTGCTGGCGGCGCGGGTCGTCGTGGCGCTCAGTCAATCGGTGTTCTGGGCGGTGGTCGGGCCGGCGGCGGCCAGCCTCTTTCCGCAGCGGGTACGTGGCCGGGCCATGTCGACGGTCTTCGGCGGCTCGGCTCTCGCACCGATGCTCGGCGTGCCGGCAGGGACCTGGCTGGGCCAGCAGGCGGGCTGGCGCTGGACCTTCGTGGCACTGGCCGGCTTCGGCCTGCTCGCGCTCGGGCTGGTCGCCGTCCTGATGCCAACGACACCGGTCGGAGCCGCACACGCCGCGACCGGCACCGCGCCGAGCGTCCCGCGCTACTGGATCCTGGTCGCGACCACCGCCCTGTCCATCACCGGACTGTTCACCGCGTTCACCTACACCGCCCCGTTCCTCACCGAAGTGAGTGGCTTTCCCGCAGCGGCGATCGGCCCCCTGCTGCTGCTGCGCGGCCTGGTCAACTTTGGTGGCATCGCGGTCGCCGGTGCCGTGGTCGACCGCAGTGAACGGGGGACCATGGTGGGCTCGCTCCTCGTTCTCGTGGTCTCGCTGGTCGGCCTGTACCTGTTCTCCGGCTGGCAACCGGCTGTAGCCGTGATGCTCGCCCTGTCCGGCTTCGCGCTCGGCGCGCTGACCCCGGCCCTACAGAACCGGGTGCTGGAGGTGGCTCCCGGCAGTTCAGACCTGGCGTCGGCCGGGAACTCCGCTGCCTTCAACGTCGGTATCGCCGGCGGGGCGCTCCTCGGCGGAGCCCTGCTGTCCGGACCCGGCATCGCCGACACCGCACTGGTGGGTGGGCTGGTCGCCGCCGCTGCTCTGCTGCTCGCACTGGTCGAGCCGCTGATCGCCCGCGACGTTCATCGGCAGCAGGCCACCGAGGGGCCGCGTCGGTACGCCACCAGCCCGCACGCACCGCGGTGAGGAGGAAGCCGGCCAGGCTATCCGGACCCGGCGGAGGCAACCACGTCCTGGCCGTGGGGAGATGGACGGTACGGGTGGAGCGCGGCGACCCGTCGGGCTTCATCAGTCGCCGTGCGGGTCGCCCTGAGCCGGGCGATGCTCCTGCGGACACGGGCGGCCGTGATTAACCTCGCAGCATTTGCCTCTAACGTCAACGTGAGGTTCTAGCGTGTTGGTATGGAAATCAACGGCTCAACAGCTCTCGTGACCGGCGCCAACCGCGGCCTCGGCAAGGCGTTCGCCGAGGCACTCCTCGCCCGCGGCGCCACCGTCTATGCGACCGCCCGGCGTGTGGAAAGCATCGACATTCCCGGTGCCATCGCCCTCCAGATGGACATCACGGATCCGGCGTCCATCGAGGCCGCGGCGGCCCAGGTGGGCGACCTCGACATCCTCATCAACAACGCCGGCACCTCCACGGACGCCCCGCTGCTCGGGCCCTCGACGGAGAACATCCGCAAAGACTTCGACACCAACTTCTGGGGAACCCTCAACGTCACCCGCGCGTTCGCGCCGAGGCTGGCCGGTGGCGCCATTCTCAACGTCATCTCCGCGTTGAGCTGGTACACCTTCTCCCCCGGCAGCAACGGCTACGCCGCCTCGAAGGCCGCGGAGTGGTCCCTGACGAACGGCATCCGACTCGAGTTGGCCGACCAGAAGACTCTGGTCACCGCCCTGGCGCTGGCGATCGCCGACACGGACATGATGGCCGGCATCGACATCCCCAAGCTCGCGCCCCACGAGGTGGTCACCCAGGCCCTCGACGGGCTGGAGGCGGGCAAGATCGAAGTCATCGCCGACAAGCCCACCGCCAACGTCAAGGCCTCGCTCTCCCGCGACCCCGCCCTCTTCTACGCCGACCTCGCCGGCAACCTCTTTGCGTGACTATCGCAGCGTCACGCAGGCCGGAGTAGACGACCTGGTCAGGGGCGTACGCCCGATACGGGGGCCGGCCTCCGGTGGAGCCGGCCCCCGTATCCGTGACGCCGCAACGGCCCACATCTTCGGCCGGATCGCCCCGCACGTGCCGTAAGCGATCGGTAATCCGGCCCCGCCTGGTCACGATGAGGTCCGGCGGCTTGACTTGAACCGTGACTCGCCGTCTTCTCCGCGCTCCTGTCGCCTGGATCGTCGTTGCCGTGCTCGGCATCGGTGCCGCAGGAGCGCTCTACTGGTTCCAACCGTGGCGGTTGTTCACCGACACGGTCGTGGCGGAGCCCCTCTCCACCGTCCCGCAGCCGTCTCAGTCCGCGCAGCCGTCTCGGTCCTCATCCGACGCCGCGGACGTCCCGGCCGCACCGATCGTTCTCGCAGAGGGAACCTTCATCACCCACGAGCACGACACCAGCGGCACGGTCCGGATGGTCCGCAACCCGGACGGCAGTCACCAGCTGGAGATCGACGGGCTGGACACCAGCGACGGCCCTGACCTACGGGTGTGGTTGTCCGATCAGCGGGTTCGCGCAGGCACCGCCGGCTGGCGGGTGTTCGACGACGGTCGGTACGCGGAACTGGGCAAACTCAAGGGCAACCAGGGCGATCAGGTGTACCGGCTGGCCGCCGGAGTCGACCCGGCGGAGTTCCGCAGCGTCAGCATCTGGTGCAAGCGCTTCGCCGTCTCGTTCGGCGCCGCGGAACTTGCCGCCGTCCCGTCATAGCTGGACGCGTCTGCGTCCTGAGCCCGGAACGATGCCCCCGCTCCGCGATCGACATCCGCGTCGAGATCGGTCGGGCCGTACGGGAGGCGTTATACGGCGACGTCGACGCGGCCACCGCCGATTCCGCCATCGACCTGCTCGCCCCGGCCGCGCCGGTCGGCATCGCGGCCGATGCCCCGGTCGTGACCCGCGAGCGCTACGGCTCGGTACCCAAGACGTACGTGGTCTGCACCAAGGAGAACGCCGTTCCGCCGGCGCCGCAACGACGGCTGATCGCCGAGATCGACGCCGTCTCGACGTCCCCGACCCAGGTGATCGAGCTGGACTCCGCACACTCGCCGATGCTCTCGCACCCGGACGACCTCCCCGCCGCCATCGGATCGGCCGGGCTCGGCTGATCACGGCCCACCCATTGCCCGCTCAGGCCGCGGTGAGCTTCCGGATCGACGGCGAAGCGCCGCGGCCTGAGGTGGGAAGCGCAATCAGGACCGACCGCCGCCCGGCCATACGTCGTAATTGACGGTGGTCCAGGAGATCCCCGGACCGAGGCGGGAACGGCTCGGTGCGCAGAGGCCCGCCCCGCAGGGCTCGGAGAACACCGTACGGATGGCCCAGATCGGTCCGGACGGTCCCATCGGCGGATTCTTCGCCGCTCGGGAAGTCCCCTGGTGACCCGTGCCGGCCCCGAACTGCTCGGCGCGAGCGCCCCGACCGTGAATGGATCACGGACGAACTCCGAGAGGAATGGCGCCGTCAGCGCCCCGGGCGCAGTTGCCAGGAGTTGTGCGAAGTGGACAGGAATCTCCGCACCGCCCAGAAGTGGAACGCCAGCCCGATGCTCCAGGCGACGATCGACCAGACCGGCCAGAAGAATTGGTCCGGGGTGACGAACCACCAGACCACGATTTGGGCGAGGTTGGCGACCACGTACCAGACGAAGTGGATCACCAAGGCCCATTTGGCAGCGGTTTCGCTCTTCGAGAATGTCATGGCCGCAGACTAGGCCGAACGACTTGACGAACACGGAAATCGCCCGGCAGTCGAGCTGCATTCCCGTTCAGTGTCCGTCAAGCAACGCCTTTTAGGTTCAACCGGAATCTCTTCCGGAAACGACTACTGAAAGGCTCATATCAATGACGACAACCCGCCGAACACTGCTGGCCGGTGCCGCCGCGGCCGCCGCCGGGGCTGCGCTCGGGGCACCCGCCGCACAGGCCCACCCGCGACCCGCCAATCAGCCGAAGCCCACGGTGGTACTCGTGCACGGCGCCTTTGCCGATGCCTCCGGCTGGAACGACGTCGCCACTCGCCTCATCCGCGACGGATACCCGGTCATCGCTCCGGCGAACCCGCTGCGCAGCGTGGCCTCCGACTCCGCGTACCTGGCGAGCGTCCTCGCCACTCTGAGCGGCCCGATCGTGCTCGCCGCCCACTCGTACGGGGGGATCGTCGCCACGAACGCGGCGACCGGCAACCCGAATGTGAAGGCGTTGGCCTACGTGGCCGCGTTCGCGCCCGATCAGGGCGAGACGCTGCTGGGTCTACAGACGAAGTACCCGGGAAGCAAGCTCAATGAGGCGGCGCTGGACTTTCGGCCCTACGAGGCCGGCCTCGTCGACGGGTACATCAAACGGCAGTTCTTCCGGGAGGTGTTCGCCGCTGACGTGCCGAAGGCGACCGCCGAGCTGATGTGGACCGGGCAGCGGCCTGCCGACGCGCGCACTCTCGGGGAGCCGTCGGGCGTACCGGCCTGGAAGAACATTCCTTCCTGGTACCTCGTTGCCCGCAACGACCAGGTGCTGCCTGCCGAGGCGCAGCGGTTCATGGCAGAGCGGGCCGGCGCGCAGGTCCGGGAGGTCAACGCGTCGCACGTCGCCATGATCTCGCAGCCCTTCGCCGCGGCCGAACTCATCAAGCGCGCCGCGCGCTGACGAGGCGCAAGAGAGGGCTGGAGGCCGGCCCTCGACCGGCCAGGGCCGGGCTGGGGGTAGTCCACCAGCTCGGGGCCCTGGTCAGGCGCGACGGGAAGGTCACCTCGGTATTTCCCCGGATCTGCGTCGACCACCGGCCTACGGGCGTGCCCGAACCCCGCTCACACGAGTGAATCTGCGGAGGAACGCGATGCACCAGCAGGCATTTGAGGGTCAGTGTGCCGCCGCGGAGAACCGGCGCGCCTCGACCACACCACCCGTGAGACATCCGAAGCTGACGTTGCTGGCGCTGGCGCTGGGCACCTTCGCGATCGGTACCGGCGAGTTCGGTAGCAACGGCATCATCCAGCTCTTCGCGTCCGACCTGGACGTGTCTATTCCGGTGGCGACGTATGCGATCACCGCGTACGCCCTCGGAGTGGTGATCGGTTCTCCGACGATCATCCTGCTCGCCGCACGAACGAACAGGCGCCGACTACTGATCGGCCTGATCGGACTGTTCCTGGTCGGCAACGGGCTCTCCGCGCTGGCTCCTGACATCACGTCACTCGTCATCTTCCGATTCATCGCCGGGAGCGTGCAGGGTGCGTTCTTCGGCGCGGGAGCTGTGGTCGCCGCCTACGTCTACGGACCGGGAAGGGGCGGCAGGGCATTCGCCACCGTGATGGGCGGCCTGACCATCGCCACCATCGCCGGGTCCCCCCTGGGCACTCTCATTGGTCAGAACGCGGGCTGGCGTGTCATGTACTGGACCGTTGTCGCCGTGGGTCTGCTCGCTGGCGCCGCCCTCGTTGCCTGGCTGCCGCGCACCGACGAACTGCGCGGCAGTTCGGTCGCCAGCGAGTTGCGGGCGTTGCGTCGACCGAACGTATGGCTGATGGTCGTCGTCGCGGCGCTCGGCATCTCCAGCATCTTTGCCGTTTACACGTTCATCGGCCCATTCGTCACCGACGCCGTAGGGCGGGACGCCTCAGTCATTCCGCTCGCACTGGCCGTCTTCGGCCTCGGCATGGCGGTCGGCAACCATCTCGGCGGCCGCGTCGCCGACCGCTCGGCAGATCGCGGTCTGACCTGGGGCTACGGCGGCGCTCTGGCACTCCTCGTGCTGATCGGCGTCGCCGGCAGCAGCCTCGAGGTTCTGCTGCCGTGCCTGTTCGGCGTCGGCGCGACCATGATGTACGCGATCCCCAGCATCCAAGTACGGCTGACCAGCTTCGGCCCCGACGCCCCGACGCTGATGGGTGCCCTCAACCTGGCCGCTCTCAACCTGGCCAACTCTCTCGGCGCGATCGGCGGCGCGATCACCCTTGACGCCGGTTGGGGCACCCTGTCCACCGTCTGGGCCGGCTTCGTCCTCACCACCACCGGCCTGGTCCTGTACGTCACGACCGTCGCCCGACGCAGGCCAGCTCCATGGATGACGGCGCGCTTCATCGCGGGCTGATCGTCAACGACGAACAGCCCTCGCCCCCGCCCACTAGAACTCAGAACGAGGAGATTCACGATGAACACGAGTGTGAATCGGCAAACTGTCGACCTGTCGCCCTACCCGGACCTGGTGGTCGTCTATCTGGGCATGCGCGTCAACCGGCTCTTTGGCCTGCGGACGCTGATGGGTTACGGCCCGCAGATCGGCCGATCCGCCAGCGACAACCCCGAGGGTCTCCTTCGGCATGAGCCCCTGCTGTGGTCGCTGTTCCCGATGCACGTCGGCATTCGGCAATACTGGCGGGACCTGCCCTCCCTGTTGTCCTGGGCCCGTTCGGAACCACACCGGATCTGGTGGCGCAACTTCCTGCGCGACAGCGGCGGTACGGGCTTCTGGCACGAGACCTACCTACTCCGTGGCGGGATGGAGGCGGTCTACGACGACATCCCGAAGGAGCAGGGCTTTGCCGCCTTCGCTCCCGTACACCCCGCACGCGGTCCCCTCTTCAGTTCGGCCGCACGCGTCGGACGCCCCGAGGACAACGCCGCACCGGTCATCAGCGAAGACGAGCTCTACACAGCGGGATCCGGTCAGTAGGCAACACCGTTCCGCAATCGATCGTCACCTCGGCGATCGACCCGTCGCGGTGAGCCGTTCGCCAGGTGGCTGCGGCTCACCGCGGCCGGCGGGCGGTAGGCGTCGGAGCGCGCTTCTCCGCTGCTCGGATCGCTACCCGCTCAGCCTCGCTCGGGCGTCCTCGGCGTCGGGGTGGTCGAGCGCCTCGAGGATGGCCAGCGCCTCCTGCCACGCGAGTCGCGCCTCGGTCTCCCGCCCGCCGACCTCGTGACAGTCGCCGATGTGCAGGAGGATCGTCGCCTCCGGGTACCGATGGCCGAGTTCACGCAGCATGTCCAATGAGCGTTGGTGGCAGTAGCTGGCCTCGTCCTCGTGGCCGAGCTTGTGGTGGGCCTGACCCAGACTGTCCCAGGTGTACGCCTGACCGGAGCGGTTATCGACCGCCTCGAACAGCGCCAGTGCCTCAGTGCAGCTGGCCAGCGCCTGTTCGTAGTCGTCGGCGAGGTAGTGGATCCAGCCGATGTCGTTGCGCGCCGCCGCCTCACGGTCGCGGTCGTTCCCAGCCTGGAACAGCGTCAACGCGCGGTCGGCCTCGGTCATCGCCTCGGGATAGCGGCCAAGCTGGACGAGCACCTCCGAGAGACTGAGGTGGATCCCGCCCTGACGGACGGGGTCGGCATCCGGGCCCAAGTCGATGGCCCGCAGGTAGAGCCGGATGCCGCGGCGACGACCGCCGCGCCTTCTCGGCGGCGGCGGCGAGGGTCGCCGTACCTGGTGGTGATACTGGTGACGGGCAACAATGAGCCGATCGGTTCAGGCGCGGCGGACAGGAGCAACCGATGGAGCAGTTCGCGGTCGTGGTCGGCGCCGGCTCGTTCAGATCGGATGACGGTGGTGCGATCGGGTTCCCTCATCGCTGGACACCCGAGGGCGTCACCGTCGAGGCGGACTTCACCGGGGCGCACCTGTTGCACCTCGCTGCGGCCGGCTGCGTTCTGAACGACGTGTATCGGGAGGCAAACGTACTCGGCATCCGGATCGACGGGGTACGTGTATCGGCGGAGGGAGGCTTCGACACGCAGACGTGGATATCGAGCGGCATCACCTACCAGGTCGAGGTGAACTCACCCGCGTCCGGCGACGAACTTGCCACGCTGTTGGATCGTGTCGACGACGTCGCCGAGATACCGCGGGCGATTCGCGCCGGGGCCACGGTACGAAGAGGCTGACTCACCCGCCGGCCGAACGAGCAGGTACAGCGGGCGTGGCGGCGACTCATGCCGACGCAAGCAGGACCTCGATCATTGTCTGCGGTTCGATGATGTCTGGCCGGTCGTTGACCTGACATGCATCCGATTGCGTTGCGACCGCGTCGTGTCCGTGTGTTGCAGCCCGAGCCCGGGGCCCCGTCGCGCCGGGTCGGCCAGGTAGTCGTCACCGATCTGCCGGTATCCCAGCAGCGCCTGCCAGAACGGCAGCACGTCCGAGCTCACCGCGGCGTCGAGGGTGATGTTGAGGAGCTGCACTGCGGCGGGGTCGGCGGGGATGCCCAGCGCACGGGCAGCGGCCGATATCCGTCGCGCCAGTGAGACGTCCCGCCGGGACAGCGACACGGTGACGCCCAGGTGGGGCAGGTCCACGTTGGATTGCTCCTGCTCGTCGGGGCCCGCGAGCCGACCGATCTCATCGACGAACGCGATCCCCGCAGACAGCGAGCCGGTCCGGAAGTGGGCCGAGACCAGGTGGTAGAGACAACGCCAGTCTTCGACACCGTCAGCCGCGTGGAAATGCCCAGCGGTGATCCGCACCGTCGTGTCCGCGAACCTAACATCGACGGCGGCCTGGTCGCCCACCGCGGCTTGGCCACCTCCAGGGACGCTCCGTCGTCGGTGCGGAGCGCGCGCCCGTACCGGCGTTGCGGGGCATGCGCAGAGCCGGGAGCCCGAGCAGCCGACGGCCGCCCGGGCTCCGGACCGTGCGGCGTTCGTCAGGGATACATCTGCGCGACCGTAAAGTTCATCGATTGCGCGAAAAGGCTGACACCGGTCGGGCTGTTGGGGTGGAAGGACTGCGTCGATGTCGGGCCGTCCGGGGTGTCACCCGGCGACTTGTCCGTCACGACCCCGTGGATGCCGGCCGGCGAGCCGCAGACCGCCTTGCCCGCGAACTCGTCGATCGGGTCGGAGTAGTACGCGATCGTCGCGCCGTGCGCGGTGTTGAAGTCGTGGACGACGTCCAACTGCTCGTCACGCAGCAGCACGCTCATCTCGGTGAGCCACACCCGCTCCTCGTCGCTGAGGACGAGCTTGAGGGCGCAGAGCGGGTCGCCGCCGATCTCGACGAGCTTCGGGTACCCCATCAGCATGATCTTGGCGTTCGGCGCCTTCCGGTGAATCTCTTCCAGCACCTTCGTGTTCGACCGCGGAACCGCGTCGGCGATGCGGCGCCGGGTCGACACGTCCACGGTGTCCGTCTCGCCCGACAGTTTCGCCTTGAAGCAGTCCAGTGGGCCGGCCATGACGAGGCACTCCTTGACCACCGGGCCGAACCTCGCGTCGTTGCCGCCGATCGAGATCGTGACCAGGGTGGTGTTCTCGTCCAGGTAGCCCTTGTCGAGCTGGGACGCCTCCAGGTACTGGCCCATGCCCCGTTGACCGTCGGCGTTGCGGGGCTCGTTGCTGACGGTACGCAGGGGCAGGATGTTCTCCGTCTCCGCGCCCGAGCAGGCGATCAGGTGATAGTCCATGTTGACGTCGTGCTGTTGGCTCGTGATGTCCGCCCGCAGTCCGATCGGCGTGGACGAACCGGGTAGCACCGCCTTGCGCGACCACGCGTTCTTCGAGCGGTGGCAGCCGTTGCGGTAGGCGTTGTTGCTGTTGTTGTCCGACTCGCGGTAGTAGTCCGATCCGTTCACCGGCGAGGCGCCCTCGCCCGACGAGAACGAGTCGCCGAGCGCCACCACCTGGTGCTGCGGCTTGCCCGGCAGCGGGATGAACGCCGCCGCGTCGAAGGCCACGTTCTCCTGCGGCCGGCCCAGCGCCAGGTCGCCCTGCCCGCTGGCCGGCACATCGTCACGCAGCTGCGCCAGCTCCTCGGGGGTCAGGTCCGACACCGTGTTGGTCAGCTCCACCGTCGGGACGTTGTTGAACTCGAACACGCCGAGCGCCACCCACCGGTTCGCGTACCCGCGCTGCTGGACCATGCGGGTCTTGACCACGCCGTTCTTTGTCGTGATCTTGTACGCCGCCTGCTGCGTGGTACCGAGGTGATCGGGAATGTGGACCATGACCCGCATCCAGCCGTTCACCGTCCGGTCCAGCGTCCATGTTCCGCTGACGTAGAGGTTGCTGCCCGGCTCGCGGGTGTGTGTGAACCAGTAGTGCGCGCCGTACCCCCCGCCGACCTGGTGCAGGTCGATCTTGCCCGGGTACTGGAGCGTGCCGTTCTGTGTCTCGCCGGCGAACCCGTGCGTGAACGTGCCGCTGTTCGTCCGTCTGGTGCAGAGCCAACCGGCCTCGTCACGGCGTGGGCTGACGACTTCGTTGATCACATCGTCGACCACGAGCGCGTTCGCCGGGAGTTCGGTGCCGCACTTCGGTAGGTAGCTCACCCCGGCGGCCGGATACTCCCAGCCGGGGTCGTACCTGATGGCGGCGTTCCCACAGTCCAGACAGCCCGGTTTCCAGTCCGCCGATCGGTTGTACCAGCACTTGAGGTCCCGTTCGCCGATGACGTTCACGTGGTGGCACGGGCCGGCCGGCTCGTCGATCACGTCCGGCGCCGTCGGCGGGAGGTTGTTGCCGTAGTAGCAGTCGTTGGACTGGTCGCAGAACGTCTGAAGGTGCGGCTTCACCCGCGCCCGCCCGTCGTTCGTGCTCCACCACGCGTACCGGTAGCCGTCGGTGTAGGTGTCCGGCTTCTCGATCGCGTTGAGCGGGTGTCCGGCCCAACCCATGATCTTTTCCGGGTACGGCCATTGGCTCGGGTGCCGCGCGTCGTCGTAGGCCTCCTCCAGGAACGCCTTGCGGTTCGCCGGGTACCGCGGGTTGGCCGGGTTGTTCGCCCAGCCGACGCCCCACGGCTCGTCCGTGCTGCCCTGCGGCGCGTAGAACCCGGTGTTGTAGGCCCACACCGCGAAGAACCAGTTCTCGATGTACTGCGGGTCGCCGCCGTTGACCTTCATGTTGTACGCGTGGACCTGGTTCCACTTGTCCTGCAGGATTCGCAACGACTGGGAGATGTTCGCGGCGAAGTCCACGGCGATGGCCAGCTGCTGGTTGTACGGCAGCGGGACCTCGTTCGGCTTCTGGAAGCCGGGCTTGCGCATACCGTCGGTGACCTGCCCGACGCCGTAGCCGCAGTCGGACTTGTCCCAGCGGATCGCCCAGTCGTCGCTCGTGTCGGCGTCGTAGATGTCGAGCCCGTAGTAGTTGCCGACGAGCGGGTTACCGAACTCGCCAGGCAGGACGTGCGGCGAGGCCTGCCACAGGTTCGACTCCTGCGCGAGAATGCCGAGCATGATCTGAGCGGGCACGTGGCCGCCGCCGTCGAGGGGCCGCATCGGGAACCATTGAGCGACGTTGTAACCCGGCAGACCGGACTGGTTGAAGTTGTTGCCCCGGTTGAGGATCAGCGAGTCCTGCACCGCCATGTCAACAACCCATTCGATCTCCCGGGCGCGCGGCTGGTACACCTGTACCCGCACGTCGTTGCGGGGGATCGCGCACCAGGCGGCCGTGTCCACCGGGTCGTGCAGCGGTGTCGCCAGCGTCGTGGCACCCGGTGTCGACGGGGCCCGCCCCGGCGTCCTCGGGTTCGCCCGAGCGCTAGCGTCGCCCGACGTCGGCGTGGTTGGCGCGACCGCGAAGTTCACGCTGCGACCGGTCGCCGGCACCTTGGCCTTCATGACGAGCGACCGTCCGCGGCGGTCGTCCGTGGCCTGCGCCGCCCGCGGGTCGGTCGTCCACTTGATGTCGTCCAGCAGCAGGTCACCCTGGCTGGACATCTCCGCCTGTACGGTCGCGTCGAGCTTCGCGACACCCGTGGGCAGTTTGTGCGTCCTGCCGGGGGTACCGGTGATGCCGACCCGACCGCCCGCGCCCTTGACGACGTTCATGTCGGTCGTGCCGCCCTCGGCCAGCGTGGCCGTCGCGCCGGACCGCACAACGGTCCGCTTCACCCGGCCGGCCTTGCTGTCGGCATCCATGTACACGACGCCGTCGCCGTTGGCCGCCAGCCGGAACGGTACGCCGGTGGTCCTCGCGACGGCCGACCGGCGGCCCTTGCCGTCGACCTTGACCAGCGCGCCGTTATCGGCGGCGATGATCCTGCCCGCGACCGGTAGCGCCGAGGTGAGCTGGCCCGCCACCTGGATCGGCGGTGCCACGGAGCCGGTCGCGGCGTCGAGCTGCGTCAGCCGGGTCTTGCCCGAGCCGGTGTCGCCGCCGGTGAACGTGCTCAGCACGACGTTCTCACCGGTACCGCAGCCGGGGCTGAAGTACGCGAGAGACGCGTGCGCGGCCACCTTCCGGACGGACTGGTTCTTGAGGTCCACGACCGCCACGAAGGCGCCGCGGTCGAACAGGTCGGGCTTGTTGGTGTAGGCGCGCGGCGCGTACGTGACGACCAGCCGCCGGCCCGACTCGGTGAGGCAGCCGTTGCCGATCCACTGGTCGGTCTCCAGCCCCGGCTCGCTCAGCGTCGCCGCGGTCGTCCAGCTGTAACCGGAGGCCGCCGACGCCACGAGCACGTGCAGACCGGTCATGTCGCCGGAGAGGGTCCAGGCCCGATCCTGCGACGTCCGCCAGCCCTGCTTGAGGGTCGAGTCCCGCTGGCCGGGCGGTACCGCGGTGACCGCCACATCCTTCGGGGGCGGGTCCGGCGCCGCGGCAGCCGGCGCGGGAAGCGCCACGAGACCGCTGGCGACGAGCGCGGCGGCGGCGAGCGCGGCGGTGACGGCGCGACGGGCGGCGCCGGGGCTGAGCCCGCGCGGCAGCGCGGGGCGGGGCGGTGATGTTGACACTGCGGATCCTCCAGGATGCTCGGGATCGATGCAGTGTCGGAACCGCGCACACCGTCGGCGCATCACGAGGTCATCGTGGGCGTACCGCTCCGGCGTCACGGCGCGGCGTACCCCCTGCTGTACCGCGAGTCCCCTCGTTCCTCTCCGGAGGCTCCGCGGTGCCCGCCGCAGACGGCGATGGCGGCGCGACGCGGCGCGGATGGCCTGACGATGCGGCCGCGATGCGGCGACGCCGAAGGATCACCTCCACGACATGCAGCACGATTGAGGAGAACAGCATGAAGGTAGCGAAGGTCCGGACGCATCGCCTGGCGCGGACGCTGATCGCCCTGGTGGCGTTCATGGGATTCGGCATGGTCGCCGCGGCGGTACCGGTGTCGCCGGCGCTGGCCGCGTGTTCGGGCACCGGCTGTCACAACGTCGATCCCAACGGTCAATGCAGCGGCACCCGGTACGGCTGGACCGGCGGCGGCTACGACAGCGGGCTCGGCATCGTCGTGGTGAAGTCGCCCGGCTGCAGAGCGGCCTGGGCACGCCTGCAGAACGACCAGTACGTCCGCTACGCGGGTGCCACGTTCACCGTACGCATCGAGCGCCGGGTGTGGTCGTCCTACGGCTACTGGTACACGGGCAGCCTCAGCAAGCAGTTCCTCTCCACCAACGGCGGGGTGTGGACCAACATGCTCGAGGATCTCGACTCCTCCGACGAGCACCAGGCCTGCTTCAGCCTCAACGGCGGCGCCTGGACGTGCACCCCCTGGATCAGCTGAACGGCAGGCGGACGTCAGGGTCCCCCGGCGGCGCGGGGGCCCTGAGATCCGTCATCCGCGTCGGCTTGCGCCACCTGGGGAAGCTGGCCGCCGGGGGCATCCCAGATAGACATATGGCCCTGCGTCGACGTCGGTGTGCCTTGTTAGCCTGCGGCTGTGGAGCTGCGACTGCTTGGCCCCGTCGAGGCTGTCATCGGCGGACGGGTCGTGCCCGTCCGACGTCGTCAGGAGCGACGGCTGCTCGCCATCCTCGCGATACGACCGGGCCAGTTCCATTCCGCGGAGCGACTCATCGACCTGCTCTGGGAAGATCGGCCTCCGGCCCAGGCACGAGCGGGCCTGCAGGCCATGATCTCGCACCTGCGGTCCACGCTGGAGCTGGGCCGGTCGACGGAGCCCGCGTTGCTCGCCCGACCCAACAGCTACGCACTGGAAATCCCGGCAGAGCGGGTCGACGTGCACCGGTTCACCGCCCTGGTGACGCAAAGCAGGGGCGTCACCGATGCCGATCAGCGCATCGCGATGCTCAGTAGCGCGCTCGGTCTGTGGCGGGGCGCCGCCCTGGCCGACGTCTTCGACGACGCCCAGCGGGGCCGGCTCTTCCCGGATCTCGACGAGGCACGACTGACCGCGCAGGAAGAGCTGCTCGGCGCCCGCCTCGACGCCGGCCAGCACCGGGAGATACTGGCGCCGCTGCACGAGCTGATCAGCGAGGCGCCGACCCGCGAGCGCCCGGTCGAGCTGCTGATGCTGGCCCTGAGCGGGATCGGTCGTCGCGGCGAGGCCATCGCGGCCTACGACACTCTCACAGATCGGCTCGCCACCGACCTCGGTGTCGCGCCCGGAGAGCAGATCCAGGCGACGTACCGGAAGCTGTCCCGCGCCACCGCGGCCTCGGACGCCACGCCCACGTCCTCCACCGGGCCGGCGCAGCTACCGCTGCCGCCGGGACACTTCGTCGGCCGCGACGCCGAATCGCGTCAGCTCGACCGCCTGCTCGCCGACGCGGCAGCGCCGCAGGTCCTGATCCTCTGCGCGGTCGTCGGCACGGCGGGTGTCGGAAAGACGGCGACCGCCATCCGGTGGGCGCACAGCGTCCGTGACCGCTTCCCGGACGGGCAGCTCTTCCTCAACCTGCGGGGTTACTCCGCCGGCCGGCCGATGCGCTCGGCGGAGGCGCTCGGCGCGCTGCTGCGGGGTCTGGGGGTGCCGGCGGGACGCATCCCGGCCGACCCCGAGGAGGCGTCGGCGCTCTACCGCACCGTCGTCGCCGATCGCCGGCTGCTGATCGTTCTGGACAATGCCCTCGACGCCGAGCAGGTGCGGCCGTTGCTGCCCGGGTCTGCGGAGAGCCTGGTGGTGGTCACCAGCCGGGACCGCCTGACCGGGCTCGTGGCCCAGCAGGACGCCCGCCGCCTGACCATCGGACTGCTCCCGGAACCGGACGCGATCGAGCTGCTCACCGTCCTGCTCGGCGCCGACCCGCGAGCCGCCGATCGTGACGCGATCCGGGACCTCGCCCAGGTCTGCGGTCGGCTCCCACTGGCCCTGCGGATCGCGGCGGCACTGCTGCACGACGAGCCGGACCTCGCGGTGTCGGCGTACGTGGGGCAGTTACGGCAGCGCAGCGTCGCCGCCCTGGCGATCGACGACGACCCGAGTGTCGCCGTGCAGACGGCGTTCGACCTCTCCTACACCCGGCTCCCCGGCGAGGCCCAGCGGATGTTCCGCCTCCTCGGCACCGTTCCAGGGCTCAGTCTGTCGGTCGACGCGGTCGCACACCTGGCGCAGACATCGGTGGACGCGGCCCGCCGGACGCTGGCCCGACTCTTCTCGGCACACCTGGTGGACTTCGACGACGATCGCGTCACGCTGCACGACCTGCTGGGTCGCTACGCGGGCCAACACAGTGCGCGGCAGGCCGGCCGGCCCGAGGCGCCTGCCGTCCTCGCGCGCCTGTTCGCGTGGTACCTGGTCCGCGCCCAGGCTGCCGGCGACCTGTTGGCGCCGGGGCGGGTCCGCCTGGAGCTGCCGACGGGCCTAGCGGCGGGTGACGCCGGCATCGGTGACCGTGCCACGGCACTGGCCTGGCTCGAGGCCGAGGAGTCAAACATGGTGGCGCTGATCAGGGCCGCCGCCGACAGCACGTCGAGGGCCGCTGCCGCCCTGCTCGCCGACCAGCTACGAACATACTTCTGGGTCACCCGCAACTCACTGAACTGGCTGCTCGTGGCGCAGGCGGCGCTGCACGCGTCAAACGGGGACGCGCACCCGTCTCTGCGGGCGTCGGCACACATGAGTCTGGGCAACGTGTACCACCTCACGGGCAACCAACTGGTCGCAATCGCGCACCTACGACGGGCGGGTCACCTGTTCCGCAGCGCCCGGCACGCGCAGGGTCAGGCCGCCGCAGCCGGCTCGCTCGGCGCGGTCTTCGGTGATCTCGGGCAACTGGCGACGGCGGCGGCCTGCTTCGAGCACGCGTTGCGGCTCAACGAGCGGATCCGCCACCGTTACGGCATCGCGGTGATGGCGAGCAACCTCGGGACGATCTACGCCATGGCCGGTCGACTGCGGCTGGCGGTCGAGCGACTCACCGCCGCCATCGTCATCCACCGGGAGGACGGCGGACGACCCAACGAGGCGGTCATCCTCACCAACCTCGGCCTGGTGCGCACCGTCCGGGGTGAGTACCCGGCCGCCCTGGGCGATCTCCACGCGGCGGTGCGGACGGCCCACGAGGTCGACATGGCCTCGATCGAGGCGAACGCACTGGCCGGGATCGGCCAGATCCACACACTACGCGGCGACGTGCCGGAGGCGAGGTCGGCGCTCGCAGCCGCGCAGCGTCTCGCCGACCGTACCGACGACTGGCACTGCAAGGCGTCGATCGACATCGCCGAGGGGGGCCTGCTCCGGCTGACCGGCAACCTCACCGGCGCGGCAGCCCGATATACCCGGGCCGCCGAGTGGGCCAGGTCGGCGCGCACGTTGGCGACGGAGGCCGAGGCCCTGGTCGGCCTCGCGACGTCCGTCGCCGAGCGGACGCCGCTGTTGGCCAGCTCCTCGTTGGAGCGGGCGGTCACGCTGGCCCGACAGTCCGGCGCCGCGGTGATCGAGATCGACGCGCTGGCTGCCTTGGGCGAGGTCGCCCGGCAGAACGGCGACGCCGTGCAGGCGGCCCGCCTCGCCGGCGAGGCGGCACATCGCGCGGAGGCGATCGGGGCACCCCTGGTACGCGCCCGCGCGCTGATCACCCTGGGTCACCTGGAGGACTCCTCGCGGGCCTGGCCGGAGGCGCTGGGCATCCTGGAAGCGCTCGGCAGTTCCGAGGCGGACGTCGTCCGGGCCCTACTGGAGCGGCACGACGGCCGCCCGGTCGGCGTCCCGGCCGGATAGCCGACGTTGCTCCGGGGCGGGAGCGGCGTCCGGGCGATGCGACGGTGATGGCGGGCTGACGTCGGGGGTGCTCCGGTTGGTCGGCAGCGCCGTACGACGCTGCCAAGGAAACGCCAACCCGTGCTGGGCAACCTGGTGACCAGGCCGTGCGAGGGGTGCGGTCGGCATGGAGGTCATTGCATGGATTTCCGGATCCTCGGTCCGCTGGAAGCGTCCGTCGAAGGAACGCCCCTGCCGCTCGGCGGCCGCCGGCAGCAGCGGATCCTGGCCGTGCTGCTGCTGCGGGTCGGCCGGGTGGTCCCGGCCGACAGGCTGGTCGACTGCCTGTGGCCGCTGCGGCCGCCGGCCACCGCGGCCAGTCAGATCCGCAACTGCGCCGCGGCCCTGCGCCGCCTGCTCATCGCCGGCGGCCTGCCCGAGCGCTCGCTCGTCCGGCGGCCGGGCGGTTACCTGCTGGATGTGGAGCCCGGCGAGCTGGACCGGACACGGTTCGACGACGAGGCCCACCGGGCTCGGCGGTCGCTGGCTGCGGGTCGCGCGGCGGAGGCCGTCGGGTATTTCCTGCGGGCGGAGAACCTGTGGCGCGGGCCGGCCATCGCCGGTCTCGCAGATGGCGTGCTGGAGCCCGAGGCCATGAGCCTGGAGGAGTCGCGGCTGCAGGTGATCGAGGATCGGCTGGAGGTCGAGCTGAGTCTGGGCCGGCACGCGCGAGCCGTACCGGAACTCACCGCGCTGGCCCGAACTCATCCCGGGCGTGACCGCCTGCAGGCGGCCTTCATGGTCGCGCTGTACGGCAGCGGGCGGGGTGCCGACGCGCTGGCCTCCTTCGACCGGCTGCGCTCGTCGCTGCGCCGTGAGCTCGGCCTGGAGCCGAGCCGGCGGCTGCGGGACCTGCGCCAGGCCATCCTCACCGAGGACGATGCCCGGCTGCCGCCGACGGGCGGGTGGGGGCCGGCGCGTGACGGCGAGCCGTACCGGCAGGCAGCTCTGCTTCGGCCGTGAGGGAGGTGACGCAATCGCGTCCACGCTGCCTTGTCAAGAAACCGTCAAGGTTTGTGCAACGCCGGGCGTGCAATCTCTGTATGGCAGGCATCGGTCACGAGAGGACGCAGCCGGTGCGACTGTCTGTTGTGGATGGTGCTAGCTTGATCGATCGTGTCCATCTGTCCCGCCACCGCCGTCGTCGTATGACAGTCGATGTGCAGTACACGACTCAAGAGGAACGATGACATCAGTACTCATCGTTGAACCGGTATCTTCCGGCAACGAACTCGTCGTCCGAGCCGCAGCCATGGGTTGGCACACCGTGGTTGCCAGCTTCGATGCCGACGACCGAACTCTGACGGCGGCGACCAAGGATCTGGCATCCGCCGTCGTGCGGGTAGATACGAATGACGCACACGCCATCGTTGAAGCGGTGAGTCGCTCGCCAGTGGGGGCGGGGCTCGATGGTGTCGTTGCCGGTTCGGAGTTTCACGTCGAGATCGCGGCCCTGGTTGCGGAGAAACTCGGCCTGCCGGGCCTGAACACCACCGATGTCGCGCTCGTTCGGAACAAGGCCGAGATGCGTGAGGCGCTGCAACGCGCAGGCGTCCCGTCGCCCCGGCATCGGAAGGTGGCCTCCCGCGCCGAGGCGGAGCTCGCGTGCGCGGCGCTGACGTTCCCGGTGGTGGTCAAACCGGTGGAGTCGTCAAGCAGCATCCACGTCTTGAAGGCGAGCGACACGGCCGAGGCGGTACGGGCGTACGCCGCCATCGAAGCCGATGGCATGATCGACCTCGGCAGGCCGCTCGGTGACGAGGTCGTCATCGAGGAGTACGTCTCCGGCGACGAATACAGCGCCGACGGATATGTTTGGCGCGGCGCCGTGCACATCGCCGCAGTGACCAGGAAGCTCCTCGGCCCCGAGCCGACCTTTGTCGAGTTCGGTCACATCACGCCCGCCCCGCTGGGACCGACCGATCTGGGTGCGATCGAGCGGTACGTCGGCCAGGTGGTCCGGGCGGTCGGGCTGGACAACAGCGTCTTCCATTGCGAGGTACGCCTGTCCACGAACGGACCGGTACTCATGGAGATCGCCGCACGGCTGCCGGGAGACCAGATCGTGCACCTGGTAGCCGACGTCACAGGTGTGTCGATGGCGGACGCCGCCTTGTTGATGGCGGTCGGCGCGAACCCGGAGACCTGCCTCGACGAACACGCGGCATCCGGGAGGGCTGCGGGCATTCGCTTTGTGGACCCCGGCGGCATCACCGCCTACACGCGTATCGAGGGATGGGACGACGTGCCGCGCTACGCCGATGTCGTGGAGCGAAAGGTGCTGGTCCCCGCCGGCGAGCAGATTCCCTCGACCTATGAGGCCCTTCGGCGTGTGGCCTATATCCGCTATCGCGCTTCCGATCCAGACACCGCTTTGACGATCAACGAGCGACTGGGTCGGGAACTGCGACCAGTCGCAGCGTATTTGTCGTGAGTATCGCGCGATATTATGCGATGCGGTTTGCCAGCTGGCTGTGCGACTACCTGGTCCTGTTCGCCGTACCGGTGCTCGCCTACAGCTTGACCGCCGATGTGCGCTGGTCGGGCGCAGCGGTCTTCTTCCAATGGGGACCGAGACTCCTGGGACTGTCGGCAGCGATCCTGCGGCTCGACAATATACGGCAGCGGACCCTGATGGTCGTGGCGGATCTGACCAGGACCGCGACGGCGCTCGCGGCTGGGCTGATAATGGCGGTGTATCCCGGTGCGGTGCTGCCGGTGCTGATGATATTCGCGATGGTCGTGGGCCTCTGCTTCGAATTGACTTTCGTCGGTGGCGAGAAGGTCGGACTGTCCTTGGTCCGCCCCGAGGGGCAGGAGCGATTCCAATCGCAGCTGACCGCCTTTGAGCAGGCGGCGATAGTCCTGGGGCCGGCGGCGGCGGGCGTGGTGCTGTCGTTCCCACCGCCGGTGCTGATGTTCGTGGCGGCGGGTTTGTTCGGAGTCTCGCTGCGGATGTCGATATCGGTCCCCTCGGACGGTACGGCGCACATCTCGACAGCGAAGCGGACCCTGCGCGCGACCGTACGCGGTGCGCTCGAGGACCCCGTCCTGCGCCGGATCGTCCTGGTCACCATGGGCCTGAATTACGTGCTCGCGCTGATCAACGGGGCTGCGCCCCAGATCGCGTTCGGAACGTTCGGGACAAGCAGCAGTGAGCTGGGCCTGATGTACGCGGCGAGCAGCGTGCCGGCCATCGTCGGTCTGTTGACCTTCCACCGGCTGACCTCGCGTGTGCCGCTGTCGACGATCGGGATCGCGGTCGCGGTGGGGATGTGCCTGGCCGCGTTGGGCGTAGCGCTGGGGGCCCGGCTCTGGGTTTTCGCTGGATGCCTCGGTGCGTTCCTGTTGCTCGACGCGTTCTTCAGCGTGTACATCCGGGTCGTTAGAGCGCGTCGGGTGCCACTGGAGAACTACGCGGCGACCGTGGGGCTCTTTGGCATGCTGCTGATTGTGCCGATGCCGCTCGCCGGGCTCACACTAGCCGCTGTCGGAAATTTCGTTGCCCCAGCGGTGCTCATCTCGGCGTCCGCTGCGGCCGTGCTTATCGCCGCCGTCACCGCATTACCGAGAGGGCGAGCCCTCCTGGTTGCCCCCGTCGCCCTCCCGGTAGGGACGGCCCACACCAGTCACGATTCCTGAGCCAACGACTCTGCCCCCGTTGGGCTGCCGCGAGCTCGGCCGGCCGGCCCGTGCCCGGCCGGCCGGGCGATCAGCGCCCCCAGCCGATCCCGGATTGCGCCTGCTCGAGACCGGTCAGCCTATCCCGCACCGTCTCGGCGTCGGGGTGATTCAACTCGTCGAGGATGACCACGGCCTGCTGCCAGCATCCCTTGGCACCCGCGAAGTCGCCCAGTGTCATCAGAGTGTTGCCGAGGTGGTGCTGGCTGTCAGCCTCGGCGTAACGGTTCCCGGCCTCCCGGTTCAACCTGATCGCCTCGCGGTAGCACTCGATCGCCTCGGCCGAATAGTGCAGCTGGTGGTTGATGTAGCCCAGGCTATCCCAGGTCGCCGCCTGCCCAGACGGATCGCCGACCTCCCGCAGCACCATCAGAGCCCGGCCGCAGTGGTCCTTGGCGGCCTCGTACTGCTCCAACATGGCCAGCGACCAGCCGACATTGTTGAGCGAGACCGCGTGCGCCAGCCGGTCATTCGCGATCTCGGCCAGCATGAGGGCGGCCTGATCGTGGTCGAGCGCCTCGCGGTGGCGGCCCTGCCGCTCGAAGACGCGCGCCAGGGCCAGATGCGCCTGCGCCTGATCACTCGTCGAACCGACCTCGCAGGCGAGGTCGAGCGCACTCCGGCTGTGTGTGTAAGCGTCGTCGTACTGGCCCAGCCAGGCATGGGCCACCCCGATGCCGCGGTGCGCCTGACCCATGGCGCGCCGGTCGCCGAGCCGCCGGGCCGCGTCCAGGGCGAGCCGCTGCGTGTTGATCTGATCCCGCCAATGGCCCTGGCGGTTGAAGTACTCCATCAGCGATCGAGCGAGGCTGCACAGGCTCGCGTCATGACCCTCGTCCGCGGCCCGGCGAACGATGTCGAGCAGCATCGCGTGCTCGGCGGTAAACCACTCCACCGCCTCCCGGGCCGTCGTGAGACGGGAAGATCCGGCGTCCGGGCCCTCCACCGCATCCTGGGACAGATGCCGCTCGAGCAGTACGGCGGCGCGGCGCGACGAGGTCACGTAGTGGGTGAGCAGCCGGCGAACAGCGGCCGACCGCTCCTCCGCGGTCTCCACCGCGCGGACCAGGTCCATCGCATAGCCCCGGAGCAACTCGTGCAAGGACAGCCGGGCCGGCTTGTGCTCGCTGACCATCTGGGCGTCCTGCAGCTCATTGAGCAACATCCTCGCCGTGGGCAGGTCCAGCGCCGCGAGGTGGGCCACGGCCAGTTCGTCGATGTCCGGACCGGGCGAGAGTCCCAGCAGGCGGAACAGTCTCGCCGCGGCCGGGCTCAGCGTCCGGTAGGTCCACACGAACACGACGTGGACGCCCCTCCCGGCCTCAGCCGGCGTTTCGGTCGATCCAACAGCCACGTCGAGCTCGTCGGCGAGCGTACGAAGATCCAGGTCAGGGTGGGTCGCGACGCGTGCGGCGACGAGGGCCAGGGCGAGCGGCAACCCGGCACAGCGGGCGATGAGCCGGTCGACGGCGGCACTGTCCGCCGCGACCCGCGCGGCGCCCAGCCGGTTGGAGAGCACCCGCCTGGCCTCGTCGTACGGCAACGGGCCCACGGCGATCGGATGAGCGCCCTCGCTCGCCACGAGGCTGGGCAGCGCACGACGACTGGTGACCAGGACCAGACAGTCGGCGGTGCCGGGCAACAGGGGCCGGACCTGGTCGACGTCACGCGCATTGTCCAGAACCACGAGCATTCGGCGACCAGCGACGTAGCTGCGGTACAACGCCGCCTGTGCCTCCAGGCTGACCGGGATGCTCTGCGGCGGCACCTGGAACGTGTCCAGGAACATGCGAATGACCTCTTCCGGCCGCACCACCACGCCGCTCGGCTCGAAGCCTCGCAGGTTGGCGTAGAGCTGCCCCTCCGGGAACTGCTGCGCCACCCGGTGTGCCCAGTGCACCGCCAGTGAGGTCTTGCCTGACCCAGCGGCACTCCAGAGGACGCACAGCGCGGGCTGCTTCTCCGCCTGGGAGCTTTCGAGAATGTCCGTCAACTGGGCCATCTCCGATTCGCGGCCGGCGAACCCCCGGACGTCGATCGGCAGCTGCGCTGGAACGACCAGGTGCCGACGCGGTGCGGGCCCAGCGACGGCATGGGTCGGGCGCTGCGGCGGGATCCGGACCTGCGGTGCGAGAACGGCGTCACGGCTGATCGCCGGGCCGGTAGGTCCGATCCGGTCGCCCTGCAGGATCGCCTGCTGCACCTGCTGCAGCTCGGGACCCGGCTCGATGCCGAGCGCATCGACCATCTGCCGGCGCACCGTCGCGTAGCGGTCGAGGGCCTCGCTCGTGCGTCCAGCAGCGTACTGGGCCTGAATCAGCGTCGCCGCCAGGCTTTCCACCAGCGGAAAGTCGTAGGCCAGCGCGTTCAGCTCCGCGATGACCGCCTGTGGGTCCCCGATCGCCAGCTCCGTCCGGGCCCAGGCGACCACGGCGTCCAGCCGCTCCAGCGTCCACGCGTTCCGAGTGCGTTCCGCCCAGGCGCTGGTCAGGCCGGCAAGTGGCTCGCCGCGCCACAGGGCGACGGCTTGCCGGAGCAGTACCCGCGCGTCGGCCTCGGAGCACAGCCGCCTGTCGGCCCGCTTCACCAACCTGCGGAAACGGTGTAGGTCGATGTCGTCGGGCTCCATGTCGAGGCGGTAGCCCCCGGAGCCCAGCAGCAGCCGGGCCGGATCCCCGGATCCCGTGTCGATTGTCTCCAGCGATCGCCGGATGCGGGTGATGTGACTGTGCAAGGTGCGCCGCGCCCGCTCGGGTGGCTCCTGGCCCCACACCCGCTCGACGAGCACATCGGCCGGCACCGTCCGTCCGACCTCCACGGCCAGCGCGGCCAGGACCGTGCACTGCTGCGGTCTTCCCATCGACGACGATCGACCCTGCGATCGACCCTCCACCGGCCCGAGAATGATCAAGCCCACAATGCCCCCGTAGATCACCTAAGCCCGAAATACCCTGCGGCCCAGGTAGCACCTCATCGTGTCGACGTCGCTGTCAACTCGCCGTCAAGAAATCAGCCTACATCACTGACCATGCTTGACCAAGACAGATGACCGGGGGGTCATGTTCGTGCCTATATCACGGTGGTGCAATCAAGTTACGGGGAATTTCAATGGCTCGACAGGATGAGTTTGCCCAGAAATCTAGGCCTCTGACATCAGCATTCGAGGATTGGATTGATGGTACCGCTTTCTCCTGCCTCGGAGCACGCGCGTCGTTGCGTCAGAAGCAATTGTATTGCGTCGAACTGAAGTCGATGCTCGACGTCGACAGCACTCGGGAACTGCACCGGGAGATTGTCGGCTTCGTCGACCGGACCCGGCTGCACGAAACCAGGTTCAGCTCCTTCGCAGCGATCTTCGAGAATCCGCGGCGGCTGAGCGAGGCGGAGTTCGAGCAAACCCTCTGGACGCAGCTCGCCATGCTTCGCCAAGTGGATCGGGAGAAATACGCGTGGGCGCCGGGTGTCTCCAGTGACCCCCACGCCCTGGACTTCGCCTACAGCGTCGCCGGACATCCGTTCTTCGTGGTGGGTCTGCACTCCCAGGCGTCGAGGATCTCCCGTCGGTTCACGCACCCGGTACTCGTCTTCAACTCCCACAAGCAGTTCGACCAGTTGAAGCAGGATGGGCTCTACGCCTCGCTGCAGGACAAGATCCGGGCCCGCGAGCTGCGGCTTCAGGGGTCCATCAACCCGAACCTCGCGGACTTCGGGGAGCAGCCGGAGGCCCTCCAGTACTCAGGACAACCGCAGCCGGCGGAGTGGCGGTGCCCGATCTCGAGCGCCTCGGCGACGTTCGACGGGATGGCTCGGTGAAGACCGCCGTCAGTAAGGCTCGCCTCCTGTCGCTGCGACGAGCCCGCTGGGCGGACGCGGAGGCCCTGCACGACCTGTCCGCTCCGTTCGTCGCGCTCGGTCGGCTGCGCCATCGCGACGTCGGTGAGTTCGCCCGGCGGCACGCCGACTTCCTGGTCGTCGAGGACGACAGCCGGATTGTGGCCTGCGTCGGCGTCCAGCGTTTCGGGAGCGACTGGGTCCTGGACAACCTGTGCGTCCAGAGCAGCTTCCAGGGCCGCCGGACCGGGAGCCTCCTGCTCGACAGGATCCTCCAGGAGGCGGCCCGGTCATCGGCACGTGCACTGTACGCGGCGTCCAGCCCGGCCAACGCGTGGTTCCTCGGACACGGGTTCATTGAGGTCGGGCCCTCTGCCGGGCCTCGGCGCTGGGTGAGCCAACTGGATCCCACGCGCAATTCCGTCGTCTACCGCCGCCAGATCTGACGGTCGTCGACCTACGGGAAAGGGTACAGAACAGTGACAAACCTGCCTTCTGCGATAGTGACCGGCGCCTCGTCGGGATTCGGCCGGGCCACCGTCGAGCGACTGGTGAAGACCGGGCGGCCGGTCGTGGCGCTGGCCCGTCGCACCGAACGACTCACCGAGCTCGCCGACCGCCTCGGCCACGACCTGGTGCATCCGCTGACCGTCGACGTACGGGACGGAGACGCCGTCGCCCAGGCTCTCGGCGACCTACCCGCACCGTTCTCCGATGTGGGCATCCTCGTCAACAACGCCGGTCTCTCGAAGGGCTTCGGCCCGATCCAGGACGCCGATCTGCGCCACTGGCGCGAGATGGTCGACACGAATGTGCTGGGACTCCTGCACTGCGTCCGCGCGGCCCTGCCCCTCATGCTGGCCGCCGGCCGCGGCCACGTGGTGAACATCGGCTCCATCGCCGCGGTGTACCCCTACCTCGGCGGGAACGTCTACGGCGGCACCAAGGCATTCGTCCACCAGCTCAGTCTCAACATGCGAACCGACCTGGAGGGTCGCGGCATCCGCGTCAGCTGCATCGCCCCCGGCATGGCCCGTACGGAGTTCGCGGTGACCCGGTTCGACGGGGATCAGGAGCGAGCAGACGCCCTGTACGACGGCACCGACCCGCTCACCCCGCAGGACATCGCCGAGGCGGTGGAGTGGTGCATCTCCCAGCCTCAGCGAGTCAACGTGAGCCTCATCGAGCTCATGCCCACGGACCAGCCATTCGGCCTCAGTTTCCGCCCGAGCCGAACCAAGGAGCAGTGATGACGCAACCCGTCTGGAGTGTCAACGACTGGGATCCGCTGGAGGAGGTCATTCTCGGCTCCGCGGCCGGCCTCACCCCGCCTCCGGTGGACGTTTCGCTGAAGCACTTCTTCGAGCCCCCGGCGGACGCCGGGGACGAGCGGATCGACGCCAGCACGCTGCAACGCGTGGTGGACGAGACCGAGGAGGACTTCGCCCAGCTCACCGAGACGCTGACGAGTGCCGGCGTACGGGTGCGCCGTCCGGACGCGAGCACCGTGGGCCGGAGCTACGCCACTCCGGAGTGGGATTCCGTCGCCATGCACGCGCTGATGCCGCGGGACTGCCTGCTGGTGATCGGCGACCGCATCATCGAGGCGCCGATGCCGATGCGTGCCCGCTACTTCGAGACCGCCCCGTTCCGGGGCCTGCTCCGGGAGTACTCCGATGCGGGCGCCTCCTGGTTCTCGGCACCGAAGCCCCTGCTGCCCGACGAGACCTACGTGTACGAACCTGGTGCCTCGGTCGTGGCGGAGCACGAGCCGTTGTTCGACGCCGCCAACATGCTCCGGTGCGGGACCGACATCTTCTTCAACGTGAGCAACACCGGCAACCGGCGGGGTGCGGCCTGGCTACGTCGGCAGCTGGGCTCGGACTTCCGGGTGCACGAGATCTCCATCTGCAGTGATCACGTCGGAACGACGTTGCACATCCTGCGGCCGGGGCTGCTGCTGGCCAACTCGGAACGCCTCACCGCGGATCGGATTCCCGCCCCCCTGCAGTCCTGGAAGACCATCTGGGTGGACACACCAGAGGACGACGGCTATGCCTTCGACTGGCCGCGCGCCTCAGTCTGGGTCGGCATGAACATTCTGGCCCTCGGCCCCGACACGGTCGTGGTGCCGGCCAACCAGACCCGGGTGATCAAGCAGCTGGAGAACGCCGGGATCACCGCGGTCCCCACCAGCTTCCGGCACGGTCGCACCTTCGGCGGCGGACTGCACTGCTGTTCGCTGGACGTACGCCGGCGCGGCGGACTCGAGACGTACCTGTGACTCCGTCGCGTTGGCGACGCTTTTCCTGAGCTCAGCAGAAAGGGCCAGCCGGTTGACGCTCACCATCCTTGCCTCGTTCGCTCTCAGTGCGTTCCTGCTGAACCTGAGCCCCGGGCCGTCGATCCTCTACGTGATGTCGCGCAGCGTCGTCAACGGACGGATCGCCGGAGTGTTCGCGGCCTTCGGGCTGGCTAGCGGGAGTGCGATGTGGGCGCTCCTGACGGCGATCGGCGCCTCCGCCCTGATCGCCTCGTCCGAGCTGGCCTTCACGATGCTGCGGATCGCCGGTGCGGCGTACCTGCTCTATCTGGGCATCTCGGGGCTCCGTGACCAGCCGTTCACGGTAAGAACCGAGAGACCGGCCAGGGTGTCCGGCTTGCGCAGCTACCTGCAGGGGTTCCTGGTGGAGGGCACGAATCCGAAGACGGTCACCTTCTTTCTCGCCCTGGTCCCGCAAATCATCGTCAGTCTCGACGATCCGGGCCTGCTGGTCCTGATCGGGTTCTGCTTGATCGTTCCGCTGACCGCCCTGCCCATCGATGTCACCGTCGGGGTCACCGGAGGCACCCTGGCCTCCAAGATCGCCAGACGTCCCCGGGTCGGGCGTGCGCTCAACTACCTGTCGAGCGCCGTCCTCATCGCTCTGGCCAGCCTGGTGCTGTTCGACCGATGACCGGCCCAGCCAACCGTCCGGGCCTCGCGCGAAGGAGTCTCTCGTGTCCGCTGTCGAGGCGACAGTCGAAGCACTCTACCGATATCCGTTCAAGTCCATGCAGGGCGAGACGGTCGATGACGTACGGCTGGACAGCCGCGGAGTTTCCGGCGACCGCGAGTGGGCCGCCACCTTCCCGGACGGGCGGGTGGGCAGCTGCAAGACCTGGAAGCACGTCCGTCGCCTCGACGGCCTGCTCGCCTACGCGGCGCGCACACGCCACGGTCGCGTCGAGGTTCACACGCCGAACGGCGCCGTGCTGGCTGCCGGCGACCCCGACCTCGACGCGGCGCTCACGGCGTTGGCCGGTGAGCCGGTGCGGGCCGCTCGGGAATCGGGCACACCTCACTTCGACATCGGCGCGGTCCACCTGATCTCACGCTCCTCCCTCACCGCGCTGGCGGCCGAGGTGCCGGAAGGAACCGTGGTCCCGGTGGCCCGTTTCCGGCCCAATATCGTCATCGACGGGGAGTGGGGGCCAAGATTCGAGGACGACTGGATCGGCCGCGAGGTGTCCATCGGGGAGACCACGAGACTCGAGATCACCGAGCAGACCGAGCGGTGCGTGACGGTCACGCTGCCGCAGCCGGGCGTGCCCCGCGACAAGGACGTCCTGCGGGTGCTGGCCGAACAGAGACAGACAAACTTCGGGGTGTACGCGAGGGTCATCTGTGCGGGCCCGGTCCGGTTCGGCGACCGTGTCCGCGTGAGTTGAAGCGGTCTTCGCCCAAGACGCGGGCCTCCCGAACTGACACGGCCACCGGGATTCTGACGCCGGTGACAGCCGACGGACGCCGCGTCTGGCCCGCCGTCTCGTCGCGATCCACAGCGACGGGCACGGCACGCCATCGACGTCGACGCTCACATCAGTCTGCCGTGCGCCGCGAGAGAACCGGACGTGCCTACTCGACGATCACCGACGTCAGACGGACAAGGCCGGTAACGCACCTGCGCGGCCCGGCAGCTTTGATCGTGCTGCGCGCGACCCCAGCGGCGTGGATGTGCCCGGCTACCTGCCACCTGATCGAGGGGATTGCCGATGACCGTTAACGCCGTGTGGAGCAGTAACGACTGGGACCCGCTGGAGGAGGTCGTGCTGGGCACCGCCGTCGGCTTCACTCCCCCGCCCGTGGACCCCTCCCTGCGCCACTTCTTCGAACAACCGGTCGAGGCGGAACGCGAGAAGATCCCCAGCGCGTTGCTGGATCGAGTCATCGACGAAGCGGAGGAGGACTTTCACGATCTCACCGCGGTACTCGAGTCGCACGGTGTCGCCGTTCGACGCCCCGAACCCCTGGTGCCGGGACAGCATTATGCGTCGCCGGACTGGGCGTCCGTCGCGATGCATGCGCTCATGCCGCGAGACTGCCTGTCGGTCATCGGTGACATGCTGATCGAGGTCCCGATGCCGATGAGGTCCCGGTACTTTGAGGTCTTCCCGTACCGCGACCTGCTGCGCGGGTATTTCGATTCCGGAGCCCGATGGCTGTCGGCGCCCAAGCCGAGGCTGCCGGACTCCACGTACATCTACGAGTCGAATGCTTCGGTAGTTGCCGACGAGGAACCCTTGTTCGATGCCGCAAACCTCCTGAGATGCGGGTACGATATTTTCTTCAACGTCAGCAGCACCGGTAACCGGCGAGGTGCGAGTTGGCTTCAGCGAATCCTGGGGCCGGATTTCACGATCCACGAGATGTCCATCTGCGCTGATCACGTCGACACGACACTGCACATACTTCGGCCGGGCCTACTGTTGGCCAATGCAGTTAAAATGACGCCCGAAATGATTCCGAGCCCGCTGCGGAGCTGGAAGACGCTGTGGGTCACCGATATCGAGGATGACGGTTTCGCCTTCGACTGGCCACGAGCTTCTCGCTGGGTCGGGATGAACCTCCTCGCGCTGGGCCCGGATCGCGTGCTTGTCCCGTCCAACCAGGTCTCTCTCATGCTTCAGCTGGAGCAGGCAGGCGTGGAGCCGGTGCCCGTGCGGTTCCGGCACGGCCGTTCCCTCGGGGGCGGACTGCATTGCTGCTCTCTCGACATCCGACGCCGGGGAGAGTTGACCAGGTACTTCTGATCGAGTCGGTGGCGGTCCTCGATGCTGGCGGCATCGAGGGTTTCGGGGTGCCCATTTTCCGTTGCAATTTTCGGTGAGCAAAGTCTTGCACGGACGGGCTTGACGCTCAGGAGAACCACTGGATAGTATTCACACCGATCAATATAAATACCCAGGCCACAGAGAAATAGCTCGGCGACGGCTCGGCCACGACTGCCCAACAGAACGGAAGACTCGAATGTCAAGACTCATCGACGGGTATGCCATCATCGATCTGCCTCCGGTCTCGCAGGAGGTGTTGAACAGCTACGACAATGTCCCGCTCGACGTCTACATGGGAAACAAGACGCGCTACAAGCGCTTCTCGCAGTACAAGATTGACTACATCTCCGACGCCTGGTCGTTCGAGCTGCTTCCGCACCGCCCCTACGGCCAGTCCCGCGAATACAACACGGTCGCGGGCGGCATCATGCGCGAGTACGAGCCATTGCAGGCCGACTTCCTCCCCTACCTGCACGCGGTCGCCGCCAACCTGCCACTGGACCGCTCCGAGAGCTGGCAGGTGAACGTTCACCAGAACCGCAGCCGCGCCACGGAAGCGAAACCAGGGCTGGTCACCCCGGAGGGCGTCCATAAGGACGGGCATGAGTACGTCGCGATTCTGGTCTTCAACAGGCACAACGTGACCGGGGGTGAGATGCGGCTGTGGAAGGGCCTCGACTCCTCCGAGCCGTTCTGGCGTGGCACCGTCCAGCCTGGTCATGCTGCGCTGCTCGATGACCGCGCCGTCGCACACGACGTCACAGACTTGCACCCTGATGCCTCCGGCGAGGAGGGGCACCGCGACATCGTCATCGCCGCGTTCTCGCGCTGGTCGGAGCGTTGGTACGGCGAGGAGCACGACCAGGCGGTGCTCAACAGCAAACCCTCGGCGCAATGAAGGCATCGGGTAGACGTGTCACTGTGGTCGACCGTGAGGTCGCGGGCGGATGCCCGTTGGACTGCCCGGATGCCTGCAGCTGGATAGTGGGCGTCCGCGACGGTGCGGCCGTCACGTTGCGCGGTCGCCCCGAGCACCCCTTCACCCACGGCACTCTCTGCGTGAAGGTCAACCAGTACCTCGACCACGCGGCGTCGCCCGACCGCCTCCGTCATGCGCTGCGTCGCACCGGCCCGAAGGGCACCGGCAGGTTCACGAGGATCAGCCTCGACGCGGCGTTCGACGAGATCGCCGAACAGTTCGACCGGGTTCGTCGCCAGTACGGCGGCGAGTCGATCTGGCCGTATCAGGGAACGGGCAACCTGGGGTTCCTCCAGGGGCTCCAGGGCCAGGCCGGCGCACGGCTGTGGAACGTGCTCGGCGCCTCCGAGCACGACATGACGATCTGCTCGGTGGCGGGGCTGGTCGGCGCGGACCTTGCCACCGGGACCCACCGGGGCATCGATCCGGAGTCGCTGGCCCACTCGCGGTTGATCTTGCTGTGGGGCGTCAACACTCTCACCACAAGCCATCACCAGTGGCGGTTCATCAACAAGGCACGCGAGCAGGGCGCGCACGTCGTCGCGATCGACCCAGTGGCCACAAGGACCGCTCAGCAGGCCGACGAGCACCTGGCGCCGCGGCCCGGTACCGACGCAGCCCTCGCGCTGGGCTTGCTCAACGTGGTGGTCGCCGCCGGCGGGGCGGACCATGCCTACCTGGCCGACCACACAGTGGGGTGGCCCGAGTTCCGCGCCCGCATCGAGCAGTTCCCTCCGGAACGGGTCGCGGAGTTGACCGGCGTCTCCCGCGCGCAGATCGAGCATCTGGGGGAACGGATCGCCGCCACGAGGCCCACCGGCATCCGCGCCGGCAGCGGGATGCAGCGCCACGCGGGCGGCGGCGCGGCCGTTCGCCTGCTCGCCTGCCTGCCGGGCGTCACCGGTGACTGGGGCAGGCTGGGCGGTGGCCTCACCTACTCGACCGACGGGTACTTCGGCGGCAACCGGCAGGCACTCCTGTGCAGCGACCTGCGTGCGGCGCCGGTGCGACGGCTCTCCATGACCCGCCTCGGCCAGAACCTCCTCGACCTGACCCCGCCGGTCAAGGCGCTGTTCGTGTACGGGGCCAACCCGGTGGTCAGCAACCCGGATCAGCAACGCGTTCGCCAGGCGCTCGCCCGCGAAGACCTGTTCACGGTCGTCGTCGACCACTTCCAGACCGACACCGCCGACTACGCCGACATCGTGCTGCCCGCGACCATGCAGACCGAGCACCTCGATGTTCTCGACGGCTACGGCCACATGTACATCGCGTGGAACGAGCCGGCGACGGCCCCTCCGGGTGATTGCCTCTCCACCACGGAGATCTTCCGCCGAATCGCCCGGCACATGGGGTTGTCCGAGCCGAGACTCTACGATTCGGACGAAGAGATGGCGGCTCAGTTGCTGGCCACGGACCATCCATCGCTGGCCGGTATCGATGTTGAGTCCCTGCGCCGAGACGGGTGGGCGAGACTGAGTTATCCGGCCGAATTCGTGCCGTTCGCCGACGGCTTCCCGACACCGTCCGGCAAGCTGGAATTCCGGTCCGAGCGAGCCCTGGAAGCCGGGTTCGAGGCAGTGGCGGGATACACCCCGCCACGCGAGTCGACCGACCCGGAACTGGCCGCGCGGTACCCGCTCTCGCTGATCGCCGGCGCCTCGCACTTCTTCCTCAACTCGGTCTTCGCCAACAAGCCGGAACTACGGCGCCGGGCTGGTCCGCCCCGGGTCGAGCTGCACCCGGACGACATGGCCGCCCGTGGGCTCCACGACGGCACACCGGTCGCCGTCTTCAACGACCGCGGTTCATTCGTCTCCACCGCGTACGCCTCCGAGCACGTCCGCAGCGGAGTCGTCGGGACCACGAAGGGCCATTGGATGAAGCTCACCGGCGGCCCGACCGTCAACGCGACGGTGAACGAGCGGGACGCCGACATGGGCGGCGGTGCAGTGTTCCACGACAACCGCGTCGAGGTCGAAAAATGGCAACCCTCCGCGGCGCGGGACTGACATCAGATGACACATCATTTCCATGGGGGTACAACCGTGCAACAAACAGCTTCCGTTCAAGGTGCAGCGTCTGTCGTCGACGACATCTCCAATTGGCTGTCTATATCGGCGGATCAACTTGACCGCGCGGTGCACGGTGCGCTGCGAGAACAGGTTCTCGATCGGGTGAGAGAGCTGAACGACCGCGCTACCGCAGGTGACCCGGACGCATTTCTGCAGCAGCAACAGATCCTCGCCCGAATCTACGATCTCGGGTTGCGGATCGCTCCGGGTAGACCGAGCGCCGAGGGATCGGTCGTGATTCACGAGATCGCCCGCCTGGTGGAGTCCGCCACCGGCGCGGCGGAGGACGCCCGCATCCAAGCCGGCCTACTGGACGGCATGCCGAGCGAACCGGCCGCCTACGTCTCCTGGTTGAAGGCGCTGGCCAAGCAGCACCGGGTGTACAAGCATCCCTACTACACCGATTTCATCAGCAACCACGCAGACTCCGAGGACCTGCGTCTGTACATGATCCAGGAGTCGGTCATCGACGCGAGGTTCGACGACCTGCTCGCCCTCATGCAGGTCGGTACCGACGGTCCCGCCAAAATGGAGATCGCGGCGAACTACTGGGACGAGATGGGCAACGGCCGGCCGGAGGAGGTGCACACCACGCTCTTTCGAAGGATCTTCGAGGTCTTCGACGTGCGGGAGGATGAGGTCGCCGACCGGCTCACGGGCACGGCGCTGCTGTCCGGGAACCTCGCAGTGATGTTGTCGCGCTATCGGTACCGGTACGCCGAGGCGGTCGGCTACCTCGGGATGACCGAGTGGCTGGTGCCGGACCGGTTCGTGTGCGTCGTGCGCGCATGGGAGCGGCTGGGGCTGCCAGAGGTCGGGATCACCTACCACAGACTGCACATCACGGTCGACTCCCAGCACGCAGCCGGGTGGTTCCATAACGTGGTGAAGCCGGCGGCGACCTCCGAGGCTATGCGCATTGGCATCGCCCGCGGGACACTGTGGCGACTCAACTCGTCCGCGCGCTACCTTGACGAGCGGCTCGCCGAGACCGCCCCGCGGTGGGCTGACGGCAGCCGCAGGTGACCTCGCCCCGAGGGGCCGGCCTTCCGCGCTTCGCGAAGTACCAAGCGTTGGGCAACGACTACCTGGTCGTGGATCCGGAGGACGGGCTGCCCGCCGCACCGGCGACGGCGGTCGCGATGTGCGACCGGCACTTCGGGGTCGGCGCGGACGGAATTGTCTTCCGGGGACCGCCCGCGGGCGCGGGGCAGCCCATGCCGGTCCGGTTGTTCAACCCGGACGGGAGCCCGTGCGAGCGGAGCGCGAACGGGTTGCGCATTCTCGCCCTGCACCTGTCCCGAGACGGCGGCGCGGAGTTCGTGCTGGACACGGGGTTCGGCCACACCAGCGTCCGGGTACTGGACCGGCTCGCAGGGCTGGTGTCGATCGACCTGGGTCGTCCGGACTTCGACGCGGACATCGTCGGCCTGGTCGGGGGTTCCGGCCCGGTCGTCGACCACCCGCTGCCCGTGGCGGGGCGGACCCTTCGGGTGACCTGCGTCCACAACGGAAACCCGCACGCGGTCGTCGTCCTGCCGGCAGCCGATGAGGCGGCCGCGCGGGAGCTGGGGCCGCTGATCGGCCGGCACTCTGCGTTCCGCACCCGGGTCAATGTGGAGTTCGCGGTGGTGCGCGATCGGCGGTCGCTGGAGGTCGTGGTGTGGGAACGCGGTGCCGGGCCGGTGCTCGCGTCCGGGAGCGGGGCCTGCGCCGCGGCAACTGCGGTGCGGCGTCTCGGTCTGGTGGGCGACGAGGTCGACGTCCGGATGCGCGGTGGTGCCGTGACCGTGTCCGTCGACGCCGGCGGCGCGGTCCGACTGACCGGACCGGTCGAGGAGGTCGCCACCGGGCGGGTCTCCGCCGGCCTCGCCACTCGAGCGGGTCGACCGACCCGGCCGGCCCCGACCTCAAGCTTCTCCTGACGGAGGAGGAGCTGCGGCGGCGTGGCGGGCGCGCAGAAGGCACCGATCGGATGTGCCCGACAGGAGGCGAAAGAGGTGCCGCAGGACCCAGGACGCACTGGAACGGCCCACCAAATGCACATCTTTCACCCCGATAACTATGGAGGACCAGCTTGATGAACAACGCTGTCCACACACAGCCCCGCGACACCTTCACCGTGGTGACCAAGAACGGCGTCGCGCAGGTTACGTTCGAGGGCTCGCATCACTCGAACGCGATGAGCAACGGCCGGATGCGCGCACTCACCGGGATCCTCCGCGAGGTCGAGGCCGACGACGCGGTGGCCGCCGTGGTGCTGCACGGCGGCGAGGGCAATTCCTTCGCCGTGGGCGGCGATTTTCACGAGGTCAGCCACTTCTCGGGCGGTGACGAGGTGGACGAGTGGATCGACAACATCACCGAGCTGTACGTCGCCAGCCTCGAAGTCACCAAACCCACCGTGGCTGCCGTCGAGGGTTACGCCATCGGGATCGGCCTGCAACTCCTGCTCACCTGTGACTACCGCGTCGGTGCGGAATCGTCGATCCTGCGGATGCCCGAGTTCAAGGTGGGTATCGCATGCAATTTCGGCGCGTTCATGCTGGAACGCTCGGCCGGGCGTTCGGTGATGCAGCACATGCTCCTGTCGTGTGACGAATGGTCCGCCGAGTCCTCCCTGCGGGACGGCCTACTGCACGAAGCGGTGCCCGCAGCGGACGTGCTGCCGACCGCGCTGGCCCGCGCGGCGGCTTTCGCCGATTACAACCCGGCGGCCGTGCGCAACACGAAGCCGCAGATGAACCACGACTACATCCAAGGCTTGCACGTCCTGCGGGACAACGCGAAGAGATCACACCGGGCAGGATTCGCCTCGGGGCGGCCGCAGCGGGAAATGCGCCGGATCGTGGGCCAGGCATGAGCGGCGGTTGGGTGGTCGTCGCCAACCGGCGCCTGACCGGACTTGAGCCGATGGGCGCGTGCGTCGAGGTCGGTGATCTGTTCGTCTACCACCGTGGCCTCGTGGCAGGGCTGCCCACGACCGCGCCGTTCGATGTCGACGTCCGTACGCTGACGGCGACGCCCGCGCTCGGGGAGCTGCCCACGCAACCGGCGCAGCGCACCGTGCTGCAGGTGGGCGAGGACGCCGTGACCGCGTTCACCTCGGTGTTCAACGAGGACGCCATCTACGTCGCCGAGGACCCCGCGACCGATGGCTTCGCCTTCTTCACCGACCTGCTGCTCGCCGCGGCTATTCTGCCCGCGTGGGGCCTCGCCGCCCGGGTGCGCTCGGGTCCGGTGAGCACCGATGCGGAAGCCACGCTCGTCGACGGGATACGACGGTTGGACCACTCGGTCCGGCAACGCCGCGCCCGGACCGCTTCGGGCTGGCTGACCAGCACCGCCCCGCCGGCCGAGGACTTCCTCGAGCAGTTCCGCAGGCCGTTTCGGGACGATCCGCTGGCTGCCGGGCAGGCGCAACTGGCCGAGCTGGATGCGGTGATCGCCGGCATCGCCGCCGTCCGCCCCGAGGCCACGTACGCGTCACTGCTCTCCGGCGGGATCGACTCGGGCACCGTGACCTACCTGGCCGCGGCGCGGAACCTCGACGTGCGGCCGTACAGTGTCGGAACGCCCTGGGGAGACGAGTTTTCCGACGCCGCGGAGCTGTGCGAGGTCGCTGGCCTCAAGTTGCATTCGCTGCTGCTCGACGAGGACAGCATCATCCGTGCCGTCCCCGCCGCCGTCCGCTGGCTCGGCGTGACCACGCCGGAGGTGGTCGAGGTCGCGCTCACGGCCACGGCGTTCTACCAGTCCGGCGTGGTCGAACCGGGTCGCGTGCTGCTCACCGGGTACGGCAGCGACCTCATCAATGCCGGGCTCTTCACCCCGTTCGAGCACCCGGACGAGCTGATCGACCAGGGCATCGCGGCGGTCGCGCGCACCCGCACCAGCGGTGAGCTGGCCAACCGGATGGCGCTGGCGTACGGCGTCGAGACGTTCCACCCGTTCTGGACACTCCCGGTGATGCGCACCGCGCTGGAGACCACGCCCGCATGCAAGGTCCACGACGGCCGGGAGAAGTTCCATCTGCGGACCGCGATGGCCGCCCATGTCACCCCCGCTATCGCGTGGCGCCGCAAGATCGCCGTACACCACGGCGGGAACCTGCAGGAGGGGGTGCGGCGGCGGCTCGCTGCGGACTCCGGGCAGAGCGACCCTTCCCGCGTCTACCAAGCATGCTTCGCCGACCTCCTGGCACTGGCCGGTCAAGGACACCTCGACGACTGGAACGCCGACGAGGTCTACGCACGCGCGCTCGCCACAATCCGATGAACGAGGAGATGACGATGACCGAGAACACACTGACCGAATCAGGTTTCGGCACGGTGTTGACGTCGCCGCCCGGGGAGACCGTCGAGGAGATGGCCCGGCGGTCCCGGGAGGCGGCGCTGACCAGCGGGGTCGCGCTGACGCGCGGCCTGGACTTCACCGAGGATGCCTTCCAGCGGCTCGTCCACCACCTCGGCCAAACTGTGGATCACAAGTTCGGCGAGGGCCAGGCCGATCTGTTGATGCTCAACGCCTCAAGGGACGCAGGGAAGGTGGTCACCGGCCGCGGCCCCCTCCCGCTGCACACCGACGGACTGTTGGTCGGCGAACAGGTCGACCTGATCGTCCTGTACGCCAAGGACTTCGCCGACGAGCCCGGTTCCGGTGAGACCACGGTGTGCGATCAGCTCACCGCGTGGCGTGAGATCCCGCCGCACCTCGGCAAGGTTCTTGCCGACGGCCGGCTCGAATACCTCGTCGAGGAACGCGGCTACTTCCCGCAGGTACCCGCCGACTGGTACGAGATCCCGACCACCCGCGACTACGGCCGCGTGCGCTCGCTGAACCTGGCACTCGGATTCCCGCCGGATGTGCCGCAGGGTTGGCAGGTGCGCGTCGCCGACGTGAGTGCCGACGACTCTGCCGCATTCTTCGCGGAGCTGTCGGCGCACCTGCATTCGCCGCGCTACCTCTATCAGCATCGTTGGCAGACCGGTGACCTGCTGGTGATCGACAACCAGCGGACGCTGCACGGCCGCACCGCGATCGGGTCCGACGGGGTGCGTCTGCTCTATCGCGGCCAGGTCACCCTGCCGACGGCCGCGTGAGGAGAGACGATGCTACTGACCGAGTTCCGTTCCGTGGTGGCCCGCAGAGCCGACGCCCTCGCGGTGGTGGTGCCCGACGGCGAGCGCCTGACCTACGGCGAGCTGTCGCTGCGGGTCGACCGTGCCCTCGGCTGGCTGCGGGCCCGGGGCATCGGCGAGGGCCAGGTGGTGGCGACCTGGCTGGACAACGGAACTGATTACGTGGCACTGGTGCTCGCCCTGGCGGGCAGCGGTGCTATCCACGTGCCGATCAGCAGGTCGGCGGCGCCGGAGCACATCGCCTGGCTGGTCGAGCAGACGAAGCCGGCACTCGTCGTCGGCGCGGAGCCGCTGCCGGACGTCGTCGTCGAGCAGGTGACGACCGCAGAGCTGGCGACCGGCTCCGAGCTGGTCGGCGCGCGGCCGTTCAAGGCGTACGAGGGCGCGTTCCGGCTGCTGGAGACGTCCGGCTCCACGGGGAAGCCCCGGCTCGTGACCTGGCGTCAGGATGACCTGCTCCACGACCGGCGACAGTGGATCGCCTACACCGCGACGACCGCCGCGGACGTGCTGTTCAACCGCCACACCCTGGACGTCGCACACGGCTGCGACGTTCATCTGTTCCCGGCGCTGCTCTCGGGGGCCCTCCTGGTGCTGGCCGATCCGTCTGCCGCGCCCGACCAGTTGCTGCGGTGGCTGGAGGAGACCGGCGCCACCGTGTGCAGCGCGCTGCCGAGGCACTACGAGTTGCTGACGCAGGCCGCACGCGGCCGGTCCGTCGACCTTTCCGCGTTGCGGATGCCGCTCTGCGGCGGTGCGTACCTGAGCGGCCAGGTCGTCGCCGACGCGGCCGCGGTGCTCGGTATTCACATTCGACGCATCTACGGCTCGACCGAGTTCGGCATCATGCTGGGGAACATGGACGATGTCGTGCAGGACACCCGCGGCATGACCCCGGTCACCGGTGTGGAGATCAGGCTCGCTCCCCTCGACGAGGCTTGGCCTTCGATCGGTGAGGTGCTGGCCCGCTCGACGTACACGAGCGTCGGTTACTTCGGTGACCCGGGGGCGACCTCCGCCACGTTCCGTGACGGCTGGTACCACACGGGGGATGTCGCCGAGTTCGACGGCGAGTACCGAATCCTCGGCCGTGTCGCCGACCTGCTCGGCGGCTCGGCCGGTCCGGTGTTCAGCCCGGGCGTCGAGGCCGCGCTGACGGCCGCGTGCCCGATCACCGAGGCGGCCGTACTGGCACCGCTGCCCGGGGAGACCGAGCGTGGGGCGCTCGTGGTGGCGACCCCCGTGGCCGGGGTCGAGGACGAGCGCGTACGCGCAGCGATCCGTGCCGTGCTCGAGGACCTGGGTGTGCGTGCGGAAATCGTGCTCGCCGCCACCATCCCCCATACCGCCGTCGGAAAGGTGGACAAGCCCGCCCTGCGCAAGGGGCGGACGTCGAACGTGCGCCACCGCTGACCGATGCGTTCCGGCAGCTGTGGGCTCGCGAACTCACTGCTCGCCCGGCAGGGCGGGGACGTCGCCGAGATGTTGGCGGCCAGGATCCCTGGCCTGATCAGGTCGTGTAGTCGGCGTTGATGCGGATGTAGCCGTCGGTGAGATCGCAGCCGTAGACGGTGAACGAGCCGGCGGCGATCCCGAGGTCGATGTCAATCACGACTTCCTTGCCGCGCATGTACTCCGCGGCCCGGTCCAAGAGGTCGTCGGCGGAGCTTTCGGGGAACATCAGCAGATCGCCGAAACGGATCGCCACCCGGTCGGGGTCGATGTCAGTCTCGTCCTCCAGCTTGCCGATCGCCATAGCGACCCGGCCCCAGTTCGGATCGGCGCCGTGTACGGCGGTCTTGACCAGCGGCGAGTTCACGACGCTCTTGCCGACCAGCTTCGCCTGCGCGTCGTCGCGGGCACCACTCACCCGGACCTCGATGAGCTTACTCGCGCCCTCGCCGTCGGAGGCAATGTCTCTGACCAGGTGCAGGGCCGCCCGGTGCAGCGTCTGCTCGAACTCTCCGAGGTCGGTCGGGCCGGCAACCCCGTTCGCGAAGACTGCGGCGGTGTCACTGGTCGAGGTGTCGGTGTCGATGCTGAGCGCATTGAATGTGCGGTCGACCACCCGGCGGAAGATCGCGTCGAGGTCCTCCCTGCCGACCTGCGCATCGGTGAAGAAGAACGTCAGCAGCGTCGCCATGTTCGGCTCGATCATGCCGACGCCTTTGGCGATGCCGACGATCACGGCGTCACCACAGCGCAGCCGGACCACCTTGTGGCGCGTGTCCGTCGTCATGATCGCGCGCGCGCTGGCGTCGAAGTCGGCGGCGGGGAGCGGCCACGACAACTCGTCGAGCCCTCGCCGGATCTGCGTCATCGGATAGGGCCGCCCGATCACTCCGGTCGAGCCGATCAAGAGCTCGCCGGCGGGGATCCCGGCGGCCTCGGCGACCCTGAGCTGAATCTCGGCGGCGTTCTCGGCGCCGACCTTCCCGGTCGCGACGTTGGCATTGCGGGAGAGCACCACCATGCCCCGGAAGCTCCCGGCCGCCGCGGACTGCCGACTGAGCTCGACGCTGGGTCCGGCGAACCGCGAGCGCGTGAACACCGCCGCCGATGTCGCGGGGACCTCGGACACGATGACCGTAAAATCGTCACCGACGTCTTTGAGGCCCAGGTTCCTCGTGACGCCACGGAAACCCTTTGGCACAAGAGGAGCCTGTGGCCCGAGAAAATCTTGCGATTCAGCTGTCGACGACATCCGCTCACCAGTCTCATCCGTTGCCGGCATTGTCCCACAGTCGCGTCCGGCCGCCCATCGCGGCGAACCTCGCCGGTACGCCGCCGTCGCCCTGGCCAACGCTCACCGCTACGACAGCACGGCCACCCTCGCCCGGCAGAGCTCCCCGGTCTCGACCAGCCGAGCAGCCGACCACGCATATCGAGCGGCATCACCTACCGGGTCGAGTTGAACTCACCCGTGTGGGCGACGAATTTAGCATGCTGGTGGGTCGTGTCGACGATGTCGCCGAGATGCCGCGGGCGATTCGAGCCGGCGCCACGGTACGAAGAAGCTGACTCGCCTTTTCCCCACGTCGCGCTCGGGCGACGTGGGGAAGGGCCGGATCACCCAGGTGGGATCAGGTGGTGGGCCGGCACAGCGAGTTCTGGTTGGCACTACAGTCGGTCAGCTGCAGTGTGTCCACGTGCATGGTCAGGGTCGACGGTTGCGAACCACCGGCCGGTGCCACCACGGAGATCTGCACGCTGGCCGCGTTCGCCGGCGCGACCGCCTCGTGGGACCACTCCCACCAGTTCGACGTCAGGCCGAACGAGTTGCCGGGCGACGTGGACAGTAGCGTGCCCGCCGAGTTGTACCACCGCATCCGCAGCGCGGCCGTCCCGGAGTCGGCGCGTAGCCGGACGAAGAACTTGTAGTTGTGCCCGGCCGTCACCGACGGCCTACGGCTCACGATGACCGACTTCTCGGCTGACTGCGGCGAGCTGACGAACTGCAACGAGCGACGGTTGTCGAAGTAGCGGGCGGAAATGCCGGCATACGAGCCCTGCGGTGTCACCGAGATGGCTGCCCCCGATCCGGAGGTGGTGAACCCGGTGGGGTTCGAGGTGCCCGGCGCCTGCGCCTCGATGGTCCGTTCCTGCGCGGTCAGCAGGTCATTGTTGGCACCGACGTCGCAGCACACCGGCGAGGTGAGCAGCGGGTGAACCGCTGCGTTGTTCGTCGTCGTCGACGGATAGTTGTCCACATAGAACCGCGCGCTGGTCTCGCTCGGGTCGTAGTTCTGGCGGTAGCCCAGGTCGAAGGCCCACCAGTCGCCAGCGCACATCATGATGTCGGGGCAGTACTGCTCGGCCTGCCAGTTTCCGTTGGAGTCCTGCCACACGTGCTCGCTCATGTAGGCGTGACCGGCACCGAGCAGGTGCGCCATCTCGTGCCCGACGACCCCACTGTCCCATGCCTCAACGATGGAGACGCAGCCGCTACCGCCACTGCTCGGACACCAGTGCGCCGACGCGGACGGCGCGGGGAACTCCGTCAGGACCACATACCAGCGGTTGCTGTCGTCGTACCCCTTGGCCGAAAGCTCGTTCGCGATCGACCAGAAGTCGGTGTTCGTGGTGTCGATCTTCACCGGCGTCACCAGCGCCTGCGCGTACTGGTTGTACGTGCTGGTGGTGGTCGACCGGCAGCTCACCTTCACGTGCTGGTCGTAGTTGCTGGCCTGGTCGAGCAGCCAGTCAACGCGATCCACGACGCGGGCGGCGTGCTCGACGTTCGTCGCGTACTGGTTCCCGGTGGAGTTGTTCCACGCATAGATCACCTGCACCGCCGCCGGGCTGCTGGCCGGCGGATTCGTCGGGTCGGTGGCGGTCGTGTCGCATCCCGCTCTGGGCAGGCTGGCGTTGTTCGGCTGCGCGTAGGGCAGGGTCGGCTCGCTGCCGAGGTTGGCGGCATAGACCGGTTGCCCGGACGACACCATCACCAACACCGTCACGAGCAGGGAGGCCAACCCCAGACGGTGACCGCGGCCAGACCAGCGTCCTTTGCCGAGCATGTAAATCCTCCCTTGCCTAGGTCTTTGTCATGGCGTGTCGTCGGGCGTCGGCCTGCCAGTCGCAGCAGACCGATCGACCATATTGGTCGCCAGGTCTTGTATCGACACACTTCGTCGTGACCAAAAGCGGCACCCGGTGGCGCGAAATGTCATTTCGCGTCCCACACCACGCATCGATAAAGGCTGAAGCTAGCCCTCTTTCGATATCGACCTCAAGGCGACGAGGCCGGTGTTTCCGTTCCGAACAGTCCCGAACATGTCTCGGAGATCCGGCAGATCGCCTATTGCGGGTGGCCCCTTGCGCATCGAGGCCGGCATGTTCGAGTTCCACTGGGAGGACCAGCGGACACCGCTTCGCGTTGCTGAGGCGTACCCGTGGGGTCAGATCAGGCCATGGTGCAGCGCCGTGGTGACGGCGGCCGTGCGGTCGGCGACGTCCAGCTTGCCGAAGACGCGTAGTAGGTAGGTCTTCACGGTGGCCTCGCTGAGGTAGAGCTCCCGCCCGATGTCGGCGTTCGTGAGCCCTCGCGCGACCAGGCGCAGAACCTCGGCCTCGCGGGCCGAGAGGGCCGGCGGCGCGGGGTGCCGCACCTGTCGCACGAGCGTGGCGGCGACGCTCGGCGCGAGCACCGTCTCGCCCCGGGCCGCGGCCCGGACCGCCTCCGCCAGCTCCGCCGGTGTGGCGTCCTTGAGGAGATAGCCGCTGGCGCCGGCCTCGATCGCCCGCAGGATGTCCCGATCCGCTTCGTACGTCGTGAGCACCACCACGCGGACGCCCGGAACGCGGGTGCGGATCCGCCCGGTCGCCTCGACTCCGTCCCCGCCCGGCATGCGCAGGTCCATGAGCACGATGTCCGGGTGCTGCTCAGCGGTGAGCCGCACGCCCTCCGGCCCCGACGACGCCTCGCCGACCACCGTCAGGTCCTCCTCGGCGTCGAGCATGCCGCGCAAGCCCATCCGTACGACCGGGTGATCGTCGACGAGCACGATGCGGATCACGCGGGCACCTCCAGCTCGACGATCGTGCCGCCCCCCGGTCCGCCGTGGACGGTGAGAATGCCGTGCACCTGCTCGGCGCGCGAGCGCATGCCGGCGAGCCCGAACCCATCGAGGCCGTCGGACGCGAACCCGCGTCCGTCATCCCGCACGACCAGGCGTACGCCCCGGTCGTCGTACGCCAGCACCACCTGCACCTCGGTGGCGTGCGCGTGCCGGCGTACGTTGGTCAGCGCCTCCTGAGCGGCCCGCAGCAGGACCACCTCGACCGGTGTGGGCAGCTCCCGGGGCGCCCCGATCACCCGGACGGTGGCGGTCACGCCGGTTTCCTGGCTGAAGTAGGCGGCTCGACGGCGTACGGCGTCGGGCAGGCTCCTCGACGAGGTTGACCGCCGGGGTGACCAGGTTCGCGAGGATCGCCAGCACGATCCCCGCGCGCACGTCCGTGAGCTGGAAGATGAGCGGGATGACCGCGAACAACAGCCAGGTCGCGAAGGGTGCGGCCGCCACCGCGACGACGTAGAACGTGAGGTACGTCAGCAGGACTGCCAGGGCCGCGCCGTCATCCGCGTTGCGCCGGATCTGCCGCCGACCGACCGTCACGTGCAGCATCGCCATGGCGGCGATGGCGCCCACTGCCAGCCAGCGGCGCCACAGCAGGTGACCGTCGATCACCACGGTCGCGGCGGCCACCGCCGCCGCGACCAGTCCGAAGTAGGCGTCCCACCAGAACAGGTAACCGGCGTGCGCCTCACCCTGCCTCAGCGATCTTTCTGGTTCCACCGGAAGGTCACCAGGCATAGCACCAATCCGATCACAGTCCAGGCGCCGAGCACCAACGCCGTGCGGCCGAGCTCCCACCGGCCGTTGGCCTCCAGTGCCCTCATGCTGTCGGGCAGAAAGACGTAGCGGAAGCCTTGACTCATCCATTTCACGGGAAAGAACGAGGCCACCACGATCAGCCAGTGCGGCAACTGCGTGATGGGGTGGATGAAGACGCCGGAGATGAATTGCAGCGCGACCACCGGCACGTTGAGGATCGTCCCCGCCGTGCGCGCGTGCGTGACCATCGCGCTGACCGCCACGCCGAGCAGCCCGCACGACGCGGTCGACAGCAGGAAGAGCCAGCCGAACGTGAGCCAGTGCGACGTGTCGGGCAGCGGTATGCCGAAGACGAGCGCACCTACGCCGACCAACACGACCACCTCGGCGATGCTGAGCACGAGCACCAGCACCAGCTTGCCGATCAGATACGCGGCCGCCGGAAGCGGCGTGCCGCGCAGGCGCTTGAGCGTGCCGTCCTCGCGGTCCATCGCCAGCCCCGAGCCCATCGTCACGAACGCGGTCGACAACGCGCCGTACGCGATCATGCTGGCGGAATAGACCTGACTCGCGCTGACGCCGCTCCGGTCGTCGCCGCCGTCGAAGATGGTCCCGAACAGCAACAGAATCATGGCCGGAAACCCGAAGGTGAACACCACGGCGGTGCGGTCACGCAGAAACATGAGCAGCTCGACGCGCCCTCGGTTCAGGCCGCTTGCCAGGGTGGATGGAAGGGCGGCCGACAGCAGGACGGCGGTCATTCCCCCGCTCCGATCAGGGTCAGGTAGACGTCTTCGAGGGTCGGACGGGTGACCGTGAGGCTGCGCAGGTCAGCGTCCCCGGCGACCAGCCGGCGGACCAGATCGGTCGGATCGGTCACCTTCTCCACGCGTCGCCCGTCGTTCTCCCGCCAGCTCACCGTGGCGGTGCCGACCGTGCCGCGACCGCCGAGCGTGGCGGGAGTGCCCTCGGCGACGATGCGACCGCCCGCGAGCACCGCGAGCCGGTCGGCCAGGGCCTCGGCCTCCTCAAGATTGTGGGTGGTGAGCAGGATCGTGGTGCCCTCTGTGACGAGCGAGCGCATCAACTCCCAGACCTGCCGGCGCGCCTGCGGGTCGAAGCCGGTCGTCGGCTCGTCGAGGAAGAGCAGATCCGGGCGTCCCACGATGCCGAGCGCCACATCGACGCGGCGACGCTGCCCGCCGGAGAGCGTACGGATCCTGCTGTCGCGCTTCTGGGTCAGACCGACCAGCTCGATCACCTCGTCGGCCGGCCGCGGGTCGGAATACAGCCCGGCGATGTGCCGTACCAGTTCGCGGACGGTGAGGTCGGCCGCGTCGTCGGCGTTCTGCAGGACGATCCCGATCCCCGCCCGCCACGCCCGTCCTGCGGTGCCCGGGTCCTCGCCGAGAACACGGACATCGCCGGCGTCGCGGCGGCGGTGTCCCTCAAGTATCTCGACGGTGGTGGTCTTGCCCGCTCCGTTGGGGCCGAGCAGCGCGAAGGCCTCGCCCCGGGCGACCGTGAGATCGATGCCGCACACCACCTCGTGTCCCTGATAGGCCTTGCGGAGGCCGATGACCTCAATGGCTGTCATACCGTCGACAGTGCCGGTCACGGCCCTTCCCGCGGAACGACCGCTCGACCGTCAGCGACTGTCCATCGAACGGTGGACCTCATCGAGCTGGGCGAGCAACTCGGCTTCGACAGCACCTGACGGGGGACGACCAGCCGGCGTCGAGCTGCTAATTCACCCGGACAGTTTGCGCGTCACTCCCTGGAACCCGCGGCGCGGACCGGTGGGGTCCGCAGCAACCGCCGAACCGGCAGGATCGTGGTTACCAGGGCCAGCGCGGTCGCGCCGCCCAGCACCGCGGCCCAGCCCAGCGGTGGGACGTACGGGATCAGCGTGCCGGTGAGCGCGTGGACGACCGCGATCAGCGTCATCCCGGCGATCGCCACACCGAGCGTCAGCGCCGTCGCGAGCAGGCCCACCTGTTCGGCTTCGACCATCCGCCGGACCTGCCGCCGGGTCACCCCGGCCAGGCGGAGCACCGCGAGTTCCCGGCTGCGGGCCAGCGCGGCCATGACCATGGTGTTGCCGGCGGCCAGGGCCGAATAGCCGATCAGCACGGTGATGAGCAGCTTGTTGAGCCAGGCTGAGATGGCCAGGTCGCGGTTCAACCGCCCGGTCACGGTGCCGGCGTCGGTCACCGTACCGAAGGCGGCCAGCCGTTGGTCGACGTCGCCGGTGGTACGCACGAGCATCTCGTCGTAGACACCGCGTTCCTGTGGCAGCAGCACGTCGCCGAAGCCGAGCCCACGGTCGTAGGTCGCCACCAGGCGCGGATGGACCGGTGTGCCGTCCGCCAGCCAGATCTCGGCCGTCTGGCCGACCTTCCAGCCCGAGGACGAGGCCTGCAGGGCCGAGGCGGCGATGGTTCCGTCGGTCAGCTCGGCCAGGCTGCCCTCCCGCACCTTCACGTCGATCGTCGACGTAAGCCCGCTCGGGTCGACCGCCCGGGCGACGACCGGCTCAGCACCGTCGAGGACCCGGACCACCACCGACGTGTTCCGGACGCCGGTCGCCGCCTCGACCCCGGGGATCTGGCGTACGTTCGCCACCTCCGTCGACGAGATGCCGTGCGGCGCGGTCAGCACCCGGTCGGCCAGCATGCCGTCGCGGCTCTGCGTGACGGTCTGCCGCTGGAGATTGTCCTGAAGGAACCAGACCGAACCGCCGAAGCCGATCGCCAGCACGAGCGCGCTCAGCACGACCGACATTCCGCGCGCGTTGACCCGCAGGTTGGCCGCCGCCAGTTCCCCCGGCGCGCGCCACACCGTCCGCAACACCGGCGACATCAGCCGGGCGGCCAATCCGTTGATCCAGGGCGCGAGCAGCGCGACGGCGATCACGAGCAGGTAGAGCATGCCGACCGCGGTGGCCAGCGCGGCCGTGCCGGACAGCCCGGCGGCGAAGAACAGCGAGACCACGCCGCCGCCCAACGTGACCAGGCCGGAGACGAGCCGGATCCGGCCGCCGCGAGTTGGTTCGATCGCGGCCTCACCGAGCGCCTCGGCCGGGCGGATGCGGGCGATGCGCCGCGCCGCGATCCACGCCCCGGAGGCTGCCACCAGGACGGTCACCGCGACGGCGGCCGCAGCGGCAACCCCGGCGTTGACGATCGGAAAGTCAGCGGGCAGGAAGCCCCGGGTGACCAGCTGGTGGTGCACCCAGTGGGTGGACCAGAGACCGGCGGGCACACCGAGCACGGCGGACGCCAGAGCCACGAGGACCCCCTCGGCCACGACCAGCAGGCGCGCCTGGCGCGGGGTGGCGGCTACTGCCCGCAGCAGTGCCAGGTCGCGGCGACGATGCCGGACCGACAGGCCGATCGTGCCCGCCGCCACCCCGACGATCAGCAGGACCACGTAGCCGCCGAACGCCGAGCCGGCCGTGAGCAGGAACGAGCGGGCCGCGATCGAGTCGGACTGCTCGGCCCAGCCGCGGTCCATCCCGGTGTACGACTCGACACCGGCCTGCCGGGCGAGCCGGTCGATCGCCCCGTACGCGTCCGCGCGGGCCTGGACTTCGACAGCCGACGCGACGCCACCCTCGGCCCCCACCAAGCGGACGTCGGTGACGCCGGGGAGCGCGCGGATCTCATCGGCCAGCCCGACCGGGACGGTGCCCTCGGGCAGCGGCACCCGGGTGGTGGTCGTGTCGCCGAACTCCCTGGTGGTCACGGTCAGCTCCCGATGGGCGACCACCACGTCGGCCGCCGCGAACTGCTCCGGTGGGGGCCGGAACAGCAGCGCGGACTGCACGAAGACCGCCAGGGTCATCAGGATCATCACCCCACCGGCCAGGGCCACCAGGGTGGCGATGGCGGAGGCGGGGCGCTGCCGGAGCAGACGCAACGCGAGACCGGTCATCGAATGGCTCCCGTCATGCGCGTCGTGGCCAGCACCTCGGCGATCTTCTCAGCGCCCAGGGGCGGCAGGTCGCGGACGATGCGACCGTCGGCCAGCACGAGCACGCGGTCGGCGTAGGCGGCGGCGACCGGGTCGTGGGTCACCATCACCACGGTCTGGTGGAAGTCGTCGACCGCCGAGCGCAGCAGGGCCAGAACGTCGGCGGCCGACTCGGTGTCGAGGGCCCCGGTCGGCTCGTCGGCGAAGATCACGTCGGGCCGGACCGACAGTGCCCGGGCGATCGCGACCCGCTGCTGCTGGCCACCGGAGAGCTGGGACGGCCGACGCGACCGACGATCCGCCAGCCCGACGCGTTCGATGACCTCCGCCAACCATCGCGGATCGGGCCGCCTGCCCGAGAGCTTCGAGGGCAACTCGATGTTCTCGTCGACGGTGAGCGCGCCGACCAGGTTGAAGGCCTGGAAGACGAAGCCGATGCGATCCCGCCGCAGTTCGGTCAGCTTGGTCTCGGAGAGCGTGGACAGCTCGGTGTCGCCGATCCAGACGTGGCCCGACGTCGGCCGGTCGAGGCCGGCGGCGGTCTGCAGCAGCGTGCTCTTGCCGGAGCCGGACGGACCCATGACCGCCGTGAACGTACCGCGGGCGAAGCTCGCCTCAACGCCGGCGAGCGCAACGACCGGCTCCCCGTCGGTGGCGTAGGTCCGGCTGACTCCTTCGACCCGGACCGCGACCATGTCGATCATCACTAGGCCTCTCGGTGTGCGCTTTTCGCTGACACCCGAACGCTAGGTCGCCCGGCGGCCGAGATCGCTGAAGCCAGCGGGCGTCTTCCGGTACAGCAGGCTGTACCTCCCGTGGCGTCCGGCCCGAGCGGTCCAGCCACCAGGGGCAGGGCGACGGCCGAGAGGTCCCGGACTGGGCCTGAGCAGCCTTACCGCCCAGCTCTGCGTGCCGATCCGGCTCAGCGGCGGGGCACCCGATCGTCACCGGGTCGCCGACCCCCCGGCCGGCATGCGACGCTCAAGCTCCGCAACCAACGGGCCACGCCGGGGGGCCGCCGGACACTACCGCCACACAATCCCCGGCATGACAGCACTGCACCCCCAACCCACACCCCTTGTGCCCGGAGGAACGCAGATCATGGACCACGCATCCCCGCTCATCCAGGAGCGGAGTGCCCCGCCGGCCACGCTGGTAATCTTCGGTGCCTCCGGTGACCTGACCCGGCGCAAGCTGCTGCCCGCGGTAGAGAGCCTGGCCCGGCACGAGCGGCTCCCGGACCAGTTCGCGCTCGTCGGTGTCGCGCGCACGTCGATGACCGACGAGCAGTTCGCCGAGAGCGCACTCGGCGAACACGCCGTCGCCAGCAAACGCCAACTCCAGGGCGGCGTGCGGTACGTGGCCGGCGGCTACGACGACCCGGAAACCTACAAGCGACTCGTGGAGACCCTCGACGAACTCGACGCACAGCGGGGCACGTCCGGCAACCGGCTCTTCTACCTGTCCACCCCGGCCGGGGCCTTCGAGCCGGTGATCAACGGACTGGCCCGAGTCGGGCTGAACCAGCCACGCGAAGGCTCATTCTCCCGCCTGGTCATCGAGAAGCCGTACGGGCGGGACCTGGTCACGGCACGCGAACTCGATGGCGTCGTGCACAGCGCATTCGACGAGCACCAGGTCTTTCGTATCGATCACTACCTGGGCAAGGACACCGTCCAGAACGTCCTGGCGCTGCGCTTCGCGAACTCGATCTTCCAGCCCATCTGGGATCGCTCCTGGGTCGACCACGTGCAGATCACCGTCGCCGAGACCCTCGGCGTCGGCAGCCGCGGCGGCTTCTACGAGGACGCCGGCGCGATGCGGGACATCGTGCAGAACCACGTGCTCCAGGTCCTCGCGCTGGCACTGATGGAGCCGCCGGCCTCATTCGAGGCTGAGGGCCTGCGCAACGAGAAGGTGAAGCTGCTGCAGGCGATCCGCCTCCCCACCGACCGGGACATCGCCGACGCCGCGGTCCGGGGTCAGTACACCCGGGGCGGCACCCGCGAGGAGCTGATGGCCGGCTACCGCGAGGAGGCCGGCGTCGATCCCCTGTCGCGGACCGAGACCTACGCCGCCATGCGGCTCAACGTGGACAACTGGCGCTGGGCCGGGGTGCCGTTCTACGTACGCACCGGCAAGCGCCTGCCGGCCCGGCTCACCGAGGTGGCACTGCAGTTCCAACGGCCGCCGCACCTGCCGATCCCGACCGATCAGCTCACCGGCCTCGACGCTGACGCGCTGATCCTGCGGATCCAGCCGAACGAGGGCATCTCGTTGCGCTTCGGCGCCAAAGTGCCGGGCCACTCCTTCCGGGTCCGCACCGCCACCATGGAGTTCTCGTACGACCAGACGTTCGTCGAGGAGTCTCCGGAGGCGTACGAGCGGCTACTCCTGGACGCGCTGATCGGTGACGCGTCGCTCTTCATCCGCAGCGACGAGGTGCAGCAGTGCTGGAGGATCGTCGACCCGATCATCGACAACTGGGCAAAGGACGAGTCGCCGATACCCACCTACGAGGCCGCCTCCTGGGGCCCGACCGACGCCGACCGGCTCATCGGCCGAAATGGCCGCAAGTGGCGCAACTCCGCGTGACCCTGCCACGAGACGATGGACGGGTCCGTCGGTCGCGGCGCACTCGGCCACCTGCGGTCGGCCGAGGGCGAGCGGCAGCGGCGTGGCCAGCCCACGGGGTGGTCGGGACGGGTGGGCCGACTGCCTCCTGGTGGTCGGCCCGCCGGCCGGGCGGCCGTAACGTCACCCCGTACTCGGTCGGAGACCCGTTCGTCCTCGGCACGACGCGAAGCGCCGGTCGCGCCCGCAGGGCGACGACCGCCGCCGTCGATCAGGGGTAGCGGGCTCCTCAGGGGACGAGTACGACCTTGCCGAGCTGCGTGCGGGCCTCCATCAGCTCGTGCGCCTTAACCCCCTCGTCGAGGGGCAACCGCGTGTGCACGATCGGACGGACCCGGCCGGACGAGCACTGACCCCGTCCAGCGCCGGGACACCCAGCACAAATATCCGCCTGGCGATTCAGCTCCAGGCGTGATCGAGGGCCAGCGCCAGCCGCCTGGTCCACTGATCGGCGGTGCCCGTGATACCGGGACACTCGTCGGTGAAGTTGATCCAGTCGACCTGCCAGGACAAGGCGGTTTCGGCAGTGAAGTTGTCCGCTTCGGCGCCGAGTTCGGGTCGCATGAGCTGGCGGACGAGGGCTCGGTCGACGGTGGTGTGTTCGGCGAGTAGGACCGCGTCGTAGAGGTCCTTGCCTTGCGGGTACCTGTCGGTGGCCAGCCACAGCAGCTTCCACGCCAGCGCCAGCGAGGCGGGCGCGGCCAGTACCGGCTGATCGATGTCAGGCAGTGTCAGCACCTCTGGTGGGAGGGGAAGCTCTTCACCGAAGACGACGTCGACCTGTACGTGGCCGTCCGGTGCCCCCGGGGTGCTGAACGGGATCACGAGGCGGCGTCCGTCAGCTCGTTCGTACGTCCAGATGGCGGCCTCGGTTATCCGGTCTGGTTGCAGGCCGGCGCCGGGCACGGTTCGCACGGCGGTCTTGATGTCATCGAGCAGCGCGCGAGCGTCGGTGCTGTCGCTGGCGATGGTGTGCGGAGTGACGACGAAGTCGAGGTCGCCCGGCTCGCGGGCGGCGTCGCCGACCCAGGTCGCCATGGTGACGCTGCCACGCAGGACCAGGTGCCGAACCCAGGTTGTTGTGGCGATAGCCGCCAGGACGTGATTCATGGCGGCACGCCGGGCGGTGGTCCACAGCTGGCCGGTGGCCTCCACGACGAAGTCGGGCTCTCCGGCGTGGTAGGCGTTCGGGTACTGCCGGAGAGCGGGGTCGAACGCCGCCTTCTGACGCACGGCCGGGCTGACGGGTAGCGGCCGGTAGGTCGGCGGGTAGTCCGGCGAGCCAGCCGGCGCCGACCTCATCCGGTTCTCACGCTCCCGCGCCCAACCGCTCGCCCTCGGCGTGGCCGACTCCAGCCAACCGTGGTCGTGGTGCAGGTCGCTGTCGGAGACGACGTACTCCTGCTCCACGGCCCTAGGCTCGTGGCCGGCGGCCCGGAGGGTCGCGACAAGCTCGTCCAGCCGCCGCCCGGCCGTGGCGAGCCCGACACCGTGACATCGCTGGTTGACGAACCGTTCCTGCGCGCCGTCCACCAGCTCCCGGCGAGCGTTACGTGACAACCGTGCCCCGTGCGGAGCGACCAGATCAGTGAGAGCCATCAGATCCGCCACCGTCGTACTGGGGAGCAGCAGTTTGACGTGGTGCTCGAAGTACCGGTCAGCGGGTTCGACTGCCGCCTGCTCATCCGACTGCGGTACGCCGACGCACCACGGCGCCGCCTCGATCTTCGAACGGCACGGGTGGATCCCTGCCTCGCGCAGTTCGCGTCGCCAGTGCCGCACCGCGGCAACCTGATCGGTCAGGGCGCCTCGGCCGGTCAGGGTGAGCATCGGTTGAGAGACGTTGGCGCCGCGATCGAGCACGATATGGACGAACTTCAGGCCGCGTTTGGCGGCGAACGCCGACAGCTTCTCGGCGTGATGAGCGAGCGCCGTGATGTGGATCTCGAAGTCCCCCGACACCGCAAGCACCGGCGGAGTCTATGGCACGGCCAGCAGGCCGGGAAACGTGTTTCCCGCACGGCATGGACGGGGCACCGAGGATTTCTCGCATCCCCTACCGTCCATACCCATGACCCACCCGTACCAGATGCCCCAACCGCCGAAGCGGCGGACGTTGCGAACCGTGTTGATCGTCGTTGGCGTGCTCGTCGTGCTGTGCTGCGGTGGCGCCGGCATCGGCGGCTTCTTCCTGTACAAGGGAGTCAAGGGGGCAACGGATCCGGCGCGGCAGGCCGCCGAGTCGTTCGTCAGCGACCTGGAGGCGGAGGATGCGGACGCGGCGTACGGACTGTTGTGCGGCGACACGCGCGTCAGGTACACGAGAGAGGCCTTCGTCCAGGGCGTCGCCAAGCAGCCGAAAATCCGCGGCCATAAGGTCACCGGCGTCAATGTGTCGAGCGTCAACGGCCGCACGTCCGCGACGGTGAACATGGCCCTGACCCTGGACAGCGGCTTCACCGACCGGCACCTGTTCGCGTTGGTGAAGGAGGACGACGCCTGGAAGGTGTGCGGCCAGCCGTACTGAGCCCGCACGGGCGTAGGTTCCGCGGCGAAAACCCGTTGTCGCACACCGTGGGGTCGCCGAGCATGGGCGATGTGAGCCGAAGCCTGCGTACAGATCCCCGGGCGCGTCAGGCGCTCCGTCGCGCTCCGGGGTTGGACCGGATCCGGATCCACGTACACGCAGCGCGGCCGGGATTCGCGCATCCGGCCAGCGGATGTGACGTTCGTGAAGTGCTGGAGGTCGTCGGGCCCGCCGCCTGGTACGGACTACGCGTCATCGAGTTGCGGCAGACCGAGGACTTCGACCGCCGATCAGTCCTCTACGGCAAGACCAGAGCACCGGGCGAGATCCTTCTCTACGAACAACCGGCACGCGAAGCGGTTCGGCTGCGGGACTTCATGCGATTTGACGTACTGCTGCACGAGCTTGGCCATCATCTGCTTCAACACCGTGTGCGAAAGGTGGGCAACGTCCAGCGACGGTCGGACCACGAGCGATTCGCGGACACCTTCGCTGCCCAGTGGAAGCCCACTGTCCAGGCTGCACTGAACGCCTCACGAGAGCAGCTCTACCCGCCCGGCTCCACCACCACAATCACCGCGGCCCCACACCGCTACCGCCGGCAAACCCGCCCATCACCAGGTTGACCAACGTCCCTGGGCAATACACCTAGCCGGTGGTCGCCTCGCGCTGGATCTGGTCGAATTCGGCGCCCATTGCGGCGGCCAAGGCCTGCACGGCGGACAGCGGACGAACCATGACCGTAAACTGGTCGACCAGGCCGCTCTCATCCAGATGCAGGAAGTCACAGCCTTCTACGGCGACATCACCCATCCGCGCCTCGAACACCAGCGCGTGATCCGGACCGCCCTCGCCGCTCAACTCCCGGAGGTACCGGAAGTCCTCGAACACCCGCAACACACCCCGCAGAATCGCGGCAGTGATCGGCTTGCCCTGATAGGGCTTGAACGCGACCGGGCTGCGGAACACCACGTTGTCGGCCAGCGACGCCTCAATGGCGTCGAGATCGCCCGCTTCGACCGCCGCACGAAAGTCGATCACCTTCCCAGCGTACGGGCTCGCCGTTTATCTTGGGTCGGCCGATCCGCTGGTGGATTGTGCGGTGATGTTGCGTCATAGACATGTCCATGACGTTGCTTGCCACCGTGCTCAACCAGGTGCGGCCGGCGGTCTCCGTTCCCCCGTAAGCGCGTTCAGCCGAGCGAACCCAGACGCGCCAGCAGCATCGGCGGTCAGACCCTGTGTTGCGGCGTCAAGGGGCGGCTGGTGGCGGGTGGGGCAGCGGGTGGGCACCTTCCGGACGTAGGCCGTCGAAGATGATGGCAAGGTATCGCTGCCACAGGTCGGGCGGGGCGTCCGGCACGTAGCTGGTGACGTAGTTGGGTGCGCACATCAGCAGGATGACGTCGGCGCCGGTGACGTCGGCCCGCACGGCGCCGTGTTCACGAGCCCGATCGACAAGCTCGTGCACTGTGCGGAACATCTGCTCGCGGGCCCTGGTGACGTCCGTGTTCAGTTCGCCGGCTTCCTGCAGGAACGACAGGTCGCGTTGCCGTTGTTGGTCTGCGGCGACGGTGAGGAACTCCAGCAGCGCGGCACCCGGGTCCGCTGCGTCGAGCAACTGTTCGCCGACGGCGTTGAGCGCGTCGATCCGGTCGAGGACGATCGCGGCGAGCAGGTCATCCTTCGTGGCGAAGTGACGGAACAGGGTGCCCTTGCCGAGGCCGGCCCGGCGGGCGATGTCGGCGACCGAGACGTCCAGGCCACGCTCCGCGAACTCATCGGCGGCGGCCGCCAGTAGCAGCCGCCGGTTTCGGGCGGCGTCGGCACGCAACGGGCGGGTTGAGGTCACGCTGCCACCCTAGCAAGTTGACCGCGCGGTCCGTTTATTGCTAGCTTGGCGACCGATAACATGACCGCCCGGTCCGTTTATGGAGGAAGCGCATGAAGGCAGTTGTCGTGACCGGCTACGGGCCGCCCGAGCAATACACCGTGGGGGACGTGCCGGTGCCCCAGCCTGGGCCGGGGCAGATCCAGGTCCGGATCGCCGCCGCCTCGATCAACCCGGCCGATGTCCGGCTGCCCAGCGGCGATTTCCGTGACGTCGTGCCACTGGAGTTCCCACACGTGCCGGGCAACGACTTCGCCGGCACGGTCAGCGAGGTCGGCGCGGGCGTGATGGCCTACCAGGTCGGCGACGAGGTCTTCGGTCAGGCTGTGCCGCGGGCGCTGCGGGCGATGGCCGGTACGACCCGGCCGTCGCTGAGCACCGGCTCACTGGCCGAGTACGCGGTCTTCGAGGCCGACACCCCGTTCCTGGCGCACCGCCCGGCCGGCCTCGACATCGAACAGGCGGCCGCCCTGCCCATCGTCGGCCTGACCGCACGGGCGCTGATGGCAACCGCCAAGGTGCGGCCAGGAGAAACCGTCCTGGTCGTCGGCGCGACCGGCGGCGTCGGAACCGCGGTGGTCCCGCTGCTCGCCGCCGCGAAGGCTCGGGTGATCGCCACGGCGACCGCCGCTGACGCCGGCATCCTCCGCGCTCTCGGCGCCGACCAAACCATCGGGTACGCGGAATCCGAATACCCCTCCGACGTCGACGTCGCGATCAACCTGACCCTGCCGAGTGACGACCTTGCCGGAGTCGCAGGCGTCATCCGCCCGGGTGGACGCCTTCTCACGATCACTTACCCAGTACCGCAGCAGGACTGGATTGGCCGTGACGACGTCGGTCTGCATTTCGTGCTGGACATGGACGGCGCCTTCGGCGGGATGCGGGAAGTCGGTGAACTTGCGGTCCGTGGAGAACTACCGGCCACGATCGGCCGCCGCTACACCCTCGACCAGGGCGCTCAAGCATGCGTCGACTTCGTCCGCCGGCACACGACCGGCAAGCTCGTCGTCACGATGTGAAACACACTGCCATCAGCGCTTCTCGACAAAGGCTTTTTACCACCCCACGCGCGCGCGACAGGACCCTCACGTGACAGCTGACATCCGCGAACTCCAGCAAGCATTCGACCACGCCGAACTGCACGCCGACACCGACCGCTTGAACGCCCTGCTGGCGGATGACTTCATGTCCATCGGCGAGCGGGGCTGAACGCCTCATCAGCGCCCACTGGGCATCGGGCAGATCGGAGGGGTAGCCAAGACGCGCAGCCGCCGCGCCACCTGCCGGCCCGGATCGCCGTTGTTATGCGGCTACGCGGCCCACAAGGACCCTTCCCAACCACGCTCTCATGGGATCTCACCAGTTACGTGCCCGGAACCTACCTGGTCGCGGTAGCTTGACCTCAGGCGCGCAGGACTGGTCGATCATGGCCGATATGGCGGTTCGTGGCGGCGACAGCTCTACGCCGTCTGGAAACAACTCGGAGAGGAGCTATTGAAAAGTGGCTCACAACAGGCTGCTTGAGCGGCTTCGTCCGGCGGCCCGCGCTCGCTGAGGCACAGCGCGATCGGTCCATCGCGCCGGCCCGCGAGGTGAAGACGGTCGAGGAAAAGGCCGCGGTTCTCGGTGGCCGCACGATCACCTTGCCGCTGGACGTGACCGATGCGGCGGCAGCCAAGGCAGCGGACGCAACGGCGGTCGAGACCTTCGGCGGGGTTGACGAGGCGGTCGACGACGACGACGCCCGGCTTCGTTCGGCCCGATCGCACACCTGATCGCTGAGCGAAGGCCGACTGCCGTCCGCTGCGATATCGACGCCTGGCGGAACACACGCCCGCCATCGAATTCGACCAGCCCTGAGCGCTGGCCGCGAACCCTGTCTGAACGTCAACCTCTGACTGGAGGGCGGCCATGATCGCAACCTTGAAGGGGTTCAGCCAGCAACTGGTGCCGGCGAATGGCATCAAGGTCAACGCCGTCACCGGAGGCTCAGGCCCGCCGATCCTTCTGCTTCACGGATGGCCGGAGACCTGGTGGGGATGGCACCGTGCGATGCCGCTGCTGGCCGAGCATTTCAGCGTGGTGGCCATCGATCTGCGCGGCGCGGGTTTTTCCGACTGCCCGCTCGACGGCTACGACAAGGCGACGATGGCACGCGACGCGCACGAAGTCATGGTTGCCCTTGGGCATAAGCGCTATGCCGTGTGCGGACATGACATCGGCGGGATGGTCGCCCTGCCGCAGGCCACCACCTATCGGGAGGCTGTCAGCCACCTGGCCGTCCTGGACGTTCCGCTTCCCGGCTGGACAGAGTGGGAGGCGTCGACCGCGAAGCTCTGGCACTTCAGCTTCCACATGAACCGGGATCTGCCCGAGCGCCTGATCCACGGCCGTGAGTATGAGTATATTTCGACCTTCATGGCTGAGCGGTTCTACGATCACAGCACCTTCAATCCGGCGGACATCGAAATCTACGCGAAGGCGATGGCGCTTCCTGGTCGCACCCGCGGCGGCATGGAGTGGTATCGAACCCTCGCCGCCGACCATGCGGCCGCGCTCGACTACAAGAAGCAACCGCTCGATATTCCGGTGCTGGGTCTCGGCGGGGACCAGCGCTTCGGCGCACAGATGGTGCCGATGCTCAAGGAGTTCGCCAGCAACGTGACGGGCGGCCCGATCGCGCGGTCCAGCCACTATCTCGCGGAGGAACGGCCGGATGAGGTCGCGGCCGCCCTGATCGAGTTCCTCACGGCCAAGTGAAGCTCTGCGACTGCGCCATCGCGGGCCGGGCGGATCGCGACACTACGGGCGAACTGCGTTCACACCCCGTGCCGGTCGATCGGTTGAACAAGAAAGGAATACGGTCATGACCCCACCTGTCATTCGCGGCGTCAATCATATCGGCATCACGGTGCCCGACATCGAAGCCGCGAAAACGTTCTTCGTGGAAGCGTTCGGCGCCCAGGTGATCTACCAGTCCTTCGGACCGGAGGATCCGCCCCGACAGGGACCCGAATTCGAGCGGGCCGTTGGCGCTCACCCCGGAACGGCCGTGCGCGCGCAGGCGATGGTCAAGATCGGAACCGGACCCGATTTCGAACTCTTCGAAATGCACGGCCCCGAACAAGCCCAGCCGGTCCGACCGAGTGACTTCGGCATCACGCACTTCGGCCTCTACACCGACGACATCGACGCCTCGGTCGAGCGCCTCAGAAGAGCCGGCGGCACTCCCCTCACGGAGCCTCGCGCTATTCCCTATACCACCGAACAAGGTCCCGGAAACAAGGTCTGCTACTGCCGCACGCCCTGGGGCACGACGATGGAATTCATCACCACGCCCGACCGCATGCCCTATCACGACCAGACGGATCTGCGCAGGTGGCAGGACGAAGACTGAGCAATGTCTCGTCACCCGGTGACGGCCCGCGGTTCGGGCCCCTCATCAGGATCGACGCAAAGGTGCCGCCCGTCGGTACCAGCATCACCCAGAGGTACCGGCATGCCCGACTCCGCGCACACCCAACGGCACCCGGAGCGGTCCGTTCGCCACCACCTCATGCGGTGGCGGACGGGCGTTCGCTGACCCTCTCGGCGATCGCCCGGCCCAGTTCCGCCGTCGTGCCGGTGCCGTGCAGGTCGGGGGTCAGTGGTGCCTGTCCGGGCCCGTACGCCAGGACGTCCTCGACCGCGCCGAGCAGGTGGGCGGCGGCCTCGGGGTGGCCGAGGTGCTCCAGCATCATCGAGCCGCACCAGATCTGGCCGATCGGGTTGGCGATGCCTTTGCCGGCGATGTCGGGTGCGGAGCCGTGCACGGGCTCGAACAGGCTCGGGTGCTCACGCTCAGGGTTGATGTTGGCGCTCGGGGCGATGCCGAGGGTGCCGGTACAGGCCGGGCCGAGGTCGGAGAGGATGTCGCCGAACAGGTTGCTGGCCACGACCACGTCGAACCACTCCGGGTGGAGCACGAACTGCGCCACGAGCGCGTCGATGTGGAACTTGTCGAGGCGAACGTCGGGGAACCGCTCGCCCATCGCGGCCACCCGCTCGTCCCAGTACGGCATGGAGATGGAGATGCCGTTGCTCTTGGTGGCGGACGTCAGGTGCCGCTTCGGGCGACGGTTGGCCTGCTCGAAGGCGAAGCGCAGGACACGGTCGACGCCGACGCGCGTCATGACCGTCTCCTGTAGGACGGTTTCCCGGTCGGTGCCCTCGAAGATCCGCCCGCCCACGCTGGAGTACTCGCCCTCGGTGTTCTCCCGGACGACGACGAAGTCGATGTCGCCCGGGTGCCGGCCGGCCAGGGGGCTGCGGACGCCGGGCATGAGCCGGCAGGGGCGCAGGTTCACGTACTGGTCGAAGACCCGCCGGAACTGCAGGAGGCTGCCCCAGAGCGAGACATGGTCGGGTACGACCTCCGGCCAGCCCACCGCGCCGAAGTAGATGGCGTCGTAGCCCCGCAGCGTCTGTTCCCAGTCGGGCGGCAGCATCGCGCCGTGCCGCTGCCAGTAGTCGGCGCTGGCGAAATCGAAGCTGTCGAAGGTGAGCGTCAGGCCGAAACGACGTGCGGTGGCGTGCAGCGCGTCGAGGCCGGCCGGGACGACCTCCTTGCCGATGCCGTCACCGGGAATGACGGCGATCCGGTGGGTGGTCACGGCGCCTCCCGAAGCGCCGCGAGGCCGCCCTGCGAGTCCTCGAGCGCGATGCGTTCCGCGGCGGCGGAGTCGCCCGCACGCAGCGCCCGGACCAGGGCCCGGTGGCTGCTGTATCGCTCCAGGCCGAACGTGTCGTCCTCCGCCACCCGTTGCAGAAGCAGCTCCCGACGCTGCGGGCGGGAGAACACGCGGCTCTGCTCGAGCATCCGGACCAGCACCGGGTTGTGCGCGCAGGCGCTGACCGTGTCGTTGAACTGCTGCATGGTGTCGAACAGCTCGGCGAGGTGCCGCTCGACCGGCCCGCCCTGGGCGGACCGCTCCTTGAGAAGGATCAGCAGGTCGTCAGCACGGTCGAGAATGCCGTCCAGCGCGTCGAGCTGCTCGGCGGTGGCGTGTCGGGCGGCGAAGCGGGCGACGAGGCCACGCAGGCCGACCTCCACCTCCGCGAGGTCGTCGATGGCGGCGTCGCGGATGGCGGCGACCAGCACGGTACGCGGCCCGATCCGCTCGATCAGCCCGTCGAGCTCCAGCCGGCGCAGGGCCTCACGCACCGGTGTCGGGCTGACCGCGAGCCGCTCGGCCATGCCGCGTTCGGTGACCTTCTCCCCCGGCGCGAGTTCGCCGGTGGCGATCGCGGTGCGAACTTGTCGGTACGCCTGGTCGGCGAGCGTGCCGGCTGTCGTCATGACCGCACTCTAGCGCATGACATAGCAAGTTCGTTTGCAACTGTTGACGAGTTTGCTACAGCAATTTAACGTGACCTGGGACACAAGGAGGTGGACGTGTGTCCAACCGGCGGATCACGTTCTTCATAGCCCTCGCACTCTTCGCTCAGGAATCAACCTGGAACTTCTATGACAATCAGGTGCCCGTGCTGCTGCGCGAGCACGTGACGAGCGCGGCGCTCGTGGGCGCGCTGATGGGGATGGACAACCTGCTGGGAATCTTCATCCAGCCCTGGATCGGCAACCGGTCCGACAACACCCGGACCCGGTGGGGACGGCGGATCCCGTACCTCGCGGTGGGCATGCCCCTGGCCGCGCTGGTCTTCGTCCTGCTGCCGTGGACCACGTCGCTGGCGACCCTGGTCGTGGTGATGTTCTGCTACGCCCTGATCGCCAACACCACACGACCGCTGGCGGAGTCGTTGGTGCCGGACTTCCTGCCCCCACAACGGCGAAGCCGGGCGAACGCCGTCGTGAAGATCGCGACCGCGCTGACCATCATCGTCGCGTCGCTGATCAGCCTGCTCGTGGTGGACGAGCATCCAAGGGCAGCCTTCGTCATCCCGTCGGTGATCATGCTGGCCGCCACGTTCGTGCTGCTGGCCAAGGTGCGCGACAGCCAGTCGGCGGCCTACCAGGCCGCGGTGGCCGAGGAGGCCTCCGCCGGCCCCGCCGCGGTCAGCCAACCGCTGCGGCAGATCGTCTCCGGCCTGTTCACCGACCAGGATCGCCGCCGGCTCCTGCTGCTGCTGACCGTCCTGCTCTTCGGCGGGGCATGGTTCGCCTCCCGGTCGCTGATCACCCCGTACGGCATGGAGGCGCTGGGTCTGAGCCGCGGCGACGCGGGCGGGCTCACCCTGCCCAGCGGCATCGTCTACGTGGCTGCCGCCTATCCGGCCGCACTGTTGGCCGAGCGCTTCGGCCGGCTGCGGATCATCGCCGTGGGCATCACCGTCTTCGCCGTCGCGCTGGCGGCGGGCGCCATCGTGCAGACCGCCACCGGTACGGTCGTCGCGTTCTGCGTGGCCTCGGCCGGCGCCGCCGCCTTCACGATCAACGCGGCGGTGGCGCTGTGGAACCTGGCGCCGTCCAGCCGGGTGTTCGGCGCCTACACCGGCCTGTACGCGGTCACCTGGTACCTGGGCGGCTTCGGCGGCCCCGCCCTGATCGGCGGCGTGATCGACCTGGTCGGCTGGGACGGGATGCTGCTCTACATCGCGGTGCTCGCCCTACTCGCCATGCTCGTCGTCGTACGTCTCGAACGCCTGCAGCGTGTGCACCGGGCCAACCGGGCCGGCACCCTCACGGGAAGCGAATGATGTCGACCATCCTCATCACCACTGACTACCTCGCCCCCGGTGACGAGGTGGACACCTACCTGACCGGGCTCGGCTTCACGACCCGGCACGACCCCATGCGGGGACCACGCCGGCCGGAGCAGCTGATCGCGGCCCTGGCCGGCGTCGAGGGGGCGCTGATCGCCAACGAGCCGATGACCGCGGAGGTGCTGCGCCAGGCATCGGACCTGCGCGCCGTCGTGCGTACCGGAGTCGGGTACGACTCCGTCGACGTGGCCGCCGCCGGCCGGCTCGGGATCAGCGTGAGCAATCTGCCCGGGATCAACGCCAACGCGGTGGCCGAGTACACCCTGGGGTTGCTGCTCGCCCAGGCCCGGTGCCTGGTGCCGATGGCCGCGGGGGTGGCCGCCGGCGGCTGGCCCCGCGCCGACGGCCACGAGCTGCGCGGCAAGACGCTCGGCCTGATCGGGCGGGGCGCGGTGGCCCAGCGGGTGGCGCCGCTGGCCGCCGTCTTCGGCATGACAGTGCTGTGCACCGGCAGCCTTCCCGCGCCGGTCACCCGGGTCACGCTCAACGAGTTGCTGCGCGCCGCCGACTTCGTGTCGGTCCACACCGCACTGACCCCGCTCACGCGCCACCTCATCGACAGCGCGGCGTTGGCCCGGATGAAGCCGGGCGCGCACCTGATCAACACCGCCCGCGGGCCACTCGTCGACGAGGTCGCCCTGGTCGAGGCGGTCCGGTCCGGCCGGCTGGCGGGCGCAGCCCTCGACGTGGTGGACGTGGAGCCGCTGCCCGCCGACAGCATCCTGCGCGGCGTGGCCGGCATCACTGTCTTCTCGCATATGGCCGGGCAGACTGCCGAGGCCCGGCTGGCCGCGGGGATGGAGGGCGCCAAGGAACTCGTCGCCGCCCTCGACGGCCGGCCGGCCCACTCGCTCACCGAACCGAAGGAGCCGGCATGACCACCACAACAGCGGACGCGGACGTGATGGTGATCGGCGCGGGCCTCGCCGGACTGGTGGCCACCGCCGAACTCGTCGCCGCTGGCCGATCCGTCCTGCTGCTGGACCAGGAGCCCGAGCAGAGCCTCGGCGGCCAGGCGTTCTGGTCGTTCGGCGGGCTGTTCCTGGTCGATTCGCCCGAGCAGCGCCGGATGGGCATCCGCGACTCGACCGAACTCGCCTGGCAGGACTGGCAGGGCAGCGCCGGTTTCGACCGCCCCGAGGACGCCTGGCCACGGCGCTGGGCCGAGGCGTACGTCGACTTCGCCGCCGGCGAGAAACGCGCGTGGCTGCGGGGCCTCGGCGTCAAGATGTTCCCCATCGTCGGCTGGGCCGAACGCGGGGGCTACGACGCCACCGGACACGGCAACTCGGTGCCCCGCTTCCACGTCACCTGGGGTACCGGACCGGGCCTGCTCGAACCCTTCATCGCGATCGTGCGGGAGGCGGCCGGCCGCGGCCTCGTCCGGTTCGCCTTCCGGCACCGGGTCGACGCGCTGACCGTCAGCGACGGCGCGGTGGTCGGTGCCACGGGCCGGGTCCTGGAGCCCAGCGAGGCCGTCCGCGGCAGCGCCAGCTCGCGGGAGGAGATCGGCGACTTCGCCTACACCGCGCAGGCCGTCATCGTCACCTCCGGTGGTATCGGCGGCAACCACGACCTGGTCCGCCGCAACTGGCCGGCACGGCTCGGTACGCCGCCCACCCACCTGATCAGCGGCGTGCCCGCCCACGTGGACGGCCGCATGCTGACCATCACGCAGGACGCTGGCGGCGCCGTGATCAACCCGGATCGGATGTGGCACTACGTCGAGGGCATCCAGAACTGGAACCCGATCTGGGACAAGCACGGCATCCGGATCCTGCCCGGGCCGTCCTCTGTCTGGCTCGATGCGCGCGGACGACGGCTGCCGGTGCCGCTCTACCCCGGATTCGACACCCTCGGCACGCTCGCCCACCTGCGCACCACCGGCCACGACCACAGCTGGTTCATTCTCACCCAGAAGATCATCGAGAAGGAGTTCGCGCTCTCCGGCTCCGAACAGAACCCGGACCTGACCGGTCGCAGCGTCAAACAGGTACTCGGCCGCCTCCGTGCCGGCGCGCCGGCGCCGGTGGAGGCATTCAAGCAGCGGGGGGCCGACTTCGTCGTGGCCAACCGGCTGGACGAGCTGGTGAAGGGCATGAACGCGCTCACCGACGAGCCACTGCTGGACCCGCTCGACATCCAGCGCACGATCGAGGCGCGCGACCGGGAGCTGGCCAACAGCTTCACCAAGGACATGCAGATCGCCGCCATCCGTAACTTCCGAAACTACCGGGGCGACCGGCTCATGCGGACGGCGGCGCCGCACCGACTCCTCGACCCGAAGGCCGGGCCGCTGATCGCCGTACGCCTGCATGTGCTCACCCGCAAGACCCTGGGCGGCCTGCACACCGACCTCGATGGTCGGGTGCTGGACGGTGCCGGTCAGCCGGTACCCGGGCTCTACGCCGCCGGCGAGGCCAGTGGGTTTGGCGGCGGCGGCATGCACGGCTACCGCGCGCTGGAAGGCACCTTCCTGGGCGGCTGTCTCTTCTCCGGCCGCCAGGCCGGCCGCGCCGTGGCCGCCACCGTCGGATGACCGGCTCGTACCCGCGAAATGAGGAAAGCGTGACCCCCGACCGCGTACGCATTCTCGTGCCCTCCGGCATGCTCGGCTCGGGATTCCCGCCCGAGATCGTCGACCGTGGGCTGGAACTCGGTGCCGACGTCATCGCCGTGGATGGAGGGTCGACCGACTCCGGCCCGTACTATCTGGGCACCGGCACGGCCAAGACCACCGCGGCGGCCGTGGCCCGCGACCTGCGCCTGCTGCTCCGGGCGGCGGCGAAAGCGCGTATCCCGCTGATCGTCGGCTCGTGCGGTACCAGCGGCACCGACTCCGGCGTGGACTGGGTCGCCGGGATCGCCCGCGGCATCCTGGCCGAGGAAGGGCTGGACCTGCGGGTCGCCACCATCTACAGCGAGCAGCGGGCCACCGACCTCAAGGACCATCTTGACCGGGGCCGGATCCACCCGCTCCCGCCGGCCGGCGACCTCGATCCGGCGACGTTGGACAGCTGCCAGCACATCGTGGCGATGATGGGCCATGAGCCGATCGCTGAGGCGCTGTCGGGCGGGGCCGACGTGGTACTGGCCGGGCGCGCCACCGACACCGCCGTGGCCGCCGCCTTCCCGCTGATGGCCGGCATGCCGGCCGGCCCGACCTGGCACGCCGCCAAGATCATCGAGTGTGGCGCGCAGTGCACCACGAACCCGCGCTCCAGCGGGGTCTTCGCCACCATCGACGCCACCGGCTTCATCATCGAGCCGCTGGACCCGGCCGTCGCCTGCACGCCCACCTCGGTCGCCGCGCACATGCTCTACGAGACCGCCGACCCGTTCTCGATGCGGGAACCGGCCGGCACGCTGATGGTCGCCGACGCCACCTACCGGGCCCTGGACGAGCGGCGGGTACGGGTGGAGGGCTCCCGGTTCGAGCCGGCCCCGTACACGAACAAGCTTGAGGGGGCCCGGATCACCGGCTACGAGACGATGTCGTTCACCGCCATCCGCGACCCGCACATCCTCCGCCAGATCACCACCTGGGCGCAGCTGCTGCGGCGGGTCACCACGGATCGGGTCGCCCAGACGCTCGGGCTCAGCGCCGACGACTACGCCTTCGACATCCGCCTGTACGGCTACGACGCCGTACTGGAGGCGAAGGACCCGGACACCCGGACACCCCGCGAGGTCGGCGTGATGCTCCTGGTCCGCGCCGCGGATCAGCAGACGGCCACCGCCGTCGCGAAGATCGCCAATCCGCTCATGCTGCACCTGCCCACGCCCGACATGGACTACCTGCCCAGCCTCGCGTTCCCCTACTCCCCCGCCGAGACCGAGCGCGGGGCGGCGTACGAGTTCGTCCTCCACCACGTCGTCGACGTGGACTCGCCCACCAGCCTCTTCCGCATCCACCTCCCGGAGGACAGTGTTGTCCGATAACGCCCACCCCCGCACCGTCGCCGACCTCGCGCTGGAGGTCCGGTCGAAGAACGCCGGCCCGTTCTGGGTGACGATGGAACTGTTCATGCGCGACACTGCCGGGTACGCCCTGGTAGCCGACCCGGGCTTCCTGGACGCGCCGCTGGTCGCCCGCCTCTACGGCGTACCGGCCGACACCATCCGCATCTTCCGGATACCGGCGCTGAACGTCGTCAAGATTTCGTTCCCGCGCCCGGTGGCGCAGGGCAGCCTGCGCGACCGGGACATCCACGCCGGGCAGCACCACGTGCCCCTGGCCATGCTCCCGCTGCCCGACTCCCCCGCCACCGACGACACCTCGGCTGACCAGGCTGGGGCTCACCTGTTCGCGACCTGATAGGAGCCGGAGCGTACGTCCTCCGGGAGGGCGGGACCGCTGGTGCTCCAGCCGAACGTGGTGCGCGCTCTGTCGGAGGTGATGCGCGCCGAGGATCGGAGCAACGCGGCCATCGGCCCCATGGCGCTCTCCGCCTGTTCGGCGGTGATCGAGGTCGCGGTGGCTCCGGTCAGGTCCGCGATCGCCTCGGCAAGTTCGCGGAAGCTGAACTGTTGCGGTCCGGCCGCGTTGTAGATGCCCGCTACCGGGCGCTCCAGGGCCGTCAGGTACAGGCGGGCGAGATCGTCCACGTGCACCGGGGTCCACTCGTTGTCGCCGGCGTCGATGTAGGTGGCCGCGCCCGAGCGGGTCGCGGCGTCGATCAGACTGGTCAACAGCAGGGAGCCGCCCCGACCGTAGACCAGACCCGCGCGGATGATGAGGCCGGTCAGGCCCGCCGCCTCGCGCACCAGTCGCTCGCCGACGAGCTTGAAGGGCTGCGGGCCCGGCTCCGGCAGTTCCGCGTCCTCGTCGCGGGAATGGTCGGGGTCGAGCCCGTAGACCAGGTTCGTGCTGGTGTAGAGGAACGGCTTGCCGGTGCCTGCCCTGCCCGCCCCACGGGTCAGCGCCGCCACGGCAGCGGCCTCTGCCCTGATCGCGTCCTCGCCACCGAAGTAGTCGACTGCGGTGTGCACCACCGCATCGGCTTCCGCGGAAGCCTGCTCAAGGAGCGCGGTGTCGGTCAGGTTGCCGAGCAGAGGAAACGCACCCGCCGCTGCCGCCTTGGCTGCTGATTCCGGGGACCGGGTCAGCGCTACCACGTCGTGGCCTGCCGCGACGAAGTGTTCGACGAGCACCGAGCCCAGGTAGCCGGTGCCGCCGGTGATGAGGATCCGCATGTTCTCTCCAGAGCCGAGCGATCGGTGAAACGGATGGACCATCCGTTTGCCAACCGTAGCACGAACCGGATGGGCCATCCGTTTCGCCGGCCTGAGCCGCCCATTGGGGGCCACGGCTCCAGGTGGGGGCAAGTGGAGCTGCTATCCGCTTATGCTGGAGGAGTGACCGCCTCGCCGCCCCGTAAGGACGCAGTACGCAACCGCCAGCGGATCATCGAGATTGGCCGGAAACTGGTCGCGGACGGCACCCCGATTCAGCTGAACGAGGTGGCCCGCGCGGCCGGCGTAGGCGTCGCCACGGTATACCGGCACTTCCCGACGCCTCAGGCGCTGATCGAGGCGGTGTCGGTGGACGGACTTGAGACGTTGATCCAGGCCGCCGAACGGGCCGCGCAGCAGGACGACCCCTGGACGGCCTTCCGTGATCTCCTGGTCAGGGTCGTGGACGCGCAACTACTCGACGCCGCCCTGTCCTCGGTCCTGTCCACGCCCACGACCACCCTGCCGGGCACCGCGGACCTGCTCGATCAGTTGTCCTCGCTGTTCAACACGCTGTTCGTACGGGTCAGGGCCGCAGGGCTGCTGGCGCCCGGCATCACGCTCGCCGACATGACGCCACTGATGTGTGGAGTCGCCTTCTCGGCCAGGATGCACCCAGCCACCGACACGCAACAGCAAGCCGCCGCCGGCCGCCACTACCTCGATGTCGTGCTGAACGGGATACGGGCCCGCTGAGCGCCGCAGGGACCACAACGCAAACCCGGTCGCGGCTACTCCGGCGGCCCCTGGTCGACGGAGAGACCGAGATGCGTCCCACCGGAGGCGTCGATCACCTGGCCGGTCACCCATCGCGCGGCTGGAGAAGCAAGGAAGGCGACCACGTCCGCGATATCCGCCGGCTCTCCGACCCGACGCAGGGCCGAGAGCCCGGTGACGACCTCGCGTAGCGCCGGTTGGGCGGCGAACCAGGCCACGTTGTTCTCGGTGGCGGTGGTCCCGGGCATCACCGCGTTCACCGTGATACCCCGAGGGCCCAGTTCCTGTGCCAGCGTGACGCTGAGCGTGTTGATCGCGCCCTTCGTCATGGCATACGCGAGAGTGCCGGGTATCGCGACCCGGGTGGCGACGGACGAGACATTGACGATCCGACCACCGTCGCGGAGCAGGTTCAGGCCCCGCTGGATCACGAAGAACGGCGCTTTCACGTTGATCGCGAACAACTCGTCGAAGTCACCCGGCCGTGCGGTGGAAAGCGTCGGCGTGGCCCCGCCGATCGCCGCGTTGTTCACCAGCACATCGATGCCGCGCGGCGCGCCGCGTTCGGCCAACCCGGCCTCCACGCCAGCCCAGAGCCGATCGGCATCACCCGCCACGCCGAGCTGCGCGCCGACCGCGAACGCGGCGTCACCCGCCTCGGTGATCTGCGCGACGGTCTCTTGCGCGGCCGACTCGCTCGTGCCGTAGTGCACCACCACCAGTGACCCAGCCGCGGCGAGCCGCTTGGCAATCGCGCGGCCGATGCCCCGGCTCGCGCCGGTGACGAGGCTTGTCGTGCCCTCCATCGTTTCCATGATCTCCCCTTCGTGTCGCGTATCGAAGCAGCTACCACGGTCCGACCCTCGTCGTAGGCTCGGCAACGGACTGAGGTATCGCGGCGTACGGTTGTTGCACTTCTTCATGCGGAGAAACGTCCACGCGTACGCTCGTTTGATGCGCTGGGACGCCGAGGAGAAGCGACGCCGAATCCTGGCCGCGGCACGGCGCGCCTTCGCCGAGAAGGGCGAGGACGTCACGGTGGCTCGGATCGCTCGCAGCGCCGGTGTGTCCGTCGCCACCGTCTACCGGCGCTTTCCCACCCGGGACCGTCTCATCACCGACGCTTACGGCGATCAGTGGAACGATTGCGCGGCCATGCACGCCGAAGCCCTCAGCGACCCGGACCCGGCGCGTGCGCTGCGGGAACTGATTCGCACGCTTTGCGCGTACCAGTTACAGGACAGAGGCTTCACCAGGGCCTACGTCGAGGCGGTGGTCACCGGACGCGGGCTCGACCACGAGCGGCAGGAGACCGAACGGGTCATCGCCCGGCTGCTGCAGCAGGCACAGGCGATGGGCACCGTCCGCGCCGACCTGACCGTCGCCGATTTCCGGCTGCTGATCGCGGCCCACCACGGCGTCGTCCTGGCCGCTGGGCCCGACGCCGCCACGGCTTCCCAGCGCTATCTCGCACTGATGCTGCGCACGCTCCAACCCTGAAATATCGCCGCCCGAAGCTCGAGGTCGACCAGGTCTTTCGTCGGCTGCGGTGGAAGCGGTCCCGAGGCCGCCGCAGCGCACGAACCGGGCGCAGGCGTCCTTTCCGCCTACGCCCGGGAAGCGCTGATCGTCAAGCCTGTTCGATGTCCGAGAACAGGCCCTTGAACGGGACCTGCGTCCCCGCGAGGGTGCCGAAAACATCAGCGGCAACGGTTGTCGCGACCGCCGCGGAGGCGTCGTCGTAGCTGTCGAAGTAGAGGTCGAGCGTCCGGTACGCGGGGGTAGCGGTGCCATCCTCCTTCGGCCACACCTTCGCAGACTCGAGTCGCCGCAGCTTCGGGAACTTCGCTGCGGCAGCCTTCACGTCCGCGTAGGCCCGCTCGAAGTCGTCGGGGCTCGCCGGGTTGTCGATGATGATTGTGATCTTGGTCGGCACGGGGCTCTCCTCAAAGTGGAAGGAATGATTGTTCTATTTCGGACACAACTAACGCCGCGGACCCGAATTCAGCGGCCGTAGGTCTCCAACAGCCGCAGCCACACCTCACTGACGGTCGGGTAGGCCGGAACCGCGTGCCACAGTCGGTCCAACGGGACCTCGCCGACGATGGCGATGGTCGCGGCGTGGATCAGTTCCGCGACGTCCGGGCCGGCGAGGGTGAGGCCGACGATCACCTTGCGGTCCTCGTCGACGACCATCCGGGCGTGTCCCCGGTAGCCATCGGCGTGCAGGGAAGCTCCGGCGACCGCCCCAAGGTCGTAGTCCACGACCCGGATCCGCAGCCCAGCTGCCTCGGCCGCAGCCGCGGTCAAGCCCACCGACGCGATCTCCGGATCGGTGAAGACCACCTGCGGCACCGCCCGCTCGTCAGCCGTCGCCACGTGCCGGCCCCACCGGCCGTCCTCGACCTTCGCACCCTTTGCCCGGGCCACGATCACGTCGCCCACCGCCCGCGCCTGGTACTTGCCCTGATGGGTCAGCAGCACCCGCCGGTTCACATCGCCCGCCGCATAGAGCCACTCGCCGCCGCCGACGACACGCAAGGTGTCGTCGACCGCCAGCCAGGCGCCCGGCGCCAGCCCGACCCGGTCGAGGCCGATGTCCTGGGTGTTCGGCGTACGACCGACCGCCACCAGCACCTCGTCAGCTTCGATCCGCTCGCCGGACGCGGTCTTGAGGTGGACGACTCCGCTGTCGTCGCGGTTGACGGCGACGGCCTCCGCGCCGAGGTGTACGGACACGCCGGCCTCGCGCAACGACTCGGTGACCAGTTCACCGGCGAACGGCTCCGCCGACGGCAACACACCGTCGCGGACCAGCACCGTCACCGCGGACCCCAGGGCGGCGAACGCGGTCGCCATTTCGGCGGCCACGACGCCACCACCGATGATGGCGAGCCGACGGGGAACCGAACTGGCCGAAGCGGCCTCGCGGCTGGACCACGGCGTCGCCTCGCGCAGCCCCGGGATATCCGGCAACAGGGCGCTGCTGCCCGTTGCGACGACCACGGCGTGCCGCGCGGTCAGCGTCGTCGTGACACCGTCGACGCCGGTCACCTCGACAACGCGGGCGGTACTGATCCGCCCCTGACCGCGGTGCAGCGCGATGCCCGCCGACGCCAGCCAGGACACCTGACCGTCGTCCTGCCAATGCGACGCGAAGGAGTCCCGCCGGCCCAGCACCGCAGCCGCGTCCAGGTCTCCCGTCACCGCCTCCCGCGCCCCCGGCAGTTGGCGAGCCGCGCGCAAGGCGGACGCGCTGCGCAGCAACGCCTTGGTCGGCATGCAGGCCCAGTACGAGCACTCACCCCCGACCAACTCCCGCTCGACGATCGCGGCGGTCAGCCCGCCCCGGACGACCCGATCGGCCACGTTCTCCCCGACCGGACCGGCGCCGATCACAATGACGTCGTACTCGATGGTGGTCATGTCAGTTGCCCTTCGCGGCGCGGCCGAGGCGGATGGCCGCGATGAGGAAGAAGATGGCGCCGGGAATGGCGTAGCCGGCGGCGTTGGTCAGCGCCGGGTTGTCCGCGGCGGCGCCGGCGATGAAGGACCCACCAGCCAGGACCGAGATGCCGCCGCTGATGATCATCGGCCACTGGCCGCCCATCTTGCGACGGGTGACACCGACGATCAACTGGACCAGACCGGCGACGATCGCCCAGGCGCCCCACACCCGCAGAACGGCGGGGATACCGGACGCGCCTGCGACACCCAGACCGACGGCCGTGATCAGGCTGACCGCGATGTTCACGTACAGCAGGGTCGGCGAGCCGGTGGTCCGCGACGAACGGAGGTCGTAGATGGCGGCGCCCACGTCGAACAGCGGGTAGATCACGAAAAGCGTCACCGCGAGCGGACCGATCTCCTTGGCGGTGGCGATCGTCACGAGGGCCCACACGATGGCGAACGCGAAGCGGACGAAGTAGAGCCGCCGCAGCGCGGAGGCCGTCTGGGAAATACCGGGCGAAGCAGCAATGGTGGTCACGGGTGACCCTTTCAGCGGAGGGGCTAGGGAGACCGATCGTTCTGTCTTGTCGAGCATGACACGCTCCACCAATATCGTCAAGACCGAACGTTCTATCCACTCCCCCGACCCTGCGCTACCCACCGCTGGCTAGCGCTGTCGAGACCCTTAGACCGAACGTTCTATCCGCTACCATGGCGACATGACGCCCACCGCATCCGGTGCCCGGCCCTCCGAGGCGCGCCAACGGCTCCTTGCCACGGCAACCAGGATCTTCTACTCGGAGGGCATCCATTCCGTCGGCGTAGATCGGATCATCGCCGAGGCGAAGGTGACCCGGGCCACCTTCTACCGGCACTTCCCCAGCAAGGACGATCTCATCCTCGCCTACCTGCGTGAGATCCATGAGATGGATCGCGGCGGGGTCGACACGGTCATCACCGCCGACGCACGACCGGTCGCCCCACTCCTGGCCATCGCCAACTCGATCGCCGAGAGCATCCAGTCCCCGGGGTTCCGTGGATGCGCGTTTCTGAACGCCGCGGCGGAGTATCCAGACACGGAACATCCCGTACGTCAGGAGATCATCGCCCACCGGCAATGGTTCCTGGACACGCTCACCACGCTGATGGCGCAGGTCCAGGAGGAGACGGCAGAGTCCGCCGCGCGTCACTTCGTCATGCTCCGCGACGGTGCCATGGCAGCCGGATGCCTCTTCGACCCCGCGTTGGTTTCCGAGACCTTCCTCCGCGGCATCGAAGGACTCCTCCGGATCACCGCCGAGCGCCAGTCGACCGAATCCGCCGGCTAGGGCCTGTTTCATAAGGGCGGTCGAGCCGAGGCGGAGTCCGGGCGGCGATCCGGCAAGGCGCGGTTTCGTCCGGATACCGGTGTTGTATCCGGACGAAA
>NZ_JBFAMS010000005.1:184422-476878 GCF_040656575.1 Micromonospora sp. NPDC049801 | reverse complement strand
CCCACATAAAATTACAAAAAACCCAAAATCCACCACAAAAACCCCCACCACGCGATCTTTTTAACCCGTTTTTTGTCTATGTTCGGGATTTCCCCCCCCCCAAAACCTCTTGATCAACACAACGAGAGTGGGTGTCAGCCCTTGATGTACGGCTTGCCGTCGGCGGCGGGCGCCCGGACCCGACCGACCAGGCCGGCGACCGCCAGGATGGTCGCCAGATAGGGCAGCATGGCCAGGAACTGGCTGGGGATCGAGCTGTTGATCGCGCTCAGGTAGGTGGCGAGCTGGTCGGCGAAGCCGAAGAAGAGCGCGGCGAGCAGCGCCCCGGTCGGGTTCCACCGGCCAAAGATGAGCGCGGCCAACGCGATGAAGCCCTTGCCGCCGATCATGTTCTTGGTGAACGAGTAGAGCGCCAGCGTGTACGACGCGCCGCCGATACCGGCGACCACACCGGCCAGCAGCACGTTGCGGTAACGCAGCCGGAGCACCTTGACGCCCAGCGTGTCGGCGGCGATCGGGTGCTCGCCCACCGATCGGGTACGCAGGCCCCACCGGGTGCGGAACAGCCCGATGTGGATCACCAGCACCAGGAGCAGGCCGACGTAGAGGAAGATGTTGCCGCGGAACAGCGCCGGCCCGAGCACCGGGATGTCCTTGAGCAGGGGGATCTCCCAGTTGCTGAAGCGCGGCGCGCTGTTGTACTTCTCCGCGTCGGTCTGCATCAGCCGCTCGTAGAGGAAGCCGGTGACGCCGACCGCGAGCAGGTTCAGCACGATGCCCATGACGACCTGGTCCACCAGGTAGCGGATGGCGAAGACGGCCAGCAGCAGCGAGATGAACGCGCCACCGATGGCGGCGGCGACCAGGCCCACCCAGACGTTGCCGGAGAGGCTGCCGAACAGGGCGCCGCTGAACGCACCCATCAGCAACTGCCCCTCGATGGCCACGTTGACCACGCCGGACCGCTCGCAGAGCACACCGGCGAGCGCGCCGAAGATCAGCGGCAGGGCCAGGATGAACGTGCCCCGGATGATGTTGACCAGCGGCATGAAGTTCTGCCCGGTCGGCGCGGCGGAGACCTGCCAGCAGAGGAAGGAGAGCACGAAGGCGACCAGCCCGACGCCGAGCACCGGCAGGAACCAGCGCTTCGGCACCCCGGCGAGCAGGGCCGCGCCGGCGGCGATCGCGATGATCCCGAACAGGATCGCGCCGATCGTGCCGTTGATCTCCAAGGCGGCGCCGGCCGCGTCGTCGCTGAGCGTGAACCGGGCCTGCTGGTCGGTGGCGAGCGCACCGAACAGCACCGCCGCCAGCAGGCCGAGTGCCGTCAGCGTGAGGCCGACCTTGCGGGTCCGGGTCCAGAAACCCTCGTCGACGCCGACCGCGACGTCGGGGACAGCCATGGTGGACATGCGTTACCAGCCCTTCGCCAGGCTCGTCTGCAACCGGGCGGCCCGTGCGGCCCGGAGCTGGAAGATCGCCTTCACCAGGGCGGGTGCGGCGATGAAGATGACGATCAGCGCCTGAAGCACGGTCACCAGCTCCAGCGAGATGCCGGAGTACGACTGCATCCGGTTACCGCCGGCCTGGAGCGCACCGAACAGCAGCGCGGCGAGCAGCACTCCCCACGGCTTCACCCGGCCGAGCAGCGCCACCAGGATGCCGTCGAAGCCGATCTGCGCCACCACCAGCGGCGTCAACGCGCTGGCCGTCGAGCCGAGCACCATGTTCGAGCCGCCAAGACCGGCCAGGATCCCGGAGAAAACCATGATCAAGATGTACGTCCGGGTGACGCTGATGCCGGCGGTCCGCGCGGCGTCCGGGTTGGCGCCGACCGCCCGCAACTCGAAGCCGAGGGTGGACCGGTTGAGCAGCCAGGCGACCGCCCAGGTGGCCAGCACGGCGAGCAGGATGCCGGCGTGCACCCGCAGGTTGTCACCGAGCAGACGGGGCAGCTGGGCGGAGGTGTCCACCGCCTTGCTGATCGCGTCGGTCCGGGTCGGATCCTGCACGCCGTTCTGCACGATGAGCCAGGTCAGGAAGTACGTGGCGACGTAGTTGAGCATGATCGTGTTGATCACCTCGTGGGCGCCCGCGCGGGCCTTGAGGATGCCCGGGATGAAGCCCCAGATCGCCCCGCCCAGCGCGCCGGCGAGCACCGCCACCAGCAGGTGCAGGCCGGGCGGCAGCGGCAGCAGGAAGCCGGCCAGTGCGGCCAGGATGACGCCGACGGTCGCCTGACCCTGCGCGCCGATGTTGAACAGGCCGCCACGGAAGGCCAGCGCCACCGCCAGGCCGGTGAAGACCAGCGGCGCGGCGTACGTCAGCGTCTCGGAGATCGGCGCGAGCACCGCCTGCCAGCCGTTGCTGCCGTTCACCCAGCCGGAGAACGCCTCGGGGTCGAAGATCGAGCCCTTGAACAGGTTGGCGTACGCCTCGCTCACCAGCGTCCAGCTCGAACTGAACGCGTCCGAGGGGCGGGCGGTGATGTAGGTGTAGGTGTGCAGCACGTCCGGGTCGGAGACGACCATCAACACCGCGCCGACGACGATCGCCAGCACCAGCGACAACAGGGTCACCGTGAAGGTGTTGGCCGCCCAGAGGTTGTCCAGGAAGAGCCGGCCCAGGGACGGCTTCGGCTCCGGCGTCTTCTCCGTCGTGGTCGTGCCGGCCCGCTCGGTGTTGCCGAGGGCGTTCTGCGCCGCCTGCGCCTCGCTCGCCGGCTCCTTGTCCGGAGAGCCCGACTGCGGATTGGGGTTGGTCATGCCTCGTCCTCGCTCGCGGGGCCGTCGGCGCGCGCCGGACCCCCGTCGGCCGCGCCACCAGCGGTAGCCGTGCCGGGCTGGGCTGCGGTGCCGGCGGTGGTCGCGTCGGGCTCGGCCGGCGTGCCCGCGCCCGCCGCGTCCGGGTGGATGCCGGCCATCAACAGACCGATCTCCTCACGCGGGGTCTCCGGGCCGACGATGCCGATGATCCGTCCCCGGTACATCACCGCGATCCGGTCGGCCAGCCCGACCACCTCGTCCAGCTCGCTGGACACCACCATGACGGCGGTGCCGATGTCCCGCTCGTGGATGATCTGGCTGTGGATGAACTCGATCGACCCGACGTCCACGCCACGGGTGGGTTGGGCGGCGATGAAGAGCTTCAGCGGCCGGGACAGCTCCCGTGCCACGATCACCTTCTGCTGGTTGCCACCGGAGAGGGTGCCCACCGCCGCGTCCGCCGATGAGGTACGGACGTCGAACTGCTCGATCCGCTCCCGGGCCGACGACGCGATGGCGTCGGGCTTCAGGGCGAGCCCGCTGCCGAAGGGTGGCCGGTCGTAGATGTCCAGCACCAGGTTCTCGGCGACGCTGAACTCCTTGACCAGGCCGTCCACGCTGCGGTCCTCGGGCACGTAGCCGACGCCGGCCCGGAGCACCCGCTTGGGCGTCCAGCCGTCGATCCGGTCACCGCCCAGGCTGACCGTGCCGGCGAGCACCGGGCGCAGACCCATGATCGCCTCGATCAGCTCCGTCTGGCCGTTGCCCTGCACGCCCGCCACGCCGAGCACCTCGCCCGCCCGTACGGTCAGGTCCACGCCGTCGACCGCCCGGATCTGCCGGTCGTCGTCGACGACCAGCCCGGCCACCTCCAGCACCGGCTCGCCCGGCGTGGCCGGCGACTTGTCGACCGTGAGGCGCACGCTGCGGCCCACCATCAGCGCGGCCAGCTCGTCGCGGCTGGTCTCCGGCGAGGCCGTACCGACCGTCTTCCCGCGTCGGATCACCGTGATCCGGTCGGCGATCGCCTTGACCTCGCCCAGCTTGTGGGTGATGAAGACGATCGACTTGCCCGCCGCCTTGAGCGACCGCATGACCGTCAACAGCTCGTCGGTCTCCTGCGGGGTGAGCACCGCGGTCGGCTCGTCCAGGATGAGCAGGTCGACGTCGCGGGTGAGGGCCTTGACGATCTCCACACGCTGCTGGATGCCGACCGGCAGGTCCTCGATCACCGCGTCGGGGTCGACCCGCAGGTTGTAGCGCTCGGACACCTCCGTGACCTCGCGCCGGGCCCGCCGCCGGTCCAGGAAGCCGGCGATACCGCCCCGGACCTGCTCCGCACCGAGCATGATGTTCTCGGCGACGGTGAACACCGGCACCAGCATGAAGTGCTGGTGCACCATGCCGATCCCGGCCGCGATGGCATCGGACGGCCCCTTCAGCCGCAGCGGCGTGCCGTCGACCAGGATCTCGCCCTCGTCGGGCTGGTAGAGCCCGTAGAGCACGTTCATCAGGGTCGACTTGCCCGCGCCGTTCTCGCCGAGCAGGGCGTGAATCTCTCCAGGCTCCACCGTCAGATCGATGTGGTCGTTGGCGACCAGATCACCGAACCGCTTGGTGATGCCGCGCAGTTCGAGTCTCAGCGCAACCTCCTGGAGTGCGAGCGATGGTGCAGCCTAGCTGCCGTCGAACGGGCCGGAACGCCTGGCCGACGCGGTGCGCGATCGGCCGCTCCGACCCCCACGGTCACCGCGGGGCCGAAGCGGCCGATCGGTCGTACCTGTGCCCACCGACCTCTCCGATGATCTCACCGGAGAGGTCGGCCGGACGTCACTTGGTCGGCTGGGCCTTCGAGGTGACGGTGATGGTGCCGGCGGCGATGTCCGCCTTGATCTTGTCGACCTCGGACTTCAGCTCGGCCGGAACCTTGCTGTCGAAGTCGTGGTACGGGGCGATCGAGACACCGGTGTTGGCCAGGGTGCCGACGAAGCCGGGGTTGGCCTGCAGCTTCTCGCCACCGGCGGCCTTGACCACAGCCTCCTTGACGGCCTCCGGGATGTTCTTCACCACGGTGGTGATGATCGCGCCGCAGTCCGGGGTGCTCTCGCAGCCGTCGACGTCCACCCAGATGGTGTTGTACTTGCCGCCGGAGGCCTTGGCCGCCGCGGTGGTGCCGAGGCCGGAGCCGCCGGCGACCGGCATGATGATGTCCGCGCCCTGGGCGACCAGCGCGTCGGAGACCTTCTTGCCCTCGTCCTGCTTGGCGAAGTCGTTGGTGAAGGAGCCCTTCTGGGTCTCCTTGTTCCAGCCCAGCGCCTGGACGTTCTTCTTCTTGGTGGTGTTGTAGTACGCCACGCCGTCGACGAAGCCGTCCATGAAGATCGTCACCGGCGGGATCGGCAGACCGCCGTAGGTGCCCACCTTGCCGGACTTGCTCATCCCGGCGGCGAGGTAACCGGCCTGGAACGCGGCCTGGGCGGTGTCGAACTGCATCGGGTAGATGTTGGCGTCACCCGGCTGGGCGTCGACGATGCCGAACTGCTGGTTCGGGTTCGCCTTGGCGATCTTGGAGGTGGCGTTGGCCATCAGGCCACCGACGGCCAGGATGAAGTCGCACTTCTGGTTGACGTACTGCGTCAGGTTGGGCTCGTAGTCGGCCTCGGCCTTCGACGCGACGTACTTGATGTCGATGTTGTCGTTGGCGGCCTTGGCCTCCTGCAGACCCTTCCAGGCCGAGGTGTTGAACGACTTGTCGTCGATGCCGCCGACGTCGGTCACCATGCAGGCGCTGAACTTCTTGGCGCCACTGCCGGCGTTCTTGTCATCATCCGGAGCCTCGCCACACGCGGCGGCGCTGAGCACGAGCCCACCTGCCGCGAGGATCGAGGCGATCCGCATCCCACGCACCGAGCGCAAGACGTCTCCTTCCCATTGCACACCGCGCCTAGTGCGGTGGCAGCCCATCAGCCGACCTGCGGGTGTGCCGCCGGCTGTCCCACGTTACGGACGGGAGCGTACGCCCGCGCCCACCCACCGGCCGACAATCGTGCACGACTGTTGAGTGCCTGTTACCCGGGTGTAACCCTTGCGTGGGGCAGATCACTCTTCGTGCTGCTAACCGAGCCCCCAGGTGTCGCGGAAGTCCGGTTTCCGGGGTGCGGTTCCCCCCTCGGACGCTACCGCCAAAAGACCGCCACCGCCGCGTTCACCAGGGTCAGGCCGACGATCGCGAGGAAGTGGCCACGGTTGACCACGTCCCGCTTACGGGAGAAGAAGACCATGACGAAGATCAGCAGCGCGATCACCAACTTCGTCACAAGTTTCGCCGGGTTCGGCTCGTCGTCACCGCCACCGCGCAGGGGCGCGGAGAGCCCGAGGCCGGTCAGCAACTGGATCACGGCGCCCCAGAGCATGGCGGGGTTGATCCGCAGCTTCCCGCTGACGTACTGGGCGATCGAACCGCCGAGCAGCAGGGCGAAGCCAATGAGATGGACATAGAGGAGGATGAGTCGCAGTGCTTCCACGCCGCCCATCCTCCCCTATCAACGACACTTTGTAGTAGTGGGGCCGGCCGGCCGGCGCGTCGAGGGGCTCATCCCTTGACCGCTCCGGAGGTGAGGCCGGAGACGATGAAGCGCTGGAGGAACTGGAAGACCAGCACGGTCGGGATCGCGGTGAGCAGGGTGCCGGCCGCGAAGATGCCGAAGTTGGTGTTCCGCTCGGCGCCCTGCAACATGCCCCGCATGCCGACCGCGAGGGTCTTGGCGTCCGCGTCGGTGAGGAAGACGCTCGCCATCAGGAACTCGTTGATGGTGTTGATGAAGGCGAGCAGCCCGGTCACCGCGAGGATCGGCGCCACCAACGGCAGCATGATCCGGAAGAAGACCTGCGCGTGCGAGGCGCCGTCCACGGTGGCGGACTCGTCCAGCTCGCGGGGCAGGGTGTCGAAGAAGCCCTTCATCAACCAGGTGTTCACGCCCAGCGCACCACCCAGGTAGAGCAGCAGCAGGCCCCACGGGGTGTTGAAGCCGACGGCCGGCCACAGGTCGGTGATCGTGCCGAAGATCAGGAAGATCGCCACGATCGCCAGGAACTGCGGAAACATCTGGATCAACAGCAACGACAGCAGCCCCACCCGTCGACCCGCAAAGCGCATCCGGGAGAAGGCGTACGCCGCGAGCGCCGAGAGGAACACCGAGGCGAACGAGGCGCCGCCGGCGATGAGCAGCGAATTCAGGAACCAGTGGGCGAACGCGGTACGCGCGAACAGGTCCCCGAAGTTCTCGAACGACACCCCGCCGGTCGGCACCAACTCGGTGGACGAGAGGGTGCCGAGCGGGTTGAGCGCCGCCGAGACGACGAACACGAGCGGGAAGAGGCTGAACAGCACGCCGAGCAGTCCGACCAGGTGCCGCCAACCGACCTGGGCGAACCAACGGCTCCGCCGCCCTCGGACCCGGCGGTCGAGCGTTGTCGGGCGGCTCGGGTTGATGAGCGTGGTCACGCGTACACCTCCTCCTGTTGACGGGTCCGCCGGAAGCTGATGGCCGACACCACGGCGACGATGGCGAAGATGAACAGCGAGATCGCCGCGGCGAAGCCGAACTGTGCCGCCTGCCCACCGAACGCCAGCCGATACGTGTAGGTGATCAGCAGGTCGGTGGCGCCGTTGCTGGGGTTGTCCGCCGGGAACGGCGCACCCTCGGTGGTCAGGTAGATCGCGTTGAAGTTGTTGAAGTTGAACGCGAACGACGAGATCAGCAGCGGCGAGAGCGCGACCAGCAGCAGCGGCAGCGTGACCGCACGGAAGGACTGCCAGGGTGAGGCCCCGTCGACCGAGGTGGCCTCGGTCAACTCCCGGGGGATGGCCTGGAGCGCGCCGGTGGCCACCAGGAACATGTACGGGTAGCCGAGCCAGAGCTGCACCAGGATCACCGCGGCGCGGGCCGTCCAGTCCTGGCCGAACCAGTCGACGCCGAGCCCGAACAGGTTGTTGATCAGCCCGAAGTCGGTGTTGAACATGTCCCGCCAGACCAGCAGCATCGCGAACGACGGCATGGCGTACGGCAGGATCAGCAACATCCGGTAGAGGTTGGTGCCCCGCATCCGGGGCGAGTGCAGCGCGAGCGCGATCAGCAGACCGAGGACGAACGTGCCGCCGGTGGAGCCGATCGCGAAGGCGAAGTTCCAGACCAGCGTGCCGAGGAACGGCCCGGAGATCCGCTCGTCGGTGAGTATCCGGGTGAAGTTGGACAGCCCGACGTTCACCTTCCACCCCTGGGCCAGCCGCTCGCCGTCGGCGGCGACGAACGCGCCGGCTCCGCCGTCCGCAGTCCAGGTCCTGCCGCTGTCACTGTCCCGGACGCAGTCGCAGCCCGCGTCGTACGCCCGCACGGCCCTGCCCTCGTACGCCCGGGACAGGCCGGACGAGCGCAGCGCGCCGCCGGCGGTCGGCACCACCAGGTCGGTGATGTCCCTGCTGCGCGCGCTGGCCTGACCGACGTTCAGCACCGTGTAGCCGTCGGCGGCGGTGACCTTCCCACCGGGGGCGACGGTGACCCTGCCGGGGTCGAGCGGACGCAGACCGCCGCTGTCGCCGACGGAGACGGTGTCGGTCGCCGGGTCGGTGACCAGGAAGACCAGGGCGCCGGTGGCGGGGTCGCCCTTCGTGGCGACGGACATCGGGTACTGGGCGGAGCCCGCGACCTGCCGCACCGAACTGCTCTGGATCGCGACGATCGCGTCCTCCTTGCTGCCCCGGTGGCCGTCGCCGAAGTTGGTGAAGGCCGTGCTCGCGGTGTAGAGGACCGGCACGATCTGGAAGGCGATCAAAAGGAGCGTGCCCGGGACGAGGTACTTCGCCGGGACGTGCCGGCGGCCCGCGTACAGGTAGAACAGCGCGGCGGTGGTCAGCGCCAGCACCGCCAGCCCGATCCACTGTCCGGCCTCCACGAGCGGGAACGCCGCCCAGATCGCGATCCCGGCCACCAGGCCGAGCAGGATCACCTTCGCGGCGAGGCCGGCCGCGGTGATCGGCGCGTGGTTCCGCGCGGTACGGGACGTGCGCGGGGACCCGGTGCCCACGGGCCCCCGGCCCGGAGCCTGCTGGGCAGTCCCCGGGCCGGACAGCGGCGTACTCATTACTTGATCGAACCGGCGATCGTCCGGCCGGCCGCGGTGACCGTGCTGGTCGGATCGGCGCCGCCGATGACGGCGGCCTCCGCCTTGCCGAACGGGTCCCAGATCGCGGCCATGGCCGGGATGGCCGGGAGCACCTGGCCGTTCCTGCCGGCCTCGATGAACTTGGCCAGGTCCGGGTCGCTGCCCTTGACCTGGTCCAGCGCGGCGGTCAACGCCGGCGGACGCGGGTCGGCCTGGTAGAGCGCCACCGCCAGTTCCTGCTTCGCGACGTGGTTGACGACGAACTCCTGGGCGAGCGCCTTGTTCTTGCCCTTGGCCGCCACGTAGAAGGACTGCACGCCGATGAACGGAGCGGCCGCCTTGCCGCCAGCGAAGCCGGGTACGGCGGAGATGTCGTACGCGATGCCGGCCTTCTTCACGTCGGCGGTGGCCCACGGCCCGGAGACCAGGAAGGCGCACTTCTTGCCGGTGAAGGTCGCGGTCGCGTTGGTGTCGGCGATGGATCGCTTCAGCACGCCCTCGCCCTTCTCGCCGAGCGCGGCGATCTTCTTGAACGCGGCGATCGACTCCGGCTTGCCGACGCCGAGGTCCTTCGGGTCGTAGTCCCCGTTCGCGGTGGTGCCGAAGAGGTAGCCGCCGGCAGAGGCGTACAGCGGGTAGATGTGGTACGCGTCGCCCTTCTGTCCGACCTGGAGGCAGAGCGTCTCGGTGACCTTCTTCTGCGCCTTGAGCTGCTTGCCGGCGGCGACCAGGTCCTCGATCGTCTTCGGGGCCTCGGGGGCCAGGTCGGTGTTGCGGATCAGTGCCAGGTTCTCCTGGGCGTACGGCACGCCGTAGAGCTGGCCGTTGAACGTGACGGCCTTGACCGCGCTCTCGCTGAAGGCTGCCTTCTGCTCGGCGGGCAGTTGCACCGGATCGATGGCGCCGTTCTGGACCAGGTTGCCGATCCAGTCGTGCGCGCCGATCACCACGTCCGGGCCACCGCCCTGGCTCGACACGGTGACGAAGTTGTTCTGGAGGTCCTCGTTCGGGACGGCCTGCACCTCGACGGTGACGCCGTTCTCCTGGCCGAACTTCTCGGCGAACGGCTTGAGCGCCGCGGTCCGCTTGTCGTCGGCCCAGATCACCAGTTTGCCGCCGGCGGCCGTGGGGGTTTCCTTCGTGGCCGGCTCGTCGCTGTCGCCACCACAGCCGGAGGCGGCGAGCGCCAGGCCGAGAACGGCAACCACACCCGCGGTACGGATGCGCATCGGTACTCCTGTCGTCATGGCGGGTCCGCCGGGGGAAGGACGCCCCGCCAGTGGAAAGCTGAAAGTTCTTGCTGATTGGCGCAGCGATATTGCCACGCCGCGCTCGTATGTTGCGGGGACGTTAGCAAGACGTTGCAGACAATGGAAGGGTTTGCAGAGCACCCCGCAAGAACTTGCCGATGGACTACAGTGCCGCCATGCGCGCTCGACTGTCCGACATCGCCCAGCAGGCCGAAGTCAGCGAGGCCACGGTGTCGCGGGTGCTCAACGACCGCCCCGGCGTGGCACCGGAGACCCGGCAGGCCGTTCTCACCGCCCTCGACGTACTCGGCTACGAGCGCCCGGCGCGACTGCGCAAGCGCAGCGCCGGCCTGGTCGGCCTGGTGGTGCCGGAGCTGGACAATCCGATTTTCCCGGCGTTCGCGCAGGTCATCGAGTCGACACTGGCGCAGAGTGGGTTCACCCCGGTGCTCTGCACCCAGACCGCCGGCGGCGTGACCGAGGACGAGTACGTGGAGATGCTGCTGGACCGGCAGGTCTCCGGAATCGTCTTCGTCTCCGGCCTGCACGCCGACACCGCCGCCAACCACGACCGCTACCGGGCGCTGATCGCCCGGCCGCTGCCGGTCGTAATGATCAATGGGTACGTCCCCGACGTCGCGGCGCCCTTCGTCTCCTGCGACGACCGGGAGGCCGCCGACCTGGCGGTGGCCCACCTCGTCGCGCTGGGACACCGGCGGATCGGCCTGATCACCGGCCCGGACCGGTTCGTGCCGGTGCGGCGCAGGGTGGCCGGCTGGCGGGCGGCGATGACCCGGCTGGCCGGCGTCGCCGAGGCGGATCTCGGCCCGCTGGCCGAGCTGACGCTGTTCGGTGTGGAGGGTGGCGAGGCGGCGGCCGGCCGGCTGCTCGACCGTGGTGTGACCGGGCTGGTCTGCGGCTCCGACCTCATGGCGCTCGGCGCCGTGCGGGCGGCCCGGCAACGCGGCCTGTCCGTTCCGGGAGACCTCTCGGTGGTCGGCTACGACGACTCGCCGCTGATGGCCTTCACCGACCCGCCGCTGACCACCGTGCGGCAACCGGTCACCGCGATGGCGGTGGCGGCGGTCCGGGCCCTGGTGGACGAGATCAACGGGCACGGCGCCCCGCACTCCGAATACCTGTTCCGCCCCGAGCTGGTCGTCCGCGGCTCCACGGCGGTGGCCCCGGCCGCCGTGCGGTTTCCTTACGCAAGATCTGCTTGACTCTTGCAAGGGCGGCCGGCATATTGCTCGCACAGCCGCGCCCGAGCCTGAGACAGACGGGGAAACATCACCAATGACCGTCAGCACCACCATCACCCTGCCCCGCACGGACGACGACTGGTGGCGCTCCGCGGTCGTCTACCAGGTCTACGTGCGCAGCTTCGCCGACAGCAACGGGGACGGCGTCGGCGACCTGGCGGGCATCCGGGAGCGCCTGCCGTACCTCCGCGACCTCGGGGTGGACGCGCTCTGGCTGACCCCCTTCTACACTTCGCCGATGGTCGACGGCGGGTACGACGTCGCGGACTACCGGGACGTCGACCCGATGTTCGGCACACTCGCCGACTTCGACGCGATGATCACCGACGCGCACAGCCTCGGCCTGCGGATCATCGTCGACCTGGTGCCCAACCACACGTCCAGCGCGCACCGCTGGTTCGTCGACGCCCTCGCCGCCGGTCCCGGCTCGCCCGAGCGGGCCCGCTACCTCTTCGCCGACGGCAAGGGCGCGCACGGCGAACTGCCCCCCAACGACTGGGAGAGCATCTTCGGCGGCCCCGCCTGGACCCGGATCGCCGACGGCCAGTGGTACCTGCACCTGTTCGACCCGGCCCAGCCGGACCTGAACTGGCGGCACCCGGAGGTTCGCGCCGAGTTCGAGGACGTGCTGCGGTTCTGGCTGGACCGGGGCGTGGACGGCTTCCGCGTCGACGTGGCCCACGGCATGATCAAGGCCGAAGGGCTGCCGGACGTCGGCTTCAGCACGGCGACGACCGGGCAACGCCAGGTCGAACTACTCGGCAAGGGTCGCCTGCCCTACTTCGACCAGGACGAGGTCCACGAGATCTACCGCGCGTGGCGGCCCATCCTGGACAGCTACCCGGGCGGCCGGATGGCGGTCGCCGAGGCGTGGGCCGAGACGCCGGAGCGGCTGGCCCGCTACATCGGCCCGGACGAGCTGCACCAGGCGTTCAGCTTCGACTTTCTCGACGCCACCTGGTCGGCCGACTCGTTCCGCAAGGTGATCGACACCGCCCTCGCCGAAGCGACGGTGGTCGGCGCGCCCACCACCTGGGTGCTGTCCAACCACGACAAGCAGCGGCACGTCACCCGCTACGGCGACGGCCCCGACGGGCTGCGCCGGGCCCGTGCCGCCAGCCTGCTGATGCTCGCGCTCCCCGGCTCGGCCTACCTCTACCAGGGTGAGGAGTTGGGCCTGCCCGAGGTTCTCGACCTCCCCGACGAGCTACGGCAGGATCCGGCGTTCCTGCGTACGGGTGAGAGCCGCGACGGCTGCCGGGTGCCGATTCCGTGGAGTGGAGAGCTGGCGCCGTACGGCTTCGGGCCGGCCGGCAGCGAGCTGAGCTGGCTGCCCGCCCCGGCGACCTGGCGCGCCCTGTCGGTCGCCACGCAGGCCGGCGCCCCGGGCTCGACGCTGGAGCTGTACCGGACGGCCCTGCGCATCCGCCGCGAGCACCCGGCGCTGGCCGCCGACGCCGGCGAGGTCACCTGGTCGCAGACCGAGCCGGGCGTGTTGGCGTTCTCCCGCGGCGCGGGTGACACCGTGCTGACCTGCGTCGTCAACCTCGGCGCAGCGCCCGTGGCACTCGACGGGTACGGCACGCCGGTCGTGGCGAGCGCGCCGCTCACCGACCACCTGTTGCCCGTCGACGCGGCCGCCTGGTTCGAACGGCGCTGAGCGGGTAAGCCAATCTCGACCTGGTCGTCCGTCGTGCCCCGCGCCAACGGGCGACTGGGCTGCCGACCCCTTGTGGTGGGGGGTGAGGTGCACCGGCGCCACGCGGAACGGATTCCGCGCGGCGCCGGTGCTCGTGTGACGCCCGTGGTGCGCTCCGGCCCCGGGCCCTGACCCGCCGCGTCACTTCGCGGTGAGCAGCGCCGCGATCCGGGTGAAGCCGGCGCGCACCTCGGCCTCGTCCGGTGGCTCGGCGGGCTCGCCGTGACCCGCCTCGTCGGCCGCCGCGTCCAACTCCTCGTCGATCACGTCCTCGAAGTCTCCGTACAGGTCGGCCCCCTCGACCTGCCGGGCCTCGTCCTCGGCGGCCACCTGCGCGGCGGCGATCTCACTGCGGATCTCGTCGGCCGACAGCGCCGGCAGCAGCGGTTCCACCACGGCCATCAGCTGCTCCTCGGCCACCACCGCCTCGGCCAACGCCAACGCGTGTGGCCGTTCGTACGGCCCGCAGACCACCGGCTCCCACTCGTCCAGGTCACCGAGCGGCCCGAAGGTGATGATCCACGGCAGGCCGAGCATCGGCGAGTCGGCCGGCAGGTCCAGTGTCATGAGTGCGCCCACGGGCTCATCATGGTCCGCGAACGTGAGCGCCGGTGCCGTTCTGCTCAGTTACCGCCCGTCCGGCGGTCGATGAGAGACCGGTCGGCTCAGTCGTGTCGGGTGGCGTCCAGGGCGGCCCGCACGAGAGCGACAGCACGATCCGGGGTCACGCCGAGCCGCCGCGCCTCGGCGGCGTAGTCGACGGCGAACCGGTGCAGCCGGTCGACGGCGTCGTCCCGCCCGGGAGCGACGAAGGTGCCGTTGCGTCCCCGGGTCTGCAACAGGCCAGCCGCCTCCAGCTCCCGGTAGGCCCGCGCCACCGTGTTCGCGGCCAGTCGCAGGTCGGCCGCGAGCTGCCGGACGGTGGGCAGGCGGCTGCCCACCGGCAACCGGCCGTCGCCGATCAGCTCGGCGAGCTGCACACGCACCTGCTCGTACGGCGGCACCGGCGAGTCCTGGTCGACGGTGATCAGCACGTCGGACATCTCCACCCTCACCCCGCACCGCCCGGGGCGCCGGGGTCGGTGTCCTCGTCGACATCCACCACGGGGGCGCCCGCCGCCAGGTCTACCACGCGCCCACTCCGGCTGGTCGCGAGCAGCGCCGCGCCGAACAGCACCAGTTGGTTCAGCAGGTAGAGGTAGAGCAGCAGACCGACCGCACCGGCCACCACGGTGTACGCCGGGTTCCGCTCGGTGCGCACCACGTAGTACCGCCCGAGCGTGTTGAGCAGCGTGATGCCGACCGCGACCAGCAGCACCACCGGACGCAGCCGGGACCGGCTCATCCGCAGCCGGGGCACCGCGAGCAGCAGCGCGGTGGCGAGCACCGCGTTGACCAGCACGCTGAGGACGGCGCTGACGGTGGTCAGGCCGACCGACCCGGTGCTGCGCAGCAGAAAGCGCAGCAGGGATTCCAACGCGTCCACCGCCGCCACGGAGAGACCGAGCAGCACGAAGACGCCGATCATCACCCCGAGGTCGACCAGCCGCCGGACCACGAGGTTGCCGGGCTGCTGGTTGAGCGCGTACATGAGCCGCTGCGAGGAGCGGATCGCCTCCACCCAGCCGATGCCGGTGAACACGAGGATGACCAGGCCGACCACACCGACCGTGCCGCTGGAGTTCGCGATCTGCTGCGCGTCCAGGAACGGCAGGTTCTCCTTCAGGAACCCGGTCGCCGCCTCGCTGACCTCGTCGTTGTCCTCCAGGATCGCGCCGAAGACGGAGTACGCGACCAGGGCGAGAGCGAAGACGGCGAAGAAGCCGTAGTACGCGATCGCCGCGGCGAGCCTTCCTGCCAGCACGTCGGCGTAGAGCGTCCCGGCACGCCAGACGTGGTCGAACAGGCCCGACCGGGCACGCGCGGCACCCACCCAGCGGTCGATGCCCGCCTCGATCCGGCCGATCACGTTCACGCGATCATCCTCGCCGATCTCCCGCCGCCGTCCCGGCAACCAGTACAAGACCGCTCGCCAGCCGGCGCGCCGCCGAACGTCAGTCGCCGAGGCGGAAGTCCCGGCGGGGCTGCCACCGGGCCGGCCCACTGTGCGAGAACAGGGTGAACGCGTCGACCTCGAACATCGCGGAGAAGTCGGCCAGATCCTCGTACACCTTGTCCAACGCCTCCGGAGCGACGTCATGCGCGACGGTGACGTGCGGATGGTACGGGAAGCGGGTCTGGCGGTGCAGACCCGGCGCGGCCGCGATGGCCGCGGCCAGCAACTCGCATTCGCTGATGCCGGCGGCCACCGCGACGAACACCACCTGCGTCACCGGCCGGAACGTGCCGGTCCCCCGCAGGTGCAGCGTGAACGGCAGATGCGCGGCGGCCACGGCGGCGAGGTGCCGCTCGATGCCCGGCAGCACGTCGGTCGGGATCTCGGTCGGGCCGAGCAGCGTCACGTGCGCGGGCACCGCGAGGGGATCACCCGCCTCGACCCGTCGCCGGGTGAGCTGTGCCCCCCACGGCTCCGGGATGTCCACCGCGATGCCGATCTGCACGGTGTCGCCCGGCGGGGGCATCCCGCCGCTGCGATCCACGCTCCGTGCCGCCACGTCGGCCACCGATTCGCCCACCCGTCCCCGCAGCGCTATTCGCCGCGCACCGGCGGGAAGAAACCGACCCGCTCGTACGCGGACCGCAGCGTCGCGCCGGCCACGGACCGGGCCTTCTCCGCCCCGGCGGCGAGCAGCTTGTCCAGTTGGGCGGGGTCGTCGAGGTACGTGCGCGTGCGCTCCTGGATGGGACGGACGAACTCCGCCACCTGATCGGCCAACTCCTTCTTGAGGTCGCCGTAGCCGCGACCGGCGAACGCGGACACCAGGTCGTCGATGCCACGCCCGCTGAGCGCCGAGTAGATGGTCAACAGGTTGGACACGCCCGGCTTGGTCTCGGCGTCGAAGACGATCTCCCGACCGGTGTCGGTCACCGCGGAGCGGATCTTCTTCGCCGAGCGGGCCGGGTCTTCCAGCAGGTCGATGATGCCGGCCGGCGAGGACGACGACTTGGACATCTTGGCCGTCGGGTCCTGCAGGTCGGTGATCTTCGCGGTGTCCTTGACGATGTGCGGCGCGGGGATCGTGAACGTCGCGCCGAACAGCGAGTTGAACCGCTGGGCCAGGTCGCGGGAGAGTTCCAGGTGCTGACGCTGGTCCTCGCCGACCGGCACCGCGTTGGCCTGGTAGAGCAGAATGTCGGCGGCCTGCAGGACCGGGTAGGTGAACAGCCCGACGCTGGCCCGCTCGTTGCCCTGCTTCTGCGACTTGTCCTTGAACTGCGTCATCCGGCTGGCCTCGCCGAAACCGGTGATGCAGCCGAGCACCCACGCCAGCTGCGGGTGCTCGGGCACCTGCGACTGTACGAACAGGGTGCTGCGGTCCGGATCGATACCGACCGCGAAGAGCTGGGCGGCCGCCACCCTGGTCCGCTGGCGCAGCACCGCCGGATCGTGACCGGCGGTGATCGCGTGCAGGTCCACCACGCAGTAGAACGCGTCGTGGGTGTCCTGCAGGGCCACCCAGTGCCGCACGGCTCCCAGGTAGTTGCCGAGGTGGAACGAGTCGGCCGTCGGCTGGATGCCGGAGAAGACGCGGGGTCGCTCGGGAACGTCGGGCATGGCGATAATTCTGTCAGCAAGCATGCGGAGCCGTCATGACGGGCCGGCGCGTCGGCCCCGGCCAGCCGGTGTCGGGGCGCTGACCTCGCGTGGCCCGCTCGTCCCCGGCCGTGGACCCGGCCCGACCGCGGTGCCCCGCTGCTGTCCCGCCGCGCCCCGGTCCGCCTCGCGCTGATGGCTGACGGCGGGATCGCGCCGCTGCTCCGGCATCCGGGCCGCCGTCACCGCGAGCCGGGCGACCCGGCGTCCGTCCAGGGCCAGCACGCGCAGGAGCCAACCGTCGGCCGGTGCCGCCGGATCGGGCCCGCCGCCGTCGGGCGGCTCGCCGGGCACCGGCACCTCGTCGCCGGTCAGCGGCAGGCGGCCCAGGACTGCCATCACGTACCCGCCGACGGTCTCGTACGGACCGGCGGGGAGCGCCACACCGGTCCGCTCGGCGAAGTCGGCGAGGTTGAGCCGGCCGTCGACCACGGCCGGCAGGCCGACGTGGCTCGGGTCGGGCGGCCTGCCGTACCCGTCGTGGATCTCTCCGACGAGTTCCTCGATCAGGTCCTCCAGGGTGACGATGCCGGCGGTTCCGCCGTACTCGTCGACCACCACCGCCAGGTGGTGCCCTTCCCGGCGCATCTCGGTCAGCGCGGCCAGGACCCGCTTGCTCCCCGGCACCTGCTTGACCTCGCGGGTCAGCTCGCCCACCGTGGCGCAGGGGTCGGCGTCCGGACGGAGCAGCACGTCCCGCAGGTGCACGAACCCGACCACGTCGTCCTGGGTGCCGTCGGTGACCGGGTACCGCGAGTGCGTCTCGGCCCGTACCAGCCGGGCGGCCTCGGCGATGGTCAGCCGGGCCGGCAGGAAGACCACCTCGGTACGGGGCATCATCACCTCGCGGACGAGACTCGCCCCGGCCACCAGCACCTCGTCGATGATCCGCCGCTCGTCCGGGTCGAGCACCGTGTTGACCGCCACGAGGTCCCGCAGCTCGGCCTCGGAGATGCGTTCCCGGCCGGCCGCCGGGCCGGTACCGAGCAGATCGGTGACGAGGCGGGTCGCGCCGTCGGCGGTGCGCACCAGCACCCGGGCGACGGCCCGCGCGAGCGGCCCGGGGTCACGGCGGGACCGTTTCCGCACCCGCCGCCGGAGCCCGGAACGGGCTGCTTCCCGCATGAAAGAGATGGTAGACACCGGGTGCCCGCCGCACCGGAGATGTGCGGCTCTGTTTAAACGTGAGAGATTATGATGGAATGGCGTGCGGCGCGATCCACACCGCTCCCGAGCGCCGCCGTAGGGTGATCACCAAGGGCCACGTCCCGGCGGGCCAGGCAGGAGGCAACGACGTGAAACTGCTCGTCACCGGGGGTGCCGGCTTCATCGGCAGCGTGGTGACCCGGATGCTGCTCGACGCCGGCCACCAGGTCGTCGTCCTGGACGACCTGCGCACCGGTCACCGCGAGGCGCTCGCTCCGGACGCGACGCACGTCGAGGCGTCCATTCACGACGCCGCCCAGGTCCTCACCCCCGACGCCGGCTTCGACGGGGTGCTGCACTTCGCCGCCCTCATCGCCGCCGGCGAGTCGATGGTGAAACCCGAGCTGTACTGGGAGAACAACACGGTCGGCACGCTCGCCCTGATCAACGCGGTCCGGGCCGCCCGGGTGCCCCGGATGGTCTTCTCCTCCACCGCCGCCGTCTACGGCAACCCCACCGAGCTGCCGATTCCGGAGACCGCGGTCAAGGCGCCCACCAACACGTACGGCGCCACCAAGCTCGCGGTCGACATGGCGCTCACCTCCGAGGCCGACGCGCACGGGCTGGCCGCCGTGTCCCTGCGCTACTTCAACGTGGCCGGAGCGCACCTCGCCGGCGACGTCGCACTCGGCGAGCGGCACGACCCGGAGACGCACCTCATCCCGATCGCCCTGGAGGTCGCCGCCGGCCGGCGGGAGAAGCTCCAACTCTTCGGCGACGACTACCCGACCGTGGACGGCACCTGCGTACGCGACTACATCCACGTCGCCGACCTCGCCCGCGCGCACCTGCTCGCGCTGGACGCCGCCACCGCGGGTCAGCACCGCATCTACAACCTCGGCAACGGAAACGGCTTCACCAACCGCCAGGTGGTCGACGTGGTCCGCGAGGTCACCGGCCACCAGCTCCCGGTCGAGGTCGCGCCGCGCCGCGAGGGCGACCCGGCCGAACTGGTCGCCTCCTCCGCGCTGGCCCGTGACGAGCTGGGATGGGTGCCGCGCAAGCCCACCCTGCACGACATGGTCGGCGACGCCTGGGCCTTCTACCGCGCCCACGTCCTGGAGCAGTCGTGAGCCCGCCGAGTGAGCCGGGTGTGCGAGCCCCGCAGTGCCGAACAAGGAGGCACCATGACCAGCCCCACCGGTGACGTCGCCGAGCGGGCCGCCGCCGGCTTCACCGACCAGTACGACGCCTCGGCCGCCGGCCTCTGGGCCGCGCCCGGTCGGGTCAACCTGATCGGCGAGCACACCGACTACAACGACGGGTTCGTGCTGCCGTTCGCGCTTCCCATGCGTACCGTGGTCGCCGCCGACCGGCGGGACGACGAACGCTGGACGGTCTGGTCCGAGCTCTCCGACGAGACGATCACCTTCGAGGCGGACGACGTGGCCGAGCCCGGCCGGGTGACCGGCTGGGGCGCGTACGTGGCCGGGGTGGTCTGGGCGCTGCGCGACGCCGGCCACGCGGTGCCCGGCGCCCGGCTGGCCATCGCCTCCGACGTGCCGCTGGGTTCCGGGCTCTCCTCGTCGGCCGCGCTCGAGTCCGCCGTGCTCGCCGCCCTGCTCGACCTCGCGGGGCTGGAGCTGCCCGCCGAACGACAGCCCCGGCTGGCGCAGCGGGCGGAGAACGTCTACGTGGGCGCGCCGACCGGCATCATGGACCAGTCCGCGGCGATCCGCTGCCGCGCCGGGCACGCGCTCTTCCTCGACTGCCGCGACGAGTCCGTCGAGCACATCCCGTTCGACCTGGACGCCGCCGGGCTGACCGTGCTGGTCGTCGACAGCCGCGCGCCGCACCGGCACGCCGATGGTGAGTACGCCGCCCGCCGCCGCTCCTGCGAGGCCGCCGCCAAGGCGCTCGGGGTGCCCGCGCTGCGCGACGTGACCGTCGACGAGCTCGACGCCGCCCTGGCCCGGCTCGACGACGCCGAGACCCGGCGCCGGGTCCGGCACGTGGTCACCGAGGACCAGCGCGTGCTCGACACCGTCGCGCTGTTGCGCGCCGGCCGGGTCCGGGACATCGGCCCGCTGCTCACCGCCTCGCACGTCTCGATGCGCGACGACTTCGAGATCACCGTGCCGGAGATCGACACGGCGGTCGAGGCGGCGCTGTCGGCCGGCGCGTTGGGCGCGCGCATGACGGGCGGCGGATTCGGTGGCTGCGTCCTCGCCCTGGTCGAGACCGACCGAGTCGAAGCGGTAGCCGACGCAGTCAGGCTCGCCTACGCCGAGCGCAACTACCCGGCCCCCACCACGACCCCGGTCCTGCCCTCCCCCGGCGCAACCCGCCTCCCCTAACCCCACCCACCCCACCCCACCACCCCACCCCACCACCCGCGTCCAGCCCGGTGATCAAGAGGTTCGCGTCAGAATCTGCGCGATTTCTGACGCGAACCTCTTGATCAACACGACGTGGGGTGGAGGTTTGAGGGTTAGGCGGCTTCGACGATCATGGCGGCGCCTACCGTGCGGTTGGTGGTCTCGTCGATGATGACGAAGCCGCCCGTCGTACGGTTGCGGCGGTACTCGTCGGCCAGCAGCGGCACCGTCGTGCGCAGCCGGACCCGACCGATCTCGTTGAGCCGCAGCTCGTCCGCCGACTCGTCCCGGTGCAGCGAGTTGATGTCCAACCGGTAGTGCAGCCCGCGCACGATCGCCCGTGCCGAACGGGTGGTGTGCTTGATGGCGTACCGGCCACCGACCCGCAGCGGGGCCGTCTCGTCCATCCAGCAGACCATCGCCTCGATGTCCTGGGCGACGGCGGGCGCGTTGTTCGGCCGGCAGATCATGTCGCCCCGGGAGATGTCGATCTCGTCGGCCAGCCGTACCGTCACCGACATGGGCGGGAACGCCTCCGCGACCGGCCCGTCGGCGGTCTCGACGGCGGCGATCCGGCTGGTGAAGCCGGACGGCAGCACCATCACCTCGTCGCCCGGTTTGAGCACACCCGACGCGACCTGACCGGCGTAGCCGCGGTAGTCGGTGACCGTGGTCGACTGCGGACGGATCACGTACTGCACCGGGAACCGGACGTCGACCAGGTTACGGTCACTGGCGATGTGCACCCGCTCCAGGTGGTGCAGCAGCGACGGGCCCTCGTACCACGGCATGTTCTCCGACCGGGCCACGATGTTGTCGCCCCGCAGCGCGGAGATCGGCACCACCGTCAGGTCCGGTACGTCGAGCTTCGCGGCGAACGCGGTGAACTCGTCGGCGATCCGCTCGTAGACCTCCTGCGACCAGTCGACCAGGTCCATCTTGTTGACGCACAACACCAGGTGCGGCACCCGCAGCAGCGAGCAGAGGAACGCGTGCCGGCGGGACTGCTCGACCAGGCCCTTGCGCGCGTCGACCAGGATCAGCGCCAGGTCGGCCGTGGAGGCGCCGGTGACCATGTTCCGGGTGTACTGGATGTGCCCGGGAGTGTCCGCGATGATGAACTTGCGCCGGGGCGTGGCGAAGTAGCGGTACGCCACGTCGATGGTGATGCCCTGCTCCCGCTCGGCGCGCAGGCCGTCGGTGAGCAGCGCGAGGTTGGTGTACTCGTCGCCCCGGGCCGCGCTGACCGCCTCCACGGCCTCCAACTGGTCGGTGAAGAGCGACTTGGTGTCGTACAGCAGCCGGCCGATCAGGGTCGACTTGCCGTCGTCCACGCTGCCGGCGGTCGCGAACCGCAGCAGGTCCATCGCCCGTGCCTCGGGCGCGGTCTCGGTGCCGGCGGCCGGGGCCACGATCTCGGTGCTCATCAGAAGTAGCCCTCCCGCTTACGGTCCTCCATGGCGGCCTCGCTGACCCGGTCGTCACCACGGGTCGCGCCCCGCTCGGTGATCCGGGTGGCCGCCACCTCCTCGATGACCTTCTCCACGGTGTCCGCGTCCGAGCGGACCGCCGCGGTGCAGGAGGCGTCGCCGACGGTGCGGTACCGCACCTGGGCCTTGAACCGCTCCTCGCCGGCGCGCGGCCGGAAGAACTCGTTGACCGCGTAGAGCATGCCGTCGCGCTCGATCACCTCACGCTCGTGGGCGTAGTAGATCGACGGCAGCGGGATGCGCTCGCTGGCGATGTAGTGCCAGACGTCCAGCTCGGTCCAGTTGGACAGCGGAAAGACCCGGATCGACTCGCCCGGGTGGTGCCGGCCGTTGTAGAGCGACCACAGCTCCGGGCGCTGGTTCTTCGGGTCCCACTGGCCGAACTCGTCGCGGAAGCTGAACACCCGCTCCTTGGCCCGCGCCTTCTCCTCGTCCCGGCGGGCGCCGCCGAACAGCGCGTCGAAGCGGTGCTTCTCCACCGCGTCGAGCAGCACGGGCGTCTGGATCCGGTTGCGCATGCCGTCGCCGGACTCCCGGACCATGCCGCTGGCGAGGGCCTCCGGCACGCTCGCCACCACGAGCTGCAACCCCAGCTCGGTGACCCGCTGATCGCGGTACTCCAGCACCTCGGGGAAGTTGTGGCCGGTGTCGACGTGCATGACGGGGAAGGGGATGTTGGCCGGAGCGAACGCCTTCTGCGCCAACCGCAGCATGACGATCGAGTCCTTGCCGCCGGAGAAGAGCAGCACCGGACGTTCCATCTCGGCGACAACCTCACGCATCACGAAGATGCTCTCCGCCTCGAGAGCGTCCAGGTGGGAGACGCGGTAGGCCGCGGGGGAGGTCATGACACTCGCTCGCTCATCCGATTTCCAGACCTTTCCGGTCGGACATGTCAAGAAGTGCGCTCAGGCTACCCGGAATGCCTCTGCAGCGCTGCAAGCAACCGGCTGGCGAGATCCTTGCGACAGACCAGCAGGTCCGGCAGGCGCGGATCCGCCTCGTTGTATCGAAGCGCAGAACCGTCGATCCGGGAAGCGTGCAGTCCGGTGGCCGTCGCCACAGCGACCGGCGCCGCCGAGTCCCACTCGTACTGCCCGCCGGCATGGATGTACGCGTCCACCTCGCCGGTCACCACCGCGGCGATCTTCGCCCCGGCGGAACCCATCGGCACCAGGTGCGCGCCCACATCCTCGGCCAGGTCGGTGAGGAACACCGGCGGTCGACTCCGACTCGCCGCCAGCCGGATCTTGCGCTCGCCGGCGGTCGCCGCCTCGACCGTCATCGGCGGGTACGCCGGCGGATAGTCGGTGCCCAGCACCCGGTGCTGCGCCGGCAACCCCACCGCACCGGCGACCAGCCCGTGCGGGCTCGGCGCGCTCCGCGCCCAGAGCGCCACGTGCACCGCCCAGTCCGAGCGGCCCTCCTCGGCGAACTCCCGGGTGCCGTCCAGCGGATCGATGATCCAGACCCGGTCCGCGGTCAGCCGGGACACCGCTCCCGCGTTCACCTCTGCCGCCCAGGCCAACCGCGAGCCCTCGTCCTCCTCGGAGAGCACCGCGTCCCCCGGCCGCCACCGCGCCAACTCCGTGCGGATCAGGTCGTGCGACACCTTGTCCCCGGCCGACTTCAGCGCCCCGGTGTCCGAGAAGCCCAACTCCGTACGCAGGTCCAGCAGCGCCTGACCGGCCCGGGAGGCCAACCACCGGGCGAACGCCCCGTCGATCATCGGAGGACTGCCCATCTGCCCGCTCCCGTCGCCTCGCCGCGGCCGTGCCCGCACGCACCGATCGGCCGCGACCCGCGTCGCCGGTCACGGCACGCCGAAAGGCGCAGACTACCGGCCCGGCGTTTCCAATCCGGTACGCACCGCCCGACTCAACCCCCGTGATACAGGTTCTGGGTCGGCTCCACGCCCTTGACGATCACCGACTCCACCACGTCGGCAGCCCGGTCCACCAGGAAATCGAGCTCCTTGCGCTCCGCCGCGCCGAAATCCGACAGCACGTAGTCCGCCGGATCCTGCCGCCCCGGCGGGCGACCCACCCCGAACCGCACCCGGACGTAGTCCTTGGTGCCCAACGACTTGGACATCGACCGCAGGCCGTTGTGCCCGCCCTCGCCGCCACCGAACTTGATCCGCACCTGGCCGAACTCGATGTCCAGCTCGTCGTGCACCGCGACCACCTGCGCCGGGGGCACCTTGTAGAACTGCGACAGCGCCGCCACCGGCCCACCGGAGAGGTTCATGTACGTCAGTGGCTTCACCAGCACCAGCTTCGGACCACCGAACCCCAGCCGCCCCTCGGCGACCTCGGCCACCGCCCGCTTGTGCCGACCGAACCGCGCGCCGACACGCCCCGCCAGCAGCTCGGCCACCATGAACCCGACATTGTGCCGGTTCCCGGCGTACTCCCGCCCCGGGTTGCCCAGGCCGACCACCAGCCACGGTCCCGCCTCGTCCGTCACGATCCGCCCCTCAAAACGTCTGCGCCGACTCCCGATACACCGACAGGCGCCCCCGAAGCTCGGGGACGCCTGCCAGCAGAGTACGAACCGATCAGGCCTCGGTACGCGCCTCGGTGTTCTCGTCGCCCTCGGCGGCCGGGGCGGAGTCCGCGCCCTCGGAGCCCTCGGTGGTCTCGCCGACCTCGGCCTCGGCCTCGTCGGTGGCCGTCTCGACCTCGGGCAGCGTCGCCTCGAGCTGCTCCGCCGTCGGCGCGGCGGTCACCGAGGCGACCGGCAGCTCCGAGTCGGCGGCCAGCTCCACGCCGGAGGGCAGCTCGACGTCGGCGGCGGTGATCGTGGTGCCCGCCTCGGCGCCCTCGATCGACGCCTCCAGGTGGTCCGGCACCTTGGTGGCGTCGGCGGTCACCGAGAGGGTGTCGTGGTCGTGCACGATCAGGGTGTCCTTCGCGGCCTCACCGGTCAGCTGGACCGGGACCTCGACGGTGACCTTCTCGCCGCGGCGGACCAGCAGCAGGTCCACGTGCTCGAAGGTGTCCTTGATCGGGTCACGCTGGATCGCCTTCGGCAGCGCCAGCACCTGGGTGCCGTCGGTGATGTCGATCGCGAAGAGCTGGTTGGCACCACCCTTGCGGATCGCGGCGGCGAACTCCCGCGACGGCAGCGCGATGTGCTTGGGCTTCTCGCCGTGGCCGTACAGCACGGCGGGCACCTTGCCGGCCCGGCGGGTACGACGGGCACCACCCTTGCCGAACTCGGTGCGGGGCTCGGCGCTGATCTTTACCTCGGACACGGGGAAACTCCTGATGCTTCGCTGCGGCGGCTTGTCGTCTGGCGGTGCTGGGGCGAGGGGCTCGCTGGGGCTCATGCGTCATGAACGACTGCCCGGAGCACCGCGTCGATGACGGTGCCTCCGTGCGGCGCTCTTCAGCGGCCCGCCGGGCACCCTCGCCGTGGCAACCGCACCAGTCTACCCGAGCCAATTCCCAGGTTTCCGGCAGTCCCCGGTCACGGTGCCGGACTGATCCGCCGGCGGTGTTGCCCGCTGGCGGATCAGCCCGTTTCGACCAGTTTGTCAGCTTTGCCCGCCGGACCTGGCCCGGTTCAGCTCAGACCACCGAACAGGGTGGTCACCGAGCCGTCGTCGAACACCTCGCGGATCGCCCGCGCCAGCAGCGGCGCGATCGACAGGACGGTCAACTTGTCGAGCTGCTTCTCGGGCGGCAACGGCAGCGTGTTGGTCACCACGACCTCGCTGATCGGGCTGTTCTTCAACCGCTCCGTGGCGGGGTCGGACAGGAGCGCGTGGGTGGACGCCACCACGATCTCCGCCGCCCCCGACTCCTTGAGGATGTCCGCCGCCTTCGTGATCGTCCCACCCGTGTCGATCATGTCGTCGACGATCAGGCAGACCCGACCCTCCACCTCACCGACCACCCGGTTAGCCACCACCTGGTTCGGCTTCATCGGGTCACGGGTCTTGTGGATGAACGCCAACGGGCAGCCGCCCAGCCGGTCGGTCCACCGCTCGGCCACCCGCACCCGGCCCGAATCCGGCGCCACCACGGTCATCGGCCGACCCGCGTACCTGTGCTCCACGTACTCGGCGAGCACGTCCATCGCGAAGAGGTGATCCACCGGCCCGTCGAAGAAGCCCTGGATCTGCGCGGTGTGCAGGTCGACCGTGAGGATCCGGTTCGCACCGGCGGTCTTCAGCAGGTCCGCCACCAGGCGGGCCGAGATCGGCTCCCGACCACGGTGCTTCTTGTCCTGCCGCGCGTACGGGTAGAACGGCAGCACCACGGTGATCCGCTTCGCCGAACCGCGCTTCAACGCGTCGACCATGATCAGGGTCTCCATGACCCAGGTGTTCACTCCGTGCGTCACGGACTGCACCACGAAGGCGTCCGAACCACGCACCGAATCCTTGAACCGTACGAAGATCTCGCCGTTGGCGAACTCGTACGCGTCAGCCGGCGTCGGTGCCACGCCGAGCACCTCGCCGATCTCCTTGGCCAACTCCGGGAAACCCCGTCCGGAGAAGAGCATCAGGCTCTTGCGGTTTTCGGCGACGATGCTGCCCATGGGCCCGTCTGCTCCCGTTTGTCGGCGGTTCCCGGCCCGGTGGTGGTGGGTCGGGGACTATTCGGTTGCAGTATCTCCCGCGCCGGACGCACCGCCCACCGTCTCGGCCCGCCCGTGCATTGCCTCACTGTCACTTGCGGTCCCGGTCGCCTCCGACGCACCCTTCGCGTCGCCGGATCGCTGCGCACCCTTCGCGTCGCCGGATCGCTGCGCACCCTTCGCGTCGCGGGCACGCTGCGCGGCCTCGGCCGCCGCCGTACCGGCCCGCCGCATCACCACCCAGCCCTCGATGTTGCGCTGCCGCGCTCGGGCGACACCCATCGCGCCCGGCGGCACGTCGTCCACGATCACCGAACCGGCCGCCGTGTACGCGCCGTCGCCCACCTCGACCGGCGCCACGAACATGTTGTCCGCGCCGGTCCGGGCGTGGCTGCCGATCACCGTACGGTGCTTGTTGACCCCGTCGTAGTTCACGAAGACCGACGCGGCGCCGATGTTGCTCTGCTCGCCGATCGTCGCGTCACCCACGTAGGTCAGGTGCGGCACCTTCGAGCCCGCCCCGATCTCGGAGTTCTTCACCTCGACGAACGTGCCGACCTTCGCCTTGTCGGCGAGGCGCGCGGCAGGCCGCAGGTACGCGTAGGGCCCGACGCTCGCGCCCGCGCCCACCTCGGCGCCGACCGCGTGGCTGCGCACCACCGACGCGCCCTCGCCGACGATGGTGTCGACCAGCGTGACGTCCGGCCCGACCAGCGCGCCCGCGCCGACCACCGTGGCACCGCGCAGCTGGGTGTTCTGGTCGACCACCGCGTCGCGGTCCAGAGCCACCGTCACGTCGATCCAGGTGGTCACCGGGTCGAGCAGACTCACTCCGGTACGCATCCACGCCTCGTTGACCCGATCGCGCAGCAGCCGGCGCAGCGACGCCAACTCCACCCGGTCGTTGCAGCCCAGCGTCTCGACATGGTCGACGGCCACGTGCACCGCGACCGGCTCGCCGGCCGAGCGGAGCAGGCCGAACACGTCGGTCAGGTACTCCTCGCCCTGGTCGTTGTCCGTGGAGAGCTTGCCCAGGGCGTCACGCAGCCGGACCGCGTCGAAGGCGTAGATGCCGGCGTTGATCTCGCGGATCGCACGCTGCGCCGCGTCGGCGTCGCGCTCCTCGACGATCTGCTCCAGCCGGCCGTCGGCGTCCCGGACGATCCGCCCCAGCCCGGTCGGGTCGGGCACCTCGGCGGCCAGCACGGTGGCCGCCGCGGCGGCCTCCTCGTGCGCGGTCACCAACGCGCCCACCGTCTCCGGGCGCAGCAACGGCACATCTCCGTTGATCACCACGACCGTGCCGGCGCCCTCCGGCACGGCGTCCAACGCGATCCGCACGGCGTGCCCGGTGCCGAGCTGCTCGGCCTGCAGCACGGGCGTGGCGTCGGGGGCGATCTCGGTGAGATGCGCACGAACCTGGTCGGCGCCGTGACCCACCACGACGACGGTCCGGTCGGCGGCCAGCGGCGCTGCCGCGCTCAACACGTGGCCCAGCAGGGTACGACCGAGCAGGGGGTGCAGCACCTTGGGTAGCGTCGACTTCATCCGCTTGCCCTCACCGGCGGCAAGTACGACGACGGTACGAAGGTGGGGCTGGGGCACGACGTGGCTCCCGTCGGGACGGCGGACACTCTCGCGGCCATGCTAACCACGAGGCCCGGCACGGTTCCCTCTTACCCCCAGGAGAACCCAAAGCGGACTTTCAGGGATAGCTCGGCCGCCAGGGTTCGAACCTGAAATACGGGTACCAAAGACCCGGGTGTTGCCAATTACACCACGGCCGATCGCATCGTCAAGAAGGACGACGCGGCAGGATGCGCATCCCGCCGCTACACCTTAACGCCCGACCTCGTCGACGCCAGCACTCATATCCCTCATGATCCCCTCGATCATCCACGACGTTCGGGCACCGCGCCCCCGTCCGCGGCGATGGCGGCCCCCGCTCAGAAGACGTTGGAGACGGTTGCGCCCGATGCCGCGGCGGTTGAAAATCCGCGCGACGGAAAGCTGTTCAACGGGGCGTACGCGAGGCACCTCGGCGGCGAGCAGATCGGTCATGACCAGCAGTTTGGTACGGGCGTGCGACGGTTCTTCGAAAGTTCCTCGTGCGATCTACCGGGCCGTAAGTTACGGTGACGTAGGCGTAGGTTAGTGATCTTTTCCCCGTCCCCCCTGCGAGGTGTCATGTCCACCACCGTGCTCGAACCCAACACCACCGGCCCCGGCCCGAAACCGCTCACCGACGGCACCCAGTCCTCCGGGATCCTGGCTGCCCTGTGGGCGTTCGTCGTGATCCCCTTCGTCGCGCTGCTGGTCGCCGTGCCCGTCGCCTGGGGCGGCTGGCTGGGCTGGACGGACGTGATCATCGGCCTGGTCTGGTACGTGGTCTCCGGGCTCGGCATCACGGTGGGTTTCCACCGCTACTTCACGCACGGCTCGTTCAAGGCCAAGCGGTGGCTGCGGGTGACCCTGGCGGTCGCGGGTTCGCTGGCGGTGCAGGGCGAGATCATCCAGTGGGTGGCCGACCACCGGCGGCACCACGCGTTCTCCGATCTGGAGGGTGACCCGCACTCGCCGTGGCGTTTCGGCACGAGCGTCTGGGCGCTGACCCGGGGCCTGTTCCACGCCCACGTGGGCTGGCTGTTCCGCCGCGAGCTGTCCAACCGGGAGCGTTTCGCTCCGGACCTGATCGCCGACCGGGACATCAGCCGGGTGGACCGGCTCTTCCCCGCGCTGGTGGTCATCTCGCTGCTCGGCCCGGCGCTGATCGGGGGCCTGGTGACCTGGTCGTGGCAGGGCGCGCTCACCGCGTTCTTCTGGGCCGGGCTGGTCCGGGTAGGCCTTCTGCACCACGTCACCTGGGCGATCAACTCGGTCTGCCACGTGTACGGCGAGCGTCCGTTCGCGATGCGTCAGGGCGACCGCGCGTCGAACTTCTGGCCGCTGGCGATCCTGTCGTTCGGTGAGAGCTGGCACAACCTGCACCACGCCGACCCGACCAGCGCGCGGCACGGTGTGCTGCGGGGTCAGGTGGACATCTCGGCGCGGGTGATCTGGTTCTTCGAGAAGGTCGGCGCGGCGTCGCAGGTGCGCTGGCCGAAGCCCGAACGCCTCGCGGCCAAGCTCGTGAAGCCGGTCGCACCCCAGTAAACCGGGCGGTGCCACGGCGGGTCGCCTGGCAGGATGGCCGGATGACCGAGCGACGCGGGGGGACCGGACGGCTCGGCGGACGAGGGCCGCGCCCGATCCGGGTACGGTCGCACGGCACGGCAGGGCGGTCGGGGCCGCCCGCCAGTGAGGCGACGACGTGAACGGGCACAGCGGAGACACCATTCCACGGCAGGGCGTGACGGAGCGCCAGCGAGGCGGCGACATGCCCGAGGTGACTGACGAGCCGGCCGGCCGGCGGCCGGCGCCGGCCGCGGCGGCGAAACCCAAGTCCACCTCCCGGGTACGGATGTCGGCGGCGCAGCGTAGGGAGCAGTTGATCGCGATCGGCCGGCAGCTGTTCGCCGAGCGCGGTTTCGACGCCACCTCGATCGAGGAGGTGGCGGCCCGCGCCAAGGTCTCCAAGCCGGTGGTCTACGAGCACTTCGGCGGCAAGGAAGGGCTCTACGCGGTCGTGGTCGACCGGGAGGTCCGGGCCCTGCTGGACCGGATCACCACAGCGCTGACGGCGGGGCATCCGCGGGAGTTGTTGGAGCAGGCCGCGATGGCCCTGCTGGGCTACATCGAGGAGGAGACGAGCGGGTTCCGGGTGCTGGTCCGCGAGTCGCCGCTGATGTCCGGCACGGCCACCTTCAGCAGCGTGATGAACGACGTCGCCCACCAGGTCGAGCACATCCTCGGCGCCGAGTTCAAGAGCCGGGGGTACGACCCGAAGCTGGCCGAGCTCTACTCGCAGGCGCTGGTGGGCATGGTCGCGTTGACCGGCCGCTGGTGGCTGGAGGTGCGCAAGCCGCGCAAGGAGACGGTGGCGGCGCACCTGGTCAACATGGCGTGGAACGGGTTGTCGCACCTGGAGGCGAAACCCACGCTGATCACCGCCCGCCGGCACTGACCCCGGTCTCAGCTCCGGTGCGCGTCCGCCACCGGGTGTTTGCGGCGTTCCAACTCCGCCTCGGCGTGCTCCGACGGGCCGACCTTGTCGTAGAGGCCGGTGCCGAGCAGGATCAGACCGAACAGCATCGACACGATCACGGTCGACATCGAGAAGTTGAGGAAGTTCGCGTCGGTCTGCAGCACGGACATCATCAGGATGCTGGTCACCAGGAACACCACCCCGGCGGTGAGGTTCATGTAGTGGCCGAGGTTGGTGCGCCGGGACGCCCCGATGATCAAAACGACTCCGAAGACCACCGAGGCGAGCGAGAAGGCCAGGTTGGTCCGTAGCCCGAGGGCCCAGGTGCTGCTGCGGGCGAAGAGCGGGTCACCGATCGTCTCGGCCACCCCCCAGACGCCGAAGACCAGGATGTACACGCCGATCAGCCCGGAGAGCACCCGGTAGAGCGGCCGTGCCGGATGGTTGACCGGAAAGTGCGGCATACCCGAGACCCCATCCACCTGAGTTCGACCGTTTCAGGAGGATTGTCACCCAGGGCAGACCCGGCTGTCCGAAGAACCAGGAAGCCGGAACGGTCCGCCGAATGGCTGGACCAGGTCAGGTTTTCGCCGGAGCCCGAGCTGCGCAGGGATCAAGCCTGACCGCCCGGAGCAGCTCGGGCTCCGGCGAAAACCCACGGCCGCAACCAACGCTCCGGCGAAAACCCACGGCCGCAACCACGAAAGCGAGCAGAAAGCCTCAGAGAACGAGCCGAGCCTTCTGGAACGCCTCCGCCTCCTCGTCCGTGCCGACCTTGCCGTACATGCCGGCCATGAGCAGCACCAGGGAGGCCGACAGCAGCACCATCACCGTGACGACGCTGAAGTTGAAGAGGTTGGCGTCGGTACGGATGAACGCGAGACCGCCGAGGCCGATCACCATCAGGGCGTACGCGAGCCACTGGTTGACCGCCACGTCGATGTTGCGGCCGAGCGCGGCGCCGACCAGGACGACGAGCCCGAGCAGCACGCTGAGCAGCGAGAAGCCGAGGTTGGTGCCCTGACCGAGGACTCGGGTGTCATCCTGCGCGAGGACCTCGTTGCCGGCGCTCGCGATGATGCCGAGCACACCGAAGACCACCAGGTACAGACCGGTCAGCCCGCCGATCGCCCGGTAGATCGGCCGCGCGGGGTGGTTGATGGGGGTGTGCGCCATGTCTGGGTCTCCAACGCCGTGGGGTGAGGTGTCGCCGATGATTGTCCCGCATGTGCCGGTGTGACGCCGCACACGGCCCCCGCGCCGGCGTGCCCGGGCAGGTCAGCCCTCGGGCAACTCCTCGGCCAACGTCATCCAGCTCTCCTCGATCCGTTCCCGTTCGGCGCGCAGGTCCTTGAGCTGGGTGTCCAGCTCGGCGACCCGGGCGTAGTCGGTGGCGTCGGCGGCGAGTTGGCCGAGCAGGGTCACCTCGCGCTGGTCGAGCTTGCCCAGTTGCCGTTCGAGGCGGGTGAGCTCCTTGCGGCCCTGGCGTACCTCGGCGGCGGACATGCCGCTCGTGGCCGGGCCGGTGGGCGCGGCGGTCGGGGTGCCGCCCGCCCGGGTGGAGCCGGCCCGCTCGGCGGTCCGGGCGAGGTACTCGTCGACGCCACCGGGCAGGTGCACCAGCCGGCCGTCGCCGAACATCCCGTACGCGGTGTCGGTGACGCGTTCGATCAGGTAGCGGTCGTGGCTGGCCACGATGATCGTGCCCGGCCACGAGTCGAGCAGGTCTTCGAGCGCGGCCAGGGTGTCGGTGTCCAGGTCGTTCGTCGGCTCGTCGAAGAGCAGCACGTTGGGCTCGCCGGCGAGCAGCCGCAGCATCTGCAGACGGCGACGCTCACCGCCGGAGAGGTCGCTGACGGGCGTCCAGAGCCGGCGGTCGTCGAAGCCGAAGACCTCGGCGAGCTGTGCGGCGGAGACCTCACGGTCGCCGAGCTGCACGCGCCGGGCGACCTCCTCGACGGCTTCGAGCACCCGCAGGTGGCCGGGCAGCTCGACGAGTTCCTGGGACAGGAACGCCGGGCGGACAGTGGAGCCGGTGGTGAGGCGGCCGCCGTCGGGCCGGGTGATGCCGGCGAGCATTCGCAGCAGCGTGGTCTTACCGGCGCCGTTGGCGCCGAGGATGGCGATCCGGTCACCGGGGCCGATCAACCAGGTGGCGTCACGCAGAATCTCCTTCGGGCCGGCGTGCAGCTCGACGTCCGTGAGCTCGTACACCTGCTTTCCGAGGCGGGAGACGGCCATGCGCTGCAACGACATGGTGTCGCGGGCCGGCGGCACGTCGGCGATCAGCGCGTTGGCCGCGTCGATGCGGAACTGCGGCTTGGAGGTGCGGGCGGGTGGGCCACGCCGCAGCCAGGCGATCTCCTTACGGAGCAGGTTCTGCCGGCGGGCCTCCACGGCGGCGGCGACGCGTTCCCGCTCCACGCGGGCGAGGGTCCAGGCGGCGAAGCCACCCTCGTACGCGCGGACGGTCTGGTCGGCGACCTCCCAGGTGGTGGTGCAGACTGCGTCCAGGAACCACCGGTCGTGGGTGACCACGACGAGGGCGCCCTTGCGGCCGACCAGGTGCCGGGCCAGCCAGTCGACACCGCCGACGTCGAGGTGGTTGGTGGGCTCGTCGAGGATCAGCAGGTCCGAGTCGCGCACGAGCAGCGCGGCGAGCGCCACCCGCCGCCGTTCGCCACCGGACATCGGGCCGACCGGCTGGTCGAGGCCGAGGTGCGGCATGCCGAGGCCGTCCAGGATGTTGCGGACACCGGCGTCGCCGGCCCACTCGTGCTCGGCGCCCATGCCCTCGCCCAGCCAGGCGGTGCCGAGCACCACGTCCCGGACGGTGGCCTCGGGGGCGAGGGTGAGCTGCTGCGGCAGCCAGAGCACGCGCAGGTCGCGACGGTGGGTGACCCGACCGTCGTCGGGGTCCTCCTGCTTGGTGAGGAGCCGCAGCAGGGTGGACTTGCCGGCGCCGTTGAGGCCGACCACACCGATCCGGTCGGCGTCGTCCAGGCCGAGCGAGACGTCCGTGAGCAGCCGCCCGGCGGCGCCGTACCCCTTGGACACCCGGTCCAGATTGACGATGTTGGCCACGTTCCACCCTTCAAGATCAAGGCGTCCGGGTGCCGGCGGGCACCTCGGGACGCCTGACCCAAGGGTACGCGGACGTCCCGGCCGGCCGCGCCGGCCGGGGAGCACCGTCAGACGACGCGCGCGCCCGCCACCGGGCCGTGTGCGACCCGCGCCTCCCGGCACACGCCGGCGCTGGTCAGCTCGGCGGCGATCCGTTCGGCGTCGGCGGCGTCGGTGGCGAGGAAGACGCAGGTGGGGCCCGAGCCGGAGACGATGCCGGTGAGCGCGCCGGCAGCCTCGCCGGCCTTCAGGGTGTCGGTCAGCGCGGGGCGCATCGCGAGCGCCGCGTCCTGGAGGTCGTTGCCGAGCGTACGGGCGAGAACCCGGGGGTCGCGCTGGCGCAGCGCGCCGAGCAGGGCGTCGGTGCTGCCCAGCGGCGTGCTGGCGGTGCCGGAATCGCGCAGCCGGTCCAGCTCACGGTACGCGGCCGGCGTGGACAGACCGCCGTCGGCGATCGCCACCACCCAGTGCCAGGACATCGGCCGGACCAGTACCGGGCTGACCGCCTCGCCGCGTCCGGTGCCCAGCGCGGTGCCCCCGTAGACGAGAAACGGCACGTCCGAGCCGAGGTCGGCGGCGATCCCGGCCAGCTCGTCGCGGGACAACCCGGTGCCCCAGAGCGTGTCGCAGGCCACCAGCGCGGCGGCCGCGTCGGCGCTGCCACCGGCCAGCCCACCGGCGAGGGGGATCTGCTTGCGCAGGTGCAGACGGGCGTGCGGCAGGACACCGGCGTACCCGGCCAGGGCGTGTGCCGCCCGGATCACCAGGTTGGAGTCGTCCAGGGCAAGCTCACCGGTGCCCTCGCCCTCCATCGTGAGGGCGAGGGTGTCGCCCCGACGGGCGGTCAGCTCGTCGTAGATGGAGATCGCGTGGTAGACGGTGTTCAGCTCGTGGTAACCGTCGCGGCGCAGCGGCCCCACCCCGAGGTGCAGGTTGACCTTCGCGGGCACCCGCACCCGTACCGGGCCGATGGCCCCGCGCCGCTCGTCCTCGTCGTCCGGTCGCCAGGCCTCGGTCACGGGGCGAGGTCCCGCACGCGCAGGCGGATGTCGAACGGCTTGGCCACGATCAGCTCCTCGGCGTCCTGGGCGGGCACGGCGCCAGCCTACTTCGCGGCCGGCGTACCGGCCGGAGCCGACGCGGCGATGGCCGCGAACTGCTCCACGGTCAGCGACTCGCCGCGGGCGCCCGGGTCGACGCCGGCGGCGGTGAGGGCGGCCTCGGCCCGGTCCGGGCCGCCGGCCCAGCCGGCGAGCGCCGCGCGCAGGGTCTTGCGGCGTTGCGCGAACGCCGCGTCCACCACGGCGAAGACCCGCTTCCGGGGTACGTCGGGTCGGGGCGGCTCGTGACAGGTGAAGGCGACCAGACCGGAGTCGACGTTGGGGACCGGCCAGAACACGTTCGGCGGCACCCGCCCGGCGCCGCGGGCGTCGGCGTACCAGGCGAGCTTGACCGACGGGATGCCGTACACCTTGGAGCCGGGACCGGCGACGAGCCGGTCGGCGACCTCCTTCTGCACCATCACCAGACCGTGCCGCAGGCTGGGCAGCTCGGCGAGCAGGTGCAGCACCACGGGCACGGCGACGTTGTACGGCAGGTTCGCGACCAGCGCCGTCGGCGGCGGACCGCCCAGCTCGGCGGCGGTGACGCGCAGCGCGTCGGCGCGGTGCACGGTGAGTCGGTCGGCGTCCGCTCCGGCGTGCCGCGCGGCGGTCTCCGGTAGCGCGACCGCGAGCGTGGGATCGATCTCCACGGCGTGCACATGCCCGGCGACCGGCAGCAGTCCCAGGGTGAGCGAGCCGAGGCCGGGGCCGACCTCCAGCGCCACATCGCCGGGCGTCAGGCCGGCGGCGGTGACGATCCGCCGGACGGTGTTCGGGTCGTGCACGAAGTTCTGGCCCAGCTTCTTGGTGGGCGCGACGCCGAGCCGGCTGGCGAGTTCCCGGATCTCCGCCGGGCCGAGCAGGCTCACCACGGGCCGAAGGCCCGGTCGCCGTTGGCGGAGATGGCCGTGCACAGCTCGTCCAGGTCGCTGCCGGTGGTCGCGGCGAGGGCGCGGACGGTCAGCGGGATCAGGTACGACGCGTTCGGCCGGCCCCGGTGCGGCGTCGGGGTGAGGTAGGGGGCGTCGGTCTCCACCAGGATCTGGTCCAGCGGTGTGAGCGCGGCGGCCTCGCGCAGGGCGGTGGCGCTGCCGAAGGTGACGGTGCCGGCGAAGCTGAGCAGGTAGCCCCGGCGCACACACTCGCGGGCGAACTCGGCGTCGCCGGAGAAGCAGTGCAGCACCACCGTCTCCGGTGCGCCCGCGTCGTCGAGAATTCGCAGCACGTCCGCGTGGGCGTCCCGGTCGTGGATGACGAGCGTCTTGCCGTACCGCTTGGCGATGGCGATGTGCGCCCGGAAGCTCTCCTCCTGCGCGGCCCGCCCCTCGTCGCCGGTGCGGAAGAAGTCCATCCCGGTCTCGCCGATCCCCCGGACCCGGTCGCGGGCGGCCAACGACTCGATCTCCCGCAGCGCCTCGTCGAGGTCCCCCAGCCGGGGCGCCTCGTTGGGGTGCAGCGCCACGGTGGCCAGCACGGCCCGATGCCGGTCGGCGATGTCCGCGCCCCAGCGCGAGGACGCGACGTCCACGCCCACCTGGACCAGCCGGTCCACGCCCACCTTGGCGGCCACCGTGATCGCCGTGGCGACCGGGTCGTCGGACGGCCCGCCGCCCGGTACGCCGGCCTCGCTGACGGTGATGTCCAGGTGGGTGTGGCTGTCCAGCACCGGCCGGGGCAGCGGCTCGGGGGCGGGCGGGAACTCTCCGGCCCGCCGGGCGGCACGCTCGCGGCGGGTTTCAGTCGGCTCGCTCATCAGCGACAGCATCACACACCGGCGTCGTCCATCCGCCCGCCACCCGGCGTTCACCTCGACTACGCCGCGCGACTCTACCGTCGCGGCAATGACGGTCACACCTCACGCGAGCGACGCGGCCGGCGAGCGGATCGGCCTGCGGGTGGCGTTCGGCGGGGACGTGTACCCCGCCGAGGAGATCGCCCGGGGCGCCGCGTACGAGCTGTTCAGCGCCGAGGAGGTGGCCGGCTTCGAACGGGCGCCCCGACCGGGCAGCGCCCTGCCGTGGCATCGGTTCGTGCACGTCACCGAGGTGAACGCGGTGCACGGCGCAGTCGAGGCGGCCGAGGAGCCGGAGACGCCGCTGATGCTGCCGGCGCACCGGGAGCACGGTTGGTCGCACGTACACCAGCTCAGCCAGCAGCCGTCCGCGGCGGGTGACCCGGTGGTGGCCGCGGTGCGCGCCTCGGCGGTGGTGCGGCGCGGAACCCGGATGGTGAAGATGCTCTCCGCACGGCAGCTCGCCGGGTACGTGCGGGGCTGGCTGCCGCACGGCTTCTGCTATCGGGAGCACGACGTGGCGCACCTGCGCACGCCGGCGACGACCGCCGTGCTGCGCACCGACGGGGACGTCGGGCGGGACGGATCGGACGTGGCGTACGCGCTGCGCTGGCGGGCGGCCGACCCGGGCGACTACGACGTGCCGGTGGGCGAGGCGCACCGGGGCCTGACCGCGCTCAGCTCCCGGGACCGGGTGGGCCCCTCGGTGCTGGGCACCGGTTTCGCGCCGAGCAACGGTCAGCTCATCCCGGAGTTCGTGACCCGGGACTTCGCCGACCTGCCGATGCCGGCGAACGCGACGCTGCTGGCGTACACCGCCGAGGGGATGGAGGTGGTGCTCTACAGCTACCAGGCCGAGCAGCGCGCGTGGTTGCGGATGGTCGGCCCGCAGTGGCGGCACCTGCTGGCCGCGGTCCCGGGCCTCTCCCCCGACCAGGAGTTCGTGCCGACCGGCGACGCCCCGCGCTCCACCCAGCTCGTCGGCCGCTACGGCGACACGGAGTACGAGGCGGTGGCCGACCTGCCCGGAGGTTTCCGGGTGCTGGCGATGACCCGGGCGGCCCGCTACCCGGTGGAGGCGGTGGCCCGCCGGCTCCGGTTCGCCACCTGGCGGGGCGTGCCGTGCCTGGTGCTGCGCGAGGAGGCCGGCTGGCTGCGGTTACGGCTGCGCCACCCCGACCCGGAGGCAGTGGTCAACACCGGCGCGCAGTGCCACGACCGGGGCGTCTACGAGACCTGGGCGCCGGGCGTCGAGGTCACCGAGGACCAGGTCATGGACACCCGGTACGCGCTCTGACGACACGCGGCGGCCGGACGTGCCGCCGCGTGCCGCCAAACGCTCAGCCGACCAGGCGGGCCAGTTCCTCGTCGACGATCGACGGGTCGAGCTTGCGGAACACCGGCGTCGGCGCGGTCAGCGGCCGGCCGGTCTCGATCGGCACCGACTCCCAGCGCGCGCCCACCGTGTAGTCCCCGGTGAGCACCGGGTACGACGGACCCCCGTCCAGGTCGTCGACCTGCTCGATGACGGGCATCGGCGCGTGTACGTCGGTGCCGCCGAGCAGCTCGTACACCTTCTGCGCGGAGTGCGGCAGGAACGGGGTGAGCAGCGTGTTGGCGTCGCTGACCACCTGGAGGGCGACGTGCAGGATGGTGCCCTGGCGGGGCTTGTCGGCCTCGGCCTTGAGCTTCCACGGCGCCTGCTCGGAGAGGTACTTGTTCGCCTCGGCGACCACCCGCATGGCCTCACCGATGGCCTGCTTCTGCCGGTGCCGGCCAATCAGGTCACCGACCGTGTCGAAGCCGGTCCGGGCGACGGCGAGCAGCGCCTCGTCGGCCTCCGTGAGCCCGGCCGGGTCGACCGGCGGGATGGCCCCGAAGTTCTTCGCCGCCATCGAGACGCACCGGTTGACCAGGTTGCCCCAGCCGGCGACCAGCTCGTCGTTGTTGCGGCGCAGGAACTCCGCCCAGGTGAAGTCGGTGTCGTTACTCTCCGGGCCGGCGGCGGCGATGAAGTAGCGCAGCGCGTCGGCGTCGTAGCGCTCCAGGAAGTCCCGGACGTAGATGACCACCTTGCGGGACGAGGAGAACTTGCGCCCCTCCATGGTCAGGTACTCGCTGGAGACCACCTCGGTGGGCAGGTTCAGCCGGCCCAGCTCGCCCGGCTCACCGTCGCGGGAGCCCGCACCGGAGTAGCCGGAGAGCAGCGCCGGCCAGATCACCGAGTGGAAGACGATGTTGTCCTTGCCCATGAAGTAGTAGGACTGGGAGTCCTTCCCCTGGCCGTCGGCGGACCACCACTTCCGCCACGCCTCCGGGTCGCCGGAGCGGCGGGCCCACTCGATCGAGGCCGACAGGTAGCCGATCACCGCGTCGAACCAGACGTAGATCCGCTTGTCGGGGCGGTCGCGCCAGTCGTCGAGCGGGATCGGCACACCCCACTCCAGGTCGCGGGTGATCGCCCGGGGCTGGAGGTCGTCGAGCAGGTTGCGGGAGAACCGCAGCACGTTGGGCCGCCACCCCTGGCGGGTGTCCAGCCACTGCCGCAGCACGTCGGCCAGGGCGGGCAGGTCCAGGAAGAAGTGCTCGGTCTCGACGAACTTCGGGGTCTCGCCGTTGATCCGCGACTTCGGGTCGATCAGGTCGATCGGGTCAAGCTGGTTGCCGCAGTTGTCGCACTGGTCGCCGCGGGCGCTGTCGTAGCCGCAGATCGGGCAGGTGCCCTCGATGTACCGGTCGGGCAGGGTGCGCCCGGTGGACGGCGAGATCGCGCCCATGGTCGTCTTGGGCACGATGTAGCCGTTGCGGTACATCCCCTCGAACAACTCCTGCACCACGGCGTAGTGGTTGCGGGTGGTGGTGCGGGTGAACAGGTCGTAGGAGAGGCCGAGGCCGTGCAGGTCCTCCACGATCACCCTGTTGTACCGGTCGGCCAGTTCGCGCGGGGTGACTCCGTCGGCGTCGGCCTGCACCTGGATGGGGGTGCCGTGCTCGTCGGTGCCGGAGACCATGAGCACGTCGTGGCCGGCCATCCGCATGTACCGGGCGAAGACGTCGGAGGGAACGCCGAAACCGGAGACGTGGCCGATGTGGCGGGGGCCGTTGGCGTACGGCCAGGCCACTGCCGCGAGAACGTGACTCATGAGCAGCAAGCCTAGTGACCCGTCCGGCGGGCCCGCGAACCAATAGGGGGTGACGGGTCGACGGACCGGGCTGAGCCCCTCGGCCTTTGGTCCGATTTGTCGCCGACACGCGGTCCAGCTGCCCGTTCGGCCCCCACTGCCGGTGTGCAATGAACCTCGTGACTGGCAGACGAGCGGCTCGGGACCATGACGAGCGTCCCATCGGGCCGACGGCCGACGACGAGCCCGGCAGGGCGTCCGAGGCGTCCCGGGGCGGCGCGGTCGCGCCCCAACCCCGCCCGGTGCCCGCCGCCGACCCGGCCGCCGACCACCGTCAGGACCCCGCGCCGAGCCCGGTGCCACAGCCGGGCGCCGCGCCGAGTCCCGCGCCACGCGCCGGTGCCGGGTCACGGCCGAGCCCCACCCCCCGGCCGCCGACGCCGACCCCGGCGCGCCCCAGCCCGACGGCGCCCACGCCCAGCCCGGCCCGGCCGCACCCGCCGGGCCCGGCCGCCGAGCGGCCACCGGCCGGCTCATCCGCCGAGCGGCCACCGGCCGGCTCGTCCGCCGAGACGGCGGCGGCCGGGAGCGCGACACCCGCCGCTGTCGAACCGGGTCAGGCGGCGACGGCCGAGGTGGAGCCAACCACCGGGGCGCCGGTGGACGCGGTGCCGCGCCGGGTGCCGGTCCGTCAGCAGAGCCGCGGCCGGGACGCGTACCGCTCCGACGGGACGGAGCCGCCGGACGACGGCGGCGCCTTCTGGGCGCCGATCGAGGAGGTGCACTGGGACGGCACCCCGGTCCGCGAGGACCCCGCTCCCGGGCCCCGCACCCCGGCGACGGGTCGTCGCGCCACCGCACGGACGGCGGTACCGCCCGACCCACTGGTCGGATTGACCGTGCTGGTGCTGTTGAGCCTGGTCACCGCCTTCTTCGCCTGGGTCAGCGCGGGACCGTTCTGGCTCGCCGTCGGGCACGCGCGCGACGGCACCGTGGTGATCGACTCCTGTGCCGGCGGTGGGCTCACCCAGCGTTGCCGGGGGATCTTCACGGCGGACGGGGGACGGTTCCTGGCGCACGGCGTACGCGTCAGCGGCGTACCCGCCGGGGGTGGCGCTCCCGGGACCGCGCACCGGGCCCGGATGACCGGACCGGCCGGCAGCACCGCGTACGCCGACACCGGCGCGAGCCGGCACCTGCGCTGGCTGCCCGGGTTGGTGGTGGTGCTCGGCTGCGCCGCCGGCATCGTCCGGTGGACCGGGTCGGCCCGGCTGCCCGGCCGGCGACACCGCCGGTGGGCGGTGGCCGCTGCGCTCGCCGGCCCGACGCTGATCACCCTCGGCTTCCTGGCCGCCGCCTGGTGAGCGCGGCGGCGGGTCAGCTGTGCACGATCGTGTAGACCTCGCGGCGGCGTAGGGCGTACTCGGTGGCGACATCGGTGATGGCGTCCCGGCGGGACCGTCCGGCGGCCTCCCGCTCGGCGACCGCGGCGCGCAGGGTCTCGTCGTCGGGGCGTTCCGCGGCGGTCACCGGCGCGCCGGCCACCACCAGGGTGATCTCCCCGCGCGGCTCGGTCTCCGCGGCCCAGCGGGCCAGCTCACCGAGCGGACGACGGAGGACCTCCTCGTACGTCTTGGTCAGCTCCCGGCAGAGCGCGGCCGGCCGGTCCGCGCCGAACGTGTCGGCCAGGTCGGTGAGCGCCGCGCCGATCCGGTGCGGCGCCTCGAAGAAGACGAGGGTGCGCTCCTCGGCGGCGAGCGCGCGCAGGCGGGACCGGCGGGCGCCGCCGGCCCGGGGGAGGAACCCCTCGAAGCAGAACCGGTCGCAGGGCAGCCCGGAGACGGCGAGGGCGGTGGTCACCGCGCTGGGCCCGGGGGCGACGGTGACCGGCGCGCCAGCGTCCAGCGCGGCCCGGACCAGTCGATATCCCGGGTCGGAGACGCTCGGCATGCCGCCGTCGGTCACCAGCGCCACCGCGTACCCACCGAGGATGACCTCGACGAGTTCGGGTGTACGCCGTTCCTCGTTGCCCTCGAAGTAGGAGACGATGCGGCCTCCGACGGTGATGTCGAGGTCGCGGGCCAGCCGGGTGAGGCGGCGGGTGTCCTCGGCGGCCACCACGTCGGCGCTCGCCAGCACCTCGCGGAACCGGACCGAGGCGTCGGCGGGGTTGCCGAGCGGGGCGCCGAGCAGGATCAGGCGTCCAGCTTCGGACATTTCACCCACGACATCGTCTCCTTCATTGACAGCGGATACCGGTATCAGGGACGACGGGCGCCACAGGACACCCTGGCAGCCTACGATCGCCGGGTGACGAGTGCGTCGACAGCGCAGAGCCCGAGCGTCGAGCCGGCAGGAACGGTCGAGGTTTCCGGCGAGCCCAGCCCCCATCAGGAAGCGGCGACGCCGCCTGCCGACAGCGGAGGTGCGTCCGCCGCGGTCCGTCGCCGGTTCGCCACCGTCGACAGCCGGATGGACCCGTACTCGTGGCTGGCCACCGCCGTGGTGGTGGCCATCGCGGCGATCCTGCGCTTCGTCGGCCTGTCCAGCCCCAAGGGCAAGATCTTCGACGAAACGTACTACGCCAAGGACGCGTACGGGCTGATCAGCCGGGGCGTCGAATGGAACTATAAGGACAACGTCCCGTCGTACGTGGTGCATCCGCCACTGGGCAAGTGGCTGATCGGCATCGGCGAGTGGGCCTTCGGCTATCAGGACGCGGATTCGAAGGTGTCTGTCGGCGGGCACCTGTTCACCGCCGCGCCGGAGTTCGGCTGGCGGTTCTCGGCGGCCCTGATCGGCACGCTGTCGGTGCTGCTGCTGGTCCGCATCGGCCGGCGACTGTTCCGCTCGACGGTGCTCGGCTGCGCGGCCGGCCTGCTGCTCGCGTTGGACGGTTTCCACCTGGTGCTGTCCCGCGCCGCGCTGCTCGACATCTTCCTGCTGTTCTTCGTGCTGGCGGCCTTCGGCGCGCTGGTGCTCGACCGGGACGCCCGGCGTCGGCGCTGGGCACGCGCGCTTGACGACGGCCTCGACCCCAGCCTGCCCGGCCGTGCGGGCCGACCGTCGACCGGTTGGCGGACGTGGCCGTGGTGGCGGCTGGCCGCCGGGGTGCTGATCGGCTGCGCCTGCGCGGTCAAGTGGAGCGCGCTCTACTTCGTGCCGGTGTTCGCCCTCTTCGTGGTCCTCTGGGAGGTCGGGCTCCGCCGGTCGGCCGGCGTCCGCCGGCCCTGGCGGGACACCCTGCTCGACGAGGTGCCCTGGCTGGTGCTGGCGGGGGTGCTGATGGTCGGCACCTACCTGGCGACCTGGTCGGGGTGGTTGCTGAGCGACGACGGCTACTACCGGCTGGCGACGTCGTCGGCGTACCCGACGGGGTCACTCAGCGACACGCCTGTCATCGGCCCGCTGGTCAACCTCTACGAGTACCACCGCGCCGCGTACGGTTTCCACGCCCAGCTCGACGACCCGCACAAGTACCAGTCGTGGCCGTGGCAGTGGCTGCTGCTCGGCCGCCCGGTCGCCTTCCACTGGTCGGGGGACGGCGCCTGCGGCGCACCGACCTGCGCCTCGGAGATCCTGCTGCTGGGCACTCCGCTGCTGTGGTGGTCGTTCCTGCCCGCTCTGGTGGCGCTCGTCTGGTTGGGCATCGCCCGTCGGGACTGGCGGGCCGGCGCGATCCTGCTCACCGTGGCCGCGGGTCTGCTGCCCTGGTTCTGGTTCGCCCTCGACGGCCGGACGATGTTCTCGTTCTACGCGGCCCCGGCGCTGCCCTTCCTGGTACTCGCCGTGGTGTACGTGCTGGGCGCGTTGATCGCCCCGGCCGGGGGTGACGTGGGTGAGACGAAAACCCTGGTGCCCGGCGACGCCGGCTACGAACGACGGTTGGTGGGCAGCATCGCGGCCGGGGCGTACGTGCTGCTGGTGGGGCTGTGCTTCGCCTACTTCTACCCGATCTTCGTGGGCAAACTGATCCCGTACTCGGACTGGCTGGCCCGGATGTGGCTCGACGGTCGCTGGATATAAGCACCGGCAGGCGACGCGCCGCACAGCGCGAAGGACATCGGGCCCGCACGCGTGACGCGTGCGGGCCCGATGCTTGCCTGCGAAGTTCCAGACAAAGAAGTTCCAGACAAAGACGTTCCAGACAAAGACGCGCGCCCCGATCGCCTGCCACGGGGGAAGCGGGCGATTGGGGCGCGCATGAAGAGCTTAACCACCGCGCGCCACCGGCACAACGGGTCAACTTGGGTCGGATTTCCGACCGATTCCGGCCGGGCCGAGGACTATCCTCCGGCCGTTGACCGAGGGTGACCTGACGTGGACCCAGCGCCCTCAAGGGGCGCTTTGGCCGTCCGGAACGACCAACCACCCCGACGGCCATCCAAAGTGGATCTCACTACACTGCGGGCCGTGATCAACTTCAGACGATCGGCGGCCGTCCTTCTCGGACTGTTGGCGACCACCGCGCTGACCGGGCCGGTCCCGGCGGCGGCCGACGAGGAGCAGGTGGCCGAGCCACCCCGGGTTGAGCTGGTGCTCGACGTCAGCGGCTCGATGCGGGCAGCGGACATCGACGGACGCAGCCGGATCTCGGTGGCCCAGCAGGCCTTCAACGACGTGGTGGACGCGCTGCCCGAAGAGACCCAGCTCGGCATCCGGGTGCTCGGCGCGACCTACAAGGGCAAGGACAAGAAGGTCGGCTGCCAGGACACCCAACAGATCGTGCCGGTCGGTCCGGTAGACCGGACCGCGGCCAAGGCAGCGGTGGCGACACTCCGGCCGACCGGGTTCACCCCGGTCGGGCTGGCACTGCGCTCCGCCGCACAGGACCTGGGCACCGGGGCCACCACCCGGCGGATCGTGCTGATCACCGACGGGGAGGACACCTGCGCCCCGCCGGACCCGTGCCAGGTGGCCCGGGAACTGGCCGCGCAGGGCACCAGCCTGGTCGTCGACACGCTCGGCCTCGCACCCGACGAGAAGGTACGCCGGCAGTTGCTGTGCATCGCCGGGGCGACCGGCGGCACGTACACCGCGGCGCAGAGCGCCGACGAGCTGACGGGCCGGATCAAGCAGCTCGTCGAGCGGGCCGGCGACACCCACACCCGGGCGCCGACAGTGGTCGGCGGCACCGACGCCTGCGGGTCCGCGCCGCTGCTCGCCCCCGGGGTGTACGCCGACCGGGAGTCGTTCTCCGAGCACCGCTACTACCGGGTGCCCGTACGCCCCGGTCAGGAGCTGCGCGCGTCGGTGAGCATGGCGCTGGACCGGCCGGTGAACCGGGACTACGGGGTGCTGCTGCGGGCCACCGCAGCGGACGGACGGGAACTGGTGCGGGGCGCGGACGCCGGCAGCGGCCGTGCCGACGTGCTCTCCGCCGGTCTGCGCTGGTCGGCCACGGCGGACGAGGAGGACGCCGCCGACGAGGACGCCGCCGAGGCGAGCCCGACGCCGACCGTCGAGCCCACCACCGTCTGCCTGGTGGTCAGCAACTCGTTCGCCGCACGCCCGGGGACCGCGGCCACGCCCGGCCTGCCGGTGGAGCTGACCATCGACGTGGTCGCCGCCGCCGGCGCCCCGGACGGCCCCGATCTCGGCCGTGGCTGGGTCCTGCTCGCCCTGCTCACCGTTGCGGGCCTGCTCACCGGCCTGGTCGCCGGCCTGCTCACCCGCTGGTGGGTCGCCACCTGGAGGGAGAACTGATGCGTACCGCACTGTTCCGGTCGCTGGCGGCGCTGCTCACCGTCGGCGGGGTCGCGTTACTGCCCGCGGCGGCCGTGGCCGCCCCCACCCCGTCGCCGGGCGCCACTGCCGTGACCCGGGCCGGCACCTCGTTCCTCACCGCCACGCCGATCACCGCCGGTCAGCCGGTACGCGTGAACGCCTCCGTCGGGGACCACCTGTACTGGTCGTTCACCGCGACGGCCGGGCAGGTCCACGAGATCAACGCCACCGTCACCTTCCCGAAGGCCCGCAGCGGCGCCTCCACGTGGACGATCGACGTGTTCGACGGGTTGCGTCGGCGGCAGGCGTGCACCGCCGGGGCACAGACACCGACGGTCGACGGCAAGGCGTCCAGCGTGGCGCTGGGCTGCACGCTGCGCGAGGTCCGTCCCTGGGCGGAACCGTGGTCGGCCGATCCGCTGCCCGGCACGTACGTGGTCCGGCTCTCGGTCACCGACCTGCCCGAGCCGGACCTGGGCGCACCCGTCGACGTGGACCTGCTGGTCGGCGTCGTCACCGACCGGGGCGCCTCAGCCGATGACGGCGAGCTGGCCGCACCGCTGGTGCCGAACACGAAGGCGGGCACGGTGCTCAACGCCGTACCGACGCCGGAGCCGGCGGCCGACGACGAGACCGGCTCGCTGACGGACTGGCTGCCGGATCTCGGCTCGCGCTGGATCTGGACCGGCATCGGCGGCGTGCTCGCCGCGGTGGCCGGGGTGGTCGGCTTCGCTCTGACCCGGCGGCCCCGGCGACCCTGAGTCGGCCGTGTCCGTCGGTGGCCCCGCCCGCCCCGGGCGGGGCCACCGACGGTTCAGCCTCGTCGCGTCCCCCGCGGCAGCCAACCGATGAAACGGTCCTGCAACGACATCACCGGCGCTGCCCGCAAATCCTCGGCGGCGGCGGCGAGACAGGAGCCCAGGTAGACGCTGAGCATCGCGCGGTCCCCCCCGTACTCCGCCAGCAGCCGGTCGCGCTTCGTCGTGCACGGCCACTCGTCGCCGCAGGAGCCGCAGTTCCAGCCCGGGGTCGTCGGTGCGTGGTCGTCGGCCCGACCCCCTGGCCGTTCGGCGCCATCGCTCATCGCAGCTCCTTCAGATGCTCACGGGACTTGGCAGCTCTTGATGGTGGTCCCCCCGGAGCCATCATGGAGAGCGCGACGCGTCCCTCCGGTGTTACATCTTTGCGGTACGTTCTGCGGTCGTGGGAGTCGGAAATTTGACGGTCCAGAGAACGCCTGCTCGCTACCCATCGGTAGGGCTCCGCCGTGCGTGATCTCCTACCGCCAACGGTCGCCGTGGCGGTCGCCGCGCCCGACGACTGGACCGGCGACCTCCTCGACGCGGAGCAGGCGTGTCTCGGCGACCAGGCGGTGCAGACCCGTCGACGGGACTTCACCGCCGGCCGGGTCTGTGCCCGCCGGGCCATGGCCGACCTCGGCCTGCCTGCGGTGGCCGTGCCCAGCGCCGCCAACCGGGCGCCCGTCTGGCCGGCGGGCGTGGTGGGCGCCATCACCCACACCGCCGGCTACTGCGCCGCCGCCGCGGCGCGCGCCACCGACGTGCGGTCCGTCGGTATGGACGCCGAGCAGCACCGCGAGATTGATGCGGGGGTACGCCGACTCGTGCTGCTGCCCGAGGAGGAGGAGCACTACGCGCGACTTCCCTCCGGCATCCGGTGGCCGATCGTGTTCTTCAGCGCCAAGGAGACCGTCTACAAGGTCTGGCACCCGGTCGTCGGGTCCTGGCTGGACTTCCACGACGCCCGGCTGGAGATCGACCCGGACGCCGGCACGTTCACCGCTCGGATCGCGCCGACGCGGGTGGACGCGGCGGAGGCCGCCGAGGTCGCGGACCCGCCGAGCACGATCCACGGCCGGTTCGTGGTCGCCGACGGCCTGGTCCGCACCGCTGCCGTCCTCGCACCGCGCTGACCGCCACCATCCATGGTGGTCACCGCGGCGGCCTGCGGAGGCCGTGGGACGTGGGCCGGCGTGCCGACCGGCCGCCCGGTGCCGCGAGGTAGCGTCGGCGCGTTCCCGAACCGCACGTACGAGGCGTCAAGGAGTACGGTGACCCACCCCCAACCCCCCGTCGGACCGCAGGACCTTCAGCAGCCGAGTCCGGAGCCGCTGCTCCCGGCCACACCGCGGCAGTCCGCCGCAGACCCGACGGTTCTGCCGGCGACGCCCAGCCCCTGGTCGACTGCGGGCAGCGAGCCGGTCCCGCCGCCGTACTCCGGCGCCGCGTACCCGCAGGGCGACGGGCCGGGCCATCGGCTCACGATGCCGCCACCCGTCCCGCCGACGACGACGTCGCAGCGGACCGTGGTCGCCGTCGCGGTGACGACGGCCGTGCTCGCCCTGTTGTTCTGCGCCGGCGGCATCGTGGCCGTCGTCATCGGTGCGAAGCACGCCGCCAACGAGGTGACCGAGGCGCTGCCCACCCCCGGCGTCAGCAGCGACGCCGGGCAGCCGGCGGCCGGGGCCATGCCCTCGCCCGTACCATCCGTCGCCGCCGGCAGGGCCCGGAACATGTCCGTCGGGGACACTCTCGTCATCGACGACAACGGCGGCACCGTCGAGATCACCGTGACGAAGTTCCACACCGCCACGAAGCCCTGCAAGACGTACGGCCTGAAGCCCGACGAGGGCATGTTCGTGATCGCGGACGTGACGGTGACGGTGACCAAGGGCACCGGCTCGGCGAACCCGCTCTTCTTCCAGTGGGTCGCCGCCGACGGCACCGAGACCAACGCGGTGACGGGTGCCTTCTCCGGCTGCGGCAAGCCGATCCCGGCCGGCAACGACCTGGCCGCGGGCAGCAGACGTACCGGCAGCGTGGTGTTCGACGTGCACGACACGTCGGGGGTGCTGGAGTACCAGCACCGGTTCGCGACCGCCGGCTCCTGGCGGCCCTGACGTGCTGGTGGGGCCGGCCCGATGATCGGACCGGCCCCACGCGTTCGACAGGTCAGCAGCCGGTCCACCGGACCGGGGTCACCCGGTCGGCGTTCCGGAAGCCGACGATGGCGCCGGTGTCGGCGATGGCCCTCGCGCCGACGTTGCCGCCGCCCGGCAGGACCCGGGAGGTGGCGCCACGGGTGATCAGGGCACCGCCCACCACGACGCCCTTGGCGTTCACGTCGTCGAGCCCGGCCTCCGGGTCGAGGATCACGTGCGACCCGTTGCGGAGGTCCCACCGGACCTTCGCCGGGTTGTCACCGCCGAGCCAGACCTGGCCGATCGCCCAGTGGCCCGCGGCGGCGTTGACCACCGTCGACCCACCACCGGCGACCGCGAGCGGCTTGACCTTGCCGTTCGGGCGGCGGATCCATCCGGTCCAGTCGCCGAAGGGTCCCGCCTGACCGACGACGGTTCCGTTCGGCGTGATGCCGGTCGCCTGGGCGTCGACCGGGGCGTCGAGCACCTCGACCGTCCCCGGCCGGGCGGCCGGCCAGCGCAGGGCGCTGAACTCGCCGGGCACGATGTCGGAGCCGTAGCCGACGATGTCACCCGCGGAGTTGATGGCGGTGACGAAAATGCCGGTGGACGGCGGCACCGGCAACTGCTGGAGCTTGCCGTCGCGGTACGTCCACGGCCGTCCGATGCCGCTCTCCGCCCAGCCGTTGGCGATCACGGTGCCGCTCTCGTTGACGTCGACCGGGTGGAGTCCGTTGCCCGGCGCCACGATCTCGGTGAGCCGCTGCCTGTCCCAGACCAGCAGCAGGTACTGGTTCTCGCTCTCACCGACCCGCAGGGCCGTGCCGGCGACGAAGCGGCCCGACGGGTCGATCGCGCTCGCGTCGGCGCGGTAGGTGTCCGTCGGGTAGGGCAGTGTGCTGATGGCGCAGGCGCTGGCGGTGGTCCTCGCGGGCGCGGCGGTCGCCGTCGAGGACAGGGCGACCCCGAGGGAGGCGGCCAGCAGTCCGGCGGCGGTGCCGGCGAGCATCCTGCGTCGAGCGGTGTACGTCATCTCTTCTCCCCGTGTGAAGCCCGGCGTTCCCGGGCATCGACTTATGCCAGATCCACACCGGAAGACGTCACACGGTTGCGGCCTGTCCGATGAGCGACGTGATCGCTCCTGCCGGCTTGCGGTCTGCTATGGACGGGTGGAGGGCCCTTGCCCGGTATCCGTCGTGGCCTCAGGATCGGACGCGTGATCATCGACCCACGTCCGGGCCGCGCGCTGGACTACCACCTGGTCCTGCCCGCATCGGACGGCCACGACGGGGAGAGCGTTCTCGTCGAGGAGTTCACCCGCCAGGACGACCTCTGCGCCACCGGGCTGCACAGCGCGAGTTGGACACCGAGCGATGGCTGGTGGAGTTCCGCCTCGCTGAGCCGCGGTCTGCGGGCGGACCCCGCCGTACTCGCCCGGGTCGTTCCCGTCGGACGCGCCGAGGCGGCAGACGCCTACCGACGCCTCGGCGGCGGTGAACTCCCGTCCGAGGTCGTGCTGCGGACGTACTTCCGCGACCATCAACCGATCGCGGCGGCCACGCCCCTGCGACTCGGCCCGACCCAGCCGCCGCCGGAGGGCTTTCACGAACGACGCGTGTACCGCGTCCTGTTCGCGAAGGACCTGCGGGCGGAGCAGGTGACGGCCCTGCGAAGCCGCTGGCGCACGACGGGCGGTGGCACCGCCGGATCGGTCGCCGACGGGCGTCACGACAGTGGCGGCGCCCGGTTCACCTGGGACCTGAGACGGGTCAGCCACACACTCGCCTGGGGCCTCGACGTGACGGTCCTGATGCGAGAAGGCGGGGCCCCGGCGGTGCGCGAGACCCTGATGAACCTCACGAACCTGCTGCGGCAGCAGGGGCTGATCACCGTGACGACCGAACGGTTCGCCTAACCGCCGTGCCGATTTTGCAATGATGTACGTCGATGTTGCCAGAGTGGTGCCAGACGTGTTGGAATGGCTCGTATCGCCGCAGCGCGGGGGCAACCGCGCTGGAAACGGCCAGCGCGGGAGCAGCGCAGTGCCGGCAGCGCGCCGATTGGGCAGCCGCTCGCCTGTCGCACAGCCGGGCCATCTCCGTGACGACGGACAGCTCGCCGTTCCCGTCGTCCGCACCCCCGACACATGCCCCCGATGGCCGACGCGCCCGCCGGGGCGTCCGGTCCGGTCCGTGAGGACGCCGGAACCGGCGACGAGGTGAGAGGCAATGATGAGTTCCCCAGAGAGTGCCGCCAGGTGGTACCGCAACCGCCTGGTGTGGGTGGCGGTGATCCTGCTGGCGGTGTCGGCCGGTGCGGTCGTACTGATCAGGCAGGCGAATCAGGACGCGAAGCCGGCGGACCTGCAGGCCCAGATCACCGCCCGGATGCGGACGACGCTCGAACAGGCCGACCCGGGGCAGCACAACCATGCCGGCCACGGCGCCCAGCAGGTGGCCACCGAGGGTAAGCCGCCGGTGATCTGCGGGGTCCGCGTCTACGGGTACGAGCCGACCGACGCCGCCGCGCTGGCCGACGTGCGTACGGTCTACGGCTTCCACCTGTGCGGAGTCGCCGAGAAGAAGCGCCCCTGGGACGTGGCGGTCAAGCTGGCCGGGCCCGTGATCATGGATATGTCGACAAACCCTCCGGGCATCCAGGTGGTGGAGGCGACCGCCGATGTCATGTTCGTCGACCGGCTTCGGCAGATGTTCCCGGACAAGTACGAGGAGTTGGCGCTCAAGGAGGCGTTGACCCAGTCGGAGATGGCCGACCAGCGTCGCCGGTACGACGCCGCAGCCGGCCTCTGAGCACGTTCCCCCGCTCGGTGGTGACCACTCTGACCACCTCATATCCCATTTTACATAGATCAGCATTGATATTTAGACACATGGATGTAACAGTGGGTTTGGGAGCGTTCCCACCCGATCACCCCCGAGAACGGAGGATGAACCGTGCGTTCAACCAAGTCCGATCAATCCGGCGGGCGACCCCGGTCAACCGTCCGTCGGTCCCTCCAGGCGCTGGTCCTGCTGTTCGCCATGGTGGCCGGCGCACTGCCCTCGGTCGGCGCGGCCCAGGCACACGGCACCGTCATCAACCCGGCGACTCGCGCCTACCAGTGTTGGAAGACCTGGGGCAACCAGCACACGAACCCGGCCATGCAGCAGCAGGACCCGATGTGCTACCGGGCGTTCCAGGCCAACCCCGACACCATGTGGAACTGGATGAGCCAACTGCGCGACGGTCTCGGCGGCCAGTTCCAGGCCCGCACCCCGGACGGGCAGCTCTGCAGCAACGCCCTCTCCCGGAACGACTCGCTCAACCAGCCGGGAGCCTGGAAGTCGACCCCCGTCAGCCGCAACCTGACGGTCCAGATGTACGACCAGGCCAGCCACGGCGCTGACTACTTCCAGGTCTACGTCTCGAAGCAGGGGTTCAACCCGGCCACCCAGAAACTCGGGTGGGGCAACCTGGACCTGATCGCGACGACCGGCCGCTACGCGCCGGCGCAGAACATCTCGTTCAACGTCTCGATCCCGTCCTCGCGCAGCGGGAACCACATCCTGTTCGTGATCTGGAAGGCGTCGCACATGGACCAGACGTACATGTGGTGCAGCGACATCACCGTCAGCTGACGGCAGGACTCGACAGCCACCACAGACGTCGAGGGCGGGTTCTCGGTCTCCCGAGAACCCGCCCTCGACGTGCTATCCACTGGTGGAGCTGAGGGGATTTGAACCCCTGACCCCCTCGATGCGAACGAGGTGCGCTACCAGTCTGCGCCACAGCCCCCCACCGGCGAACCGGCTTCGGTCCCACCCGGCTTGCACCGGGCGGGCCGGCAGCAAGGCTAACAGGTCGGCCGCCTCCACCGCGAATCCGCCCCCGGTGCGCCGCACCGGCCCGTTCCGAGATCCACTCGACGTCCTGGAAACCGGGGCATCCCGGACACTCAGACACCACCCCTTCCCGGAAATCGAGTCGATCAAGCGTCCGACGAGGGCCGCGAGAGCGGGCCAAGCACCCGGGCGAGCGCGGTCACGCGCCGCGGCCGGCCTCGTAGGGGCGGCCGCGCAGGCCACCCGAGCGGCGGTACGAGACCGAGCCGCCGTTGACCGCCGCCGGCAGGTCCGCAGGGCGGTCGAGGCCCATGGCCGCTCGGCGTACCACCTCGCGTTGGGCCGCCAGACGACGCTGCGCCTCCCGGCGGGCCGCCGCGCGACGGGCCTGCTCGCGGCGGACCTCGGCCTGGCGGGCGGCCAACCACGCCGCCTCCCGGGCCCGGGCGCGACGCCGGCGGCGAGCGGCGAGGGCTCGCCTGCGCAGGTGTACGACGTACACGGCCAGCAGCATGAAGGTGACCGAGAAGCCGATCCAGAAGCCAGGGCTGACGAACAGCACGCCGATCAGCTCGACGACGTTGAGCAGCAGCAGCGCGGCGAGCACGCGGCGTCGCCGGTACACGGCGGGGGTGTGCTGCCGGCGCGGCGGACGGCGGCGGGGACGCTTCGCAGCCGGCGGCACGGCGCGCAACCGGCCGGAGCGACGGGCCGCCGGGGGCGCGGAGACCGGTACGGCCAACTTCCCCGTAGTCGCATCTTCGCTGAGGGTGACGACAAGCGAGCGCGGCGGGTGGAGGGGCTGCCGTCCCGGCACAGTGCGACGCCGCCGACGGCGGTGGAGCACCCGCGCCGTCGACTGCGCCCGCTCCGCCACCAGCCGCTCGGTGGCGTCGTACCGGCGAACCAGCGCCGGGGCCAGGGCGAGCAGGCCGGCGGCGGCGAGGACGGCGAGGAGCACCGAGGTCGGCACCCTCACCCCTCCCGTCACCGAATTCGGAGCAACCGCTCCCCGACCGCAGGATCTTCCACCGATCACGCCTGAGCGCGTGGATCATCCGGGCGGTGAGCGCTTGCCGCAGCTTGCAGTTACTTGAGGTTACGGTGAACCGACCGGGATACCGCAGCGCCGCGCCGATCCCGTGCGTGGGACAGTCGTTACCGCGCGGTCGCGCGGATCCGGTGCCAGCGGGCCAGCAGGCCGCCCTCGGCGGCGACCTCCTCGCTCGTCATCGCGTATCCGATGTGGTCGCGCCACGCGCCGTCGATGTGCATGTAGCGCACGTGGTACGACTCCTCGCGGAAGCCCAGCTTCTCCACCACCCGCCGCGACGGGCGGTTCTCCGGCCGGATGTTGACCTCGATCCGGTGGAGTCCACCAGGGCCGAACGCGTGGTCGACGGCGAGCGCGAGCGCGGTCGGGATCACACCCTGACCGGCCACCCGGGCGTCCACCCAGTAGCCGACGTACCCGGAGCAGAAGGCGCGGCGCACGATGCTGCCGACGTTGAGGTGCCCGACCAGCCGATCCCGGTCGGCCTCGCGCAGGCAGACCGCGAACGGCATCCCCTCGCCCTCACGGGCCGAGCGCCGCTGGTCACGGTGCACCCACCGGAACGCGGCCGGCGAGTTCAGCTCGTCCCAACCGCCCGGCAGCGACGACTCCCAGGGGGCCAGCCAGGCCTGGTTGGCCCGGCGTACCTGCGACCACGCCGCCGCGTCGGAGCGCCGGTACGGGCGCAACAGCACCGGCCCGTCGACCAGCACCGCAGGCCAGCCGGGCGCACGGACCGGTCCGAAGAAACTCACCCGCACAGTCTCCCGCGCGGGACCGGTTCGCGCGCAAGTGGACTCCCGACATCCCGTCCGGGGGATCTCACCGACGGCGGTCCAGCAGCAGGACGTCCACGGTGGAGCCGGCGGCGGCGCTGGTCACCCGCTCGCCGAGCACCAGGAGCCCGTTCGCCTCGGCCAGGCCGGAGAGGGTGAACGGCCCTCCACGCAGCGGTTGCACGGTGTAACCGCCGCCGCGTCGCTCGGCGACGTGCGCGGGCCGGAACTCGCGCAGCCCGCCGGGTGAGGACACGGTCTCCAGCAGGTGCGCCCGGACGCTGGGACGGAACACCGGCTCCGCGCCGGCGAGCAGTTGGATCGCCGGCCGCGCCAGCACCTCGAAGCCGATCAGCGCGGCGCCCGGGTCGCCAGGCAGGCAGACCACCGGCACCTCCTCGGCGCCGACCGTGCCGAACCCGAGAGCGGTGCCGGGATAGAGCGCCACGTCGGTGAAGGCCACCGGCCCGGCCCGGCCGCCCTCGCGACGGGACAGGATCCGCCGGACCATGTCACCGGGGCCGGTGCCGGTCCCGCCGGTGGTGATGATCAGATCGGCCCGCAGGGTCTGGTCCTCCAGCAGGCCACGCAGCCCTTCCGGGTCGTCGTCGCAGATGCCCACCCGGTACGCCAGCGCGCCCACCTCGGCCGCGGCGGCGGTCAGCGCGTGCGAGTTGGCGTCCACCACCTGACCGGGCTGGCTGCCCCGGCCCACGTCGACCAGCTCGTCCCCGGTGGCCACGATGACCACCCGTGGACTCGGCCGGACCACCACGTGGCCGATGCCGGTGGCCGCGAACACGGCGACGAGGGCCGGGGAGACGTACGTGCCGGCGCGGGCGAGCAGGGTGCCGGCGGGCAGCTCCTCACCGGCGCGGCGGACGCCGTACCCCCGCTTGGGGGTGCGGAAGATCTCGACGGCGGCCATGCCCTGGTCGGTCCACTCCACCGGGACCACCACGTCCGCGGCGACCGGCAGGGGCGCCCCGGCGGCCACCGAGAAGCACGCGCCCGGGGTGAGCCGCACCGGCCGCCAGCTCGCCGCGCCCAGGTCGCCGACCACGTTGAGCCGGATGCTCCGGCCGCCGGGCGTGCCGGAGGGGGCCGGGACGTAGCTCGGGCCCCGGCCCCCTCCGGAGATGTCCTCCCAGCGGGCCGCGTACCCGTCCACGGCCGCCTGGTCGAAGGCCGGGAAGGCGTGCGGCGCGACGACGTCCTCGGCGAGGACGTTGCCGTGCGCCTGGGTGAGGTCGAGGTCGAGTGGCGGCAGCGCGCGTAACCTGCGCAGCACGCTGCCCAGGTAGTCGGCGAGCGGCGTCAACTCGTTCGCGGCCGCCTCGGCGTCGGCCGTCGCGGTCATGTACCAGATCCGCCTGCCGCGTCGGCCTTGACGAACTCGGCCAGCCAGGAGCGGAACTCGCTGCCGAGGTCCTCGCGCTCGGCGGCGATCTGCACGACCGTCTGGAGGTAGCCCAGCGGCATGCCGGTGTCGTAGCGGGTGCCCCGGTAGACGATCGCGTGCACCGGGGTGCCCTCGGTGCGGAGCAGCTCCATGGCGTCGGTCAGCTGGATCTCGCCACCACTGCCCGGCTTGGTCCGCCGGATCGCGTCGAAGATCGTGCCGGGCAGCACGTACCGGCCCAGCACGGCCAGGTTGCTCGGCGCGTCCTCCGGCTGCGGCTTCTCCACCATGCCGGTCACCTTGACGACCTCGCCGATGTCGGTCAGGTCGCCCTCGGCGGGCTCGACCGAGGCGATGCCGTACCGCTTGGTGTCGGCCGGGTCGACCTCGAAGAAGGCGAGCACCACGCCACCGGTGCGGGCCTGCAACTCCAGCATGGCCGGCAGCAGCGGCTCGGACGGCTTCACGAACTCGTCGCCGAGCAGCACCGCGAAGGGCTGGTCGCCGACGTGGGCCTCGGCGTACCCGATCGCGTGCCCGAGCCCGAGCTGCTCCGGCTGCCGGACGGTGTAGATCTCGGCCAGCTCACCGGGCCGACGCACGGCCGCCAGCCGCTCGGCGTCGCCCTTCTCCTCCAGCCTGGTCTCCAGGTCGGGGCGACGGTCGAAGTGGTCCACCATCGACGTCTTACCCCGACCGGTGATCAGCAACACGTCACCGATGCCGGCCTGGGCGGCCTCCTCGACGATGTACTGCAGCACCGGCCGGTCGACGACCGGCAGCAGCTCCTTGGGAACCGCCTTGGTGGCCGGCAGGAAGCGGGTGGCGAGTCCGGCGGCCGGGATGACGGCCTTGACCGCCAGGGGACGGCCGGTTGCGGCGACCGTCGCTGAGGGGTTCGCTGAGTGCTCCGACATGCCGCGAGACTATCGGCCACGGCTCTGCCGCGGCGGGTGTGGCCCAGAAGACGCGCCGCCGCCCGGCCCCGGCCGCGCCGCGTCCGGACCGGCTCGCGCGGCGTCCACCGGGCCGTCCGCCGGTTCCGGCCGCGCGTGCGCGGGCCCCGGACGGTTCGCTTCGGGTACGCCCGCAGCCGACTCCGACCGGGCGTGGCCGCCCGGCTCCCGCGGGACCTGCGCGGGCCGGCCGGCTCTCGGCAGCCCGTCGGGTGGGCTGACCGCGCCGGCCGGCACCGGGATCTCCCGCATCGGCACGTCCGGGCGGACCTCCGCGACGCGGTAGGTGTCCCGACCGGCGGCCTTGGCCACGTAGAGGGCGTCGTCGGCGGCCTCCAGCACCTCCCGCCCGGTGCTGCCGTGGTCCGGGTAGACGGCGATGCCGACCGACACGGTCACCACGATCGGCCCTGCGTACGCCTCGACGGCGATCGGCGTCTCGCGTACCGCCGCGCCCAGCCGTTCCGCGACGATCGCCGCGCCCCGGGCGTCGGTCTCCGGCAGGAGCAGCACGAACTCCTCCCCGCCCTGCCGGAACGCGAGGTCCACCTCGCGGATCTCGCCGCGTACCCGCCGGGCGAACTCCGCCAGCACGGTGTCCCCTGCCGCGTGCCCGTACGTGTCGTTGACGTCCTTGAAGCGGTCCAGGTCGAGGGCGAGGACGCTGAGCATCCGGCCGAACCGGCTGGCCCGCTCGACCTCCCGGCGGATCGACTCGCGCAGGTAGCGGTAGTTCCACAGACCGGTGAGCGGGTCGGTGAGGGAGAGCCGCTGGGCCTCCTCGTGCACCCGCACGTTCTCCACCGCGACGGCCGCGTGTCCGGCGAAGGTCCGCAGGGTGACCAGGTCGTCGTCGTCGAACTCGGCCGCGCCCACCCGGTCGTAGAGCGCCAGCACGCCGAGGGCCACCGCCGGAGAGACCGCATCGTCGGCGATCCGCTCGCCGCCCGGGATGGTCCGCTCGCCGCCCGGGATGGTCGTCGTGCCGCTGCCGAGCCCGGTCGTGCCCGGTGCGGCGAAGGGGACCGCCACGTAGGTGCGGCAGCGCGGCTCGCCGGTCGGCGGCTCGGTCGGTTCCACGCGTCCCCGCTGCGGCTCGCCGGTCGCGGCCACGGCGCCCACCACGCCGACGCCGACCGGCACCCGCAGGGTCTGCGGGCCGTCCGGGTCGGGGGCCGGCCAGCGCCCGTCCAGACCCTCACTGCACTGTGCCACCAGCACCCCACCGGTCTCCACCAGCAGCACCGCGCCGGCCCGCGCGCCGGTGGCCGCGATGGCGCTGTGCAGGATCACCCGCAGGATGCGTTGCAGATCGTGGGTGCTGGCCAGGGTGTCGCCGAGCACCGCGAGGTGCCCGCGGAGCTGGTCACGGCTGCTGGTGAGCGCCGCGACGTACGAACCGGTCTCGCGGGTCATCCGGTTGAACGCCTCGGCGAGCCGGCCCAGCTCGTCCCGGCCGCGCACCGGCACCCGGGCGGTCAGGTCGCCGTGCGCCACCCGGTCGACCGCGCCGGCCAGCTCCACCAGGGGCCGGGTGGTCACCCGGGCCAGCCGCCACGCGGTCAGCACGGCGAGCAGCCCGGCCAGGGCGACCACGCCGGCCAGCGTGACGTGCAGACCCGGTGGCCTGGTGCTCGGCACCGACAGCACGAGCGGCAGCGGCTGGCCCACGGACGGTCCGACCCGGCGCACGTACCGGCCCTTGGTGGTTTCGGTGACCCGCTCGCCGGTGCTGTGGCCGGCGGCGGCCAGCACCCCGTCGCGTACCTCGCGGGACTCGGTGGTGTGGGTGAACCGGGCGGCGCTCGCGCCGCCGTCGAGCAGCGTGACCGCGACTCCGCTCACCGCCGCCAGCCGGGCCACGAAGGCCGGGTCGACGAGCTGCGCGGCGGCCACACTGCCCAGCAGGGCGCCGGCCGCGTCCCGCCGGTCGACGTGGGCCGCCAGCGCGCGGACCGGGCCGGACGTCGCGGCGACCGGCTCGGAACAGTCCCGCCAGGGTGTCGACGGCGCGCCCGGCGAGACGTACGTGGCCCGCCCGCTGACGTCGCTGACCAGCACCGCCGCGGCCAACCCCCGGCCGACGAGCTGGCCGGCGACGATGGCCGGATCACCGGTGAGGGCGACCGCGTCGGCGGCGGCACGTAGCTGCTGGCAGAGCGCGTCGACCGAGGTACGCACCGCGGACGCCGCCACGGCGAGGCGTTCGGTGGACCGGGTGCGGTCGACGGCCGTGACGGTGGAGGCGACGAAGAACGCACCGAGCAGGACCGGGCCGAGCACCACCACGAGGAAGGCTGCCGTCAACCGCCCGCGTAGCGTCACTCGGTCCCCCCGGAAGTTCCGCCTCCGTTGCTTGCGATGCTGACACAGAGCAACCGTGGGAGTGGCGTTGCGTCAGGAGTGTTGCGTGTCAGATTTTTCTGATGAAGCGGAAGTGACCCGTGTGACGAAGCGGGACACCCGGATACGGCTGCTCGCCCACCGTCGGACCCTGGACGACGCGGCGCGGGCCGCAGCCGCCCGGCGCGTCCAGGCCGAGCTGGTCGCCCTGGTACGCCGGCTGCGCCCGCGCCGGCTGACGGCGTACGTGCCGGTCGGCTCCGAGCCGGGCGGGGCCGACCTCGCGGAGGTGTTGCGCGGGGCGTTACCGGCCGAGGGTGAGTTGCTGCTTCCGGTGCTTCGCGCGGATCTCGACCTGGACTGGGCGCCGTACACCGGTCCGCACGCGCTGGCCGCCGCCGGCCGGGGCCTCCGGGAGCCGGTCGGCCCCCGCCTCGGCGTGGCCGCCGTCTCCGGCGCGGAACTGGTGGTCGTGCCGGCGCTCGCCGTCGACCACCACGGCCGGCGGCTGGGCCGCGGCGGCGGCTCCTACGACCGGGCGCTGGCACGGGTGCCCACGGCGAGCCTGACCGTGGTGCCGTTGCACGACGGTGAGCTGGTCGAGGCGCTGCCCACCGAGCCGCACGACCGTCCGGTCCGCGCGGTGGTCACCCCCTCCGGCGGAATGCGTACGCTTGATGACGGCCCGGGTACGGCGCAGGGTGTCGCGCCCCACACGTCCGCTGGACGAACCCGGCCCGAATGACGCACCATTGGCACTCGAATACGTCGAGTGCCAACTGGCCGAGTCCAGATACCGGAGGAGAACGTGCCTACGTACCAGTACGCCTGCACCGCGTGCGGTCACCAGCTCGAGGCGGTGCAGTCCTTCTCTGACGAGCCGCTGACCGAGTGCCCGGCGTGTCAGGGGCGGCTGCGCAAGGTCTTCAACTCCGTCGGCGTCGTCTTCAAGGGCTCAGGCTTCTACCGCACCGACTCCCGCGCGTCCGGCTCGGAGACGTCGGCCGGCGGCGCGGCCAAGCCGGCCAAGTCCGAGTCGTCCTCGTCCTCGTCCTCGGGTGGAGACTCCGGCTCGACGTCCTCGACGTCCTCGACGTCCGGGTCGTCCTCGTCCGGGTCGTCCTCGTCGTCCGGCGGGTCGGGCGGCGGCAAGGCGGCGGCCAGTTCGGCGTCCTGATTCCGCTCGGCCTAAGACCGCCACGTCGGCGCTGCGCCGCTGAGCCCTGGACGGGGTCAACCCTGCCCGGGGCTCAGTCCCAGTGCGGAGGGCGTTGGGCGAGGAGCCAGTCGTCGTTTCCTGCGCTGCGCTCGCCCCAGCCGTGGTCGGTGTCGTCCGAGGTCTGCTCGGGCAGCACCACGAAGTCGTCGCTCAGGTCGACGGTGCGGTCGTCATCGCCGCGCGCGACCGCGGCGCCGGGATCCTCGGTGCTCACGAGCGGCAAGACTAGCGCAGGCCGCCCGCTCCGTTGGTAGCCTCGGACGGCGTGACGACCCCCAGCGGTGGCAGCACCCCCGACGACTACTGGCGTCGACCCGGGACCGACGACCGTCCCACGGCGGACCAACCGCCGCCCGCCACACCACCCACCGACGGGTACGCGGGGCCACCACCGAGCGTGCCGCCTCCGGCGGGCTGGCGTCCTCCCGTACACCTGGAGCCGGCGCCGCCACGACGCCTGCCACCGCAGAACACGGCCGCCCTGGACGCGGCGGAGCAGCGGTCGCAGCGGGTCACCTACGGTTTCGGTGCCGCCGCCGCCGTGGTGGTGGTGGCCCTCGTCTGCCTGCTCTGCTCGCGGATCCTCTTCTGACCACCGCGCCACTCGCCGCCCCCGACCGGCCGACCGCGTCAGAGGGTGGTGCCCCAGACGGCCTCGGCACCGGAGTGACCGGTCAGAGCGACGTAGACCAGGGCAGCGAGCGACAGCGCGACGGCGGCCACCGCGAGCACCGGCGTCACCAGGGCCGGCAGCCGTGGCACCCGGGGGTGTCCGCTGGTCGCCACGAGCAGCGCGATGGCCACGATCCCCAGCGGCACCACGATCCGGAAGAGGATGTCGCCGTAGCGCGAGTGCTCGAAGATCTGGTCGAGGATCTGCCCCTGGTAACCACGGGCGACCAGGGCATCGGTGAGCGCCTCACCCGACTCGACGGCCACGAAGGCGGTCACCGGCGTCACCACGGCGAGGATGCCCAGCGCCCAGTCCAGTCGGTGCCGCCAGCGCGGCAGCCCCACGTACGCGACGGCCAGCACCGCCAGCAGGGGGACGAAGACCACCATCGCGTGCACGACGAAGACGTGTGTCGGTAGACCCAGAATCTTCTCGAACATCGACACCTCCAGGCGGATCGCGGTCCCGGGGTCGTCAGCGTACGTACGAACCGCTGGTCGTCCCCGGGCTCTCCCCCGAAAGACACGCGCACGGCGCTGACGAGGTTCAGCGTCCGGATCGATCATTACGAGCTGTGTTCGTGACCACCGCCCTCGGCCGACTGTTGTCGTCGCTGGTCGCGCGTGCTGTCATTGGCGCGTGTCCAGAGGTGAGGAACTGCTGCGATCGCGGGGGCTGCGCGTCACCCGACCGCGCCTGGCGGTGCTGGATGTCCTCGCCGACGGTGGCCACCTGGAGGTCGACGAGATCACCCGGCGGGTCCGGGAACGCCTCGAATCCGTCTCCACCCAGGCGGTCTACGACGTGCTGGGGGCGCTGAGCAGGGCCGGGTTGTCCCGCCGGATCGAGCCGGCCGGCAGCCCCGCCCGGTACGAGGCACGCGTCGGCGACAACCACCACCACGTGGTCTGCCGGGGCTGCGGCGAGATCGCCGACATCGACTGCGCGGTCGGCAGCGCGCCCTGCCTGGATCCGGGCGTCGCGCACGGCTTCGAGGTGGACGAGGCGGAGGTGACCTTCTGGGGTCTCTGCCCGAGCTGTCAGTCGCGGCGCGCCGCCGACGGCTGACCCCTCCCCGTCGCCGGGACCCCGGCCGGCCGGGCTGGCCGGCACCGACGCGCCGGCCGTGGCACGCTTGGTCGGTGGACTCCGATGACCTCGGCCTCTTCGGTCCGGGTTCGGTCACGTGGAAGGTGCACGAGGAGCCGATCCTGATCGTCGCCGGCCTGCGCTCGCTCTACCTCCAGGCGTTGCACCCGCGCGCCATGGCCGGCGTCGCGCAGAACAGCGACTACCGCACGGACGCGTGGGGACGGCTGGTCCGCACGGCCACCTACGTGGAGACCACCGTCTACGGCACGACCCTGGACGCGGAGCAGGCCGGCGCGCGGCTGCGTCGACTGCACGCCCGGCTGCGGGCCACCGACCCCGCCACCGGCGAGGAGTTCCGGATCGACGACCCGGCCCTGCTGTGCTGGGTGCACGTCACCGAGGTCGAGTCGTTCCTCAGCACCGCCCGCCGGGCCGGTCTGCCGCTCACCGATGACGAGGTGGACGGCTACTACACCGAGCAACGTCGGTCAGCCGCCCTCGTCGGCCTGGACCCGGCCACGGTGCCGGGCACCGCCGCCGAGGTCCAGGATTACTACCGTGCCGTTCGGCCGGAGCTGCGGATGACCCGGGAAGCCGCCGAGACGGCGCTGTTCCTCACCGCCCCGCCGCTGCCGTGGAAGCTCGGCCTGCCGGCCCGGCTGGGCCTCAACCTCGGTCCGCCACGGTGGGCGTACCTCGGGATCGCCGGAACCGCGCTCGCGCTGCTCCCCCCGTGGGCCCGGCGGATGTACGGCGGGTTGGGGCTGCCCACCACCGAGTTGTCGGCGGATCTCAGCGTTCGCGCGCTGCGACTGGCGCTCGGCGCGGTGCCGCGTCGCTACCTGGAGGGGCCGTTGGTTCAGGCCGCCAAGCAACGGGCGGCGGACCGAGCGGCGCTGGCCGGCTGACCGACCCCACGTGCGCCGCGTCGAGCTGGCCGACGGACGCGATCAGCCCTCGACGGTTCGTTCCACGGCCGCCCACGGCTCCTTGCCCGGGGTCTGCGCCCCGGTGGGACAGTGCCGCCGGTAGTCGCACCAGCCGCAGCGCGGCCCGGGCGCGACCGGGAACGCCTCGTCGGCGTCACCGCCGTCGGCGACGACCCGCTCGGCGGCCATGATGTCGCGGGCCGTGTCCTCCGCGCGGGTCAACTGGCGGGCCAGCGACTCGACCGTGTGGTCGTGACCGGCGACCGTGCCGGTCGGCAGGTGGTGCAGCTCGACCCGGCGGCACGGCCGGCGGAACACCCGCTCGGCCGCGTACGCGTAGAGGGCCAACGCCTGCGAGCCCCGGGCGTCGTCGGCGTCCAGCCCGGTGCGGCCCGTCTTGTAGTCGACGATGACCAGCTCCGGACCCTCCGGGCCCGGCCGGGAGTCGATGCGGTCGGTGCGGCCGTTGAAGGCCAGGACGGCGGTCTTGACCGCCACCACCCGCTCGACACCGAGCGGGTCGGAGTCCGGCTCCAACGTCTCGACGTACGCCTCCAGCCAGCTCAGCGCCCGCCGGTAGGCGGCCCGCTCCTGCTCGTCGTCGCGGTAGCCCTCACGGACCCAGGTGCCCTTGAGCAGGGTGGCCAACGCTTCGGGGCGGCGTCGGTCGGCGGGCAACGCGTACCAGTTCTTCAGGGCGGTGTGCACGCTGGCGCCGAGTGAGTTGTGGGCCCAGGGCGGACCCTTCTGCGGTGCGGGACGGTCGACGTAGGAGTAGCGGTAGCGGCGGGGGCAGTCGACGTACGTACCGAGTTTGCTCGGGGTGCAGACGAACAGCCGCTCCGGCATCCCCTCGAAGCCGAGCTGCTCGGCGCCGCCGGGACGCTGCTGAGGGGTCCGACCGCCAGCGGCGGATCGTCCGGATGAAGAGGCTCGTCGCACGCCTGCGATCCTGCCATCCACCCCCGACATCCGGACTGTCCCGGTCAGGTCATGTTCACGTAGTGCGTGACGAAGGCGGCCACCGCGTCGGCGATGAGCTGGACGGCGATCGCGGCAAGGAGCAGGCCGGCGATCCGGGTCAGCACCTCGATGCCGCCGGGGCGCAGGATCTTGACGATGCCGCCGGAGAAGCGCAGCACGATCCACACGGCGACCATGACGGCGAGGATCGCCGCGGCGATCGCGGTGTAGTCGCCGAACCCGTCGGCCTGCTGGACGAAGAGCATGGTCGCCACGATGGCGCCCGGTCCGGCCAGCAGCGGGGTACCCAGTGGCACCAGCGCGATGTTCGAGGTGACCTGCTGGCTGGGGTCGTCGGCCTTGCCGGTCAGCAGCTCCAGGGCGACCAGGACGAGCAGCAGCCCACCGGCGGCCTGCAAGGCGGGCAGGTCCACGTGCAGGTAGTCGAGCAACGTCTGCCCGGCCACCGCGAAGATCACGATCACACCGAGAGCGAGCGCGACGGCCTGCCACGCCGCCCGGTTACGGTCGCGCGCGGGCAGCGGCCCGGTCAGCGCCAGGAAGATCGGCATCATGCCCGGGGGGTCGGTGATCACCAGCAGGGTCACGAAAACCTCGCCGAACAGCTTCAGATCCACGTGAGCAACCTAGCCGCGTCACGGTGGGCGAAATACGCGGATCAGACCGAAGCGACCTCGGTCACCCCGGCGGCGACGATCCGCTCGTACGCCTCGACACCGGTGGTGAACGCGCCGAGCCGGACGGTCTTGTGGGTGCCGTGGAAGTCGGAGGAGCCGGTCACCAGGAGGTCCAGCTCGGCGGCGAGCGCCCGGACGTGCGCCCGTTCGGCCGGGCTGTGGTCCTCGTGGTCGGCTTCCAGCCCGGCCAGCCCGGCGGCGGCCAGCTCGGCGATCAGCTCGTCGGGCACCACCCGGCCACGTCGGGTGGCCCGGGGATGGGCGAACACCGGTACGCCCCCGGCGGCCCGGACCAGCCGGACCGCCCGGAAGACGTCGATGTCCTCCTTCGGCAGCCGGTACCGCTCACCGAGCCAGTCCGGGCCGAACGCCGCGCGGGTGTCGGCGACCAGGCCGGCGCGGATCAGCGCCTGCGCGATGTGCGGGCGACCGACTGTCCCGCCGGCCGCGCCGGCGAGGATCTCCGGCCAACTCACGTCGATGCCGTCGGCGCGCAGCAGCGCCACGATCCGCTCACCGCGCTCCTCACGGGCGGCCCGCACCCGGGCCAGCTCGGCGACCAGCTCCGGGTGTTCCGGGTCGAACAGGTAGGCCAGCAGGTGCAGTGGGATCGCCGGATCCGCGCCCTCCCAGCGGCAGGACAGTTCGGCGCCCCGGATCAGGAGCAGGCCGGGCGGCAACGCCCGTACGGCCGGCGCCCAGCCCGCGGTGGTGTCGTGGTCGGTGATGGCCAGCACGTCCAGACCGGCGTCCGCGCCGGCACGGACGAGTTCGGCCGGCGTCAGCGTGCCGTCGCTGGCGGTCGAGTGGGCGTGCAGGTCGATCCGGGGCGCGGAGCCGGTACGCGAGGTCACTCCCCGACGCTACCGAGCGGACCCGAAGCAGACTCGCGTAGGTGGGGCGGAGATCCCCGCCGCCCGGCCCGATAACCCGGCGGATCCGGCAGGGTCAGGAGCCGCTGACCAGGATCGGTCGGTCGCCGGGCTCGAGGCCGGCCACGGGCATCGACTCGGCCTGTTCGCCGGCACGGACCCGCTTGACGTTGACCCGGACCAGCCAGCCGGAGCTGTCGACGTAGGCGACGTCCGAGTCGCTCGTCCAGGCGACCGCGCCGCTCACCGCCGGGCCGACGGGTACGGCGTCCAACGTCGTACCGAGCCGCTCCAGGTCGACCAGCAGGGAGCGGTCGGTCGACCCGACCTTCCCGTTCACCAGGAGCCATCGTCCGTCGTCGGACAGCCCGCCGACGCCGTCCGGGCTCAACCGGCTGCCGCAGGCGGTACGTGCCGCTTTCGTGGCCCGCTTCGGATCGACAAGTGTCAGGCAGGTTTCGTCCGCCGAGTTCGCCGGCACCTGGCTGACCAACCGCCCGTCCGGCAGCGAACCGTAGACGTTCAGGGTGTCCTGCTCGGGCACCTCGGTCAGCTTGTCCGCGCCGGGCCGCCACAGGACGTGACCCGGCCGGGTCGGATCAAGTCGGACCACCAGGCTGCTGCCGACGAACCGGACGGGTTGCGCGCTGTCCGGGACCGCGATACGCACCGTGCCGATGAGCTGGGTGCCGACGACTCCCGCCACGAGCAGGTCCCCGCCGTCCCGCCAGGCGACCTGCGTGGCGTCGGGCGCGAGAACGATCTGCCCCGCGCCGGCCAGCAGCACCTGCACCAGGCCGTCGTCCTGGGCGACCCAGAGGGAGCGCCCGGCGGCGGTGGGCGCTCCGACCACCAGCAGACCCGTGCCGTTGGGCAGCCGGTGCGCGAGTTCGGCGGGGCCGACACCGGGCAGCGCCAGGCGCTTGCCGTCGGCGTCGATCAAGGCGCTGGCGAAGAGTACGTCGGCGGGCGCCTTCGACGAGGGCGGAGGCGGGGCGACGCTGGCCGTGGCGAGCGGTTGGGCCGACAGGTCCGGGTCGCCGATGACGACGATGGGCGGCCCCTGCTGGTCGGAGCCGCCGGAGAGGTGTGTCATGCCGGCGCCGATCAGCACGGTGGTGACCACCCCGAGCGCGATACCGACTCCGGCACGCCGCCGTCGGATCCGGTTGGCGCGCCGGATGGCCTGACCGGCCGGGTCGGCGGTCAGTGGACGGGTAACGGCGACCTGGCGCGAGAGAGCCTCCCGCACCGCACCTTCGAGCTGGTCACGTCGCACCTGATTAGGACGCCGCAGGCCACCCGTGAGGTTGTCGGGGAGCCGCGGAAAGACGTTCACTGCTGCTCTCCGGGGCCGGTGCCGACAGGCACGGCCACCGAAGCGGTGGGCAGGTCGACCGCCGGGGCGATCGGATGGGGCGCGGACGGGCGCGGCGCGACCGGCCCGGGCTCGGCCCGACCGACGCTGGGACGCGGCGTCATCGCGGAGCGGGCTCCGGCCAGCTCTCCGACCGAACCGGACGGGACCGCCTCGACAGTCCCGCCGGGTCGGGCAACCTCTCGGGAGCGGGCGGCAGCCGCGTCGCGGCCGCGCCGCGGGGCGGTGCCGGTCCCGGTCGGCGCGGCGGCCAGATCCGGAGTGTCGACGCCCATGCGGCGGCGCAACGTGGCCAACGCCCTGGATGCCTGACTTTTCACCGTTCCAGGTGAGATGTCCAACAGTGCCGCCGTCTGCGCTTCCGACAGGTCCTCGTAGTAGCGCAGGACGAGCACCGCCCGCTGCCGGCTGGGCAGCTCCTTGAGGTGCCGCCAGAGCAGGTCACGGTCGAGCTGCCGCTCGATCTCGTCGAGGCCCGGGCGCTCGGGCAGCACCTCGGTGGGGCGCTCACCGTGCCAGCGCCGCCGCCACCAGCTCGTCGACGTGTTGACCATCACACGCCGGGCGTACGGCTCGACCGCCTCGATCCCGCCGAGCCGCTTCCACGCGAGGTACGTCTTCGTGAGCGCCGTCTGGAGCAGGTCCTCGGCCGTCGCCCAGTCGCCGGAGAGCAGATAGGCGGTACGGAGCAGGGCGGCGGAGCGAGCCGCGACGAACTCGCGAAACTCCTCCTCCAGGGGATCCCTGCTCGCCACCACACACCTCCGCACCCAAACCGTCCTGGAAGAGTGCCACGTCAGCGGCGTTTCGGTCCATGACGAAAGGTGCGCACTTGCTCCGATGTTCGGACGAAAACTTTCACGCGCCGTCGTCGGCCTTGGCCTCGTCGGCCTCCTTGCCCAACCGCGCCTCGACCGCCTGCGGCTCGTACATCTCTTCGACGACCCGTAGGTAGAGCTCGTTCGGGTTGGGCAGATTCTTGACCTCCCGCAGCGCCTGCTCCTGGCCCGCGGACTCCAGGACGAAGGTGCCGTAGTTGAGCGCCCGGCCGGTCGGGGTCTGCTCGTACTTCATGTCGGTGACCCGGACCAGCGGCATCATGGCGACCTTGCGGGTGACGATGCCGTTGACCACCATGACCCGCTTGTTGGTCAGGATGAACCGGTCGTACCACCAGTCGGCGACCTTCCACGCCACCCAGCCCATCACGGCGAACCAGAGCAGCACCGCGATGGTCGTCAACGCGCCCACGTTCCGCCCCGCGAGGAAGCCGGAGAGGTAGCCGAGCACGAAGGTCGCCGCGACGCCGATCAGGAGCGGGTTGGTGAGGTGGATCCAGTGCCGCTTCCACTCGCCCCGGTAACGCTCGGTGGGGAAGAGGTAACGGGCGACCAGCGAGCTGGGCTCGTCCTCCAGCGGGAGGACCCGACGGGGTGTCGACCCCATGGCGTCGGCGCGCAGCCCCGCCAGCTCCTCCTCGGAGATCTGCGGCGGCTGGCTGGCGGCGTCGGGATCGCGGATCCAGGCCCGACCGGACCGCCCTTCGCCGGCATAGCCGGGCCCGTCGCCGTAGCCGACGTCGTCCGAGAGGGAAGGCCCGTCGGACAGGCCGGGGCCGGCACCGTAGCCCGGGCCGTCATCGGGCCCGATCCGCGGGATCGGCTCGGTGTCGCGCTCGCGACGGTCCCGGTCGGGGTCGTCCGGGTCGAAGGGTGGACCGGAGGGGCTGCCCATCGGCGGCTAGGCGACGAGACTGGTGAAGAAGTCGCCGAACCCCTGGGCGATGTCCATGATCCCGCCGCCCAGCGACTTGAACACATCAGCCGCAGAGTTTGGCCGATAGGCGACGAAGAAGATCAAGAATGCGATTCCGGCCCAGGTGAGGACCTTCTTGACCATGGCGGGCCATCCTCTCGCGCGGCGCCGGGTCCCATTACCGCAGCGGCACCCAGAGTATCAGTGTGGTGTCGTACAGTGAATATCTGCGTCCGTTCTCCGTCAACCCGGAAGAGATGTCAAGCTCTCCCGGACAGGTACGGGGACGGTGCGCCGTACACGAGTTCGGGCGGAGTCCACTCGGTCAGGTCGTGTAACACGACATCCTCCGCGAGCAGATGACCCGCACTCGCCGGCCAGGCTATCGCATGTAGCCACATTCCCCGAGCCTCGCCGGCGTACGCGCTTCGATCCGTCGGAGAATTCACCAACCACAGTGGAGTCGGGTGCCCGCCGACCCTGATCCTGGCCTGCCCGACGTGCTCGGGATGCCCGGGACCGGGGTCGGTCAGCGCGTCGGCGAGCTCCGGTCCGGGATCGGGGCCGGCCAGGCCGGCGAGTCGCGTACCCAGGCCCACGCCCGGTTCCTCGGCCACGAAGACCAGATCCGCCGGGCCGTCGTCGAGCGGTGCGGGCCCCGCGCAGGCCACCGCGGTCGCCCGCACGCCGGTGCGGTCGTCCCCGGCGTACGCCACGCCGGTGAGGGTCCAGCCGGGCGGCAGCGGCCACGGGCACCACAGTGGTGTCCCGGGTGGACCGGGAGCCGCGGTGATCCGTTCCACCACGCTCGCGACGATCTCCGCCCCGATGTGTTCGGGCACGTGCAGCGGCGGCACGGGTCCGCAGCGCAGGCACCTCGACTCGGTGTGCATCAGATCCGGCGCCCGTACCGGGCCCCCGCATCTCGGACAACTCACCGCGACACTCACATCCCCACCGTCACCCCACATCGCCGCCACGTCAAGCCGGAACGCCGAAAGCCGGAACGCCGAGCGCGCCGATGGGACGACGGTCAGTCCGGCGGTGGACCGGCGTGCGTCCGGATCCACGCGTGCATGGCGATGCCGCTGGCCACACCCGCGTTGATGGACCTCGTGGAGCCGTACTGGGCGATGGAGTGGAGTTGGGCGCAGGCGGCCCGCGCGGGCGCGGACAGGCCCGGGCCCTCCTGGCCGAAGAGCAGCACGCAGTCACGCGGCAGCACGGCGGTCTCGATCGGCCGGGAGCCGGGCAGGTTGTCGATGCCGAGCACGGGCAGCCGCCGTCCGGCCGCCCAGGCGACGAACTCCTCGATCGTCTCGTGGTGCCGGACGTGCTGGTATCGATCGGTCACCATCGCGCCGCGTCGGTTCCACCGACGCCGACCGACGATGTGCACCTCGGCCGCGTTGAACGCGTTGGCGTTGCGCACCACCGTGCCGATGTTGAAGTCGTGCTGCCAGTTCTCGATGGCGACGTGGAAGCCGTGCCGCCGTCGGTCCAGGTCGGCGACGATCGCCTCGTGCCGCCAGTAGCGGTAGCGGTCGACGACGTTGCGCCGGTCGCCCTCGGCCAGCAGTTGCGGGTCGTAGCGCGGATCCTCGGGCAGGTCCCCGGGCCAGGGGCCCACACCCACCTCAAGCTGGTCGTCGGTCACGGTCATCAGAGAGTACGGCCACCCCGGCGCCCCGCGATCTCAGCCCAGGCCGAGCGCGTCACCGAGCCGGTCCAGGAAGCGTCGGTCCGCCGGGCTGGCCGGATGCCCGTCGAGGCCGGGCGTCGCCCGGCAGACGCGGGCCGCGACCGACTGCACCCACTGGCGGTACGCCGCCGAGTCGGCCGGATCGGCACGCCGACGCAGCACCCGGGCCGCTGCCCGACACGCGGCCAGCAGGTCCACCAGATCGGTGAGCCGCTCGGCGGGAGCCGGCGCGCCATCGTGCCGGGCGTAGATCGCGGCGACCACGGCACGGACCAGGTCACTGTCGAACCCGCGGCCGGCGGCCACCGCGTCCAGGCCAGCCAAACCAGCCATCACCCCGCGCTCCGGGCGGCCGGCGCCGGGCGCGGCGGCGGCCACGAGGACCCGAGCGGGCAGGCTGGTGAGCAGATCCCACTCGGCGGCGGAGTAGACGGCGGTGGTCAAGGGTGCGGCACGGCGGCCGGCAGAGGGCGGCTCTCCGGCGACGGAGTGGCTCATCGGAACCTCCGGCGTCAGCATAAGCCCCGAAAACGGGACCAGGGCCGCCACCGGCGGAACCTGCTGTCCGATGGTGCCCTGCTCCGGCGGGCGCGTTCAGCGCGGCGTGGGGAAGCTGGGCCGCTCCGGGTCCACCCCGTCGGGCACCGCGCTGGCCGCGTACTCCTTCTTGGGGACCATGACCCGGCGGCGGAAGACGCAGACCATGGTGCCGTCCTGGTTGTAGCCGCGGGTCTCCACCGAGACCACGCCCCGGTCGGGCTTGGAGCCGGACTCCCGCTTGTCGAGCACCGTCGTCTCGCCGTAGATGGTGTCGCCGTGGAAGGTGGGCGCCACGTGCCGCAGCGACTCCACCTCCAGGTTGGCGATGGCCTTACCGCTGACGTCGGGCACCGACATGCCGAGCAGCAGGGAGTAGATGTAGTTGCCGACCACGACGTTGCGCCTGAACTGGCTGGACGTCTCGGCGTAGTGCGCGTCCAGGTGCAGCGGATGGTGGTTCATGGTGAGCAGGCAGAAGAGGTGGTCGTCGTACTCGGTGACGGTCTTGCCCGGCCAGTGCCGGTAGACCGCGCCGACCTCGAACTCCTCGTAGTAGCGGCCGAACTGCATGCTGGTCCCCTTCGACGGGCGGCGATGGAGTTCGGCACAGCATGCCTTACCGGTGGTTAAGGCGACGGTCCGGGCGGGACCTCGGCGGAAATGTCACACCGGTCACTCACCAGGGGGGAGACGCAATGAGCGGCGGGGCCCTCCCCGGCACCCGCCGCCCACGCTCTGATGTGAGGAATTCTGCCCTACGGTGCCGTAGCTTCAACAGAGACCGCGGTCACATTTATCTTTTTGTAACACTACTCTCCGTGATGAACGCGGGGTTGATCAGCGATCTCCGCAGGCCGGATACCTCCTTGTCAGGGCTCAAGTTACCGATTCGTAGCGCTCGACCGGGTGGATCTCCCTGGAAACGCTCCCATTACCGCAGGTCACGCAAGTGCGTCATGCACTTGCGTTCCGCAGGACGAGATGAACTGACACAGTTCGATGGTCTGCGCGGCACCCGAGCAGCCCCGGCCACGTTTCGTGCGCAGCCGCCCGGGAATTCGATACGGTCAGCCCTGGTTCTACGGGACGCAGACAACCCGCAGGTGATCGGAGAGTGCAATGGCAACCGTTGAGCTGACCTCGGCGAACTTCGACGAGGTGACCGGCAACGACGGCATCGTCCTGGTCGACTTCTGGGCCGACTGGTGTGGTCCGTGCAAGCGGTTCGCCCCGGTCTACGAGCGCTCCTCGGAGAAGCACCAGAACATCGTCTTCGGCAAGGTCGACACCGAGGCCCAGCAGGAGTTGGGCGCGAAGTTCGACATCCGGTCGATCCCGACGATCATGGCGATCCGCGACGGCGTCATCGTCTTCGCCCAGCCGGGCGCCCTTCCCGAGTCCGCCTTGGAGAACCTGATCGAGCAGGTCGAGGCGCTGGACATGGACGACGTCCGCAAGCAGCTGGCCGAGCACAAGCACTGAGCCGTCCGCGCGACGGCACGCGAAGGCCGGGCCCGGTTCGGGTCCGGCCTTCGTCATATCCCGAAAGCCGCCCATGATCACCGACCTGGCCAGGCGGAACTGACCGTCGGTGGGACGCGAGACGGTCGGTACATCCCGTATCGTCACGACCCGATGGAGACCCTGACCACCCGCGGGCGCGTGACCCGGCTGGGCGCGACCGCCCTCGGTCTCGTCCTGCTGCTGCTCGGCACCTTCTGGGGCAGCGACGACGACTTCCCCTTCGGCCCGTTCCGGATGTACGCCACCTCGAACCCGCCGAACGCCCCCGCCCCGGACACCCGGGTGGAGGGCGTGAACAGCGCCGGAGCGGTGGTCGACCTCGACCAGGACGCGACCGGCATCCGCCGCGCCGAGATCGAGGGCCAGCAGGACCGGTACGCGGCCGACCCCGCGCTGCTCACCGAGGTCGCCGACGCGTACGCCGAACGTCATCCGGACGCCCCCGCGCTGGTCGAGGTCCGCATCGTCATCCGTTGGCACGGCATCCGCGCCGGCCGGCCCACGGGGCGGCACACCGACGAGACGATCGTCAGCTGGCAGGTCTCCCGATGACCGGCTGGCTGACGGAGGCGGTGCCCCGTGGACGGATCGCCGCGTTCCGGACCCTGATCTACCTCTTCGTCGCCGCCGACCTGGTGGTCTTCACCCCCTGGGTACGCACCAGAGCCAGCGTGCCCGGTGAGCTGTACCAGCCGCTGTTGATCGGCCGCCTGCTCCCGCTGCCGACCCCGACGCCGACGGTCGTGGCGCTGATCTTCTGGGGGCTCCTGCTCGCCGCCCTGCTCGCCGCGACCGGCCGGGCACCCCGGCTGCTCGGCTGGACGGTCTGCGCGCTGTACCTCGAGTGGATGATCATCGCGATGAGCTACGGGAAGGTCGACCACGACCGGTTCGGCCTGCTCGTCGCGCTGGCCGTGCTGCCCACCGCCGGCCGGGCCCGCCATGGCGACACCACCCGCACGGAGGCCGGCGGCTGGGCCCTGCGCGTCACCCAGATAGCGGTCATCTGCACGTACTTCCTGGCCGCCTGGGCCAAGCTGCGCTTCGGCGGTCTGGACTGGCTGACCGGCTCGGTACTGGCGAGGGCCATCATCCGACGCGGCACCGACCTGGCCGACCTCATCGCCCAGGTGCCGTACCTGCTGATCGTCGCGCAGTTCGGCATCGTGGCCTTCGAGCTGCTCAGCCCCGTGGTGTTCCTGTTACCGGCCCGCTGGCGAGTGGCCATGGTCGGCTTCTTCTACTCGTTCCACGTGGTGACCATCGCGACCATCACGATCTCGTTCGCGCCACACCTGGCCGCGATGACCAGCTTCCTGCCCCTGGAACGGGTACGACCGCTGGTGTGGGCACGCCGAGTCGCGGGGCGGGGCCCGGTGGACGTCGACACGACGTCGGCGCCGCCCGATCAGGCTCCGCCCGACGATCGGGCCCGGCTCGGCGATCAGGCTCCGGCGGTCGGGCGCCCGGTCGGGCCGTAGAGCCGCTCCCTGGCCTCCTGCGGCAGGGAACACGCCGCCGTACCGCCCGGGAGGCGGTGCCTGTTTCGGGCCACCCAGCGGTAAACCGGCCAGGCCACCGCGCGCACCGGCGGGAACCGCAGACCCGCGCCGGCCACCCGCCAGAGCGGGCCACTGGCGGCGAGCAGCTTCGCGATGGCGTCCGGGCCGGCGGCGCGGGTGGCGTCCGCGCCGACCCACTGCACGGCCTCCTCGCACTCGGCCACGGTGAGGCCGAGGGCGTCCAGGTCGGCGAACTGCCAGGGCACCACCCGCGCGCCCGTGGGGATCCGGCGTTCGATGAACTCCGCACAGGTCGTGCAGAACGCGCAGTCACCGTCGTAGACGAAGGTCGACCTCTCCATGGGTCCATCCTCCCCCGTTGGAGCGACGATCGCTCACGGGTGTCCGGCGGGTCACTTGCGCGGACCTCGTACACGTGTTCGAATAGTGCCCATGCGCTGGGACAACCTCACCGCTCCCCCGGTCGAGGGAGACCCCGAGAGGGCAGCGCCAGCGACGCCACCCCTGCCGCTGGCGCTGCCCGGCGCCGTCGTCCGTACCTTCGACACCCCCGAGTTCGCCGGGATGACGTTCCACGAGGTGCAGGCCAAATCGATCCTCAACCGGGTGCCCGGCGAGTCCCGCGTCCCCTTCGAGTGGACCATCAACCCGTACCGGGGATGCAGTCATGCTTGTGTCTACTGCCTGGCCGGTGACACTCCGATCCTGATGGCGGACGGTCGCACGAAGCTGATCAGTGAGCTCGAGCCCGGCGACCGCATCTACGGGACCGAGCGACGCGGTGCTTACCGCCGATACGTCGTCACCACCGTTCTTGACAAGTGGTCCACCGTGAAACCCGCCTACCGGGTCACCCTGACTGACGGCACCACGCTCATCGCCAGCGGAGACCACCGGTTCCTCTCCGATCGTGGCTGGAAGTACGTCACCGGGGCTATGCAGGGCACCGGCCAGCGCCCCTACCTGACCACCAACAATCGCCTCATCGGCACAGGCCGTTTCGCATCCGGGCCGAAGGAGTCACCTGACTACCGCCGGGGCTACCTCTGCGGGATGGTCCGGGGCGACGCTCACCTCGCCACCTACTCGTACCCACAGGGGGTCGTGCATCGGTTCCGTCTGGCGCTGATCGACGACGAGGCGTTGAGTCGGAGCGAGCGCTACCTCGCCCAGGAGGGCATCGAGACACAACGCTTCTCGTTCGCACCGGCCAGCGCCACCCGGCAAGCCCTGTCGGCGATCCGCACCTCGAAACAGCGGGACATCGAAACGATCACCGGTCTGATCCAGTGGCCGGCTGCCCCCACCGACGAATGGCGCCTCGGCTTCCTGGCCGGCATCTTCGACGCCGAGGGCAGCTGCAGTAGAGGCGCCCTGCGCATCAGCAACAGCGACGACACGATCCTCGACCAGACGACGGCGGCGCTGCGCCAGTTCGGCTTCACCTGCGTGCTTGAGGACCCCGGCAGACCCAACCGGGTGCGGCAGATCAGATTGACCGGAGGTCTTCCCGCTCGGCTCCGGTTCTTCCACCTCACGGACCCGGCCATCACCAGGAAGCGCTCGATCGAGGGCGCCGTGCTGAAGTGCAGGGCCGACCTCAGGGTGGTCGACATTCAAGCGCTCGGGCTGGAGCTGCCGCTCTGGGACATCACCACCGGCACCGGCGATTTCATCGCCAATGGGGTGGTGAGCCACAACTGTTTTGCGAGAAACACCCACACCTACCTCGATCTCGACGCTGGTACGGACTTCGACCGGCAGGTGATCGTCAAGGTCAACGCCGGTGAGTTGGTGCGACGCGAGCTGGCCGCGCCGAAGTGGCGGGGCGCGCACGTCGCGATGGGCACCAACGTCGACTGCTACCAGCGTGCCGAGGGTCGTTACCGGCTGATGCCGCAGATCATCGCGGCCCTGCGGGACTTCGCCAACCCGTTCTCCATCCTCACCAAGGGCACCCTGATCCTGCGTGACCTGCCCCTGCTGCGTCAGGCGGCCGAGGTGACCACGGTCGGCATCTCCTTCTCGGTGGGCTTCGTCGATGACCAGCTCTGGCGTGGCGTCGAGCCCGGCACGCCGCACCCGAGTCGCCGGCTCGAGGCGGTCCGCCGGCTCACCGACGCCGGCTTCTCCGTCGGGGTGCTGATGGCGCCGATCCTGCCCGGCCTCAGCGACGGCGAGGAGTCGATCGACGCCACGGTCTCGGCGATCGCCGCCGCCGGAGCGACGAGTGTGACCCCGCTGGCGCTGCACCTGCGCCCTGGCGCCCGCGAGTGGTATGCCCAGTGGCTCGCCCGGGAGCACCCGCACCTCGTCGGCCGTTACCGAGAGCTGTACCGCGCGGGCGCGTACGCCCCGCAGGCGTACCAGCGGGAGCTGACCGCCCGGGTGCGGATCGCCTCCCGTCGCCACGGGCTGCTCCGGGGCGAGGTGGGCGACAACCGCCGCCTGCCCGAGCCGCCGCCCGCTCTCGCCGTCGAGCAACTGACCCTGCTCTGACCTTCCGCGCCGGGTGGAAAGCCCCCGGAACTGCGGCGATACCCTCCCCCGTGCGCCCTGGCACGTGGCGCTGACGTCCTGCCGGCAGGACGCGGGGACGCTCGCGACGGTGTGGGACCGCGAAGACGGAACCTGGCGGCGGTGCCAGACAAGAACAGGGCATGAACGCACCGTCGAACCAGGGGGCCATCGGGACATGACTGTGACCGAGCGCTCCGACTCGCTGTTGGTAACGGGAGCGCCTGAACTGTTCGGGGAGCTGTTCGAGCGGTACGGCGGTTGGCTGTACAACTTCAGTTCCCGCCGGGTCGGGCGGCAGCTCGCCGAGGATCTGGTCGCCGAGACGTTCCTGATCGCGTTCTCGCGACGGGACCGCTACGACACCTCGATGCCCAATGCACGTCCGTGGCTGTTCGGCATCCTGAGCAACCTGCTCCGGAACTACCACCGCGCCGAGGTGCGGTGGCTGCGGGCACTGGAGAAGTCGGGCAGAGATCCACTCAGCGGTTCCGGCCAGCACAACTTCGCCGATCGGGCCGACGAACGGCTCGACGCCGAGGCCGCTACGCGGGCACTGGCCGGCGCTCTCGCCGCGATGCCACACGACCAACGTGACCTGCTCCTGCTGCACATCTGGGCCGGCCTGGACTATCCGGAGCTGGCCTCCGCGCTCGGCCTGGCACCGGGCACCGTCCGCTCCCGCCTTCACCGGGCCAAGGCACGCCTGCGCCTCGCGATGCCCGCCCACTACGCACCGCCCGCCGCTGCGAATGAGGAAAACGGATGAACGACAACGTGGAATCTGACAACGCGGGCGTCGAGCTGCTCGTCGCCTTTCGCGAGGACCTGACCGGCCCTGGAACGGACGCGACCGACCGGATGCGGCACGCGATCCTCAACGGGACCAGGTACGCGCGTCCAACGGCGAAGCGCTGGTTCCTGCGTCGTCCGGCGATCGCGACCGCGACCGCCTTCGCTCTGGCTGGTCTCGCAGCCGGCGGTGTCGCCCTCGGCACGGCCGACCGGACCGGGCAGGTGGGCGGCGTCGCCAGCTCGACGGACGGGTCCCACCCGTCGCAGCTGGGCGATGTCACCTATGTCAGCAACCAGACCCAGGCCGCGCTGGGCAAGGCGGACGACTACGTCGTGAAGGTGCACGACGCCTATCGGGGTGGCTGGATCGACTCCTGGGAGGACCGGCAGACCGGACGCCGGCGGGTCGACATCTTCGGGGGCGACGGCAGACCGGACTCCACGCTGGTGACGGTCGTCGCCGACGGCAAATACCGTGGCACCCAGATCAGCCATCTCGAGCGGACGTACTTCGAGTTCGTCGACTCACCGGACAAGGCAACCGGCACGGTCTTCGTGCCGAACGACGCGGCGAGCATCCGGACCTGGCTCGCCCGGGGCAAATTGGAGATCGTGGGGCAGGAGAAGGTGGACGGGCGCGACACCGTGCACCTGCGGTTGACGGCGGGGACGGCGGCCTACACCGCAGAACTGTGGGTGGACTCGACCTCGTTCCTGCCGTACAAGACGGTCGCCGACAAGAGCGGCAAGGTGACCGACAGGTCAGAGGTCAGCACCTTCGAATGGCTGCCCCGCTCGGAGCAGAACCTGAGCCACTTCGACCTGACGCCGCCCGCCGGCTACGACAAGGCGGGAAGCAAGGCCACCAAGGGCGACTCGCCGTTCACCCTTCCCGCTGGACCCGACCAGGCCCCCAGCCCGACGACCGACTGACCGCCGTGGGTTGCCGCGCCCTGGGTTCCGGGGAACGGCAACCCACGTCGTAACCGGTCTGCTTCGCTTCGCGCGAAGCGCCGGCCGGGCCCGACTGGCCGCTGGGGGCGGCCAGTCGGGCCTTTCGGCGCAGGTGTTGCTCGCCCGCGTGCGGTGGGCGGCGGAGCTACAGTCGGCGGGTGCGTACCGCTCAGCAGATCCTCGCCGACTCCGCCGTGATCGCCGTCGTGGGCGCGTCCCGCGACCCGATGAAGGCCGCGCACAGCGTGCCGTTGCAGATGCAGCGGTACGGCTGGCGCATCATCCCGGTCAACCCGAGCGTCGACGAACTCTTCGGCGAGCGGGCGTACGCGTCGCTGGCGGACATCCCGCACCCGGTCGACCTGGTGGACGTGTTCCGGCCGGCCGCGGACGCCGTGCAGGTGGTGCGGGACGCGGCGGCGATCGGCGCGCCGGCGGTCTGGCTGCAACTGGGCATCGTGTCGGCCGAGGCGCGCGAGATTGCCGAGGAAGCCGGCATGGACTACGTCGAGGACCGCTGCCTCATCGTCGAACGCGCCGCCGGAAACCTGACCCGCCTCCGCTGACCCGCGTTTCCCCCGCGATCTTGCAGTTTCGGTTGGCGTTCTGCCCCGTTATGCACGCCATGTCGCCGCAGTAACTGCAAGATCGCGGGATTCAGGGTGGGGGTTAGAGCTTGTATTCCTTCAGCAGGCCTCGGCTGATGATGGTCTTCTGGATCTCCGAGGTGCCCTCGCCGATCAGCAGGAACGGGGCCTCGCGCATCAGCCGCTCGATCTCGTACTCCTTGGAGTAGCCGTAGCCGCCGTGGATGCGGAACGCCTCCTGGACGACCTCGGCGCAGTACTCCGAGGCGAGCAGCTTGGCCATTCCGGCCTCGACGTCGTTGCGCTGTCCGGCGTCCTTGAGTCGGGCGGCGTTGACCATGAGGGCGTGCGCGGCCTCGATCTTCGTGCCCATCTCGGCGAGCTTGAAGGCGATGGCCTGGTGCTTGGCGAGTGGCTGGCCGAACGTCTTGCGCTGCTGGGCGTAGCCGACGGCCAGCTCGAAGGCGCGGATGGAGATGCCGCAGGCGCGGGCGGCGACGTTGACCCGGCCGACCTCGATGCCGTCCATCATCTGGTAGAAGCCGCGGCCCACCTGGTCGGCCCCGCCGAGGATCGCGGAGTCGGGCACGGTCACGCCGTCGAGCACCATCTCGGTGGTCTCGACGCCCTTGTAGCCCATCTTCTCGATCCGGCCGGGGATGGTGAGGCCGGGCGCGGTCTCGCCGAAGCCCGGCTCCTTCTCCAGCAGGAAGGTACTCATGTTGCCGTACACCGAGTCGGCGCCGGTGTCGGTCTTGACCAGGGTGGCGACCACCGATGAGTACGCCCCGTTGGTCAGCCACATCTTCTGCCCGTTGAGGACATAGGTGTCGCCCTCCCGGACGGCCCTGGACTTGATCGCCGAGACGTCGGAGCCGGTCTCCGGCTCGGACATCGAGAACGCACCGCGCACCTCGCCCGTCGCCATCTTCGGCAGCAGGCGGGCCTTCTGCTCGGCGGAGCCATGCTGGGAGATCAGGTACGCCACGATGAAGTGGGTGTTGACGATGCCGGAGATCGACATCCAGCCCCGGGAGAGCTGCTCCACCACGAGGGCGTACGTGAGCAGCGACTCGCCGAGCCCGCCGTACTCCTCGTCGATGGTGAGACCGAACAACCCCATCTCGCGCATCCCGTCGAGGATGTCGGTGGGGTACTCGTCGGCGTGTTCGAGCCGCTGGGCGTGCGGGATGATCTCCTTGTCGGCGAACTCCCGGACGGTCTCCAGGATCGACTGCTGCACGTCGGTGAGGCCGGGCGTCTGGGCGAGTCGAGCCATCTCGGCCTCCGGGAATCAGCGCACTACTCGTGGGTAACTGAACGCTCGGTAAGTATCGGTCGCCCGGCCCGCCAGGCCAAGGTGACCAGTCCACACAACCGCTGTGAAAAGGTTCACCGCTACGGGTACCGTCCGGCAAGAAGGACTTTTCCGGCACCGACAGGAGGAGGACAGCCGTGAGCTACCCGCCGCCGTCGGGCCCGCCGGGAGACGAGCCGCCGCCGTCACCCTACGAGCCATCCCGGGACCAGTCGCCGTACGCGCCACCGCCGGCCGGCCAGTCGCCGTACGCGCCACCGCCGGACCAGTCGTCCTCCGGACCGCCGGAGCGCTCGCCGTACGGGCCACCCGCCGACGAGCCGTCGCCGTACGAGCGGCAGGGGCCGCACCAGCCGGCGCACTGGGGTCAGCAGCCGCCGTACCCGCCGCAGGGCCCCTACGGCCAGTACGGCCCACCTCCCGGCGGCCCCGGTCGGGGCACCAACGTGCTGGCGATCCTGTCGCTGGTGTTCGCCTTCGTGTTCCCCCCGGCCGGCGCCGTCCTCGGTCACCTGGCCAAGCGGCAGATCCGCACCACCGGCGAGGAGGGCGACCAGCTCGCGACCTGGGGCCTGATCCTCGGGTACGTGTTCACCGCGCTGACCCTGCTGGCCTGCTGCGGCTGGCTGGCGCTGGTCATCCTCGGTAACAACGGCGACAGCCGCGGCTACTGATCAGCGGAACCGGGCCTCCCGGACGCTGTTGCCACCGTCCACCACGAGCATCTGACCGGTGATGTACGACGCGGCCGGCGAGCAGAGGAAGCTGATCGCGGCGGCGACCTCGTCCGGGGTGCCCGGTCGTCCGACCGGGGTGCCCAGACCCTGCTTGATCTCGGCCATCGTGGAGGCCGCCGTGTAGATGGTGCCCGGCGCGACCGCGTTCACGGTCACCCCGTCGGCGATCATCTCCATGGCCAGCGCGCGGGTCAGACCGACGACACCGGCCTTGGCGGCGGCGTACGCGGCTTCGGTGGGCAGGGCGTTGACCGGGCCGGCGGTGGCCGCCAGGTTGACGATCCGCCCCCAGCCCCGCTCGGCCATCCCGCCGATGAAGGCCCGGCTGCACAGGAACGCGGTGGACAGGTTGCGGTCGATCTCGCCGCGCCACTCGTCGTAGGTCAGCTGCGCGACCGGCCGCAGCACTCCCTGACTGGTCCGGCTCGCCAGGCCGGCGTTGTTGACCAGAACCTCGACGTCGCCCAACTGCTCGGCCACCGCGTCGGCCAGCGCGCCCACCTCGGACTCGTCGGTCAGGTCCGCGACGAACCCGGTCACGCCCAGTTCACTGGCCCGCTCGTGGATGCGCCGGGTGGTCGACACGATGGCGACCCGCGCCCCCAGGTCGGCGAGGCGCCGCGCGGTGGCGTACCCGATGCCGTCCGGACTGCCCGCCCCCGTCACCAGGGCGACCCGGCCGTCTAGCCGCATGGTCACCGGATCGGGCAGCGCGACCGGCTCGTCGGCGCCGGTCGCGCCGGTCGACGTGGCCGCCCGACCGCGCCGCGCCACACCCGGACGGCTCACGTCCCGTCGCGGTCGGCTGCCGGACCGGTCCGCGGCACGCGCGTCAGTTGACATGCCAGGGATCCTGCCCGTTACGACCGGCCCGGGCAACGCGGCACCCGGGAGCGGGGGCGTCGGGTTTGGTCACTGCTGGCTACTCTGGCGGCGCAGCCGAGCCGACGGAGATCACGCATGACCAATCCCCCGCCCCCCGGCGACTGGAACGACCCCACCTGGTCGGCTCAGCCGTCGAGCACACCGCCGGACCCGACCCTGGTGGCCGGTCAGCCGGTGCCCGCCCAGCCCGGTCCCGTGGACCCGTACGCGCCGGTCGACCCGTACGCGGGCGCGCAGCAGGCACCCGGTCAGCCCATGCCCGGTTACGCCCCGCCCGGATACCCCGCACCCGGGTACGCGCCGGCGGGCTACCCGCCGCAGTACCCCGGTTACGGCTACCCGGCCCCGCGCAAGACCAACGGTCTGGCCATCGCGTCACTGGTGCTGGCCCTGGTCGGTCTCACGTCCTGCGGCATCACCGCGCCGATCGGGGCGATCCTCGGTCACGTGGCGCAGAAGCAGATTCGGGCCAGCGGCGAGGACGGCGAGGGGTTGGCGAAGGCCGGCATCATCGTCGGCTGGATCGTCACCGCGCTGATGGTGCTGGGCATCGCCGCGTACGTCGCCGTGATCATCTTCGCGGTCACGACGGGCGCGAGCAGCGACAGCGGTTACTGAGGCGGGCGCGCGGGTGGGCGTACCGCCGAATGCGGGACCGGGTCGACGGCCGGCGGCGGGCGACCCGACCCGGCCACTCACTCCGCCGGCGGGGTGAACGACGAGGTACGGCTCATGCCGGCGGCGCGGCCCTTGGCGGCGATCACCAGCGCCATCTTGCGGGACGCCTCGTCGATCATCTCGTCGTCCAGCATCACCGCGCCCAGCCTGCCGCCGGCCTCCGAGGTGTAGTGCTCGTACGCGTCGAGAATCAGCTCGGCGTGGTCGTAGTCGGCCTGCGCCGGCTGGTAGACCTCGTTAGCGGCGTCGATCTGGCCCGGGTGCAGCACCCACTTGCCGTCGAAGCCCAGCGCCGCCGACCGCTTCGCCACCTCGCGGAACGCGTCGACGTCCCGGATCTGCAGGAACGGGCCGTCGATGGCCTGCTTGTCGTGCATCCGGGCGGCCATCAGGATGCGCATCAGGATGTAGTGGTACGGGTCGCCCGGATAGTCCGGGATCAGCCCGCCGACCACCAGCGACCTCATGTTGATCGAGGCCATGAAGTCGGCCGGGCCGAAGATGATGGTCTCGACCCGGGGCGAGGCGGCCGCGATGGCGTCCACGTTGACCAGACCGGCCGCGTTCTCGATCTGCGCCTCGATGCCGATCCGGCCGACCTCGAGGCCGAGCGTCTTCTCGATCTGGGTGAGCGTCAGGTCCAGCCACCGCACCTGACCGGCGTCCTGCACCTTCGGCAGCATGATGCAGTCGAGGTTCGCGCCGGCGCCCTCGACCACCTCGATGACGTCCCGGTACGTCCACGGGGTGGTCAGGTCGTTGACCCGTACCACCCGGGTCTTGCCGGCCCAGTCGCCGTCGTTGAGGGCGGCCACGATGTTCTTGCGCGCCTCCGGCTTGGCCAGCGGCGCAACCGCGTCCTCCAGGTCGAGGAAGACCTGGTCGGCGGGGAGCCCCTGCGCCTTGCCGAGCATCTTGACGCTGGAACCCGGTACGGCCAGGCACGACCGGCGGGGACGACCGACTGCGGCCATGGATGTGCTCCTTCCAGCGACCGGCGGGCACGCCGACGCCACCTGAATCCGAGGAAAACTTAACGATCCCAAAGGGCGTGGTGACGCCACGGTAACCTCGCGCCATGACCGCGGTGAATGGACCTGTGGAAGATCTCACTGGGCGTCGGCTGGTGGTGGTGACGGGTGCCAGCTCCGGCATCGGATTGGCCGCCGCGGTGGCCTTCGCCTGCCGCGGCGACCAGGTGGTGCTCGTCGGGCGGGACCCGGCCCGACTACAGGCCGCGGCGGAGCGCGTACGGGAGACAGCCGGCGAGCGCCCGGAGCTGTTCCGGGCCGACTTCGCGGTCCTCGACGACGTACGCGGACTGGCCGAGCGGCTGCGCGACGCGTACGACCGGATCGACGTGCTGGCCAACAACGCCGGGGCCATCGCGCTTCAACCGCTCACCACCGTCGACGGCTTCGAGCTGTCGATCCAGGCCAACCACCTGGCCCCGTTCCTGCTCACGAACCTGCTGGCCGACCGGGTGGGCCGGACGGTGGTGACCGCCTCGGGGGCACACCGCTTCGGCGCGCTCGATCCGGACGACCTCAACAGGCCGCTGCGCGCCTACCACCCGATGGGCGCGTACGGCACCAGCAAGCAGGCGAACATCCTGTTCGCCGCCGAGGCGTCCCGGCGCTGGCCGGGCATCTCCGCGTACAGCTTCCATCCGGGAGTGGTGCGGACCCGGTTCGCCAACGACAGTCGGCTGGTCGCCTTCGGCATGCGGTTCATGCCGTTCCGCAGCCCGGAGAAGGGGGCCGAGACGCTCCTCTGGCTCGCGAACCAGGATCCGGCCCGGCTCGCCGGCGGCGGCTACTACTACAACCGCCGGCCGCGTCGGCCGTACCGCAAGGCGGCGGACCCACAGCTCGCGTCCCGGCTCTGGGAAGCCAGCGCCACGGCCGTCGGCATCGATGGGTAGCGTGGCCGCCATGCTGACGCTTGTCGCGATCGTCGAGTACGCCACCGGGGCCGAGACCGCCGGGCAACGCTACGAGGACACCGTGTTGGCCCTGCTCGACCGGCACGACGGCCGGCTGGAACGGCGGCTGCGCGGCACCGACGGACGGAGCGAGGTGCACGTGATCACGTTCGCGGCCCGCACCGGATACGAGTCGTTCCTCGTCGACCCGGAGCGTGCCGCGCTGCGCGCCGACCTCGGCGACGCCGCCCCGACCACGCGCGTCATCGAGGCGTACGACGTCTGAAGCGATCGTCAGCTCTCCAGCGGGGCGGCGTCGGCGGGCAGCGGGGTGAGCGGCGTGGCACGGCGGGCGGCCCGGGCGCCGCCCAGCACCACCACCGCCACGCCGACGAGCAGCAACGCCATCCCCAGCAGCGCGTACGGGCGGGGAACCTGGTGCAGCCAGGCCCAACCGAGCAGGGCCGCACCGGGGGCCTCCAGCAGGATCAGCACGCTCACCGTGGTCGCCGAGATCTTGTGCAGGGCGTAGTTGAACATCGAGTGCCCGAGCAGTTGGGCGCCCGCCACCAGGGCCAGGATCGCCAGCCAGGTACGCCCCTCGAAGCCGACCGTACGGACCCCGCCCAGCAGGCAGATCACCAGCAGGACCGCCGAGCAGATGCCGTAGCAGATGGTCGTGTAGGTGGTGGTGCTGATGCTGGCCCGGGCCCGTTCACCGAAGGCGGTGTAGACGGCTGCGAACATGCCACCGGTCACCGCCAACAGATCGCCGGCGACGGCTCGGCCGGAGATGCCCACGTCCGCGCCGGTGGCGATCACCGCGCCGCCCACCGCCACCGCGATGCCGACCCACACCACCGTGGGCAGCCGCCGCCCCTGGGCGCGGGCGATCAGCCCCTGCCAGACCGGCTGGGTGGCACCCAGCGCGGTGGCCGCGGCGACCGAGGTGAGCTGGGCGCTCGGCACCCAGGTCGCGAAGTGCCCGGCGAGCGCGACCCCGGAGAGGACGCAGAACAGTCCCTCGCGCCGGCCGGTCCGCCCCGTCAACGCGCGGAACTCGGCGCGGCGGCGCGCCAGGGCGAACGGGCTCAGCACGGCCACCGCGAGCAGGTTGCGCCAGAAGGCGATGGCCAGCGCCGGAGCGGCGGCGTACGCGATCAACGGCGCGGACGTTGACACGGCAACGACGGCCAGGGCGACCGCGGCGGTGGTCAGCGGGTCCAGGGGCGGTCGAGGGGACACGGGAAGCAATCTTCACACGACCACGGACAGCACGGAACGTCAGCACTCAGTTACGATCACGCGCGTTCGCGCCGACGACCCTCGACCGCAAAGGCGCTCCCCCACGGCCGGCTACCAGGCGGTGCTGTTCGACTTCTTCGGCACGCTGACCCGTTCGGTGCAGCGCGGCGCCGCGCACCTCGGCACCGCCGAACTGCTCGGCTGTCCCAGCGAGACGTTGAGCGAGGTGCTGAACCGCACCTACTACGAGCGCGCCACCGGCCGGCTCGGCGACGCGCAGACGACCATGCGGTGGGTCTGCGCCCAGGCGGGCGTACATCCGAGTGACAGTGCCCTGCGGGCGGCGGTGGTGTCCCGGCTTCGCGCGATCCGCGCGGACACCCGGCTGCGCGCCGACGCGGTGCCCGTGCTGGCGGCGCTGCGCGAGCGCGGCGTCCGCACCGGCCTGATCAGCGACTGTACGCACGAACTGCCGGCCTTCCTGCCGCACCTCCCCGTCGCGCCCCTGCTCGACGTACGGGTCTTCTCCGTGCAGGTCGGACGCTGCAAGCCGGATTCCGCGCTCTACCTGACCGCCTGCCGTCGACTCGGGCTCAGGCCGGACGACTGCCTGTACGTGGGTGACGGCGGCAGCCACGAGTTGACCGGCGCCGAACAGGCCGGCATGACCGCGGTCCGGCTGGCCGCGCCCGATCTGGCCGAACACATGGTCTTCAACGCCGACCGTCAGTGGCGCGGCACCACGCTCAGCACCCTGCGTGAGGTGCTCGACCTCGTGGACGCCAAGGTCACTGCCGCCGCTATCGCGGCGAGTTGACCCGATCAGCGGCGACGGACCCGGTGCAGGCGGAACGGCTTGCGGGTGGCGCGGACCGCCGGGGTCTCCCGGGGCGGCTCGGTCTGCGCGTCGGACGGCAGTTCCGTGCCGGCCAGGGGCGTGCCGGCCGGAGCGAGGCGGTTCAGGGCGCAACCGTCGGCGACCCAGCGGGCCACCAGGTCGGCGGTCGGACCGGGCGCGTTCAGGCGCTTGCCCGCCACCAGCGGCGCGGCGGTGTCCCACGCCTCGGTGCCCGGTGCCAGCCGGGTCACCCGGGCCGGCCAGGTGACGATCCGCCCCCCGTGGTCACCGCGCAGGCTGACCTGCGCCTCGGTCGCATCGGCGAGGCCCGGCGCGGCCTGCTCGCCCGGCCCGCTCACCACCAGGAGCGCGCCCTCCAGCGGGGCGCACCAGAGCGCGAGCGCCGGCCCACCGGACACGCTGACCCAGGCCACGGCGGCCTTCTTCATCGCCTCGTCCACCAGCGGCGTGCCACCGGCGGCGTCCTCGTCCGTCACACCCGCATCCTCCCGCATCGACGCCGTCGCTCAGCCCACGAACGGCGGCACGGCGATCTCGCCCCGGGCCACCGGCATCACCTGGCCGGCGACGGTCGCGCCGACCGCCACGCCGTTCGCCGCGGTCACCGTGCAGCCCAGCGCGGACGGGCGGCCCATCTCCACGCCCTGGCGCACCGAATAGTGCGACAGCCCGTCCGCCGGCAGTAGCCCGCTGGCCACCAGCCAGACGCCCAACCCGAGGGCCGCCGAACCGGTCGCCGGGTCCTCCGGGACGCCGATCCCCGGCACGAAGACCCGAGCGTGCGCGGTTTGCGTGGCGACGTCCCAGGAGAAGACGCTGACGTGCGCCACCCCCAACCGTTCCGCCGCCGCCGGGTTCACCCGCGCCCGGGCCACCGCGTCCGGGTGGACCGGCAGGTAGGGGAACTCCAGCCCGCAGCCGGCCACCCGGGGAGCGGGCCCGGCCGGGTCGTGGTCGTCCGCGCCCAGACCGGCGATCTCCAGCAGCGGCTCCGGGTCCAACTCGGGGCCGAGGGTGGGAACGCCTCCGGTGAGCGTCGCCCCGGACGACGTCACCTCGATCGGCAGCACGCCGGCCCCGCACTCCTGGGTGATCTGCCCCACACCGAACATCCCCCGCCGGCTCGCGGTGACCGCCGCGCCGACGCTCGGGTGCCCGGCGAACGGCAACTCCTCGACCGGCGTGAAGATGCGGGCCCGGTAGGTGGCGCCGACCTGCGTCGGTGGCAGCACGAACACCGTCTCGGAGAGGTTGAACTCCAGCGCGAGCGCCTGCATCTGCTCGGTGGCCAGCGCCTCCGCGCCGAACACCACGGCCAGCGGATTGCCGGCGAACGGGCGGTCGGTGAAGACGTCCACGATCTCGTAGGCCAAGGTCGACATGTTGATAAACACTAGGCGCTTAGGCTGGTGCCCGTGAGTACGCCGACCCGGGTCTACATCGCCCGCCTCGCCGGAGTCGCCGTCTTCGATCCGAACGGCGACCAGGTGGGCCGGGTCCGTGACGCCGTGGGACGGCTCCGGGCGACCACGCGTCCCCCCGAGGTGGTGGGTCTGGTCGCCGAGATGCCCATGCGTCGGCGCATCTTCCTCTCCATCAACCGCATCACGTCGATCGACGCGGACGCGGTGGTGCTCGGCTCCGGCACGCTCAACCTGCGACGCTTCGAGAAGCGCCCGAACGAGCTGCTGGTGCTCCAGGAGCTGCTGGACCGGCGCGTGCAGCTCGACCCGGGCGGCCAGCCCGGCGCGGTGGTGGACGTCGCCATGGAGTGCACCAGGGGTGGCGAGTGGTCGCTGACCCGGGTCGCGGTCCGCGAGCAGACCGGCCGGCTCAGCCGCCGCGGCCACCTGCACCAGGTCGAGTGGGACCGGGTGCGCGGCCTCAGCGGCATCGCCGACAACCGGGGTACGGCGAACCTGCTCGCCGTCCTGGAGGACATGCGCCCCGCCGACCTCGCCAACGCCCTGCAGGACCTGCCGGACGCCCGACGCAACGAGGTGGCCGCCGCGTTGAACGACGAGCGGCTGGCCGACGTGCTCAGCGAGCTACCGGAGCACGACCAGGTGGAGATCCTCGCCGCGCTGGACCGGGAACGGGCCGCCGACGTGCTGGAGGAGATGGACCCGGACGACGCCGCCGACCTGCTCAACGAGCTGCCCCCACCGGAGCAGGACGTCCTGCTGGACCTCATGGAGCCGGACGAGGCGGACCCGGTACGCCAGCTCTTGAAGTACACGCCGGGCACGGCGGGCAGCGTGATGACCTCGGAGCCGGTCATCCTGCCGCCGGACGCCACCGTCGCCGAGGCGCTGGCGCGGATCCGTGAGCCGCAGCTCTCCCCCGCGGTCGCCGCGCAGGTCTTCGTGACCCGGGCCCCGCAGAACACGCCGACCGGCCGCTACCTGGGCATGGTGCACTTCCAGGCGTTGCTGCGCGAACCGCCGGCCGACCTGTTGGGCAAGGTGGTGGTCAACGACATCGACCCGTTGCGTCCCACCACCCCACTGCCGGAGATCACCCGCCGCATGGCCACCTACGACCTGGTCGCCATGCCGGTGATCGACCGGAACAGCCGGCTGGTCGGGGCCGTCACGGTCGACGACGTCCTGGACCACTCGCTGCCCCGGGACTGGCGTGACCGGGACGCCGTGAGCGCCCCGGGCACCACCGACGCGGTACCGGACGGCGACGGTGGCTGAGCAGCGGCGCACGGAGCGGCTCGACCAGCCCCGCGAGCCCCGGGGCATCACCCTCCCCCGGTTCGACGCGGAAGCGTTCGGCCGCTGGTCGGAGGGGATCGCGCGGGGCATGGGCACCGCTAACTTCATCGTCGTCATGACGGTGGTGATCGCGATCTGGTTCGGCTGGAACACCCTCGCCCCGGCCGGGTTGCGCTTCGACCCGTACACCTTCACGTTCCTCACGCTGGTGCTGTCGTTGCAGGCCAGCTACGCCGCGCCGCTGATCCTGCTGGCCCAGAACCGGCAGGCCGACCGGGACCGGCTGGCCCTGGAGGAGGACCGGCGGCGGGCCACGGCGCAGAAGGCGGACACCGAGTACCTGGCCCGGGAGATCGCCGCACTGCGGATCGCGCTCGGCGAGGTGGCCACCCGGGACTTCCTCCGCTCCGAGCTGACCCGGCTGGCCGAGGAGCTGGACGAGGCGGGGCAGCGCCGGCAACGCCTGGAGCGCCGGCAGCAGGAGAAGGGCAGCCAGCGGTCGACCGACCTTCCCGGGCTGGACGAGCCGCGCGACGAGTTGGACGGCGACTACGCCCGCGACGCCCGGCCCGAGCGCTGACGACGGCTCATCGTTTGGCTCACACCACCTTCGGCCAGCGGCCGGTCGGGATGCCCCGCGACGTAGCATTGCGGGCATGTCAGCACCCGTGAGCACCGTCGAGGACGCGATCCTGGCCGCCCTGGCCACCGTCAACGACCCGGAGATCCGCCGGCCCATCACCGAGCTGGGCATGGTCCGCTCCGCCACGATCGGCGCGGACGGCGTCGTCCGGGTCGAGCTGCTGCTCACCGTCGCCGGCTGCCCGCTCAAGGACAAGCTGCGCACCGACATCACCGCCGCCGTGGCGGCGGTGCCGGGCGTGGCCGGCGTGGAGATCGACTTTGGCGTGATGAGCCCCGAGCAGCGGCAGTCGCTACAGGCGCAGTTGCGCGGCGGCGGTGCGAGCGAGGAGCCGGTCATCCCGTTCGCCCAGCCCGGCTCGCGCACCCGCGTGTACGCGGTGGCCAGCGGCAAGGGCGGTGTCGGCAAGTCCAGCGTGACGGTCAACCTGGCGGCGGCGCTCGCCGCCCGGGGGCTCTCCGTGGGCGTGGTGGACGCCGACATCTACGGTCACTCGGTGCCCCGCATGCTCGGCGCGGACGGCCGGCCCACCCGCGTCGAAGACATGATCATGCCGCCGCAGTCGCACGGTGTGAAGGTGATCTCGATCGGCATGTTCACCTCGGGCAACGCGGCCGTGGTGTGGCGCGGCCCGATGCTGCACCGGGCGTTGCAGCAGTTCCTCGCCGACGTCTACTGGGGCGACCTGGACGTGCTCCTGCTCGACCTGCCGCCGGGCACCGGCGACGTGGCCATCTCGCTGGCCCAGCTCCTGCCCAACTCGGAGATCCTGATCGTCACCACCCCGCAGACCGCCGCCGCCGAGGTGGCGGAGCGGGCCGGGGCGATCGCCCTGCAGACCCACCAGCGGGTCGTCGGCGTGATCGAGAACATGTCCTGGCTGGAGCTGCCGGACGGATCCCGCATGGAGATCTTCGGGGCCGGTGGCGGCACGGCGGTCGCCGAGTCGCTGAGCCGGACGATCGGCGCCCAGGTGCCGCTGCTGGGCCAGATCCCGCTGGACACCCGGGTCCGCGAGGCCGGCGACGCCGGTAACCCGATCGTGCTGGCCGCGCCGGAGTCCCCGGCCGCGCAGGCGCTCGGCGGCGTCGCCGACCGGCTCGCGCTGCGCCGTGAGTCGCTGCTCGGCAAGCCGCTCGGCCTCAAGCCCGCCGGGCGCTGACCGGTTCTGCCGCGCGCCGGGCGCTGAGCGGGTTATGCCGCGCCAGCGCTCGGCCTCCGGCGGGGCGCCATGATCAACTCGGGTTTCGGGAAGTCGGGCTGTCCCGCGCCGGTTGATCGGCCGCTTTCCTTGAGACCGAGTCGATCAAGGCCGCGCTTCTGCCCGCCGCGACGGGACCCGCACCGGCGGGCACCGGGCTCAGGTCGCGTCGTCGTAGCTGACCCGGGGCGCCGGCGTCGAGGGCGTACCGGTGGTGGTGCCGGGTCGCGTGCCGTTCGAGCGCAGGTCCGCGGCGTTGGCCACGTCCTTCAGCTCGTTGTGCACACCGTCGACGTCCGCGCGCAGGTTGTCGTAGACGCCCTGTAGCGGCTTGCGGATCGCCGCCTCGTCCTCCTCGCTGAGGAGGTGCTTGCGGATGAAGGCCTTCGGGTGCAGGTCTTCGAGCTGGATGTCGGTGCCCAGCTCACGACTGAGGTCGCCGGTGGCGTTGCGGGCCATGTTCCGCAGGTTACGGACCAGCCGTAGGCCGTCGTTGATCACGGCAGGCAACCGGTCACCGAAGATCAACAGCGCCAGAAGCAGCAGCGCCCCGACTTCCCACATGTTCAGGTTCTCGAACATCCCGTGGGCCTCCTCTCGGCGTCAGCAGCAAGACTACGCACGTCGGGCGGCTTTCCGGCAGGGGGTGACCCGCTGTTCACTTGGCATCCGCGGCGAGGGTCACCGACGTGTTCCGTCGTGCGGTTCCCCGCCGGAACTCGACGGTCACCACCGACCCCGGCGCGAACTTGCGGACCAGGGCGATCAGGTCGGTCGGCTCGGTCATCGGCCGGCCGTCGAGCTTCAGGATCACGTCGCCGACCTTGAGCCCGGCCCCGGCCGCCGGCCCGGAGGGCTCCACGGCGGCCAGTCGTACGCCGCCGCCCGCACCCGCGCCCGGGCCGCCGACCTGGGCGCCGATGACCGTACGCCGGGCCTTGCCGGTGCCGATGATCTCCTGGGTGACCCGCTTGGCCTGGTTGATCGGGATGGCGAAGGCGAGACCGATGTTGCCGGCCTCCTGCCCCTCGGCCACCAGCGACTTGATGGTGGAGTTGACGCCCACCACCCGGCCGGCGCCGTCGACGAGCGGGCCCCCCGAGTTGCCGTGGTTGACGGCGGCGTCGGTCTGGATCGCCGCGTAGTAGCGCACCGGGCCGCCCGGCTCACCGGCCTGCATCGTCCGGTCCAGGGCGCTCACGATGCCGGCGGTGACCGTGTTGGCCAGCGACAGGGGTGAGCCCACGGCGAGGACCGGGTCACCGACGGCCAGCGCGTCGGAATCCCCGAACTCCACCGGTCGCAGACCCGTCCGGTTCACCTTGATCACCGCGATGTCGGACTCCGGGTCCTGACCGACCACGGTCGCCGCAGCGGAGCTGCCGTCGTTGAAGACCACCGAGGCCTTGCCGCTGCTGCCGGCCACCACGTGGTCGTTGGTGATCACGTGCCCGTCGGCGCTGGCGATGAACCCCGAGCCCTCGCTGGTCCCGCCGAGGCTGCTGACCCGGATGGTGACCACGCTGGGCAGCACACGTTCGGCGACCCCGGCCAGCGACTCCGGCTTGCGCTGGGCCAACGCCGGTGGATCCGCGGCCGCCGCACCGAGCACCGTGCCGGCCGCGCCGCCACGCACCGCGAACGCGTAGCCCAGCGCGCCGCCGAGGGTGCCGGCCAGCAGAGCGGTGATCACCGGGATGAGCAGCAGGTGTCGCAGCGTCGGTCGGCCGGGCGCGTCCGGGTCGGTGACCGGCTCCGGCTCGGTGCCGGAAGGCACCACCGAAGGCACCACGACCGCGGTGGGGGCCGCCGGGTCACGCCACGGATCGCCGAGCGCGTCGGACCACCACGGCGACGCGCCAGCGGTGGGGGGCGGCGGATTCGGGTACGACACGGTCGGGGCCCCGGCCGTGGTTGCGGTGTCGGCGGCCGAGGGCGCGGTGCCGCTCCCCGGCGTGGCCGGCGGCCCCTCCGGCGGGGCTCCTGCCCCCGGCGGGCGCGCCGGAGCCGGAGTCTCACCGTCCCGGCGCCATTCCCAGCCGTCGGTCACGTCGGTGCCTCCCAGTCCGTCCCCCGGATCCCGTGCGGCCTCGCCCGGCCACGGTTCGGCGCGGTCGAGACTGACGGAATACCGCTTCCAGGATTGCACGGATGGGCGCGGTGGAGTCAGCGGTTGCCTCCGGTGATCGCGGTGAGGACGGAGGCGCGGCTGCGCCTCGCGCCGGTCGCCTCTACGCTCACAGTGCCAACCCGCCCCCCGCACCACGCGCCGCCCGGAGGTGCCCCATCGCCACGGTCGCCGGTTCCGGCAGTTCGACGACCCAGGCTCAGCAGTTCGCCGAGTCGTACGTGACCGAGGATCTCGTGCTCCGCACCGCCCGCAGCCTGGCCCACGAGGTGGGTCTCGACGCGGTCACACCCGGAGCGGGGGCGGCGTTGCGGCTGCTGGCCGCCGCGGGCAACGCCCGCGCGGTCGTGGAGATCGGCACCGGTACGGGCGTGAGCGGCGTCTGGCTGCTGCGCGGCATGCGTGCCGACGGTGTGCTCACCACCATCGACCTGGAGGTGGAGCACCAGCGGATGGCACGACGGATCTTCACCGAGGCGGGCTTCGCCACCGGCCGTACCCGCATCATCACCGGCCGCGCGTTGGACGTGCTGCCCCGACTGGCCGACGGCGCGTACGACCTCGTCTTCGTCGATGCCGAGGCCACCGGGTTCCACGCCTTCGTGGAGGCGGCGCTACGGCTACTGCGCCCGGGCGGGGTGCTCGCGCTCAACGGGATGCTGGCCGGCGGCCGGATCGCTGACCCGGCCGCCCGGGACGCGGGGACGGTGACGGTCCGCGAGACGATCAAGGCGTTGCGGGAGTCGGAGCACTGGATCCCCGCGCTGCTCCCGGTCGGCCACGGGGTGCTCGCCGCGGTGAAGTGCTGACCGTCAGTCGACGGCGGCCAGCCAGCGCAGCAGCGAGCGGACACCCCAGCCCGTCGCGCCCCGGCTCAACTCCGCGTGGTCGCCGTCCGCCCAGGACGGGGCGGACATGTCCAGGTGCAGCCAACGGTCCCGCAGGTCGCCGGTGAACTCGCGGAGGTAGAGCGCCGCCGTGACCGATCCGGCGCCCTGGGTGGGCGCGCTGTAGAGGTCGGCGATCTCGCTGCCCAGGTACTCGACGTAGTCGCCGTGCAGCGGCATCCGCCAGGCCGCCTCGCCAGCCGCCTCGATCGCGTTCAGCACGTCGGCGGCCAGGTCGTCGTTCTCGCTGTAGAGGGCGGCGGTCCGCTTGCCCAGCGCCACGGCGTTGGCGCCGGTGAGGGTGGCGAGGTCGACGAGCAGGTCGGGCTTGAGCTGCCGCACCGCGTAGGCGAGCGCGTCGGCGAGGACCAGTCGGCCCTCGGCGTCGGAGTTGGTCGTCTCGCTGGTCGTCCCGCCGTAGTGCCGGATGACGTCGCCCGGACGGAACGCCGAGCCGCTGACCATGTTCTCGGCGAGCGGGGCCAGGGTGGTGACGCGGACCGGCAGGCGCAACGCCGCCGCGCCGAGGGTGGCGGCGACGACCGCCGCCGCGCCGGCCATGTCCTTGCGCATCAGCTTCATGGCGGGCACCGGCTTGATCGAGATGCCGCCGGTGTCGAAGGTGATGCCCTTGCCGATCAGCACCACGTGGGTACGCGCGTTCGCGGGGTGCCAGTCCATCTCCAGCAGACGCGGGCCGCTGGCCGAGCCGCCGCCCACGGCGAGGATCCCGCCGAAGCCCTCGGCGGCCAACTCGGCCGGACCACGGACCGTCAGGCGCAGGTCCGGCAGGTCGGCGGAGGCGGCGGCCGCCTGGTCGGCGAACCACTGCGGGGTCTTCACCGAGGAGGGCATGTTGGTCAGGTCGCGCGCGAGACGGGTCATCGCGGCGGTGGTCCGCGCGGTGGCGACCGTTTCCTCGTGGGCCGCCGGGTCGGTGACCAGCAGGTCGACGCCGTCGAGCGCGGGCGGCTCGTCGGCGTCGGTCAGCCGGAACCGGTACGAGGCGAGCAGCAGCCCCTCGGTCAGCCCGCGCACGGCGGCCGCAGTCACCCCGGCCGGCAGAGCGATAGTGATATGCGTCTCATCTGACGCAGAGCGGGCCAGGGCCGCGCCGGCCGTCCGCCAGGAGGATTCCCCGCCGTCGCCGATACCGAGCAGCACCAGCTGACCGGGGTCGCGCCCGGGACGCAGCTGCGTGCTGATCTCGCCGGCCCGTCCGCTCAGTCGGGCGGCCGGCACCAGCGCGGCCGCCTCGTCGGCGGTGCCGTCCGGCGGCGTCACCGCGGTCGGCGCCGGCTCCGCCGAGACGTCACCTCCCGCCGCCGGCTCGGTGGGGCGTACGGGCAGGACGAGGACGTCGAGCCGTTCGGGCTCGGCGAGCGGACGGATGGCGAGCACGCGGAACCGCACCTCCAGGAAGTTTCACAAAGTGGATCGGGCCATGCCCGCGCACAGATATGAAGACCCTGAGCCACCGGCGCTCCCGGTGGCTCAGGGTCCAAGAAACGCTCCGACCGGCGTACGCCGTCCGGGTCGTCCCTCACTCAGCCGGCGGCTGCCTTCAACGCGTCACCGAGCGCGTTGGCCTCGTCGGGAGTCATCTCGACGACGAGCCGGCCACCGCCCTCCAGCGGGACACGCATGACGATGCCCCGACCCTCCTTGGTGACTTCCAGCGGACCGTCGCCCGTCCGCGGCTTCATCGCCGCCATGTTGTCTCCCCTCAGACCTACACCAGGGTCGGTGGGTTGCCCCACAGCCACTTCGTCACGACCACCCGCAACGCTCGCGGGGGTGTCGACAGACGATTTTCCCTGATGAACACCGCCGGACCCAAACCGGAGCAGCATTGATGTAACAGCATCTAGCTTATCTTGAGAAGGCCTGTCACAATGTGCGGTCATGCAGGCACGGTCGGCACTCTTCGACCTGTACGGCGACCATCTCCGACCGAGGGGTGGCCGCGCACCGGTCGCCGCCCTGGTCAAGCTACTGGCGCCGTTGGGAATCGCGCCGCCCGCCGTTCGCACCGCCGTGTCCCGGATGGTGCGTCAAGGCTGGCTCGACCCGCTCCGGCTGGCCTCCGGACCGGGATATTCGATCACACCAAAAGCCGCCCGACGACTCGACGAGGCGGCGGCCCGGATCTACCGGACCGGCCGGGTCACCTGGGACGGCCGGTTCGATCTGCTCGTCCTCGACGCGCCGGGCTCCCGGCGGGACCGGCAACGACTCGCCGCTACCCTCAGCTTTCTCGGCTACGGCACCCTCGACGAGCAGACCTGGGTCGCGACCCGCCCCGCCGAGGACGTCGACCTGCTGCTGGCCGAGGCCGGCATCCGGTTCGAACGGTTCACCGCATCGCACTTCTCCGGCACCCCGGGCGCGATGGGCGTCGTCCGTCGCGCGTGGGACCTGGCCGAGATCGGCCGCGCGTACGAGCGGTTCGTCGCCGACCAGCGCCCGCTCCTGAGCGCGGTCACCGTGCGCAGCAGCGACGAGGAGGCGTACGCGGTCCGGTTCCGGCTCGTGCACGCGTGGCGTACCTTCCTGTTCCGGGACCCGCAGCTGCCCCCGGCGCTGCTGCCCGAGCGCTGGCCCGGCACCGCCGCGGCCAGCTTCTTCGACCGGCACGCGGCCCGCCTGCGTCCAGCCGCCGACCGGTACGTCGAGCAGTGCCTCGACGCCGGCAACCGCATCGTTCGACAGAAGGGTCGTTAGACACGTGACCGAGCCGTTGCTCGTCGACCGGACCGACGCCGTCGTCACCCTCACGCTGAACCGGCCGCAGGCGATGAACGCGTTCGACGTCGCGCTGAAGGAGGCGCTGCGGGACACCCTGGCGGAGCTGGAGACCGACCGGTCCTGCCGGGCGGTCGTGCTGGCCGGGGCGGGCGGTTCGTTCAGCGCCGGGCAGGACCTGCGCGAGCACACCTCGACGCTCGAGAACGGCTCGGCCGACCCGCTGGGCACCGTCCGGGTGCACTACAACCCGATCGCCGCCCGGCTGGCCAACCTGCCCAAGCCGGTGGTGGCCGCCGTACGCGGGATGGCCGCCGGGGCGGGCGCGTCGCTGGCCTTCCTGGCCGACATCCGCATCGGCGGGCCGAGCACCAGCTTCCTGATGGCCTTCGCCAAGGTCGGTCTGGCGGCCGACACCGGCGCGTCCTGGACGCTGCCCCGGCTGGTCGGCCACGCCAAGGCGGTGGAGCTGCTGATGCTGGCCGAACCGGTCCGCGCCGAGGAGGCCTGCCGGCTCGGGCTGCTCACCCGGCTGATGGACGACGATGAGCAGGTGCTGCCGGCCGCGCAGGAGCTGGCCGCCCGGCTCGCCGCCGGCCCCACCGTCGCGTACGGGGCGATCAAGCGGCAGCTCTCGATCGCCGACGCCGGCACCCTCGCCGACGCGCTCTCGGCCGAGGCCCAGGCCCAGGCGATCTGCGGCGCCACGGCCGACCACAAGGCGGCCACCCTCGCGTTCGTCGCCAAGCAGAAACCGGTCTTCGAGGGACACTGAACGCGATTCGCACCCCGCCCTTACCGTCCTCGTACGCGGGCCGCCTAGCGTCGGCTTCCATGAGCGATCGTGAAGCGGTGGCGCACCTGCTGCGTCGGGCCACCTTCGGGCCGACCGCCGACGAGGTGGACGCGGCCGAGCGGGCCGGGCCGGCGGCGACCCTGGACAACCTGCTCGCCCCGGGGCGAGCCGACCGGGGCGCGGCGGCCACGCCACCGCCGGCCCTGCCCGCCGACCCGTACGCGGCGCTGACCAAGGAGTCCACCCGCGAGCAGCGGCAGAAGGCCAACGCCCAGCGCAAGGAGCAACTTGCGCAGGTGACCCTGTGGTGGCTGGACCGGATGGTCGCCGCCGAGGACGGGCTCACCGAGAAACTGCTCTTCTTCTGGCACGGGCACTGGGCGACCAGCGCCCAGAAGGTCAAGTCGGCGCGGATGATGCAGGGCCAGTTGGAGACGCTGCGCCGGCACGGGCGCGGGCCGTTGGCCCCCCTGGTCGCCGCGATGGTGCGCGACCCGGCGCTGATCATCTGGCTGGACGGGCAGAAGAACACCCGTAAGGCGCCGAACGAGAACCTGGCGCGCGAACTGATGGAGCTTTTCACCCTCGGCATCGGCGGCTACACCGAGGCCGACGTGAAGGCCGGCGCGCGGGCGTTGACCGGCTGGACGGTCGACCGCCGTACCGGGGTGGCCCGCTTCGAGGCCAAACGACACGACCCCGGGGAGAAGACGATCCTCGGACAGAACGGCCGCTTCGACGCCGAGGCGTACGCCGGGCTGCTGGCCGCCCAGCCGGCGGCGGCGACGTTCGTGGCCCGGCGGCTCTGGTTCCGCTACGCCGGCACCGACGTCCCGACGCCGGACGGCCTGGCGGGCGCGGACACCGTCGCCACCCTGCGGGCGCTGTTCTCGTCACCGGCCTTCGCCCAGACCCGCGGCACGCTGGTGAAGCAGCCCGTGGAGTGGACGGTCGGCGCGCTGCGACAGCTCGGCATCCGCCCCAAGGAACTGCCCGAGCAGCAGCGCAAGCAACTGCTGAGCGGGTTGAGCGCCCTGGACCAGGTGCCGCTGCGACCGCCCAGCGTGGGTGGCTGGCCGGCCGGCCCCGCCTGGCTGACCACCTCGTCGCTACAGGGCCGACTCCGACTGGCCGGCATGCTCGCCGCCGCGGCCCGTCCCGCGCTGCTGGACCGGCTGACCGCCGCGCCCACCGCCGGACGGGCGGACGCCCTGGCCCGGCTACTCGTCGTCGACGGATGGAGCGCCCGTACCCGGGCCGCCCTGACCCCGCTGGCCGGCGAACCTCGAAAACTACTGGCTGCCGGCCTGGTCAGCCCCGAGTACACCGTCAGCTGAGCGGAAGGAGTCGAGAAGATGGACACCCTGACCCGACGCAGGTTCCTGCTCACCAGCGGGGTGGTCGGCGCGGGCGCGTTGGCCGCCGGCGCGGGCGCGTACAGCCTGCGGGACCTGCTGGACACCGCCGGAGACCGCGACCCGCAGTCACAGACACTGGTGCTGGTGACCCTCTACGGCGGCAACGACGGCCTGAACACCGTCATCCCGTACGGCGACCCGGCCTACCGGGCAGCCCGCCCCGAGCTGGCGTACCCCGACAACGAGGTGCGTCGCCTCGACGACGACTTCGCCCTCAACCCGGCGCTGGAGGGCCTGCACAAACGCTGGTCCACCGGTGGACTCGCGATCGTGCGCGGAATCGGCTACCCGAAGCCGGACCGCAGCCACTTCCGGTCGATGGACATCTGGCACACCGCGCAACCGGACCGGCCCGGCACCACCGGCTGGCTCGGCCGCTGGCTCGACCGGGCGGGCGGCGACCCCCGACTGGCGGTCTCCTTCGAGCCGGCGCTGCCGCCGCTGCTCGCCGGGGAGCGCAGCGCGGGCGCAGCCGTCCCGGTGACCGACCGCAAGGCCGCCAAGGGGCTGTCGGCGGACACGCTGAAGGCGTTCGCCGCCGCCGAGGCGGGCGAGTCGCCGGCCCGCGCCCGGGCCGCCGCCTGCTTCGCCGACATGCGCTCGGTGGACGAGATGATCCGCGAGGTCCGCGACTCCGCCGACCCGGACACGACGGACCCGGACGGCGACCAGGCGCCGGCCACCGCCACCGGAGGGGCCGGTACGCCCCTGGACGCGCAACTCGACCTGGTCGCGCAGTGTGTGGAGGCCGGGGTGTCCACCCGGGCATTCTCGGTCTCGCTCGGCGGCTTCGACACGCACGCCGACGAGAAGCAGTTGCAGGCCGTGCTGCTGGGTCAGCTCGACCGGGCGTTGACCAGGTTCGCCGACCGGATGAGCCGCACCGAGGCGGGCCGCAAGGTGGTGGTGGCCGTCTACTCCGAGTTCGGCCGCCGGGTCCGGGCCAACGCCTCGGACGGCACCGACCACGGCACCGCGTCCGACATGCTGCTGCTCGGCGCGGGAGTGCGCGGCGGCTGGCACGGGGACGCGCCCAGCCTCACCGACCTCGACGACGGGGACCTGAAGTACACCACCGACTTCCGGGACGTCTACGCCACGCTGCTGGAACGGGTGCTGGACACCGACCCGGGCCCGGTGCTCGCCGACTGGCGTGGACGCCTCGACAAGTTGTTCCAGGCCTAATCGTCCTCTTCCGGGTCCTGGTTGGCCTCCGCGCCGAGCACGAACGCCTGCATGGCCAGCTCGTCGCCGGACGGTGCGACGAAGGCGGGCAGCTCACGCGGCCCCAACTCCTGCACGTACGACCAGAACAGGCGTACCGCCTCGGCGGGCGTGCCGGCCTCGATCGGCAGGTCCAGGCTGACCAGCCAGGTACGCCGCGCCGGGGGCGGGCCGAGCTGGTCGGCCAGCGCCCGGAAGGTCGCCGGATCCAGTGCGGTGACCGGCCCGTCGAGGGTGAGCAGGTCGGCCGGCACCGGCTCGTCGAAGGCCCGCCGGGTGTACGTCACGACGAGCGTCTCCGGCTCGACCGGGGACTGCGGGTCGTCCGGGTCCTCACGGTGCCGCTGCGTCGGCGCGGCGACCCGACCCAGGGCCACCAGGCGCGGCGGCGCGTCGGCCAGCACCGCCACCCGGTCGCCGGGGCCCGGCCGCCCCGCGTCGGTCAGGCCGGTCAGCTTCAGCGAGTCGTGGTGCACGAGCCGCTCGGCCTCGTAACGCTCGGCGGGCAGCAGCACGGCCCAGGTGCCCGGCCCGTCGGCGTGGCCGGCCCCGTCGGCCCGGTACGCGGTCTCGGTCGTCATGCCTGTCATCCCATCACGGGCGGGTGTCGAGGGTGACGTGACAGCCGACGATGTGATCGTCGACCATCCCGGTGGCCTGCATGAGGGCGTACGCGGTGGTGGGGCCGACGAACCGGAAGCCGCGCTTCTTGAGTGCCTTGGCCATCGCCGTCGACTCGGCGGTGATCGGCGCCAGCTCGGCGAACGAGGCGGGACGGGCCGGCCGGCGCTCCGGCGCGAACGACCAGAGCAGCGCGGACAGCCCGTCGGGCAGGTCGAGGGCGGCGCGGGCGTTGGCGATCGCCGCCTCGATCTTGGCCCGGTTGCGGACGATGCCGGCGTCGGCGAGCAGCCGGGTCACGTCCGTGTCGTCGTAGCCGGCGACGGTGGGAATGTGGAACTCGTCGAAGGCCAGCCGGAAATTGGGCCGCTTGCGCAGGATGGTCAGCCACGACAGGCCGGACTGGAACGCCTCCAGGGTCATCCGCTCGTAGAGCGCGTCGTCGCCGTGCAGCGGCCGACCCCACTCGGTGTCGTGGTAGACGGCATAGTCCGGGGTGCTCGCCCCCCAGGCGCAGCGGGCCAGCCCGTCGGCGCCGATCACCAGGTCACTCACGTCGCACACGCTAGGCCATCGCACCGACAGCCCGTGCTCAACCGGTCGATGACGCCGTCAGGGCAGGCGGCCCTGCTCGACCAGCCGCGCGAACCTCTTGAGCGCCTGGGTGAGGCCCAGCTTGGAACCGGGCCAGAGCACCGGCCACGCGAGCCGACCGGCCGCGCCGCCGGGCAGGTGGAACCACTCGTGCCAGACGACCTGAGTACGGGCCTGCCCGAGTTCGGTGCAGCGCAGGACACCCGGGCCGCGCAGCACCTGGCCGTGGTGCACCACGCCGATCTCGTACGGCTCGTCCACCCGGACCACCAGCATCTCGTCGCGCAGTGTCGCCCGGCCGAGCGCGGTCACCGCCTCGATCCGGCTGCCCTCGCGCCCGTCGCCCTCGACGACCCGGACCCGGGTGAACGGGATCCAGTCGGACTGCCGTTCCCAGGCGAGCAGCGCGGCGAAGACGCGGGATGCCGGCGCGTTGACGATGACCGTGGCGGTCACCTCACCGGCGCCCGGTTGGGCCGCCTCCCGGAGAGCATCGGCGCCCTCCGGGCCGGTCACGCCGACTCCGACCGGACCACCGCGCCCTGCTGTCCGGCGCCCCGGGCGGCCCCGGGCGCGGCGTCGTCGGCGGGCGTGCGGATGCTCGCCTCGTCGGTCGCCGGGGCGACACCGTCGGCATCCGCAGCCGAAGAGGTGGCCGGGGCGACACCGTCGGCGTCCGCAGCCGAAGAGGTGGCCGGGGCGACACCGTCGGCGTCCACAGCCGAAGACGTGGCCGGGGCGACACCGTCGGCATCCACCGCCGAATCGGTCGCCGGTGCCACGCCGTCCGCGTCGGCCGCTGAGGAGGTGGCCGCGGGCTCCGCTGCCGTGGCGTCGGGCGCCGCACCGGCGGACTGCTCCCGCGCCCGGCGCAGCACGTCCGCGTCGTCGGTCCGGCCCTCGCGCAACGCGATGACCTCCGCCTCCAACACGCCGATCAGTTCGGACTTGTAGCCGATGTCGTAGGCGGCGCGGCGCATCGCCTGGTCGACCTGTGCCATCCGGTAGCCACGCAGACCGGTGTCGAAACGGACCGCGCCGACGTCGGATTCGCGCAGCGGCCGGGTGCCCGGCAGCGGTACGGCCTGCGAATCCGGTTCCGTCGGAGCGAGACCGGGATCGCGCCCGCCGACCAGCACCGTCACGCCGAAAACCACCGCCGCGACGGTCAACGCCACGACCAGGAGGAGCAGAAGCTGACCCATGCACTGATCGTGGCACGACAGCCCGCCGGTAGCGACCCCACCACCCCGATCACCCATCGACGCCCACGCCCGCCCCACGCGTGCCCGCACGCACCGGCTAGCGTCGGTGGCGGCCGGAGCAGCGGCGACGGCGCGCAGGAGGCGGGAGGCGGCATGGCCGGGGCACTTCGGCTTGGTTCGCGGACGTTCGCGCCGGGTGAGCTGGTGGTGATGGCCATCGTCAACCGCACACCGGACTCGTTCTTCGACCGGGGCGCCACCTTCGCCGCGGACAGCGCGCTCCGGGCGGTCGAACGGGCGGTCGACGAGGGCGCCGAGATCATCGACATCGGCGGGGTCAAGGCCGGTCCGGGTACCGAGGTGGACGTGACCGAGGAGATCCGACGCACGGTGGACACCATCGCCGCCGTACGGTCCGCGTTCCCGGAGGTGGTGATCTCCATCGACACCTGGCGCGCCGAGGTGGCGACGGAGGCCGTGGCGGCCGGCGCGGACCTGCTCAACGACACCTGGTCGGGCGTCGACCCGGCGCTCGCCCGGGTCGCGGCGAGCACGGGCGCCGGGCTGGTCTGCTCGCACGCCGGCGGCCTGACCCCCCGGACCAGGCCGCACCGCGCCGCCTTCGACGACGTGGTCACCGACGTGGTCGCGACGGTGACCGGGCTCGCCGAGCGCGCGGTGGCGGAGGGGGTACGCCCCGACGGGATCCTCATCGACCCGGCGCACGACTTCGGCAAGAACACCCGCCACTCGTTGGAGATCACCCGTCGGCTGGGCGAGCTGACCGTCACCGGCTGGCCGGTGCTCGTGGCGCTCTCCAACAAGGACTTCATCGGCGAGACGCTCGACCTTCCGGTGGGCGAGCGCCTGGAGGGCACGCTCGCCGCGACGGCGGTCTCCGCCTGGCTGGGCGCCCGCGTGTTCCGGGCCCACCAGGTCGGGCCGACGCGCCGAGTGCTGGACATGGTGGCCTCGATCCGCGGCGACCGCCCACCCACGGCCACCAGAAGAGCCCTGGCCTAACCCCCCCACCCGGGATGGGGTGGGGGGTTAGGTCCAGCGGAGGATGTTTCTGCGCCAGGCGTAGAGGAGGCCGAGGGCGAGCACCGCCACGAAGAGCGCCATCTCCACCACCGTGACCACGCCGAAGCCGGGTCGGTCGAAGACCACCGCCCACGGGAACAGGAACACCGCCTCGACCGCGAACAGCACGTAGAGGTACGCGTAGACGTAGTAGCGGATCTGCATCTGCGCCCAGTCCCCGCCGACCGGGTCGAGCCCACACTCGTAGCTGGCCCGCTTGCCGAACGGGTCGGCCGGGCGGGCGGGACGTAACACCCGGTTGGCCGAGAACGCCGTCACAAAGAACAGGACGCTGACGAGCAGCAAGAGCCCGAGCGTCGCGTACGAGCCCAGGTAACCGGTCACGCCCGGAGCCTACCGCCCGCCCCGGAGGGACCGTCCCCAACACGTTACGGATTTGTTTCCAGGTGGGACTAGTGCACCGGGGCAACTATTAAGAGTATTGGATTCCCACCCCCGCAACCGGAGGACAGATGGCCCGCGTGAAGGTTTCGCCCGATCGCTGGGCCGCAGGGCGGCATCCCACCCCCCTGCTGGCAACGTCGCTCGCGCTCGGGCTGCTCGCGGCGCTGGCCGTCGCACCGGCCCTCGCCAGCGCGGCGGCGCCGCGCGCCCATCCGGTCACCGCCGTGACGGAGTCGGCACCCGATCCCGACCCGGACCCGGAGACCACTGGGCCGCAGGAACCCATTCCGACCGAAGATCCGGGCGGCGATCCCGCGCCGACCGACCCGGCCCCGCCGACCACCGCAGCACCACCGGAGACCACACCGCCGGCGCCCCCGCCGACCACCGCTCCTGGGCCACCGGTCACCAGCGCTCCCGCCCCGGGCGGCGCCACCCATCCGCCGACGGCCGGGCCGCCCGCACCCCCGGTCCCACCGGTCAACCCGCCGGCGCCGGGCGGCACGCAGGCACCGCCGCCGAGCCCTCTCGGCGTACAGGTGACCACCGAGGACGTCTCCCTCTCGGAGTCGTACTGGAACGCGCCCAGTACGACCACCACGCTGCGCGTCACCGTGGCCAACACCGGCACGGCCACGCAGCGGGTCCGGCTGTCGTACACCCTGCCGGCCGGGCTGAGTGACGCCGGCACGAACGGGTGCGTCGACGAGGGTGGCGGCGCGTACCGCTGCGGGGCGTGGACGACCGAGGCGGGCACCCGGTTCAGCAGCCTGATCCGGCTGCGGGTCGCCGGCGACGCCTGGGAGCGGATGCCACTCAGCGGCTCGGTACGGGTCGTCGCGGACGTGCCGGGGACACCCGGCGAGGTGGCCGACGACCAGGGCTTCGCGGTGCTGTTCCCGCCCGGTCCGCCGGTGCCCGGGATCTCGCTGGCCGCCGACGAGGTCGCGTTCGACATCAGTGGCGCGCAGAGCACCCTCGCGGTGCGGCTGGGCAACACCGGCACGGTGGACGCCACCGGGCTGGTGGAGGTGGTCCTGCCGTCCGGGGTGAGCGCGCCCGCCCCACCGCCGGGTTGCGTGGCTCTCGACGCGTCCCGTACCCGGTGCGACTCGGGTCTGCTGTCCGCCGGCGAGACCCGTGAGCTGCGGCTACCGGTGGAGGCGACTCCGCAGGCCCAGCGGGAGGCGCCGTTGTCCGGGGCCGTGGTCGGTCAACTCGACCCGCGCAACGGCGCGACCCGGCGGTTGCAGATGAGTTTCCGGATCACCGCGGCGGCGGCGCTGGCCACGCCGGTCGTCTCGCCGCCCGCGCCGACCGGCTCCCAGGGCGTACTGCCGGCAGGCGCCACCACCGACGACAGCATGTCCTCGGTCCAGCGCACCGCGGTCATCCTGGTCGCGGTCTCCGCGCTGCTGGTGGTGCTGGCTCTCACGCTGGCCACCACCTCGTTGCGGCGCCGGCTCGGCGGACAGGCGAGCGAGTCCCCGGCCCCGCCCACCGACTGATCGATCGACGACCCTGGCCGCCACCGGCCGGGGTCGTCCCGGGCCGGCGGACGGTGATCTGAATTACGGCGGGCGGGGCGAAACCCCACATTCCACGGCAATTTCGGCGTTGATCCGGTCTCAGTCGGCGGACCTCCGGGCAGGCCCGGGGGTCCCTTCGACGTAGGCTCTGGGTGGGGAACGACAGCGCTTGCGAGCCCGCAGTCGCGAACGAAGGTGGCACAGTGACCAAGCAGATCCGTCAACTCGACCGGGTGGTCATCCGGTTCGCCGGCGACTCCGGCGACGGCATGCAGTTGACCGGCGACCGGTTCACCTCGGAGACGGCGCAGCTCGGCAACGACATCTCCACGCTGCCGAACTTCCCCGCCGAGATCCGGGCTCCCGCCGGCACCCTGCCGGGCGTGTCGAGCTTCCAGGTGCACTTCGCCGACTACGACATCCTCACGCCGGGCGACGCGCCCAACGTGCTGGTGGCGATGAACCCGGCGGCGCTCAAGGCCAACCTGGCCGATCTGCCGCGCGGCGCGGACATCATCGTCAACACCGACGAGTTCACCAAGCGCAACCTGGCCAAGGTCGGTTACCAGAGCAGCCCACTCGACGACGACTCGCTGGCCGGCTACGTCGTCCACCCGGTGGCGCTGACGTCGATGACGGTCGGCGCGCTGGCCGAACACCAGGTGTCCAAGAAGGACGCCGAACGGTCCAAGAACATGTTCGCCCTCGGCCTGCTCTCGTGGATGTACTCCCGGCCGTACGAGTCGACCCTGCGCTTCCTGGAGCGCAAGTTCGCGTCCCGCCCCGAGCTGGTCGCCGCGAACGTCGCCGCCTTCAAGGCCGGCTGGAACTTCGGCGAGACCACCGAGGACTTCGCGGTCCGCTACGAGGTCAAGCCGGCGAAGATGCATCCGGGCACCTACCGCAACATCACCGGCAACGCGGCGCTGTCGCTGGGGCTGGTCGCCGCCGGGGTCCGCTCGGGCCTGCCGGTCTTCCTCGGCGCGTACCCGATCACGCCGGCGTCGGACATCCTGCACGAACTGAGCAAGCACAAGCGCTTCGGCGTGCTGACCATGCAGGCCGAGGACGAGATCGCTGCGGTCGGCGCGGCGCTGGGCGCCTCCTACGGCGGGTCGCTCGGTGTGACCACCACGAGCGGCCCGGGTGTGGCGCTCAAGAGCGAGACGATCTCCCTCGCGGTGGCGCTGGAGCTGCCGTTGGTGATCGTGGACGTGCAGCGGGCCGGCCCGTCGACCGGCATGCCGACCAAGACCGAGCAGGCCGACCTGAACATGGCGCTGTACGGCCGGCACGGCGAGGCGCCCGTCGCGGTGATCGCGCCGAAGTCGCCGTCGGACTGTTTCTTCGCGGCGTTGGAGGCGGCCCGGATCGCGCTGACGTACCGCACGCCGGTGATCCTGCTGTCGGACAACTACGTGGCGAACGGCTCCGAGCCGTGGCTGCTGCCCGACGTCGAGTCGCTGCCCGACCTGCGGGTCGACTTCGCCACCGCGCCCAACGGTGACGACGGCACCACCTTCCTGCCGTACCTACGCGATCCGGAGACCCTGGCCCGCCCGTGGGCCATCCCCGGCACGCCGGGCCTGGAGCACCGGATCGGTGGGCTGGAGAAGGCCGACAAGACCGGCGACATCTCGTACGACCCGGCGAACCACGACTTCATGGTCCGCACCCGGGCCGCCCGCATCGAGACGATCCCGGTGCCGGACATCGAGGTGGAGGACCCGGACGGCGACGCCCGCGTGCTGGTGCTCGGCTGGGGTTCGACGTACGGGCCGATCGGGGCGGCCTGCCGCGGCGTCCGCCAGCGCGGCCTGTCCATCGCCCAGGCGCACCTGCGGCACCTGGCCCCGATGCCGGCGAACCTCGGCGAGGTGCTTCGCTCCTACGACAAGGTGGTCATCCCGGAGATGAACCTGGGCCAGCTCGCCCACGTCATCCGGGCCCGCTACCTGGTCGACGCGATCAGCTACAACCAGGTCCGCGGCCTGCCGTTCACGGCCGCCGAGCTGGAGACGACGCTGGAAGAGGTCCTGAAGAATGTCTGAGCCCGTCGCCCTCAAGCTCACCGCCAAGGACTTCAAGTCCGACCAGGAGGTGCGTTGGTGCCCCGGCTGCGGTGACTACGCCATCCTGGCGGCCATCCAGCAGTTCATGCCGGAGCTGAACATCCCCCGCGAGCGGACCGTGTTCGTCTCCGGGATCGGCTGTTCGTCGCGCTTCCCGTACTACATGAACACGTACGGGATGCACTCGATCCACGGCCGCGCGCCGGCGATCGCGACCGGCCTGTCGGTGTCCCGTCCGGACCTGTCGGTCTGGGTGGTCACCGGCGACGGCGACGCGCTGTCGATCGGCGGCAACCACCTGATCCACGCGCTGCGGCGCAACGTCAACCTCAAGATCCTGCTGTTCAACAACCGGATCTACGGGTTGACCAAGGGGCAGTACTCGCCCACGTCCGAGGTCGGCAAGATCACCAAATCGACGCCGGCCGGGTCGGCGGACGCGCCGTTCAACCCGCTCTCGCTCGCTCTGGGTGCGGAGGCCAGCTTCGTCGGCCGCACGATCGACTCCGACCGCAAGCACCTCCAGTCGGTGCTGCGGGCCGCCGCCGAGCACCAGGGCTCGGCGTTCGTGGAGATCTACCAGAACTGCAACATCTTCAACGACGGGGCGTTCGAGCAGCTCAAGGACCCGTCCACCCGGGACGACTACCTGATCCGCCTGGAGCACGGCCAGCCGATCACCTTCGGGGCGGACGGTCGGTTCTGCGTGGTGCACCCGCCGGGCGCGTTCGGGCTGGAGGTCCGGGAGACCAACTCCGTACGCCCCGAGGAGATCGTCGTACACGACGCGACGGTGGCCGACCCGGCGTACGCGTTCGCGCTGTCCCGGCTGCCCGGTCTGGACCTGCGCAACACGCCGATCGGCGTGTTCCGCTCGGTGGACCGGCCGTCCTACGACAGCGTGGTGCAGGAGCAGTTGGCGACGGCGAGGGCGAAGGTCACCGAGACGCCTGAGCAGCAGCTCGCGGGCCTGCTGAGCGGTGGCGACACCTGGACGATCCTCTGACCCGTCGGACCTGAACGAGAGCGGCCGCCCCGATCCGGGGCGGCCGCTCTCGTTGTGCCGGGTGCCGTCTCAGCGCTGGGCCGAGGCCGGCGTCCACAGGTTGTCGATCTCCTTCTCGGCCGCGGTGCGGCTGGCCTCGTGCAGGGGGATCAGCTCGGCCATCGCCGGCACCGTGGGCGCCAGGGTCAGTTCCGTGCTGATGAAGCGCGGCTCCAGGCCGGTCATCGACAGACCGTGCGGGAGCCACTGCTCCGCATGGTCCCAGCCGTGCCGCGGGGTGCCCTCGCCGTAGCCGCCGCCGCGCGTGGCCACCACCACGAACTCGCGACCGCTGAGCAGGCCCTCCTGCGTGTCCGGGTCGTACGTGAGGCCGGCGACGATCAGGTGGTCGACCCAGGACTTGACGCTGCTGGGCGCGCCGTAGTTGTAGAGCGGCAGCCCGAGCAGGACCACGTCGGCCTGCTTCACCTCGTCGACGAGGCGCTGGCTGAGCTCCCACGACGCGCGCTGGGCGGGGGTGTGCTGGTCCGGCGGCGTCATTCGCGCCAGCCCGCCGTCGGAGTCCAGGTGCGGCAGCGGCTCTGCGCCCAGGTCGCGGTAGGTCACGGTGCCGTCGGGGTGCGCCGCGCGCCAGGCCGTGGCGGCTCGGGCCGTGAGCTGCCGGCTGACCGACCAGTCGCCCCGGATGCTCGAATCGATATGCAGCAGGTTCATGATTCCTCCTCCAAGGATCGTCTGTGTTGCACCAACTATTTATAGCAGGCAGATGTTCCGTGGCGTCGGTAGACTGGGTCACATGTCCGCCCTGCCGCTGGAGCCCTCGGAGCACCGCTCGGGCGCCCTGCTGGACCACCTGGCGCGGCGGATGCGCCTGCGGGCCGAGTCGGTGCTCGCGCCACTGGGCCTGCGACCGCGGCACCTGGTCGCGCTCACGGTGTTGCGGGCGGGTGGCGGCATCAGCCAGCAGTCGCTCGCGGGCACCCTGGAAATGGACAGCACCAACATCGTTGGGCTGCTCAACGACCTCGAAGCGAAGGATCTCGTCGAGCGGCGACGCTCACCCCAGGACCGCCGGCGACACGTCGTCGAACTGACCGAAGATGGGATGAAACGCCTCAAAGAGGCAGAGTGCGCCCTCGCGGGTGTCGAGGACGAGGTGTTGGGCGCGCTGGAGCCGGCCGAGCGGGAGACGCTCTACTCGTTGCTGCGGCGGGCGGTCACCACGACACCGATCACCTGCACCGAAGCCTTGAGCGTCGGCGAACCGGACGCCTGCTGACGCCCGGAAATGTCAGACCGAGGCCGCGGACTGCGGGCGGTCGTCGCGGACGTGCACAAGCATGTCGCCGGTCTCGATCACCGCGCCGGCCTTGTCGGCCAGGGTGACCACCTTGCCCCGTCGCACCAGGGCGATCACCAGTGAGTCCAGCTCACGCGGCGAACGGCCCACCTCGTCCCGCTCCGCCGAGCGCATCGCCAACGCCATCCCCTGCCCCGGAGTCAGCAGATCCTCCACGACGTCGATCAGCGGCGGCGCCGAGGTCGAGAGACCGAGCAGGCGGCCCGCGGTCGCCGAGGAGACGATCACGTGGTGCGCGCCGCTCTGCTTGAGCAGCGGGGCGTTCTCCGCCTCCCGCGCCGCCGCGATGATCCGGACCTGCCCGGCCGTGAGCTGCCGGACGGTCAGCGCCACCAGCACCGACGCGTCGTCGCTGTCGGTCGCGATGATCACTGCCTTCGCGTTCTTGACGTGCGCCTCGTTCAGCACCGACGACCGGGTCGCCGACCCCTCGATCGCCACCAACCCGGCCGACGTGGCCTGCCGCAGTGCGACGCCGTTGCGCTCCACCACCACGATCCGCGACCGGTCCAGGCCGTTCTCCAACAGAGCGTTGACCGCGCTGCGCCCCTTGGTGCCGTAGCCGCAGATGATGACGTGGTCCTTCACGACTCTCCTCCACCGCGACAGGCGACGGCCGGTCCGGTACTGCTCGGTCAGGACTTCCAGGGTGGTGCCGACCAGGATGATCAGGAAGAGCACCCGGGCCGGCGTGATGAACAGGACGTTGACCAGCCGGGCCGACGGCGCGGCCGGGGTGATGTCCCCGTAGCCGGTAGTGGAGAGCGAGACGACCGCGTAGTAGAAGCAGTCGAGCAGGGTGAGGCCGTCCTCGTTGACGTCGCGGTAGCCGTCCCGGTCCAGGTAGACCGCCGCCACCACGGCGAAGACCAGCCCCAGGGCGGCCGCGAGCCGCAGGCTCAGCGCGCTCAGCGGGCCCCGGCGCTGCGCGGGAAAATGGATCACCGTCGAACCTGCCCCGCCGCCGTCGCCTGCACGCCCACAACATAGCGGGTACGCGGCGCTTCGCACGCCCGGGCTACGACGACGGTCGGCGCGACATGCACGGGTCGGCCCCGACCGTCGGCAACCGGCATGATGATGGGAGGTGTCCCCGACGACGACCGCGAGAGTGAGGTCCGCATGTCGTTGCTACGACGAGTGATCGGCGGGGTGCTGCGCCGGCTACGCCAGGGCCAGGGCCGCACCCTGCGCGAGGTGGCCGAGGCGGCCGGGGTCTCCGTGCCCTACCTCTCGGAGGTCGAACGCGGGCGGAAGGAGGCCTCGTCGGAGATCCTGGCGGCGATCTGCCGAGCCCTCGGCATCCAACTCTCCGACCTGCTCGAGGCGGCCCGCGACGATCTGCGCCGAGTCGAGCGTCGCATCCCCGCCGCACCCCGGGCCGCTCTGGCCCGGCTGGAACAGGTGCCCGCGCCACGCAACGAGACCGGCCGCGCATTCCGAATCGGCTTTCAGCCCGGTGGGGCGACGCCACCCGTGGCCGCCGCTCCGGCCCCCGCACGGCAGCCGGCCGGGCCGGTGCTGCGGCTGGGCGGGCCGATCCTGCACGTCGGCGGTCCAGCCTCGCCCGTCGGGTCGACTGTCGGAGGGGCGGGGCTGCGAGTTCGACTGATCGCCTCCGCACCGGCCGGGCGCCCCGGTCCGCGTACCTCCAAGATGCTGGCCTGCCGCCGGGCCCGGACGGGCCGGCGGCGGTTGACCCGGGTGTAGGCCGGCTGGGTTCTGCCCTGGGCCGATCTGCCGGCGGCAGAATCCCTGGGCCGCGACCGCCGCCGCGCGCACGCTGGAGGAGCCGGTTCCCCAGGCGGTTCCGCCGCCCGCCGGCAGCGCGGAAGGCGGCGACACATGATCGGGTACGACGTGCGGATGCTGGACAGCGGTCAGCCGACCTTCGGTGACCAGGTGTTCGAGCGGCTGCTACGGGAGCGGATCATCTTCCTCGGCACCGAGGTGACCGACGAGTCGGCCAACCAGATCTGCGCGCAGATCCTGCTGCTCGCGGCCGAGGACGCCGACCGCGACATCTACCTCTACATCAACTCGCCGGGCGGCTCGGTGACCGCAGGGATGGCGGTCTACGACACGATGCGCTACGTCCGCAACGACGTCGCCACGCTGGCGCTCGGCCTCGCCGGCTCGATGGGACAGTTTCTGCTCTGCGCCGGAGCGGCCGGCAAGCGGTACGCGCTGCCGCACTCACGGGTCATGATGCACCAGCCGTCCGGCGGGATGGGCGGCACCGCCTCGGACATCACCATCCAGGCGGAGAACATGCTGCACGTCAAGCGCACCATGCAGGAGTTGATCGCCCAGCACAGTGGACGCACCCTCGACGAGATCCAGCGCGACTGGGACCGGGACCGTTGGTTCACCGCCGAGCAGGCCCGGGAGTACGGCCTCGTCGACCGGGTGCTCACCCACGCCGAACAACTGCCGGCGGATTGACCCACCGTGTTGGCCGGGCCCCCCGGAGTGGACCTTCTTGGTTAGGGTCACGTCTATGCGTCGACTGATCCCTGTCCTCTCGATTGCCCTCGCCGCCGCCCTCGTGGCCGGCTGCGACACCACCTCCGGTGACACCGGAGGGTCCGGACCGTCCTCGGCTCCCACCACGCCCAAGCTCGAACCGGCCGCCGCCGTCCGGCAGGCCATGGAACGCAGCGTCGCCGGCACGGTCACCATGGACGCCTCGGTCAAGGCCGGCGGCCAGTCGGTCAGCCTCAAGGGCAAGGTCGACCCCGCCGCCAAGGCGATCCACATCACCGGCACCGCGCCGGAGCCGATCGAGGCCCGGCTGATCGGCGACGTCGCCTACATCAAGTCGGACTCGCTCGACGGCGAGAAGCCCTGGATGAAAATCGATCTGAACAAGCTCCGGCCGACCAGCTCGCTGCGCCAGTCGTTCGACCTGAAGGCACAGACCGGCCTCATCGGCGGCGTCGTGGTCGCCCAGGAGGTCAGCCCCGGCCACTACAGCGGCACCGCCGACCTCAACAAGGCCGCCGCGACCGCCAGCACCGACGGCGGCATGCGCGAGGGCCTCGAGTCGACCGCCAAGCTGGCGAAGGAGCCCCAGGCGATCCCCTTCGAGGCGACCGTCGACGCCGACGGCCGGCTCACCGCCCTGTCCTACACGATCGCCACGAAGAGTCTCGGTGACCTCGTCACCGACATGAAGATGAGCGGCTTCGGCGAGAAGGTCACCGTGGCCGCTCCGCCGGCCGCCGACACCGAGGCCGCCTCCGCCGAGATGTACAAGTTCCTCTGACCTCTGTGGATGACGAGGTGCCCTCCGGGACGGCCCGGAGGGCACCTCGACCTCTCGCGGCACGGTTCGGTCCGCACGGCGACGACCACCGCGAGGGGCTTTGTGACAGTCACCATCATCGCCTCGGTGTTCACCGCCATCGCCGCAGTCACCTACCTGATCGACCACGACCACCCCAAGGCCCAGGCAGACATGAAGCGGGTCCCACACACCCGGCTGCCCGTGAACGTGTCCTACCGCTGGTGACCGTCGAAGGTCAGTTTCCTGACAGCGGTCGAACCGAGGCGGAGTCCGCGGGGCGAACCGCAGTCCGGGCCCGCCGCAGACCAGCCAGCTCTTGAAACAGACCCTGGGTGCCCCCGGCAGGATTCGAACCTGCGACACACGGTTTAGGAAACCGATGCTCTATCCCCTGAGCTACGGGGGCGCGAGCGCCTAGTCTAGCGACCTTGAGTTCACCTGGGGTGGCAGGGAGTGGCCCGCGTTCAGCCACGTTCCCCGGACCGCCGTTCTCCCAGCCCAGGGCCACAGATCGAGTCTCCATGTGACTTCGGATGATCTTGGTGGGCAGGGTGGAGCGGCCGGCGCGATGGGCCGCGTCGGTGGATAACGTGCTGGTTCAGGCTGCGGTGCGGATCGCTGATCCCGGTCGGGTGAAGGTCTTGCCGTCGCGGATGAGCGCCCAGAGGACGTCGACGCGGCGTCGGGCGAGGGCGAGTATGGCTTGCCGGTGGTTCTTTCCTTCGGCGCGTTTCTTCTCGTAGTAGGCGCGGAATATGGGGCGTTCTCTGGCGGCGTTGAACGCGGCCATCCACGAGGTCTGAGCGGTAGCCGGTCAGCACGGTCAGCTCGGCCAGGAGCCGGTCAGACGGTTCCAGGACGGGGATGTCGGGGCGCATGCGGATGGTCTGGGCGATGACGACCGCGTCGCGGGCGTCGGTCTTGTTCTCGCCGGCGAACGCGGCGGCCATGCGGAACGCGACGGTGCCGGAGACGTAGCGGACCTGCACCTGGCGCCACCACAGCAGGGTCAGCAGCAGCGCCGACAGGCCGGTGGTGACATCCACCGCCCAGCACACCGGCCGGCTATACGTCGACACCTCGGCCATGACGGTGAGGAGGGGTCTCGTCGTTGGCGACCCGGCGGGAGTAGACCAGCCGGCCGTCGCCATCGACGGTGGCGACGTGGTGGTGGGTTTTGCCGATGTCCACGCCGATCCACAGCCTTGCCACCCTCGCGCTCCCCTTCGTTGATGAGTTCTCTCTGTCGGGCCGTCGTCTGTGGGGTCGGGTTTGCCGGCACCTTCTCACGAGGCGAACGCACGTCGCGGGTCTCCATCAGTGGTCTACCGAATCTCGCAGACGACGAAGCGGTGGGTGGCATCTCCTACCGTGAGCCAAGCGATCTCGACGAAACACACGCAGCCATCCCCACTCCCGGCCCCGCGGGCACGGCGACCCCAGCCTCCCCCTGTCGCGGGCCAGCGCCCCGGACACGATGTGCGAGGCCTGGGCGGCATCTGGTTCACGCGACATCGTGACGACCACCACGTTCGGACAACTCTCCTCTGACGGAAGAGTAGGGTCGGTGCCGGTCGTCCCGGTGGTGGCCGGGTGGCTGCTGCGGCAGCCCAGACCGAGTCCAAGTGATGAGGTCTTCAGCAGGCAGGACCGCTGTTGCTGGTCGTGGTAGCCGCGCCCCGTTGGTGTGGGGCTGGACCTGTGCGCGTCCGCGTGACGCCCCGAGTGGAAATGGCTGTATGTCTTCTGTGCTGTCCGCGGTCTCCCGGCCGCGTCTGTCCCGTCCGTCCTGGCTGTCGCCGAGGGTGTTCCGCACCGAGGTCCTGGCTGGCCTGGTCGTCGCCCTGGCGTTGATCCCGGAAGCGATCTCCTTCTCGATCCTGGCGGGAGTCGACCCGCGGGTGGGGCTGTTCGCCTCGTTCACCATGGCCGTCACGATCGCGATCTGCGGTGGCCGGCCGGCGATGATCTCCGCCGCGACCGGGGCCATTGCCCTGGTGGTGGCGCCGCTGACCAAGGAGCACGGACTGGACTACCTGATCGCGGCGGTGATCCTCGGCGGCGCGATCCAGGTCCTGCTGGCGGTGCTCGGGGTGGCGAAGCTGATGCGGTTCATCCCGCGCAGCGTCATGGTCGGCTTCGTCAACGCCCTGGCAATCCTGATCTTCGCCGCCCAGGTTCCGCACCTGCTCGGCGTGCCGTGGCTGGTCTACCCGCTGGTCGCCGTCGCTCTGGCGATCATGGTGGGTCTTCCTCGGCTTACCCGCGCGGTTCCGGCGCCGCTGGTCGCAATCGTGGTGCTGACCGTGGTCACCGTCTTCGCCAGCGTGGCGGTGCCGACCGTCGGCGACGAGGGTGCCCTGCCGGACAGCCTGCCCACCATGGGCCTGCCGCAGATTCCGTGGACCCTGGACACCCTCACCCTGATCGCCCCCTACGCCCTGGGGATCGCGCTGGTCGGGCTGATGGAGTCGCTGATGACCGCAAAGCTGGTCGACGACATCACCGACACGCCCTCCAGCAAAACCCGCGAGTCCTGGGGGCAGGGTGTCGCCAACATCGTCACCGGGTTCTTCGGCGGCATGGGCGGCTGCGCGATGATCGGCCAGACGATGATCAACGTGAAGGCGTCTGGCGCCCGCACCCGGCTGTCGACGTTCCTCGCGGGTGTGTTCCTGCTGGTCCTGGTCGTGGCGCTCGGCGGCGTGGTCGCGGTGATCCCGATGGCCGCGCTGGTCGCCGTGATGATCATCGTGGCGGTGTCCACGTTCGACTGGCACTCCGTCGCCCCGGCCACCCTCAAGCGGATGCCGTACGGCGAGACGATCGTCATGCTTGCCACCGTCGCCACCACCCTGGCCACCCACAACCTGGCCATCGGCGTCGTCGCCGGCGTACTCACCGCCATGGTGATCTTCGCCCGGCGGGTCGCCCACCTGGTCGAGGTCACCAGCGTCCTCGACCCTGACGGCGGCACCCGCATCTACTCCGTACACGGGGAGCTCTTCTTCGCCTCCAGCAACGACCTCGTCGGGCAGTTCGACTACGCGAACGACCCGAAGAACGTGGTCATCGACATGACCCACGCCCACGTCTGGGACGCCTCCTCCGTCGCCGCCCTCGACGCCATCACCACCAAGTACGCCAGCCGGGGCAAAACCGTCGAGATCATCGAACTCAACCCGCCCAGCGCCCGCATCCACGACACCCTCGCCGGGCAACTCGGCGTCGGCCACTGATGGCCGCCGCCACCAGCCGGGACACCGGGCCGGAGCAGCACGCCTGCGGCGCGGTCACCGGCCGCCTCATGCAGATCGGCGAAGCCGCCGAACGGGTCGGACTCAGCATCCGCACGATCCGCCACTACGAAGAAGCCGGCCTGATCGTCCCCTCCGCCCGCAGCGAGGGCGGCTTCCGCCTCTACACCGAACCCGACCTCGACCGCCTCGCCGTCGTCAAACGCATGAAACCCCTCGGATTCACCCTCGACGAGATGCGCGACCTGCTCGCCGTCCTCGACGCCCTCGACACCGCCACCGGCACCGACCGCGCTGAACTGCTCGACCGGCTCGCCATGTTCCACACCGCCGCCACCACCCGCGTCACCGCACTGCGCGACCAACTCGCCATGGCCGAGGGCTTCGCTGACACCCTCTGCAGCAAACTCGACCACCACGGCGGCCCGGCGGGCTGACCACCGCCCCGGCCGACCACTCCTGAGCCGCGGTCCCGCGGTGCGGGGTCATCGGTCGGCGTCGGCGACCGTGCTGAGGCCGGGGTGGGCGGCGGTACGTGTCATGACCGCAATCAGCACGGTCGCCACCGCTACGTGCAGGGCACCGAGGATGACCCGGGTCGCGACGTCCATACCGGGAGTCGCGAGCGGCGCGAAGGACACCAGCAGGACCCCGAGCGCGGTGATTGTCCAGACGAGCCGGGCGGACCGGGGCAGCACCCGCTCCAGGAGTGCGAGCAGCGCCCAGCCGGCCAGGGCGGCGGCAAGAGCGACGATCACGACGGGAGCGAGACCGATCTCCAGCCTTTCCCGCCCGGGTGGCCCACCGGTGACGGTGAGGCGGTGCCCCAGCAGCGGGACGGCGACTGTCCAGAGGGCGGCAGCCACGCCAACGGCCCCGGCAACACCCCAGATCCGGCGGCTGCGGTTCATGTGGCAGCCGACGCCGGACCGACCACGCCATGCAGGAACACGTCAACCAGCGTCTCGACCGGAATCTCCGCACTGCCGTGCCCTCCTCGACGGGCCATGAGAATGCCGAGGAAAATGACGGCGAGCTGTTCGATCGGCAGTCGCAGCGCGGCCCGGTCGGGTTCGAGCAGCCGGATCACCGCTTGGTGAGTGCGCTCGGCCGCCGCTGCCCGACCGCCAGTCGCACTGCTGCCAGCCGACCCACGCCGCCCTCCTCGGCGGCCACTGGTTTGCAGCGCCCCAATCACCGCGCCCATCCGATCCAGGTAGGCATGCAGGGTCGCTGCCGCCTCGGTCAACCTGGCGGCCAAGGGCTGATCCAACGGCACCGCGTCGAGTTCGGCCAGAACGTGTTTGTTACGCAGGGCAGCCGACACACACGCGTCCAACAGCTCGTCTTTGTCGGCGAAGGCCCGAAAGACGGTCGCCTCACCGATCCCGGCCGCTTTCGCTATCTGCAGGGTGGTCACCGCCGAGCCGTGCTCGACCAGCAGCGGCAGCGCCGCAGCCACGATCATCTCGCGTCGATCTTCCGCACTCATCCCCGGCGCTCTGCGCCGGCTGGGCGTCTCAGTCATGCTAATCAACCTACGGAGTGAGTACTCACTCCGTCAACGGGGTTATTGCAAGAGATCGAGCGCGAGGCCACCGACTACTGGCACCCTCCTCGCCGGATCGGCCGCTCAGGCCCGCCAAGCCGCCTCGACGAAGTCCCCCGCCCAACTGGCGAGCCAGATGACGGCGCGCCAGGGACCGAGCGAGGTGTCCATACGTCCGCTACCGCACCTTGGACTCAGGCCGAGCCTCATGACTGAGAGATCCGATCAGACACACCTCTGCCGCACCGCCCCCTGGCACCTGCCTGCGGTCGGCACCAAAGGCCCACTCGGGCAGTCTCGACTCGTCGCCCGAGTAGGCACGATGCCGCACCTGCTGATCTTCAACAAGCGATCACACCGACAGCGCGGTGCGACCAGGACGCGAAGATATAAAATGGAGAACCGCAGGTCGTCGGCCTTTGGATACGGGCGGAGCGTCCGGTTAGGAAGCCGGTGCTCTATCCCCTGAGCTACGAGGGCGCGAGGGGACAGTCTCGCGACCTTGGGGTTCACCTGGGGTGGCAGGGAGTGGCCCACGTGCACCCGCGTTCCTGGGACCACCGTTCTCCCAGCCCAGAACCACAGCGCGAGCACACGGACCCCGGTTTGCGACCGGCGGTCGGCCACGCGACCCCGCATTGGCATGGGTTGGCCTGGGCTGGCACCCACCGGGAGAGCGCACCGCGCACACCATCGAAGATCACGGTGTCGCGTCCCCGGGTCCAGCACCCACCGGCCGGCGGTAGCGCGGTTCGACGGCATCCCGATCATCAGCCGGTTTAATGACGTTCATTTTCGACTCGAACCCACGACACGAGGGGGGTCAACATTCGGCTGGAAATGTGGCGAAGTTGACCGGCGTTGATATTGGCGTCACCGCCGGATATAATCTGCTTCGGGCATGAAATTACTAAGGTAAGCCTCCCCTTACTTCGAAGTTCCTCTTTCGTCCGGCGGCTCGTCTGTCTATGATGGTGCCAGCCGACGGGGGATCAGGTCGGTTGATATGGACGCCGCCAGCCACGGCGGCAAGGATGCCATAGGAGACCTGAATGCTAAGCGGGGTGACCTATCCGCGATCGCGCGTATGGGATCAGCAAAGTATCGAAGAAGACGACTGGCTTGTGTCCGTACCCTCTGCAATTGTCGATGATCTGCTCGACATTCAGAAAGAGGTCGAAGCTCACGGCGTCGACGCGGCGCGTGTTCCGGAAGACAAGTTGCAGCGCGTTGGAAGCTTCCTACGCGGGGTCGCAGACGAACGGGTGCTCTCGGGACGTGGTTTTGCCGTTCTCCGAGGATGGCCGATTTCCGGAATCGAGGACATCGACGCGGGCGTCATCAAAACGGTCAGTCCATTGTTGGGCCCGGTTTTCGAACAGCCGACGGCCCGGGACGGGGCCATTGGCACGATCTCGCAAGCGATGACCGCGAAAGTCTTGGCCACCGTTCGTAGTGGCGCTGAGCCCGCACCCGAGCCAAGCCTCTCTGTCGAAGCGCAGCCCATGCACACGGACAATGCCAGCGCGCAGGAAGGCGAGGTGCCCGGCGGTCGGCCGGACATCGGCATCCTCGGGCTGCTCTGCATGAAGCAGGCGCCAGACGGCGGCAGGTCGGTACTTGCCAGCGCACCCGCCGTCTACGAATGGCTGGCAGCTAACCGCCCCGATTATCTCCGCATTCTGTGCGAGAAGAGGTGGTGGGGCGGCCGGCCGACGGCAGCCCTGAAAGACGGCCCGTTCGTCGAAGACTCCGTCTTCAGAAGCTATTCCGGCAAACTGGTGGCTCGCTTCAGCATCGGGGCGCTCGACCGTGGGCGAGACTTCCACCCCGGGTCCGTGACGGCGGGGGATCAGGAACTGATCCGCGGCCTCCCCAAGGTGATCGAGGACGCCGGGCTCGCGACGGAACTGAGACTTCAGGCAGGGGACCTGTTCCTCCTCGACAACACGTCGATCTTCCACGGCCGGACAGGCTTCGTCGACAGCCCCAACCCCGAAGAGCGGCGCCATCTCCTGCGGTTGTGGATCAAGCACCAGGAGTGACGCACGGTCGGTGCGCTGTCCAATGTCGCCGCACCCTCCGGGGATGGCTTCACCCACCGACGCCCTCGGGCTGAGGCTGCCGGGCCCGTCAACGCAAGGGCCCGGTCTCATCTCAGGTTGATCCAAGGGCCGTCGAGCCGCTCACGCGAAGTCGCCGACAAGATCGCGCAGGAAGTGGCATCGGCCAACTCGCCTTGGCGGGTCAGCGCGAATTGGACGTGCCACCCACCTGGTGGGGCCGAGCCTGCCTTATCAGCGGCCGGTGATCCGGCGCCTACGTCTGCCCAGACGTTTTCATAGCGTTCCTGCCGAAGATTGGCAGGAGGTGTACCACCGTACAGTCCGGCCAGTGCGACGACGACGTCGCCGCAATTCCCGAAACCACCGAAGGATGGAGATTTTGGTGACCTTCGAGAATATGACCAAGGTGCTTGCAATCTGCAAGCCCCAGCTTCCGCAGGGGCTCCGGCGCCCGCAGTCCGGGAGAATCTGACATGACCGACGAAAACATCACCCCTCCCCGCACCTGGGAGGACTCGGAGACCCATTACCTAAAGGCGCTCCAAGGCGAATGGTACCGCCTCGTCGTCAAACTCCAGGATTGCGTCACCTCAGCCACGGTTGAATTCTGGAGTGCGCGCGGAGTCCGTTTCGGGCACCTCCCGGTCACGACCGGGTCGATCTCGTCACCGATGGGCCTGGGTAGTGATTCGACCCCCGTGTCGGTGTCGATGTTCGATGTGCGTACGTACCTCGCCGATTCCATGCAGTTCGGGCTCGAATACCTCTGCCGCCTCAGCGAGGCGGGTGCCTATTACATGATGCCGTCCTTCCGGGGGGAGGCCTCCGACTCGACCCACCTGTGCCAGTTCTTCCACAGCGAGGCGGAGATTCCCGGAACCCTCGCCGACACTCAGGTTCTCGTCGAGGAATACATTCGGCACATCCTCCTGCGCCTTCGCAGCGAGTGCGGCCCGGATATCGCTAGGGCCAGCGGATCTCTGGACCACTTCGCCCGTCTCGATGATCCAACGCCTTTCCGCAGTCTCACCCTCGATCAGGCGATCGACATGCTCGACGGCGACCCGGAACTGGTCAAAACCGATCCGGACCTTGGCTTCCGGGGGCTCACCCGCGCCGGCGAGCGCAAGCTCATGGAACTGTGTGGCGAGTTCGTCTGGATCACCCATTTCGACGAGCGCTCCGTGCCGTTCTACCAGGCGAACGACGGCGAGGGACACGCGCTCAACGGCGATCTGCTCTTCGGCCCCGGCGAAGTCGTCGGTGCCGGTGAGCGCCACGTCGACGGCGAATCGGTACGGGCGGCGCTGCGCCTGCACGAGGTACCTGAGACCGAGTACGGGTGGTATGTCGCGATGAAGGACACCGCGCCGATGCTGACCAGCGGCTTCGGCCTCGGGGTCGAACGACTGCTCATGTGGGTCACCCAGCAGACGGACATCCGCGACTTCCAGGTATTCGTCCGTGAGAACGGCGTTGCCATCCTCCCCTGACTGTCCCCAGCCGACCAACCACCATCGAGGATGAATCGAGGTGCCGCCGTGGCCACGCTGAACAGTTCCGGGTCGGCCGGCGATCGAGCACGCGCACGGACTCCAGAGTGGATGGCGCAGTGAAGCTTCCTCATCTGGTGGTCGTCTTCGACGGCGGATCCGCATCGCCTCTCGAGCTCCTGTCGAACGCCGAGGGTACGGCGGAGCTGTCGTTCGCGGTGCCGAAGGGCTCCGACGAGGTCGCGGCTCATCTCGACCTGCTACACGAGATCGCTCTGGTTCACGAGTTCACCCCGGGTGACCCGCTCGCCCTGCTGGATGTGATCGGCCAGCCGGACGGCGTCGTGTCGTTCGCCGACCCCGGCATCGCTCCGGCGGCCCAGCTGGCCGAGGCGCTGTCGCTCCCTTCGGTCGGGACGTCGGCCGCGCGGCTCCTGCGGGACAAGTTCCTGCAGCGCTCACGCCTGCGCGCAAAGGGCGCGCGTGGTCCCGATTTTCTTGTCCCGGTCGACGGCGTCTCGTCGCCAGGACTCGACAGCATCGGGTTCCCGGCCATCATCAAGCCGAGGGCCGGCTACGGCAGCCGGCACACCTATCGGGTCGCGGACCCGGGCTCACTGCGTCCGCTCCTCGACAGTCTGGCCGCCCAGGGGCTGCCCGGTGAGTCCTTCATCCTGGAATCGATCCTCCAGGGTGACACCACGGTCGCCGGAGCGGAGTGGGGCGACTACATCTCCGTCGAGTCGGCCGTGATCGAAGGCTCGCCGACGCACGTGGGCGTCTCCGGGCGGTTCCCCATCACGCCCCCGTTCCGGGAGACGGGCATGGTCTTCCCCGACAATCTCCCCGACACCGTCAGGGCCGACGCGTACGCCGAGGCGACGAAGGCGATCGAAGCCCTCGGTGTGGAGAACGGTCTCTGCCACACCGAACTCAAGCTCACGCCCGATGGCCCCGTCATCATCGAGGTCAACGGCCGGCTGGGCGGACTCGTCGACAGCCTGCTCTGTCAGCGCAGTCCCGGAGCGCTCGTCCGGGCCGGGTATGCCATCGCGCTGGGCCGCTCCGACGAGGCGCGGAACGAACTGGCATCGATCGGCTCCGACTCCGTCAGCTATCACATCTCCCTCTATCCCGAGTTGGAGGGGACCATCGCCGGCATCCGGGGGATCGAGGAGATGGCGCGGCACCCCGGAGTCGAATCGATCCGGGTGCTCAAACATCCGGGAGATGTCGTGTCGGTCGGCATGGGGACCTTTGGCGAGACCGTCCTCCTGCTCGGCGCTGCGGCAACCCACGACGACGTACTGCGGATTCTTCAGGCGTCGCGCACGACGATCCGGATCGCGACGGCATGACCGGCCCGGAGCGAGAGCCAGAAGAGGCCGACGTCGCCAAGGAGATCTCAGAGGCTGCAGGTCGACGCCAATCCGACCTTGACGGATTTCGGCGAGGCGACCGAGGCGCCGCGGGACTCCGGCTGGATTCCCCCGGACTGGCAGCCCACCAGCACCGATCACATCGCCTTTCAACCAGACATTCCTGAGATCGAAACGAGGGAGCGCCCGTGGTAGACCACAGATCGACACGCCCGGCCGTTGACACAGCGCCACCGCCGTCACCGCAGACCCTTGTCGAGCTCGTGTCCGCGACCGCCGCTGCCTATCCCGACCACAGCGCGTGCCGCGACGACCAGATGGATTTCACCTACCGCGAGCTCGACCGGCTCTCGACCGACCTCGCGCTGGCCCTCGTGGAGGCCGGCGCCGAGCCGGGCGATCGTATCGGTCTGCTTCTCGAGCGTTCGGCCATCGTTCCGGTCGCACTCCTCGCCGTCCTCAAGGCCCGAGGCGTCTACGTGTGCGCAGACCCACGGGATCCCGACCAACGTCGCAAGGAGATGTTCTCCCGGGCCGGGGTGGCCCTCGTCATGGTGTCGAGTTCGTTCGTCCACCGCGTCGACGGCGACGCGAAACTTCTCGTACTCGATGCCGGCGACCTTCCGGCGGCGTCCGGGGCGGTCGACGACCTCACCCCGCCGTCGCCGTCGGACGCGGCCGGCCTGGTCTTCACCTCCGGATCGACAGGTCAGCCCAAGGCCATCGTGCTCGGGCATTCGGGCCTGACCTGGTTCGCCCTGAACGACGCGCTGCCCGACCTGGGCACCGACGACTGCATGGGCCAGATCTCCAGCCTGTCTTTCGACGCCTTTCACTACGAGATCTGGCGTGCCCTGGCGACCGGCGCGACGCTGGTTACGCTGCCGCACATTCCCCAGATGCTCGCCACCGGCATCGAGCGGCAGCTGACCTCGCGAAGGATCACCGCTCTTCTGGTGCCGACGATGGCGTTCAACCACATCATCGAGGCGGATCCCCGGGCGTTCAGCGGAGTGCGCGTGCTGGGTGTCGGTGGGGACGTGCTCGCCGTCTCCGCGGTGCGCAAGCTGTACGACGGAGGCTTCGCTGGGGCGTTGTACAACCTGTACGGCCCCGCCGAGATCACCACCGCGTGCACGATCCACGCCGTCCGCCCGGCTGATGCGGACGAGCCGAGCATCCCCCTGGGTCGCACCCTGGACGGCTGCTCCATCGAACTGGTGGACGAGGCGGGTCGCCCCGTGCCTCCCGGCACGCCCGGCGAGGCCGTCATCGCCGGGCCCGGCGTGAGCCTGGGCTACCAGGACAGCCCGGTTGAGAACGCTGCCGTCTTCGGGACGGCCGTGATCGGGGACGCCGAGGTGGCGACGTACCGCTCCGGAGACATCCTCGTGCAGCACGATGACTGGCTCGAGTTCGTGGGCCGGCGCGATCGGATGGTCAAGGTCAGCGGGCACCGGGTGGACCCGATCGAGATCGAGCGTGTTCTGCTCGATCACGAGTCCGTCGACGACGCTGTGCTGATCGTGGAACGGCAGTCGGTGGAGCCGTCCCTGGTCGCCATCGTCGTACTGCGCTCGGGGGCGAGCGTCGCCGAACTGCGGGAGTTCGCCGAGTCGCGGCTCCCCGCGCACCTGGTTCCGCACTCGTTGGTCACCGTGGATCGACTCCCTTCCACCGACCACGGCAAGCGCGACGTGAGTGAGATGCGCATGCTCGCTCTCGCCGAGAGCGCACGCCTGTCGGCCTTCACTCCCCCTGTCACCGAGACGCAGAAGCGGGTCGGGGCCATGTGGAGCACGCTCCTGCGGGTCTCCCCCGTGGGTCTCGATGACGACTTCTTCCGGCTCGGCGGCAACTCGATCCTGCTGTTCCGCCTGAACAAGATGATCAAAGCGGAGCTCTCGGTCGACCTCGGCTTCAAGGATCTACTTCAGGAGAAGACGCTCACCGCGCTGTCCGAACTGATCGATGAGCGGGCCACGCGATGACGCAGTCCTTTCCCGACCTGCGCGACGCAAATCTCTTTCGCACCAACGCCCCCGAAGCGATGTTCGCGCAGCTGCGGAAAGAGCAGCCTGTCTACTGGAATGACGGTGGGTCGGAAGAGGGTTTCTGGAACCTCTCCCGCTACGCGGACGTCTCCGCCTGCTACCGCGACCATGACTGGCTGAGCTCGCTGAGCGGGGCCATCATGGGCAGCTCCTTCCACTCGGACCAGGACTCCGCCAGGAGCAAGATGCTCGTCGCGAGCGACCTGCCTGAGCATCGGAACTTCCGCCGGGTGTTCCTCGGAGCTCTCGGCCCCGCGATGGCGCAGCGAATCCGCCAGCAGCTCCAGGCCCTGCTCGATCGCGAACTCGGCATCCTCCTGGCCGACGGCGGTGGCGACTTCGCGCGTTCCATCTCGCGTCAACTTCCGGTCGCCGCGCTGATGACGCTGCTCGGCATCGACGAGTCCGCCGCCAATCACGTCGTCGACCTCACCGACGCCGTGGTCGGCTACCGGGACGAGACGCTGTCCGACCTCTCCGTGCCCGAGGAGACCCGACGGGCCGTGGCACAGATAGAGCTGCTCGGGTTCCTCGACGAAATTCTCGAGGAACGACACGCCACGCAGCCCCGTGACGACGCCCTCAGCCACTTCCTCGCCGCCGAACGCACCGGCACGCTCACCCGCGACGAGGTGATCTACAACCTCGTCAATCTCGTCTTCGGTGGCAATGAGACGTCCGCCCACACGGCGTCCGGGTCGTTGCTGCTCATGATGCAGGAGCCGTGGTCGTACACCGCGCTGGTCGAGAACCCCGATCTGGTGCCCAACGCACTCACGGAGATGCTGCGGCTCACCTCCGTCGCCGCCTACGTCAAGCGGGTGGCCACCAGTGACAGGACGATGCACGGCACGACGATCAAGGCCGGGCAGACCGTGCTGCTCTGGATCTACTCCGCCAACCGTGATCCTTCAGAATTCGAGAATCCCTTGGAACTACGCCTCGACCGAAAGGCAACGAACCACCTGGCCTTCGGCGTCGGCATTCACCGCTGCGTAGGGGCGACGCCGGCGCTGGTCGAGCTCGAAACGCTCCTTCACGCGGTCGCAGCGCTGAAGGACGTGCGACTGATCCCGGACGGTGAGCCCGTGCGACTGCAGTCCAACTTCATCCGCGGCTTCACCTCCCTCCCGGTGCGGGTCAAGTGACCGACGAGATGGAGCAGACCCCGAGCCGTCCGGGGCTGAAGCGCGAGTTCCGCCTCCTGCTGACCTCCCAGGGCGTCAGCGGCTTCGGCGATGTCCTCGCCCTCGTGGCAATTCCGTTCGCGATGCTCGCGCTGGACAAGAGTGGATTCCTCACCGGGCTCGTCCTCGCCGCACGCACGATCGCCCAGGTGGCGGTGCTGCTGCTCGGCAGCGTCGCGGTCGACCGCTTCCCGCCTCGGCCGCTCATGATCGCCGCGGATCTCGTGGCCTTCGGAACCCAGGCCTCGATCGGCATGTTGATCGTCTTCGGCAACCCCTCGGCGTGGCAGCTCGTGGCGTTGTTCGCGGTCAACGGGGCAGCCGCGGCGCTCTACATACCGGCGACGAGCAAGATCCTGGCCGGACTCGCCACCGGCCGCGACCTGCAAACCGCCAACGCCGGTCTGTCCATGACCTTCACGTCGGTCGGCATCCTCGGGTTCCCACTGGCGGGCCTCCTGGTGTCCGTGACCTCGCCCGGTGTCGCGTTGCTGGCCGATGCCCTGACGTTCCTCACCAGTGCCCTGCTCCTGACTCGCATCCGTGGGATCCCGGCAACTGTCGCCCAGTCGGACAGCTCCTGGGCCGCCGACTTTGTGACCGGGGTCAAAGAGGTGGCACGGACGCCATGGCTGACCGCCGGGCTCGCCAACGCCGGAATGTTCCAGATGCTCGTACTCGGCATGCTGCCGGTGCTGGGCCCGCTACTGGCGATCAAGCACTACGACGGCGTCGCCGGCTGGTCCGCGCTGCTACTCGCGAGCTCGCTCGGGATGTTGGCCGGCGGATTCGCCTCCACCCGCTTTGTTCCGAAGCGCCCGCTGCTGGCCGCGTACACGGCGACCGCGCTCGGGGTCGCGCCCGGCCTGATCCTGCTCGCGACGGGTGCCCCCCTGCCGATCACCCTGGCCGGCATGTTCGTCTACGGCGTAGCTCTCGCGATCTTCAACACCCTCTGGGGCACCACCGTCCAGCAGCGCGTGCCCGGCAAGATGCTGGGGCGGGTGTCGGCGCTCGACGGGTTCGTCTCGTACGGTTGCCGGCCTCTCGGCCTGCTGCTGGCCGTTCCGGTGGCTGCCGCCACGAGCCCGCTCCTCGTCGTGGTCATATCCGCCGTCGCGGTGGCGCTGCTCGCCGCGACCGTCTGTGCCGTGCCGGTGTTCCGAGGAGAGGAAGCCTCGCGACGTCTCCGCGAACGGCCCGACGTGAGTGACCCGGCCGCCCCGCAGCATGAAAGGCCGGTCGCCCGATGACACAGACCAGCATGCTCTCGCAACACCACGACCTCGACACGTACGTGCGCGAGCTCGCGGACCCCGACTCGTTCCCGGTGCTGCGGAGCAGGAGTGCACCGGTCGACGTCACGTCGCTGGGAACGCCGGACAGGTCCCGACCGGTCGCCGACCTTCGCGTCGTGTGCGTCTCAGCTTCGCCTGTCGCCCGCGTCGCCGAGGCGCTGGCGGCCCGCTTCGGTGGAACGGTCATCGCGCTGCCGGCCGGCGGCCTCGGCGAGCATCTCGTCCTCGACGATCAGGCCGCCCACGTACTCGTCATCGCCCTCGCCGACGAGGTGTCCGTCGATGACGCCCTCGCCGTCGTCGATCGGGTCAACGCGTACCGGGACCGGCCGGGCGGGCGGGTACCCCGGCTCGGGTTCCTGACGGCGGGCGACCTGGACCAGCTTTCCTGGCTGATCCTGAAGAACCTGGCGTCGGGGCATCGTGAACCGGCCTCTCGGAAACACGTGTTCCTGAGCCCCTTCCCCAATGGTCCGCTGCTGAGCGCCGGCGCCTTGGTCCTCAGCGGGGCGCAGGTCACCCGCGAATCGGTCCACCAGGCAGTCGTCGCCGGCAGCGCGACCTTCCTGTCGATCACGTCGTCCGGGCGGGAGCACGCGGTACTGCTCAACGACACCGTCCTGTGCGGCAGCGATCACGAGTCCCGCCGACAGTGGCTCGAGCTCGGTACGGGTGGTGGGGCTCCGCACTGCGCGTTCGAGGGCACGTGCTTCCTGCCCGGAGTGAGCCTGGACGACGTGATCGAGGCGAGATCGGTCCGAGCCGAGGTCGTCTTCACCAACTCCTGCCTCAGCTGGCGCCCGCACAGCGGCCGGGCGCCCCGTCAGTTCCTCCTGACCAACGCGCTCAGCTCCGGCTACGCCGCGGCGGCCATCGGCCCCATGTTCCCCTCCCACACGACGGACTGGGCCACCGAGACGTTCCACCGTCTGTGCGACGCGGGAGTCCCGCTGGGTGAGGTGGTCGCAGCCCTCAACGGCAGGGCGAGGGAGACCGGGACGGAACTGCCCTACTTCGCCCTGCTCGGGTTCCCGTGGTTGGTGGCCGGTGGAGTCGCACCGGCCGACGAGGCCACCTTGAGGCGTTGGGAGGCCGACGCCGCACGCTCGGCCGAGCCCGACGTCGCGCCCGCTGCGACAGCCCCGGCATCCGGTTCCGGCACGGCAGCGACCCCGCAACAACTGCTGCGGAGCCTGCTCGATCTCGGCCTGAACTCGACGGCCCTCGAAACCTGCGTGGCCGAGTTGGAAGCCCGGTCCGTACCCGACCCGGACCTTCTGGCCCGGGCACAGATGGCGGCGGCCGCCGAACTCATCGACTACACATCGGCCACCTACTCCGGGTTCGACAGCATCTGGGAGCCCGTGTTGGCCACCCGGACCCACGCGTCGCGGACGCCGTGCCCCTACTGCGACGCCACCGTCGAGGAGTTGGTCGGCACCAGCCCGGACCGACCCTGGACCTCCCGCACGGCCGCGTTCTGCCATCGATGCAGCCACGTGTGGGACGCCCCCGCCGATCCTCAGCTACAGGTGCCGCTGATCGACATACCCGAGGTCTGGCATCGCGGGGAGGACGTTCGCGGGACGGTTCGACTGCGTCCGGGCGCCGACGGCTGGAGGACCGACCGACTCACCGTGGGCTGGTTCCTGCACGGGCAGTACTTCCAGGGCGTCGACGTTCCGGACCCCGGTGAGGTACGGGTGACGCCCGGGAGCACCGACGATGTCCTGCTGTCGGCGCAGATGCACGTCAACAACGACGCCTTCCCCTATCACCAGCATTTCTGTCGCGTAATCGTGATCGCGTCCGGCGCCGTCCACCTCGGCGGGCGAGCGTTCGCGATCGTTCCCGAGGAACGGTGAGACCGAAGATGAGTGTCCCCCGCCAAGTCCAACCGCAGGTCCTAATCCTTTCCGAGCTGAACGCCGGCGGAGTGCGCTACATCGTGCACGCCCTCCGGGAGCGGGCGTACTCGCCCGTACTCGTGTCCAACGAGCCCGACGACCTCAACCGAGGACTGTGCGACGGCCACGTCCTGGTCGATTGGGCGCACGACTCGGAGTCTCAGCTTGCCGCCAAGGTGGCTGCCCTGGCCCCGGCGCCGGTTGCCCTCATCAATCTCGTCGAAGCCCTGATCCCGTGGCAGATCCACCTCGTGGAGCACTTCGGCGTGCATGGGGCTTCGCCCGGTCTGGCCACACTTCTCAGCAAGGCGAAGGTCAGGTCGGCGATGCGTGAGCACGGCCTCTCCGACCTGCGGTTCACGGCCGGGCCGGCCGCGTCGTTCCCACTCGACGACGTGCCGGGCTTCCCGGTAATCGGCAAACCGTCGCAACGCAGCGGCGCGTCCCGGAGCGTACGGCTGCTGCACGACCGTGCGGAGGCGACTGCCTTCCTGCTCGAAGCGGCCCACGATTTCGGCGCGGACTGCGAGATGATCCTTGAGGAGTTCGTCCCCGGCACCGAGTTCTCGATGGACGGTCCGGTGACCGGTTCCCGGTTCACCCCGGTGGTCATCTTCGAGAAGGACGCGCACGTCGGGCAGCGCTTTCACGACACCGGGCTACTCGTCTCCCCGCCCACGTCCGACGGGGTCGACGAGGCCGCCCGGCGCCTGGCCGACCGGGTGTCGCAGCTCTGCGCGGCCATCGGTGTCGACGAGGCCTGGTTCCACGTCGAGGGCCGGGCCGCCGGCGGCGTCGCGGAGCTGATCGAGATCAACCCGCGCGTGGGCGGCGGCGTGAACCTGCACGCCGTCACGCAACTCACCGGGCTGAACCCGATCGACACCCTGATCGACATGGCGCTCTTCCACCCCGACGAGCGCAAGCCGAGGGAGCCCGCTCGACAACCTCATCCGGTCGAGGCCCAGCTGTGGGGCGCGCTTCCGATCCAGGCGGACGAGGCAGGAATCGTCACGTGCCACAGTGCGGTGGCCGACCTGCTGGGCCTGCCGGGCGTCGTCGACGGTCTCGTCCTCTCCCCCTACCGGGCCGAGTCGATCGACCAGGAGAACTTCTTCGCTCACTTTCTCCTGGCCGCACCGGACGTGGCGACCCTGCGGGCTCGCGCTGCCGCAGTGCGCGACGCCCTGGTCTACACGGTCAGTCCGCTTCCGGAGCACACCGCCGCCGGATGACCGTCTGCCGATTTTTCCGCCAATGCCCAGCAAGGTGACGGTGATCCCGAACAACGTGTCGGCACGGGCTGTCAGACGGGGTTGAATCCGCTTTCTGACGCACTCCGCACTTCATGCCACGACCGCACTCCTACCCCACGCACAAAAGGCATACCAGCCAATGATCAGCCACCGAACCGGGTGCGAAACACCGAGTTCAGCGGGCGTGCACTTGGCTGCCCAAGACCCTGAAGAAACCGTCGATCAATTGATCAGAAGCCCCTTGTCGCACGTCACTGTCGTCCGGTAGGTTTCCTAGATATCGAGAACAGCCGCTCCAACCCCACCGAGGTGACGCAACGAGTTCCTACGCGCCGAGATGCCCGGTAATGACCGAACCAAACATTTGTCTCAAGCATCCGCGACTATGCGCATTCTTCGTTGATCAATGCCCTTTTACTCTCGACCAGTGAGGCCGCGTAGCTATGTCACTCATGAGTACTGAGCAGTTCGAAAAGTTCTTCGAGCCCTACGCCCCCAATGTGCAAGGATTCTACGAGGCACCTTTCTGGGCCTTCTCCGACGCGCTGGTGCGTGCGCTCATGGACAAACATCTGGGCATCCAGGCCGGTCAGCACATCCTCGACGCCGGAGGTGGCACCGCCCGTTGGGCGCTCTGGGCCGCCGAGCACTTCGACGTGGACGTCACCGTCGCCGACAAGTCGGAGAAGATGGTCGAGGAAGCGCTCCAGAACGTCGCCAAGTCGCCCTTCGGCGAACGCGTCACCGTGGTGCTGTGCGACCTCGAGGACGCTCCCATGCTGGCGGACGAGTCGTTCGACGCCGCCATCTCGACCTACGGGGTACTCAGCTTCCTGGACCAGCCGGCGGCGGCCTTCGACACCCTGGCACGCGTGCTCAAGCCGGGCGCCCAGGGCATGTTCATGTCCCACTCGCTCTCCAACGCGCTGCACTCCAAGCTGAGCCGGGACGGCGTCACCCCGGAGGAACTCGACACCCTCCTGAACGACCAGATCGTGCGCTGGGCCGAGCACGTTCCGCCGCTGCGCGTGTACTCCGCGTCCGACCTGCGGGAGCTCGGCGAAAGGGCCGGCTTCGAGGTTCCCCGCGTGTACGGTGTCCCGCTGCTCACCTACCCGGGCCCCGAGGACTTCGGCTACCCGTACGAGAAGCTCGGCTTCGTGTCGAACGCGCTTCAGGACCAGGAGTTCTTCAACGCGGCGCTGGCGGCGGAGCTGAAGGCGTCGGAACGCCCGGAGTGGGCCGACCGCGGGGTCAACCTGATGGTCCACGTCCGGAAGCCCGCCGATGACTGACGTAGGGGCCGGTGTCGAGATGCCGTACGCGCAACTGGCTCCCATCTACGACCGGTGGACGGCCGAGAACCCGTACGACCGGTGGGCCGACTTCGTGGAGCGACGGCTGAAGCAGCACGACGCCCGGCGCGTCGTGGACCTGTGCTGCGGCACCGGACGCCTGACGCGGCTGCTTCGCGGGCGAGGCTTCGACGTCACGGGGATCGACGGGTCCGAGGAGATGCTCGCGCAGGCCCGTGCGATCGACGGCGAGGGGGCGGACTACCTACTGCGTACCCTCCCGTCCGCCGATCTCGGCGGCACGTACGACGCCGCGTTGTGCACGTTCGACAGCGTCAACTACATGGCTGCGGACGGCGCGCTCGCCGAGCTGCTTCGCGGCGTGGCTACCGCCCTGCGGCCCGGGGGTGTCTTCATCTTCGACGTGAACACCCAGCGGAAGATCGAGCAGGTTTTCGGCTCCTCGCACTTCGGCGACGATCTCGATGATTTCGCCTATGTCTGGCGCAATCGTTACGACGCGGCGACCCGGAGCATCGAGTTCCTGATCACCTTGTTCACGCGCGGCGATGGCGCGAGCTTCACCCGGGCGACCGAGTATCACCGGCAACGGTGGTTCACCGAGGACGAACTCGAGACAGCCTGTGCGGAGTCGGGATTTCGGGTTCTGGAGGATCTCGACGACTACACCGACAACGCCGTGACGCCGGACACCATGCGACGCTGCCTCGTTCTGGTCAAGGAATGACCCAGAAGCTGCTCTACCCTTCGCCACTGCGGCCCGGTGACACGGTTGCCATCGCTTCTCCGTCGAGCCAACCGCCACCAACCCCTGCGCGGTTCCGTCGTGGTGTCGCCTTTCTCCGTGCGTCGGGGTTCGAGGTTCGTGTGCCTGAAGGAGCAGCCAGGTCAGAGCCTCGATCCCCGGCGCAACGCGCGGAAGAGCTCAACGCTCTGCTCATTGATTCCTCCGTGCGCGCGATCATCGCCAGCATCGGTGGCTACAACAGCAACGCCCTCCTACCGATGCTGGATTTCGACGCGCTGCGTCGAGACCCGAAGTTCCTCGTCGGCTACAGCGACATAACGGCTCTTCACCTGGGGATCCTCAGCCGGGCCGGAGTTGTCTCGTTGCATGGGCCGACCCTGCTGCCGGAGTTGGCGGAATTCCCGGCGCCGCAACCCGTTTCGGAACAGGAACTGCTGCGGTTCTTCTCCGGGGCCTGGGCGGGCCCTCTTCCGCACGTGCCCGCGTGGACGGATGAATTCCTCCAGTGGGATCAGGACGATGTCCGGCCCCGCACGAAGACGTCCGGGCCGGAGCAGCGTTGGCTTGGCGCCGGGAGCGTCTCCGGGCCGCTGATCGGCGGCAACCTCGAGACCCTCGAGGCACTGCTCGGCACCGCCTATTTCCCGAATCTGAACGGTGCGATCCTGTTCTGGGAGACCTGTAACACGTCGCTCGGCCCCATCGAGCGCTCGCTGGATCATCTGGAACAGGCCGGCGCGCTCGACGACCTCGCCGGCGTGGTCGTCGGCCGCACCTTCCGTGCACCGCCCGAGCTCTCCGCCGAGATCGAGAAGGCGATGGTCCGCCGACACGGCGGCAGCGGGATGCCGGTCGTCCTCAACGTCGACATCGGGCACACCGATCCGATGCTGACCCTGCCGATCGGCCATCAGGCATCGCTGGACGCGGACGCGCGGGAACTCGTGCTGGCACCCCGACCCGGCGAGGAGCTGCGATGAGTTCCGCGCTCGTCGTGGGCGGCCGGCGCGGACTCGGCCGGGAGGTGGCCGAGCAGCTGGAGCAGGCAGGTTGGTCCGTTCTGCGCACCGGCCGTTCACGGGCGGACCTCGAATCCGCGGACGGTCGTACTCGCGACTACGAGCCGCTCGATCTCCGTGACGACAGCTCGGTGGCGCGTCTCGCCCACGCCCAGGCGTCGCGTGGCAGGACGTTGGATCTCCTCGTGATCAGTGCCGGGAGCGCGTCGCTGGGTGGCATGACCGAGCTGGAGCCAACCACGTTTCTCACGATGCTCGACGAGCACGTGGTCGGGACCTATCGACTGGTCCGGCAGTTCCGTCCGCAGCTGGCCGCCGCTCGCGGCCACGTGATTGTGGTCCTGTCACGGATGGGCAGCCGCCCACGGCCGCACGGCTACGGGTACGGAACGGCGAAGGCCGCAACGGGGTTCCTCACGCAATGCCTGGCCATGGAGCTGGAACCAGACGGGATCCGATTGAACTACGTCAGTCCTGGGGCGATGGACACCGACATGTTCCGCACCGCATTCCCTGGCCGAGATCCCGCGACCGCCCTGGACGTGGGGGATGTCGCCCGGACGATCGTCGCGCTGACAACGCCGGAGTTTCACCATCTGTCGGGCGCGGTCATCGAGCTCCCCAGACCTCGATGACGAGATGGGTCGACGTCGCCCGCGGGCTGATCCTTGAGCCGCACGAATTCCAGTCCGGAAATCACATCCTCCCGAGGGGGTAGGGCCGGTGACAGAAGACAGGCACCAGATCACCGCTTTCCATGACTCCACCCCGGATCTCGACGATCCTGGGGCGCTGCTCGGCAGACTGCGCAGGGACGGCTACCTCTTCCTCCGTCAGGTCGTGAATCCCGAGCTGCTCGAACGCGTACTCGCCGACTTCACCCGACCGATCGGCGAGAACGGCTGGTTCCTCGGTGATCCGGCCGACCGGCGAGCCGATCCGGCCAAGTTCACCGTCGAGCCGCAGGAGAACTACCGACGCGTCTACCACCAGGCGTACCGGTCGGAGGCGTTCCACAGCGTGGGCCACTCGATACGGGACAGTCTCCTGGAGCCGCTCCTGGGCGAGGCCGCGCTCATTCATCCTCGCCCCATCGGCCGCATCGTCTTTCCGGCCTCCAGCGCTCCTCGCAACATGGACTTCACCACGCCGGCGCATCAGGACTTCGTGTCCGTGCAGGGCACGACCAACGCGTACACCTGTTGGGTGCCCCTGCACGACGTCTCCTGGGAGGACGGGCCGTTGGCCGTCGCCGAGGGCTCGCACCTTTGCGGCGTACGACCGAGTGTCCCTGCCCGCGGCACCGGCGGCACAGTGATCGAGGATGTCCCGGACGAGGACTGGCGCAGCGGCGAGTTCACCCGCGGCGACGTCGTCATCTTCAATTCGCTGACGGTCCACCGCGGCTTGCCGAATCGCTCCGACCGGTTCCGGATATCGACCGACTTCAGGTTCCAGCCGCTCACGGAGCCCATCTGCGACCGTAGCCTCGCACCGTCGACCTCCGCGCTCGCCTGGGATGCGCTCTACTCCGCCTGGGAGAACGAGTCGTTGAAGTACCACTGGGATCGGCCGGAGCTACGGACCGTTTCGTTCGACTTCCGCTACGAGGAAGAGCGCAACCGACAGGCGATCGAGTACGCGAGGCGCGGCGACACGCGAGCGATCTCGTCCCTCCAACGGATGGCTGTGCACGACCCGGACCCCGCTCGTCGCCAGCTCGCCGGTGAGCTGCTCGCGTCGTTGAACGCGGTCGTGTAGTGCCGGAGACCGACAAGGATCGACATGAGAAGTGAACTGGCCCAGGACCGCCCACCGGCTGATCTGGTACGCCGGGTGGAGCTGCTCCTCGGTCCCGTCCGGGACTGGCAGAAGGTGGTGCGCGGCTTCACCGGGGCCGAACGATGGCTGGTGGTCGGCGACGACGGCGGCCCCCGGTTCGTCAAGGCGGCCACGGACGAGCTCACGGCCCGATGGCTCCGGGACGAGGCGGTGATCTACGAACGCGTCGATGCGCCGTGGTTGCCGGAGGCGATCGCCTGGGACGCGGGCGGAAGCCGTCACCCGGTCCTCGTTCTCGAAGGACTGCACGACGCGCAGTGGCCCCCACCCTGGGACGCCACCATGATCAGCCTGGTATTGGAAACGCTCGACGCGGTCCATGCCATCGAACCTGACTTCCCGCTTCCGCTCCTGCGGGACGACGTCGAACTGCTTGGTGGTTGGGACGTGGTGGCTGAGGACAGGAACCCGTTCCTCGCGACCGGGCTGGTGTCGGCCGGCTGGCTGGACCGGGCCCTACCTGCACTGAGCAAGGCGTCGGCCGCGGCGTCGGTCGACGGAACCTCTCTGCTGCACCTCGACATCCGCAGCGACAACCTGTGCTTCACGTCGGCGGGTGTCCGGATCGTCGACTGGAACTGGGCCGCGATCGGCAATCCGGTCTTCGACATCTGTGCCTGGCTGCCGAGCCTGCGAAGGGAAGGCGGCCCGTTGCCGGACCAGGTGCTGGCCGGGCAGGGCGAGTTCGCTGCCGTGCTCGCCGGCTACTGGTGCTCCCAGATGGGCCTTCCCGACACGGGCCCGCCCTCGGGTCGTCGGCTGCTCCAGCGCGATCTCGGGAAGATCTCACTCGACTGGGCCGCGCGGGAACTCGGGCTCGACGCACCGGACGGCACGGCCGACCCGAGGCAGCCGTGAACCGGCCCGCCCCATACGCCGAAGCCCGTGCGATGGGCCTGCGACGGGTCGATCCGCGGGAGTGGGCGAGCCTGCGGGGTATGCACGAGACGCTCAGGTCGGCGAACTGGGACCGCCTGTCGGCTCCGCTGATCGCGCCATGGTCCGACAACCGGTGCACCTTCGTCGGCATCCCGGTCTCGGCGGGCTCACGCCTGGGGCCCCGTCAACACTTCACGACCGCGGCCGGCGCCACCGGTGCCTTCTCGGTGCGCACCGTGGGTCTCGACTTCCAGCTCGTGCCCGGGGAGCGCCTGCGCCGACAGCGGCTCCCCCTGGCGGTGTACTCCGTGGGCGATGCTCTCGGGACCGACGGGAGCATCGAGCACGACGTGCTGCTCGCCGAGGAATGGTCGCGGCCCGAGCACTCGACGAGCGATGACCTTATGACCGTTCTCGCCTCCTCCGGATGGCAGGTCGCGCACGAGACCACCGACCTGACGTCGGTGTTGCGGCGGGTCCGGACATGCGCAGTGAGGATTGCCCGATGATCCCCGACGTGAGCCGGAAGATCCCCGCCTACCGGCGACGACTGATCGCGGCCGGTTATCTCAGCCGCCATCACATCGGCGCCGGCTACACCAATCTCACCGGCGACGGTCTCGACCTGGCCGAGCGCCTGATGGCGACCTTCCATGACCTCGTCGCCGCGCACTGGTCCGTGGACTGGGTGGCGCACGACGCGGTGATGAGCGACCGGACGAGACTCGACACCGCCCGTGCAATGTCCGAGAACTTCGACTGTTACCTGCTGGAGGACGGCCGACCCGTACTCTTCGATCTCAACCTCGCGCACCTGCGCTGGCTTCGGGCGGCAGCGCTGGATCGGACCGCCCGTGCCGTCGTGTCCGCGAGTGGGATCTACCGACCGGTCGCGCGCACCGAGCCCCTGATCCGCGACGAGTACATCGCGCCGTTCATGGCAATGCACGTCGTCGTGCCTCGCGGCCAGTTGGCCGAGGGCTGGGCGGCCGTCGAGGACATCCTGGCGGGCATCGCTGCCGCGGTCGGCGCTCCCCTGCTGCTCGTCGAGCAGCCTCCGCCGCCTCACTACGCCGATCGGTGCCTCGCGGCCCTCATGCCCGATCCGCGGGACTCGCTCGAGCCGTGGTCGCTGGCCTACGAGCTCGGGCCGGAGTTCCTCGCTCACCTCGACGCCCCGGACACCGCAGTCCTCGAGATTGGGATTTCGGGACGTCTGCTGGCCTTCCTGGCCCAGCTTCAGACCGGACTCGCCGCGGCCTTCGGAAGTACGGTCGCGCCCCTTCACGTCCATGTTCGTGGCGAAGACCCCCGCGCGGAGAGCATGGACACCGGGCTGCGCTGCCGGGTGGAACGCAGGCCGGTCCCCGCCGGCGCGTTGGCACCGGTGCTCTGGGTGCCGGGGCAGGCCAGGGCGGCGCTTCTCGTGGAGGACTACTCCCGCTGGTACCCGGTCGACGACCCTCACCAGGACCTGCCTGAGCTGCTCGGCCGAGCCGACAGGTTGCTCGCCGACGGCGCGACGCGACGGCTGACCGACATCATCCACGGCGCGCACGCCGTACATGGTCGCCCGACTCGCGGGTCGCTGCGGGTCCTGCGCGCCCCCGCCCCGGATCTCGTCGGCCAGCACCTCGTACGACGGTCCTACCAACCTGCGTGACTCGCCGTGGCCTCGGGACCATCCATGCTCGACAGTCGGCGTCCTGGTCCGCGCAACGCATCGGGCCGGCAGATCAGCCAACGTCGACGACTCGGGCTGAGGTACTAGGCTAGTCTCTCCAGATGGATACGTCGCGACTGCGTCTTCCCGAGCAGCGCCGAGCAGTCCCGGAGCAATTGAATGACAGCCCCCGGAGCAGGTGCGGCTAGGCCTCCGGGCACCGGGGCTTGCTCTTCTCCTTTTCCGAGCGCAGCCCGCACGCGTTTCCGCGTCCACGCGAGTCGGGGCCAGGCCCGACCGGACCAGATGGAGATACAGGACGATGAGCGACATGACTTCGAACAGTCATGAGCACCCGGAGAACGACGGTACGCCGCCGTTCCGCTATTCGGCCGCATTGGCCGGCCGTATCGAGCTGGAATGGCAGCAGCGCTGGGAGAAGGAAGGCACCTTTTACGCCGCCAACCCCACCGGGAACCTAGCAGGTCTTGCCGGTCCCAAGCGCAGCTTCGTCATGGACATGTTCCCGTACCCGTCCGGTTCGGGGCTGCATGTCGGGCACCCTCTCGGGTTCATCGCGACCGACATCTACGCGCGCTTCATGCGGATGAACGGCCACAACGTCCTGTACACCATGGGGTACGACGCCTTCGGGCTGCCCGCCGAACAGCATGCCATTCAGACGGGCACCCATCCGCGGGTGACGACCGAAGCCAATATCGAGCGCTACCGCGACCAGCTTCGTTCGCTGGGCATGTCCTACGACTACCGACGCTCGATCACGACGATCGAACCGGATTACTACCGCTGGACGCAGTGGCTCTTCCTGCAGATCTTCAATTCGTGGTACGACCCTGAGCTCGATCGGGCGAGGCCCATCGACACCCTGGTGGAGCAGTTCGAGCGCGGTGAGCGCGCGGTGCCGGGCGGTCAGGCGTGGGCGGAGTTGTCCCCGCTCGACAAGGATGAGGTGCTCAGCGAGTACCGGCTCGCCTACTCCAAGGAAGCGCCCGTCAACTGGTGTCCGGGGCTGGGCACCGTGCTGTCGAACGAGGAGGTCACCGCCGACGGGCGTTCCGAGCGTGGCAACTTCCCGGTCTTCCGCACCCGGCTGCGTCAGTGGATGATGCGCATCACCGCGTACGGTAATCGCCTCTTGGACGACCTGGAGGGGCTGGACTGGCCCGAAGCGATCAAGCTGCAGCAGCGCAACTGGATCGGTCGTTCCGAGGGCGCACGCGTCGAGTTCGCCGTCGACGGCGTCGAGCGATCGATCGACGTCTTCACCACCCGTCCCGACACCCTGTTCGGCGCCACGTATCTGGTGCTGGCGCCCGAGCACGACATGGTGGACGAACTGGTGACCGCGACGTGGCCGGAACAGTCGTCGCTTCCGGAAACCTGGACCGGCGGGTACGCCACACCCGCCGAGGCTGTCGCTGCGTACCGGAGGCAGGCCGCCAGCAGGTCGGAACTGGAGCGGATGGCTGAGGATCGCGCCAAGACCGGCGTGTTCGTCGGCAAATATGCTCGTAACCCGGTAAACGGGGAACTGCTGCCCATTTTCGTGGCCGACTACGTACTCATGGGGTACGGCACCGGCGCCATCATGGCCGTACCGGCCCATGACCAGCGTGACTTCGAGTTCGCCCGCGCCTTCACACTGCCGATCCGCTGCGTGGTGGAGCCCAAGGACGGACGCGGCACGGACCCGGCCGAGTGGCCCGATGCCATGGCCTCCCATGACGCACGACTCGTGAACTCCGCCAACACGTCGGTGTCCCTGGACGGGCTCACCGTCGCCGAGGCCAAGAAGCGCATCACGGCCTGGCTGACGGAGCATGGTCCGGGCGAAGGCATGGTCAACTTCCGGTTGCGGGACTGGCTGTTCAGCCGGCAGCGGTACTGGGGGGAGCCTTTCCCGATCGTCTACGACGAGGACGGCGTCGCCCATGCGCTGCCGGAATCGATGCTGCCCGTCCGGCTGCCCGAGATCGACGACTACGCTCCGCGCACCTATGACCCCCAGGACCTGAGCAGCACCCCGGAGACGCCACTGTCCCGGTCCGTCGGGTGGGTCGAGGTCGAGCTTGATCTGGGCCGAGGGGACGGGCCGCGACGCTATCGGCGTGAGACCAACACCATGCCGAACTGGGCGGGCTCGAGCTGGTACCAGTTCCGTTACATCGATCCGGACAACCAGCAGGCGATGGTCGACCCCGCGAACGACCGCTACTGGATGGAGCCGACGGAGCACAAGCCGCACGGCGGAGTTGATCTGTACGTGGGCGGATCAGAGCAGGCCGTCCTGCATCTGCTGTACGCGCGCTTCTGGCAGAAGATCCTCTTCGACCTCGGGCACGTCTCGTCCGACGAGCCGTTCCACCGGCTCTACAACCAGGGCATGGTCACCGCCCACGTCTACCGGGACAGCCGGGGCTTTCCGGTGCCGGCCGCGGAGGTAGAGGAGCGCGACGGCGGCTGGTACTGGAAGGGCGAACGGGTCAGCCGAGAAGCTGGCAAGATGGGCAAGTCGCTGCGGAACGCGGTCTCGCCGGATGAGATCCGCGAGGAGTACGGCGCCGACACGCTGCGGCTGTACGAGATGGCGACCGGCCCCCTGGACGCGTCCCGCCCCTGGGACTCCCGAGCCATCGTCGGCTCCCACCGGTTCCTCCAGCGGCTGTGGCGCACCATCGTCGACGAGCACACCGGCGATCTCGTGGTCACCGACGAGGAGCCCGATACCGAGACCCTGCGGGCCCTGCACCGGGCCATCAACGGGATCGCGGCCGACCTGTCCGGGCTGCGTTTCAACACCGCGGTCGCCAAGGCCATCGAACTGGTCAACTTCCTGGTCAAGCGGGGCAGCACGCCGCGCACGGTGGCCGAGCAGGCGGTGCTGCTCGTGGCTCCGCTGGCCCCGCACATCGCCGAGGAGCTGTGGCAGCGGCTGGGATACCCCACGTCGTTGGCTCGTCAGCCGTTCCCCGTGGCCGACCCGGCATACCTGCGCCAGCCCACGGTCACCTGTGTGGTGCAGATCCGGGGCAAGGTCAAGGCCCGGCTCGAGGTGGCCCCCGAGATCGGCGAGGACGAGCTGCGCAGTCTCGCCCTCGCCGAGGCGGCGGTGGTCTCCTCGCTCGGGGACGCCGAGGTGCGCAAGGTCGTTGTGCGCGCACCGAAGCTGGTGAACATCGTCATCTGACGGGTGGTGGGTGGCCGGGCAGCACTCCGGCCACCCACGTCCGGCAAGGAGCGCGACCCGAGCGGTGACCACAGCTACTCCTTGCCCTTCGGGCAATTACACCCGGCACCTGCACCTGTCGACGATCATCGTCTCCACCGGCCGCGGACGATAGGCTGCGGTCGGCGTCCGACTGACCTAAGGGGAACGGGTGATAGGCGGAACAGTTCACGTGGTGGTCGCGGTCTGCGGGCATCGGGCGTGAACAACGGGCTGCGTCCCGGTGACCCGGCCCGCCTCGGCGGATACGACGTGTTGGACCGGCTCGGCGACGGTGGCATGGGAACTGTCTTCCTGGCCCGCTCGGCGCAGGGACGGCGGGTGGCGGTCAAGGTCGTCCGTCCGGAACTCTCGCACGACGAGGAGTTCCGGGGCCGATTCCGTAGCGAGGTGAACCGCGCGCGCCAGGTCCCACCGTTCTGCACCGCCGAGGTTCTGGACGCCGACCCGGACCACGACCCGCCGTATTTGGTGGTGGAGTACGTCGAGGGCCCCAGCCTGGCCCAGGTGCTCCGGGAGCGGGGGCCGCTGGGGGCGGCGCAGCTACACAGCATCGCGGTCGGGGTGGCTACCGCGCTCACCGCCATCCACCGCGCCGGGGTCATCCACCGGGACCTGAAGCCGGCGAACGTCCTGGTGGCGCCGGGCGGGATCAAGGTCATCGACTTCGGTATCGCCCGAGCGTTCGAAGCGACGAGCCAGCACACCCGGACCGACCAGATGGTTGGAACCGTCTCGTACATGGCTCCCGAGCGGTTGGACACCGCGTCCGGTTATCCGGTGGGCCCGGCTGCGGACATCTTCGCCTGGGGTGCCCTGGTCGCCCATGCCGCGACCGGCCGCAACCCGTTCGGAGGCGACTCCGCTACCGCCACCGCGATGCGGATCCTGACTCAACCGCCGGATCTGACCGGGCTCGATGGGCCGTTGCGGGAGTTGGTCTCCCGGGCGTTGGAGAAGAATCCCGCTGCTCGTCCCAGCGCCCGCGACCTGCTCGATGGGTTGTTGACGGCAGGGTACGCGGGAGGTGCTGGAGAGTCGGCCCAGCTTCCGGGCGCGGGTGGTGCTGACCAGAACGGGCGGTCGATGCCACCCGGTCTCGTCGCTGCCGGTCGCCCGGGCTGGGGCCGGCGTCGCTGGCTCACGGCGGGCGGAGCAGCCGCGGCGGTGATCGCGGTGTTGGTGTCCGCCACACTGTTCGGCCCGCGACTGCTCAACAGCGGGTCCGGACCGGATCACGTTGGCTCGACGCCGACCGGCAGCCCGCTAGCGAGCGCACCGGCGACCTCCGTGTCCGCGGCCACATCGGGTACGCCCACCGCGTCACCGTCGAGGAGCACGGACCCGACCCGGGCGATACTGACCGGTCAGCGGCGGATCCTGCTGCACCTGGTGGAGATCGACCGTGACCTCAAGCTGCCGTTCCACGGCGAGCTGGAGGCCGGCGACGGCACCGGCAAGGACGCGCTCTTCGTGCTCGAGCCGGTCGGCGTCGACTTCATGATCAAATCGTTGAATCCGGACGTCGACCACCGACCGTGCCTCGGAGTCAAGATCGATTCAGAGCAGTACGCGTCGTTGGTGGGAGCCGAGTGTTACGCCTCCGCCGCAACCGTGTTCGCGCTGTCCCGGGAGGGCAAGGACGACAAGGGACGCACGTCCTACTCGATCATCAGCGACGAGTACGGGGTGGTGCAGTGGAGCCCGACGAAGAAAGCGATCTACGTCGAGCATCTCGGTGACGCCCCGATCGACACGACGTTCAGCCTGGTCGACCGGGGCGCGGTCTGACCGACGGGGACAGCTCAGCGGCGCGGCAGGGTTGCCAGGGCCAGGTTCGGGTCGACGCCCGTGGTGTACGCGGCGCTGAGCACGTAGAGAGTACGACCGCGCAGGGCCACCGAGGTCGGGTTCTGCAGCCCGTCGCCGGCCGTCAGCAACGTTCGCGCCCGACCGGCCGCGTCGATGCTCACCACCGTGTTCGGTCCGTTCAGCGTGGCGATGACCCGTTGGTCACCGACACCGACGAACGCGAAGTCGTCGATACCGACCAGCCCGGTCGCGACCACCTGGACAGGTCCGGGCCGACCGTGCCGCGACGGGATGCGCAGCAGCGTGCCCTGGTCGAGGTTGGTCGCCCACACCGCGTCAGCGCGTACCTTGATGCCGTTGGCACCCAGGAACCCTGCCGCAGCCAGCTCGGGTGCCGACGACCACACCTCGACACGGCCGCCTCCCAGCGCGACCGTCGAGATCGTCCCGAGCACCGAGTCGGTGAGGTAGAACCTCTTCGCCACCGCGTCGAACGCCAGACCGTTGGGAAGCCCGCCGGCCGGCAGGGCGGCGATGCGCTGCGGGACGCTTCCGGGACGTAGTCGGTACAGGCCGGTGGAGGCGGCATCGCCGCTCGCGTACAGGAAATAGAGGGTGCCGTCCGTCATCCGGACGATGCCCGTCGTGAGCGCGAATTTGAGCACGGGTGTGTTGACGCCGCCGTCGGCCGGGGCGGGCAGAGTCGCCAGGATTCGCGTCCCGCCGGACGGGGTGACCGCGGCGACCTGTCGAGCGGCCGCGAAGGTGACGTAGGCCGTGCCGTCGGGGCCGACCGCGATGTTCTCCGGCAGCTGCCCCTTGGCCAGGTCGAAGTGGACCGCGATCCGCGAGGGCGCCGGCGGGGCGGATGGTCGGGCCAGCCCCGCGGGCGGGGCCGGCGCGGTCGCAGCCTTCGTCGCGCTCGGCGGGACGACGGTCACGACGCCGGTCACGGCCGCCGCGAGAGCGACTGCGATGGTCATCGTTCTTGGGCGCATTTCTCTCCCCTACTCATGCTGTTCGTGATTGGCCTGGTGCGGGCACGACGCGTCCGGCGCTCCTGTCGGAGCACCTCTTGTCGGCCGGTGGGGTGGTGTTAGTCGCGCAGGGCAGCCGGCTGGACAGCGCCGGCACGGGTGGTGACGGCACCGTGGACGAGCAACGTCATCGCGGCGTGGGACGCGGAGCCGGGCTCGGTGGTGGCGACCACGACGCTCTGGCCGTCCTCGGTACGAAGGGTCTGCTGCGTCACGTCCATCGCGCCAACCAGCGGGTGACGCATCTGGTAGACGGTGTCGCCGCCGGCTTTCACCCGGTGGTCGGCCCACCTGGCGGCGAACTCCGGACTCCGTACCGTCAACTCGCCGACCAGCGCGGCCATCAGCGGATCGTCCGGGTTCTGCCCGGAGGCCATCCGGAGCGTCGCCACCACCGCGCGGGCCTTGGTGGGCCAGTCCGCATACAGGTCGCGGGTGTGCGCGTCCAGGAACACCAGCCGCGCCATGTTCACGTACCGGCCCGGCCGCTCGGGGATCTCCGGAGGCAGATGGCCGGCGAAGAGGGCATGGCCTGCGGTGTTCCAGGCCAGCACGTCGGCCCGGCGGCCGAGCACCACCACCGGTACGTCCCCGAGCACCGCGACGAGCTGGCGGACCGCTGGGCTCACCCGCTCCGGAGTCGGGCGACGCGCGGCGGGCCGACGGCGGGTGCCCGCCGCGAGCTCGCCGAGGTGGCGGCGTTCCGCGTCGTCGAGCCGCAACGCCCGGGCGAGCGCGTCGAGCACCTCAGGAGAGGCGTTCACCGCCTGACCCTGCTCCAACCGGGAGTAGTACGAAACGCTCACTCCGGCCAACAGCGCCAGTTCCTCCCGGCGCAGTCCTCGAACGCGCCGCCGCTCACCGTAGGTCGGCACGCCAGTGTCCTCCGGGCGCAGCTGAGAGCGCCGGGCCTGGAGGAAGTCGCCGAGCTGTCCTCTCGCGTTCATGACTCGAAGTATCGCCAGCCCTGCCTGTGCCAACCACTCCCTGCCAGGGCTAGGCACCGCAGGGCGAGGCCGACCAGGGAGCCGTGCGGCTGCGGCGCACGGCCCGTCAACGTCGCCCGATGTCTACGAGGGCGAGGATCGGGCTGCCCGGCGGCGTTCGGTGAGCCGTCGCGCCTTCACCACGTTGCCGCAGTCAGCCATCCGGCACCAGCGACGGGAACCGTTGCGGCTCTGATCGAGGAACAGCCAGCCACAGCCACCGTCGCGCACCGGGCAGCGGCGCACCCGGGTCGGATCGGCGGTCAGCATGATGTCGAAGGCGGCCTCGGCGGTCCGGTCGGGCACCAACATGGCTGGCACCGTGCCGTAGGCCAGCCGCACCCGCGACGAGCCGAGCACCAGTCTCGCGCGAGCGGCCGCGCCCGACCAACGCTCGTGCAGTCCGACCAGCGCGGCACCGGCCGCGACGGTGTCACCGTCCGGGTCGGTGATGACCGCGAGCAGCACGAGGTGGAGCCCCGCACGGATGTCCCGCACGGCGGTGAGCCCCGCGTGCGCCGCCGCCGGCTCGTCGTGCCACGCCCGGTCGACCTGGTCGGCCTCCGCGTCGCTGATCACTCCCGCCCGGACCGACCAGCTCAGCAGGGCGGAGCTGTCGGACAGGAAGTCGTGGGGCGGCGAGTTGCCGCCTCGTTCGAGGGTGTTGACCAGGTCGAGCGCCGGGTGCCCGCCGACCAACGGCAGCTCGGACACATCGAGGGGCATATCGACGAGGCTACCACCTATACCGCTGAAGGCGGTTGCCCTGCGCGCGGCCCTGGCCCGGCACTCCGCGACAACAAAGAGCATCTATGGCTTCACGCTACCGTCTAATCATGGTTACGTGGAATCACATAACGACCTGTGAGGATTGGGAGGTAGCCGATGGCGCACCCTCGACGCGCGGTCCATGCCCTCGTCGCCTTGTCCGCCGCCACGTTCTGTTACGTCACCACCGAGGTGCTGCCGATCGGTCTGCTCACGCTGATCGCGCCAGACCTGGGACGCTCCAGGTCCGAGGCCGGCCTGCTGGTGACCGGGTACGCCGTCGTGGTCATGATCGTGGCCCTGCCGCTGACCCGGGTCACCCGGCGAGTGCCACGGCGTCCACTACTCGCCGGCACCCTGGGTGTCTTCGCCGCCGCGACGACGGTGTCGGCCTTCGCCGACTCCTACGAGGTGCTGCTCGCCGCACGACTGGTGTCCGCCACCACCAACGGCGTCTTCTGGGCAGTGGTGTTTCCCGTAGCGATCTCGATGTTTCCGGCGAACGTTCGAGGCCGCATCGTGGCTCGACTCTCGATCGGCAACGCGCTCGGGCCGGTCCTCGGCGTACCGCTGGGCACCTGGTTGGGCGGGGAGTTCGGGTGGCGGGCCGCCTTCGCCGCGATGGCCGTCCTCGGCTTCGCCGTCTGCCTTGCGATCGCCCTGCTCCTGCCGAGTGTCACACCGCGCCAGAGTGCGGGAGACATCGGGCCGATGCCGGACCGACAGCGCTTCGTCGTGCTCCTCGTCGCCACCACTCTCGCGGTCACCGGCGCCATGGGCGCGTTCACGTACATGACCGTCTTCCTCCTCGACGTGAGCGGGTTCGCCGCGGCGTCTCTCGGCTTGTTGCTCTTCGTCCAGGGCTCGTTCGGCGTCGTCGGCACCTGGGCGGTCGGTCGGGTCCTGGACCGGTTTCCGCTCGGTGTCGTGCTGGGCCTGCTCGGGCTCCTCACGGCCGCGATGCTCGGCCTCTACGGGATCGGCGCGAGCAAGGTGGCGGCGATACCGTTGCTCGCCGTGGCGGGGATGTCGTTCAGTTCACTGATCGCGGGGATCCAGCACCGCATCATGCAGGTCGCCCCGTCGACCACCGACATGGCGTCGGCCAGCCTCAGCGTCGCGTTCAACGTCGGCCTCGCGGCCGGCTCGCTCATCGGGGCGGGCCTGCTCGCGACGGCCGGGGTGCGCGTCGTCCCGTTGTTCGGTGGACTGCTGACGGCCGTCGCGTTGGCGTTGCTCGCCGGCCACGAGATGTCCCGTGGGCGAAGACGAGCGAACGGAACGGCCCGTCGTGATCCCGACCCGCAACCGATCGGACAATCCGCAGTTCACGCTTGAGTCTCCGCGCACAGGCCGCCGTACGGTGGCGATGGTGACTCGTCACCTTGCCGCTGGCCGGTCCGGCCCGCACCCCCCAATGGTGCTGGCCCGGCGCGGAGGCGGTCCTCCGCGCCGGGCCGTGACTTCGGTCGGGGTCAGGCGGCCGCGCAGCTGGCCGTCGCCCCCGGGCCGGTGCCGGTGCCCTGGAAGCCGAAGTTGGTCGACTGCCCGGCGCCCACGCGTCCGTTGTAGCCCACGTTGGTGTACCGGACGGTTCCGCTCGTGCCGCTGGCCTGCGCGTTCCAGACCCCGGTGACCGCGGCGCCGCTGGGCAGCGTGATGGTCACGGTCCAGCCGTTGATGTCCGCGGACCCGGCCGTGACCGTCACGCTCGCGGTGAAGCCACCGGACCACTGGTTGAGCGCCACCGACGCGGAGCAGCCGTTACCGGTCGGCGGAGGCGTGGTGGGCGGGGGCGTGGTGGGCGGCGGGGTCGTCGGCGGAGGCGTGGTCGGGGGCGGCGTGGTCGGCGGGGCGGACGTCGGCGGCGGAGTCGTCGGCGGGGCCGTCGTGGGCGGGTTGGGCACGCCGTTGGCCAGGCTGTAGGCCAGGTCGGGCTGGAACGAACCGGCGGTGTAGCGGCAGCCGTCCGCCTCGCCCGGAGGCTTCACCCAGAGGTACGCGTCGATGTTGCTGTCGCCGGTGTTCGTCGTCGGGTACATCCCGATACGGCGGTCGGTGTTGTCGTCGCCGCACCAGTCTCCGCTGGCGCCGCCGTTGCGGCTGGTGTCGATCACCTGGCGCTTGCCCGAGAGGCCCATGCCGTTGAGGGAGGAGATGACCGCCCGACCGAAGTTGGCCTCGCTGGAGGTCGAGTTGTAGTTCGACACGTTGCTGAAGAAACCGTCGGCGTACTGCACGCCGGCTGCCCGGAGCCGGTTGGCGGTCTCACCCGCGCTGTTCCAGGTGGAGTGGCCGGCGTCGAGGTAGACCTTGGCGTTGGGGTTGGCCGACTTGATGGTGCGGGTGGCCGTCGAGATCGCCTGGTTACGGGCGTTGATCTCGTTGCTGTTCAGGCAGGTCAGCAGGGCGAGCGAGTCGGTCTCCAGGATGATGATGACCGTCTGGTTGCCCAGTCCCCGGGAGAAGTTGGACACCCAGCTCTGGTACTGGTTGAGGTCCGGCGCACCACCGGCGCTGGCACCGCCGCAATCCCGGTTGGTGATCTGGTACACCGCGATCACCGGGATCTGCTGCGCGGCATTGGCGGCGCCCACGTACGCGGCGGCCTCGGACTGCGCCGTCGAGATGTTGAAGTTGGCGAACCAGCGGGCCTGCGGCTGGCTCGCGATCTTGTCGCGGATGACGCCGGCGCGCGAGTCGCCGGGGTTTGCGGCGACCCAGCGTACGACCGCCGAACTCGGGTCGCGATAGAGCGGGCCGGAGATCGTGCCGGCGGACGCGCTGCTGACGGCGAGGCACACGCCGGCCGCGGCAGCGCCCGCGACCGCGGCCACGCTGAGGGCCGTGGATCTGCGTCGCCGGAGGGAGAGGATAGCCACGTCGTGTTTCCTCCTGATCACATTGATGTATCTAAGTTCATGGGAGCGTTCCCATGAAGGTAGCGGAGGCGCGCGCCGCTGCCAAGGTGCGCGAAACTTCCGGTGTACGGCCGCCGCCGGGCGTTCCTGGCCCGGACCCGGATGCCGCCGCACGCCTCTCGGCGCAGCAGGACGGTGACGGTGACCCCGGCGGCGACCAGCCTCGGGTGGCGGCAGAGGAGGAAGACATGGCGACGTTCGTGCTCGTGCCGGGCGGCTGGAAGGGTGGCTGGGCGTTCGAGGCGGTGGTTCCGCTCCTGGAGGGCGCCGGCCACCGGGTGCACGCCCTGACGCTGTCGGGCCTGCGGCCAGACGACGACATCGCGACGGTGGCGACCGCCAACCTCGACACACACGCCGACGACGTACTACGGCACCTCGATCGACACCAGGTCACCAACGCGACGCTGGTCGGCCACAGCTACGCCGGAATGGTGATCGCCGCCGCCGCCGACCGCGCCGAGGGCCGCGTCTCACGGCTGGTGCATCTCGACGCCTACGTACCGCGCGATGGCGAGTCGTGCTGGTCGGCGACCAGTGACCACTTCCGGCACGTGTTCGCCGCTGGCGCGGCCGCCACCGGATACGCCGTCCGACCGCCGGACGGCGGTGACCCCCGCCGTCGGCCGCACCCCCTCGCCTCGCTCCTGCAGACGATCCGACTCACCGGCGCCGTCACCCAGGTCCCGCGCCGCGAGTTCGTCTACTGCTCCGGCTGGGACCGCACGCCCTTCGCCGAACTCCGCGCACGGCTGGACGCCCAACCCGACTGGCAGGTCCACGACCTCCCCACCGGCCACGACGCGATGCGCGAAGCGCCGGAGGCCGTCGCCGCCCTGTTGCTCGACGAGTGACCCACGGACCACGTCGCCAGGGGTCACCGCCGGGGCGCAGTGGAGCCGCGGTTACGGGCGGAGCGCTGTCGCGGCGGGCGTCCAGCTCGACTCGTTGCGGACGTCGGCCACCGTGATCCCCTTGGCGATCTTCTTCAGCTCGGCCTGGGACAGCTGGTCACCGAGACCCGCGGAGCTGACCTGGAGGACGACCCTGCCGTCGGCGCTCCAGATGTTGCAGAAGCCGCCGTCGGCGTTCCGGCCACTCTCTTCGGATGCGTCGTAGCACCTGGTGGCACCGGGCTCGGGCGACTGGTTCGAGCTGGTGTTCGGGGTGACGAAGATGTTGAACCCGTTCTCGATGCCGTCCTCGGCCGAGTCGTAGGGCGCGGTCAGACCCGAGGTGGGCGCGGCGGGCTTGGTGTACGTCGCGCCCCCGTAGTCACCGGCGCGGGCCGCCGCGATGCCGCTGAGGCCGGGCATCGCGTGCGTGCCGATCTGCAGCGGCTGGTAGCCGGCCGGGACGTAGCCCATCGTGAACGGCACCAGGGCCGGCGTCGGCCGGCTGGGCTTCAGGCCCTCGACCAGGCCGCTCAGGTCCTCGAAGGTCGGCGTGGCCTCGTCCGAGGAGACCGACGTGACAGCGGCCCAGGCGTTGTCGGTGTACTCCCAGGCGAACAGCTTGTTGCGGGTGTCCGGCTCATTGCGCGGGTCGAGACCGACCGGCAGGGTCGCCCGCACGGCCTTGCGCCCCGCCACGGTGACGCTCTTACCACCCTTGATGCCGGTGGCGTCGAAGGCGCCCGGTCGGTAGACGGTCAGGTAGGCCCACAGGTTCGGCTTGTCGTCGGCGGCCCCCTTCTTGCTCTCCATCTCGGTGCCGACGCCCGGGGCATCAGCCTCCCCCTCGCTCACCGGCCTGTCGTTCGAGTCGTGACGGTCGGAGTAGACGGAGGCGATCTGGTAAGCGGTGGACGCGACGATCGGGTCCTGCACGTGCAGCGTGCCGGCGTCGTACCCGGTGAAGGTGAAGGTGAACGGCTCGGCGTCGGACCACGCGGCCTGGCCGGGCTTGGACGTCGTTGCGCCGGCCGGGGCCGGAGCCGGAGTGGTGTTCTGTTCGGCGCCCAGGGCGGGCAGGACGAGCACGCCGGCGACCGCGACCAGGCCCGCCGCACCGGCCGACGTGAACCCGACGCGGCGACGCCGCTCGGCACGCCGCCCCAACGCGATGATGTCGTCGACGGTACGGGCCATCGGCGGTTCGTCACCCGTCACCGTGTCCACCAGGTCACGCAACTGCATTGGTCCACTCCTCCATCGGCTTCCCGCTGAGATTGACGCGTTCGGCGGCGAGTGACTCGCGCAGTTTCGCCAGGCCCCGCGAGGCCTGGCTCTTGGCCGCGCCGACCGTGCAGTTGAGGACGCCGGCCGTGTCCTCCAGGCTCAGACCCAGGTAGTGCCGAAGCACGACCGCGGCCCGCTGCCGGGCCGGCACCGCGTCGAGCGCCACCCGCAGGCGCATCCGCTCGTCGGTCGCGACGGCCGGATCCCGCACCACCACGTCCGGCAGGGCATCACCGGTCGGTCGCTCGCGCCGCCACGGCCGACGGGTCTCGTCGATCGCGGCCCGGTAGACCATGGTCTTGACGTACAGATCGGGTCGGTCCAACTTGCGCCACCGCGGGTAGAGCTTGATCAGCGCGTTGGCGACGGCGTCCTCTGCCGTGTGCCAGTCGCCGCAGGTCACGTACGCCAGCTTGCGCAATGACGCCATCTCTGACGTCACAAACTCGCGGAATGCCTGCTCGTCTTCGGCTTTCACGTCGACTGCCTCCTCGTGACTGAGGTAGAACGGAACCGCCGTACCGGGAAGTTGCATCGGCCGGACAAGTAGTTGTGTGACTACTCAGCGATGAACACGTCCGACTGCCCCGACTCGGGCATGACGAGGCGGTGCGCTGGGCCGGAACGGCACCGGCGAGGGCCGAGGCAGCGCACCCGGCCCGACGAGCGGGTGCTTATGCTCGACGGGTGGACGAGAGCGGGCAGGCGGTGCTGACCGGGGTGTTGCAGGCGGCCGAGGACGCCGCTCCGGTGGAGGCGGTCGAGGCGGTCACGGGCACCATCGCCGCCGCGCTGCACGCGTCCAGTGTCTCGCTGCTGATCGCCGACCTCAGCGGCCGCGCGCTGGTCCGGCTGACCCACCAACCGACCCCCGGGGGTCCGGGCCGTCGCCACGACGAGGAGGCCGCCGAGGTCCTGCCGTTCGACGGCGGCCCCCGCGAGCAGGTCCTTCGTCAGCAGGGCACCCAGGTGCTCATGGGCGACGGCCGGTGGACCGTGCTGGCGCCGGTCACCGAACGCGGCGAGGCCATTGGTCTGCTGGAGATCGACCTTCCGCAGGAGCCGGACGAGTCGATCATCGCGCAGATCGCCCGGACCGCGCACGCGCTGGCGTTCGTGGTCATCGCCAACCGCCGGCACACCGACCTGTTCGAGTGGGGTCAGCGCAGCAGCCCGTTCACCCTCTCCGCGGAGATCCAGCGCCGGCTGCTGCCCGCCGCGTTCACCTGCGAGGCCGGCGCCTTCGCGCTGTCCGGATGGCTGGAACCGGCGGCCAGTGTCGGCGGGGACACCTTCGACTACAGCCTCGCCCGGGACCTGCTGCACGTCAGCGTCACCGACGCGATGGGGCACGGCGTGGCCAGCGCGCTGACCGCCACCCTCGGGGTGGGCAGCCTGCGGAACACCCGCCGTCGCGGCGACAGCCTCGTCGCGCAGGCCGACCAGGCCAGCCGGGCCGTCGCCGAGCACGCCAACGTGCCCGGCGCGTACGTGACCGCCGTGCTGGGCCGGATGGACCTGCGTACCGGTCGCTGCGAACTGCTCAACGCCGGGCACGTCCCGCCGCTGCTGGTCCGGGGCGACCGGGTCGTACCGGTGGAGCTGCCCAGCAACTTCCCGCTGGGCATGTTTCCCGAGGAGCGCTACCGCAGCGGGGACATCTCCCTGCTTCCCGGCGACCGGCTGGTGATCGTCACCGACGGGATGCGCGAACGCAATGCCGCCGACCTGGACCTGGCCGCGGCGCTGCTCGAGATCGCCCACCTGCACCCGCGCGAGGCGGTCCGGGCGCTCTCGGACAAGGTGCTGGCGACGGCCGGCCCGGTGCTGGCCGACGACGCGACCCTGCTCATCATCGACTGGTACGACAGCCACGGGCCACGCCGTACCGCCGCCGGCGCTGACATCGCCCGCGCCAGCACCCGCTGAACCACGCTCAGGACGCCGCCGGGGACGCCGCCTCGGCGTCCTGCACGGTGTCGAAGGATTCGATGACCCGATCCACCGATGTGATCGACAGCACCTTGCGTACCGAAGGCTGGACTCCAGCCAGGCAGAGCCAGCCGTCCCGCGCCCGCATCGCCTTGTAGGCGATCACGAGCGCGCCCAGGCCGCTGGAGTCCATGAACCCGACGGCAGCGAGGTCGACCACCACCACCCGGGTTCCGCTCTCGACCGCCTCCAGCAGCCCGTCACGCAGACGCGGTGTGGTGCTCATGTCCAGATCGCCGGCGACCTCCACCACCGTGCCGACGCGCCCTCGCCGGGTTGCCAACGCGAAATCCACCACTCCCCCTCACGTGCGCTGCGCCGATCCGCTGTGCGGTGCCTGCTCGCCCCCTACCGTGCCAGATGCCGAGACCGAACGCCTTCCGAAGGTTCCCGATCCGTCGTGGCGGCACGGGTATCGGGGCACCCGGCCGTGGGTATGACAGGGTGATCCGGGCTGGCGACGCACGGGTCTGGAAGGGGGCTGAGCGATGCGGGTGGACATGACTGCGTCGCTCCCGCGCCAGCCGTCGGCGGTGGCCCGAGCCCGGCACATACTCGCCACCCTGCTGAGCCTGACCGACATCGGCGACGACGTTCGCGCCAACCTGGCGGTCCTGATCAGCGAGGCGTGCTCCAACGCGGTGATCCACGCCGATCCCAGCGGCGCTGTCGACCTCACGATCAGCATCGACGACGACGTCTGTGTCCTCGAGGTCGGCAACCGGGGCAGCACCCCGGACGCCGCCAAGCTCGACGCCGACCTTCCCGCGCCGCTGACCATCGGCGGCCGTGGACTACCGCTGATCGCCGCGCTCTCGGACGTGGCCGCGTTCGTCGACGGGCCACCGGACCAGGTGCTGCTGCGCATCACCAAGAACCTCAGCGGGGTACGAGCAGCGCCGTAGCGCCGACCCTCGCGTCGGGTCGCAACCCACTCGACACAGCATTGACATATTTCACTGCCAGATCTAGCGTCGGGGCCGAATCGATTCGGCCGTGGACCGGGTGCTCCGATCGACGGCCGGGCGTGGCGTTCGGGCGTACGACGTGGCCGCCGACGATTCGACGACCCTCTGGTCCCGCTTGGGCGGCGGAACCAGCGGTGCAGACCCATGGCGACGAGCCGGTCGGTCCGTGGGCACACCGCGTCGGGGTTTCGTCCGCGCCGAGCGGCGTCGGCAGCGGTGAGCGGTGGCGTGTCGTGGTCGCCGTGGATCCCCTCACCTATCACTTCGTGCCGATTGGCGGGAGCCCATCATGACAGGACGTAGACCCATCCTCGGTTCTCTTGCGACGGCGGCGCTCGTCGTCGCGACCGTGGGTGCGGCGATAGTGACCGGTGGCGTGAGCACCACCGCGTCGGCCGCGAACGTCGCAGCGGCCGCAGCAACCGCCGGGTGCGGCAAGGCGCCCACGCTGACCAGCGGTCAACGGTCCATCCAGAGCAGCGGTCAGAACCGTAGTTTCATCCTGCGGATCCCTGACAACTACGACCGGAACCACCCGTACCGGCTGATCTTCGGATTCCACTGGAACGGCGGCACCATGAACGACGTCGACGGCGGCGGGTCCGACGGTGCGGCCTGGTCCTACTACGGCCTGCGCCAGCAGGCCAACAACAGCACCATCTTCGTCGCCCCCCAGGGCAACGGAAACGGCTGGGCCAACCCCGGCGGCCAGGACGTCACCTTCGTCGACAACATGATCAGCCTGATCGAGGCCGACCTCTGCGTCGACACGTCGCAACTCTTCGCGCTCGGCTTCAGCTACGGCGGCGGCATGAGCTACTCGCTGGCCTGCTCCCGCGCCAACGTCTTCCGCGCCGTCGCCGTCTACTCCGGCGGCCAGCTCAGCGGTTGCGGCGGCGGCACCCAGCCGATCGCGTACATGGGCATCCACGGCATCGGGGACCCGGTGCTCAACATCTCCGCCGGGCGGTCCCTGCGGGACACGTTCGTGCGGAACAACGGATGCACGGCACAGAGCCCTCCCGAGCCGAGAGCGGGCAGCCTGACCCACATCACCACCACGTACTCCGGCTGCCGGTCCGGCTATCCGGTGGTCTGGGCCGCCTTCGACGGCGGGCACACCCCCGGCCCGGTGGACGGCGGCGGGGACAGCGGCGCGCGGACCTGGACCAAGGGCGAGGTGTGGCGGTTCTTCACGCAGTTCAGCAGCACCGACCCGACGCCGAGCCCGACCGTGTCGCCCACCGGCAACCCGACCACCCCGCCACCGAGCAGCACGTCGGCGGTGCGCAACACCGCCTCCGGCCGCTGCCTGGACGTCAACGGCGCCTCGCAGACGAACGGCTCGGCGGCGATCATCTGGGACTGCCACGGCCAGAGCAACCAGAGCTGGACCTCGACGGCGTCGCAGGAACTGCGGGTGTTCGGCGGCAAGTGTCTCGACGTCAACGGCGCCGCCACGGCGAACGGCAGCTCGGTGATCATCTGGGACTGCAATGGCCAGTCCAACCAGCGGTGGCGGTTCAACTCCGACGGCTCGATCACCGGGGTCGGGTCCGGTCGGTGCCTCGCCCTGGTCAACAACGGGACCGCCAACGGCACCCGCGCCGAGATCCGGGACTGCAGCGGCGCCGCCAACCAGCGGTGGACCCGAAGCTGAGCCCGGCGGTCGCCTCCAGCGCGCAAGGGTAGGGATCGCGCTCGGCGGCGGAACCGTCAGGTTCCGCCGCCGAGCCACTCGGCCGTACTCCGACAGGCCACATTCATCAAATCTTTTTAGGTCTCTGCGCGAAGTCCGTCGATGCAAATGGCGGTAATTGAGCGTAGTAGTGGCATTGACCGGCGATCCATGCGGTGCTTAACATACGACGTCTGCTCATCAACGATCTTCGATCATCGGCCCCAGCGCCTTGCGACAGCTCGACAACCTGCCGTACGGCTTCGGGTGTCGGGACGGTCCGGGAGGCGAATCAGATGTTCGGTAGAGAGAGTCGGCGGCGCGGTGCCGGCGAGGCGGCACGACGCCGGTCATGGCGACACACGCGACGTCCACGTCGGTTAACGGCCGCCCTGGTGGGGGCGCTCGTCGGGGCGGCAGCCGTACTGACCGTCGTCGCCTCCCCCGCTCAGGCGGCGACCGCCATCACGATCAACGGCGGGTCCGGTGGACGGGCGCTCGACGGGATCGGCGCGGTCAGTGGCGGCGGTGGCAACAGCAGACTTCTGATCGACTACCCGGAACCGCAGCGCAGTGACATCCTGGACTACCTGTTCAAGCCGGGCCGTGGCGCTGCGATGCAGCTGCTGAAGACGGAGATCGGCGGCGACACGAACTCGACCTCCGGCGCGGAGCCCAGTCACGAGCACACCCGGGGCAGCATCAACTGCAACCGGGGCTACGAGTGGTGGCTGATGGAGCAGGCGCGGACGCGCAACCCCAACATCGCCCTGGCGGGCCTGGCGTGGGGAGCCCCGGGCTGGATCGGCAACGGCAACTTCTGGTCCAACGACTCGATCGAGTACCTGGTCGCCTGGCTGGACTGCGCGGGCACCCACGGGCTGACCATCAACTACCTCGGCGGATGGAACGAGAAGGGCTACAACGCCACCTGGTACAAGAACCTGCGGTCCACCCTGAACTCCCGCGGCTACAGCAACGTCAAGATCGTTGCCTCGGACGACTTCGGCTGGGGCGCCGCCGACGAGTCGCTGCGCGATCCGGCGTTCGCCAACGCCGTACAGGTCTTCGGCAGCCACTACGTCTGCGGCTACCGCAGCGCCCAGAGCAGCTGCCCCAGCTCCAACAACGCGATATCCACCGGCAAGGCGCTCTGGGCCAGCGAGAACGGCTCCGACGACTACAACGCCGGCGCGCAGGCGCTCGCCCGGGGCATCAACCGTGGCTACATCGACGGCAAGATGACCGGCTACATCAACTGGCCCGCCATCGCCGCCATCACCCCCAACATCCCGTGGGCGACCACGGGCGTGGCGGTGGCCCAGCAGCCCTGGTCCGGCGCCTACTCGATCGGCAAGAGCACCTGGGTGATGGCACAGACGACGCAGTTCACCGCCCCGGGCTGGCGCTACCTCGACTCTTCGAGCGGCTACCTCGGCGGCAACCGCAACAACGGCAGCTACGTGTCGCTGAAGTCCACCAACAACAGCGACTACAGCACCATCATCGAGACGATGGACGCCGGATCGGCGCAGACCCTCGACTTCACCGTCACCGGCGGACTGTCCACCGGCACCGTCCACGTCTGGGCCACGAACGTCAGGTCGAACAACAGCGCCGACCACTTCGTGCGGGGCAGCGACCTCACGCCGAGCGGCGGGCGTTTCTCGCTCACCGTCCAGCCCGGCTACGTCTACAGCATCACCACCACCAGCGGGCAGGGCAAGAGCACGGCGACCAGCCCCGCGCAGGGCACCCTGAAGCTGCCGTACAGCGACACGTTCGACAGCTACGACGTCGGGCGTGAGGCCAAGTACCTGATGGACCAGCAGGGTTCGTTCGAGATCGCGGCCTGCGGGGGCGGCCACTCGGGCCGGTGCGTCCGGCAGATGTCGGAGCAGACGCCGATCTTCTGGACGTCCGGCCAGGCCGAGCCGTACACGCTGTTGGGTGACCTGAGCTGGCGTAACTACACGCTCTCCTCCGACGTCATGCTGGAGAAGTCCGGCTACGCGCAGCTCATCGGGCGGGCGAACACGTACAACCACCAGGGGCCGCAGAACCTGAACGGCTACTACTTCCGGGTGACCGACGGTGGCGCGTGGTCGATCCGGAGCAACAACACCAGCGGCAACTGGCGCACGCTGGCCAGCGGGAACACCTCGGCGCTGGGCACCGGGCGCTGGCACACCCTGGCGTTGACGCTCAACGGGAGCACCCTCACGGCGAGCATCGACGGCACCACCGTCGGCACGGCCTCCGACTCGACCTGGGTCGCCGGCCAGATCGGTTACGGCACGGGTCAGGGAGTCAGCGCCCAGTTCGACAACCTCTCCGTCACGCCGGTCGGCAACTCCGGTGAACCGGGTGCGACCGGCACGATCCGGGGCGCGGGCTCCAACCGGTGCCTGGACGTCAACGGCCAGAGCCAGGCCGACGGCGCGGTCGTGCAGATCTGGGACTGCAACAGCGGCGCGAACCAGCAGTGGACGCTCACCAGCAGCAACCAGCTCACCGTCTACGGCAACAAGTGCCTCGACGTGGCCAGCAGCTCGACGGGGAGCCGCGCGCGGATCATGACCTGCAACGGCGGCGGCGGCCAGCAGTGGCGCGTCAACGGCGACGGCACGATCACCGGCGTCGCCTCGGGGCTCTGCCTGGACGTCAACGGCGCGGGCACGGCCAACGGCACCGCCGTGCAGATCTGGACGTGCACCGGCGGCAGCAACCAGCAGTGGATCCGCGGCTGAGCGGGTAGCGGGTCCACGCCAGACCCGTACCCCCGATCGATGGCTCCCGGCCGCTCACCCGAGCGGCCGGGAGTCGCCGTTCGGGCGGACGGCGCGGGCTCCACGTCGGAGAGTGAGGGCGTATCGTGTGCTGGCTGCGCCGCCTCGGGCCGACCCCGGGTGCGGCCGGCGGTGGTCACCCGGGGGAGGTCTGATGGCGCAGTTCCCGAACGCGGACTTCGGCGCGGCGACCGAAGACTTCGTCGCTTCCTGGGCGGCGGGCATCTCCGAGCGGGCCGCCCGTGCGCACGAGTTGTCGGAGCGCGTGGCGGCGATGTCGGCGACCGCCGAGGGCGCGGACGGCGCGGTCCAGGTCACCGTCGCCGCGTCCGGCGCCATGACCGACCTGCGGCTCGACGACCGGGTGCTGCGCTGGCGGGCGGACGAGATCGCCGCCGAGGTGCTGGCCGTGATGCGCCGGGCGCAGGGCCGGTTGACGCCGCAGGTGGCCGAGGCGGCCGCCGAGACCGTCGGCGCCGACTCCGAGACCGCCCGCGCCGTCGTGGGCAGCTACGAGTCGCGCTTCCCGGAGGTGCCCGAGGAGGACGAGCAGGGGTACGGCCCGTGGGGTGACCGTGGGCGCTGAGGCAGCCGGCTTCGAGGTCACCACGGCGGCGGTGAGCACACACGCCCGTTCCGTCGACCGGATCTCCACGGGAATCGGCATCGCACACGACGCGGCCGCGTACGTGCGGATGGGTGCCGACGCGTACGGGCACCTGCCCGTCTGTCAGGCGCTCCCCTTCCTGCTGGACTTCCTCCAGGGCCCGGCCGCCGAGGCGCTCGCGGCGGCGCAGGAGGCGTTGCACAGCGCGGCCGGGGCGCTCGACGAGACGGTGGACGCCTACCACGACACCGACGCGACGATCTCCGCCTCCCTCGGGCGGATGCACCGGTGAGCACCGACGTCGCGAACCCGCTGATCGCTGCCCGGCAGGACACCACCACCTCGTACAGCGGCCTCGGGCTCGTCGAGAGCCTGGTCGACCTGCGCAACGGCATCGAGAGCGGCTCCTGGGTCGACCTGACCATCGGCGGCTTCGGTACGTCGATGGAGGTGCTGGCGACCTGCGTCGACCCGATCGGTTCGATCGTCTCGTGGGGGGTGGCCTGGCTCATCGAGCACGTCAAGCCACTCTCCGACGCCCTCGACTGGCTGGCCGGCGACCCGGACCAGATCACCGCGTACGCGCAGACGTGGCACAACGTCTCCCGGCAGGTCAGCGACCAGGCCACCGCCCTGTCCGAGGCGGTCCGGACCGAGATCGCCACCTGGACGGGCCCCGCGTCCGAGGCGTACCGCCGCTACAGCGACCAGCACCTGCGTCATCTCGCCGGCCTGGCGGACGCCACCGATCTGATCGGCACCGTCGTCGAGGGCGCGGGCCTGCTGGTGGCGCTGGTCCGGGAACTGGTCCGGGACCTCATCGCCGACTTCGTCTCGGTCCTCGCCGTCCGGCTGTGGGTGTGGCTCGCCGAGGCCGGCCTGACCCTGGGCGCGGCCACTCCCCTGGTCGCCGCGCAGGTCTCCTCGCTCGTCGCCAAGTGGGCCGCCAAGGTTTCCGGGCTCCTCACGGCGCTGGCCCGCAGCGTCAGCCGCCTGCGGCCAATCCTCTCCAAGCTCGGCGAACTGCTCGACGCCCTGCGCACGGCGTTGCGGGGCCTGCGGCGTACCCCGGGCGGGTCGCGCTCCACCGACATGCCGGCCCCCGGTCCGGGCGCGCGCGGCTACACCGACCCGGCGGGCGGCGGCCAGCCGCCGCCGTGGGCCCGGCAGGACGACTGGCCACCCGACGTCGACCGCGGGCCGGGGCCAGCCGGCGGCGGACCGGGCGGCGGCGGACCGGGCGGCGGCGGACCGGGCGGCGGCGGGCCAGGCGGGGGCGGGCCAGGCGGGGGCGGGCCAGGCGGCGGCGGACCGGGCCACGACGGTGGCACGTCGCACGACGGTGGCACGTCGCACGGTGGTGAAGAGCCGACGGACCCCGACGGGAATGCCGCGCCGGACTCCGGCTCCAACGCCGATCCGCTGACGCCTGATCACGCGAGCGAGGCCGAGTTGCGGCTGCTCGGCAGAGAGGTACACAGCATGACCGAACTCGACCCCGGCGGACACGTCAACGACGCGTACGAGGTCACGTTCACCGACGGTACGCACGGCGTCTACAAGCCGAACGTGCCGGAGAACGAGTTCGTCCAGGTGCGTTCGTCCATCCCGGAGAACGAGTTGGCCCCGCGTGAGGTCGCCGCCTCGCGCCTGGACGAGGATCTGGGCTTCGGCCTGGTGCCGACGACGGCACGCTGGGACGGACCGCACGGGGCCGGGTCGATGCAGGAGTTCGTGGAGAACACGACCCCGGGCCGCCCGACCAACGCCTATTCGGCCGTCGAGGGCGAGCGGATGGCGGTCCTCGACTACATCAGCGGCAACACCGACCGGCACATGCTCAACTACCTGACCGGACCCGACGGCCGGCTGGTCGCCATCGACCACGGTTACTCGTTCCCCGAGTCGAACGCCGAACCGTTGCGCTCGGACTTCGTGACGCAGCAGATGAACCGGCCGCTGAGCCCGGAGACGATGGCCCGGCTCCAGGACACCGACCCGGCGGCGCTGGCCGAGCGGCTGCGCGGCACCGGCCTGAGTGAGCAGGCGCTGTCCGGTGCGATGGACCGCTTCAACGAGATCCGTGCCCGGGGCACGATCACGGGCGAGGCGTGGAACGCCTTCCGCCCGCCGAGCCCGTGGTGAGTGAGCCGCAGTGAACCAGGAGGCAGGAATGACCGAGCAGGCGGCGACCAGGGTGGCGCTGTACACGTTCGCCAAGCACACGAAACATCGGGTGGCCGAGTTCAATTGGCAGCCCGGCCAACCGGTGTCGCTGACCATTCTCGATCCGGAGTGGGGTGCAGTCGCACAGGACTTCTACGACAACGGCGTGCCGGCCGGCGCGCACCGGGTGTCGCCGGAGGCCGGCCCGGAGTTCATGCGCGCGCTGCTGCAACGATTCCGCGCGAGCTACTACAAGTTCGTGGACGAGAGCGACTGATCCGCGCCCTGCCCGGCGGCTTCGCGGCCCTCTTCGTATCCTGGCCGGGGTGAGTGGACCGCGATCCAGCGGTGCAGCGACGGAAGCCGTACCGGAGAGAGGCGACCACAGCATGACGGCGGTACCGAACCAGCGGGCGACCGCCGTACGGTCTTCGGACGCCGGACAGGCGGCGCAGGAGGATCTGCGGGCGCTGTTCGGGCAGTCCATCGCGGTGTTCGCGTCCCTCGGGGGGCCCACGCACGTGGTGGAGGCGGCGAACCCGGCGTTCTTCGCCGCCATCGGTTCCGAACGCGCCCGCACCGGGATCACGGTCGCCGAGCTGCTGCCCGAGTTGGCCGGTCAGGGCTTCCTCGACCTGCTGGACGAGGTCTACCGCACGGGCGAGCCGTACACCGGTCGGGACGCCCGGATCATGCTCGGCGTCGGCCCGCACGCGCGGGAGGCGTTCTTCGACTTCACCTACGAGCCGCGCCGCGACGCCGACGGCACGGTGACCGGGATCCGGGTGATCGGCGTGGAGATCACCCAGGTCAAGCACGCCCAGCGGTTGATGGTCGAGCACCGCGCCCTGCTGGAGCAGATCGCCCGTCAGGCGCCGCTGACCGAGGTGCTGGACGGGATGGCCCGCTGCATCGAGGATCTGACGCCCGAGCAGGTGCTCGTCTCCGTGCTGCTCGCCGACGAGGACGGCCGGCACCTGCGCCACGGGGCCGCGCCGAGCCTGCCCGAGTTCTACAACCAGGCCATCGACGGGATCGCCACCGGCGAGGGTGTCGGCTCGTGCGGCACCGCCGCCTACCGGCGGGAGCCGGTCATCGTCACCGACATCGCCACCGACCCCTTCTGGGCGGACTTCCGGGAGCTGGCGGAGCGGGCCGGTCTCGCCGCCTGCTGGTCGATGCCGATTCTGGCCCGCGACGGCGGCCTGTTGGGCACCTTCGCCATGTACCACCGCACGCCGCGCGTCCCGCAGGACACCGACCTGGCCCTGGCCCGGGTCTTCGCCGACACGGCGGCCCTGGCCATCGAGCGTCACCACGTCGAGCAGGCGAAGACGGCCGCCGAGGCCCGCGCCAGGGCGGCCCACGAGGAGCTGGCGAAGGCGGTGCGCGCGGAGCGGCAGTTGCGCGCCGAGGCGGAGCAGCGTGCGGCCGCCGCCGCGGAGCTCACCGAGCGGATGCGTAACGCCGCGGCCGCCCAGGCCGCCCGACCGCATCCGGAGCACTGCCAGCTCGGCGGGGTCCAGGGCTGCTCCGCACCCGCCAGGATCAAGATCGCCGATTCGTGGGGCGACTCGGCCTGGGGCTGCGACACGCACGTGGAGGAGGCCATCCTCAACGTGCGGTCGGTGTTCATCGCCAACGAGGAACTCGGCGGCCTCGCCGCGTACGTCAACCGCTGACCGCCCCGGCGCGACGGCCGGTCAGGCCGCGACGGCCGCCCGGACGTCGTCGTCGGCCTCGCGCAGCCGTGCCGCGGCCTCCTCAGCGGTGCAGTGCGCGAGCAGCAGCACGATGGCCGTCTTGGCATGGCCGTGCGCCGCGGCCAGCGCCTCCGCGGCCGTGTCGAGATCGGTGTCGGCGGCCTCGGCGACGATGCGACGCGCCCGGTCGACGAGCTTGGCGTTGGTGGCGTTCATGTCCACCATCAGGTTGCCGTAGACCTTGCCGAGCCGGGCCATCGTGGCGGTCGAGAGCATGTTGCAGACGAGCTTCTCGGCGGTGCCGGCCTTGAGCCGGGTCGAGCCGGTGAGCACCTCGGGGCCGGTGGGCACCTCGATGGCGACGTCGGCGTGCCGGCTGATCACCGCGTCGGTGTTGCAGGCGACGGAGACGGTGCTCGCCCCCCGCGCGCGGGCGTGCGCCAACCCACCCACCACATACGGGGTACGACCGCTGGCCGCGAGCCCCACCACCGTGTCGCGGTCGCTGACCCCGATCGCGTCGAGATCGGCGACGGCACGGTCCGGGTCGTCCTCCGCGCCCTCGACGGCGACGCCGAACGCTCCCGCCCCGCCGGCGAGCAGACCGACGACCCGCTCGGGCGACGTACCGAAGGTCGGTGGGCACTCGACGGCGTCGAGCATGCCGATCCGGCCGCTGGTGCCGGCGCCCAGGTAGATCAACCGACCGCCTCGGCGCAGCGAGGCCACGACGACGTCGACGGCGGCCGCGATGTCCGGCACGGCCCGGCGGACGGCGTCCGCGACCGTGTGGTCCTCGTCGTTCATGGCGAGGAGCATCTCGGTGGGCGACATGCGGTCGAGGTCGGTGGTGTTGTCGTTGCGGGTCTCGGTGCCGAGGGTGCTGAGGTCCACGGGGTGTTCGTTCCTCTCGCTGGTGACTCAGTCGCCGACCGGGCGAGTGCTCCCTGACCAGTTCGGCGACGCGCGCCAGATCGTTGAGAATCCGCCGGCAACGCACCGTTTGGGCCTCGCGTCCGCCCCGTATCGGCAGGCTGAGACCACAGCGTAACCAGACCGGACGGGCACTGGCAAAAAGTTTCGGGTTAGTGTGGGCCAACGTCACTTATTGACAACCCCGCTGGTTGGGAGTGAACCGTGCGTCAACTCGACCTTGTCGTGATCGTGCTGTACCTCGTGGTGATCGCCGCCGTCGGACTACGCCTGTCCGGTAAACAGAAGTCGTCCAAGGACTACTTCGTGGGCGAGGGAAAACTGCCCTGGTGGACCGTCTCGTTCTCCGTGGTCGCCACCGAGACGAGCGTTCTCACGGTGATCAGCGTGCCCGGCGGCGCGTACAGCAGTCAGGGCTTCGGCAACGTCGAACTGGCCCTCGGCTACGTGATCGGCCGCGTGATCGTGGCCGCGGTGCTCATCCCGCTCTACAAGCGGGGTGGCTTCGTCAGCGCCTACCAGTACCTCGGTGAGCGGTTCGGCCTGAAACTCCAGGGCCTGGCGTCGATCACCTTCGTCTTCACCCGCCTGCTCGCCGAGGGCGTACGACTGTTCGCCTCGGCCATCCCGATCAAGCTGCTCCTCGACGAGTTCGGGCTGAACGTCGGCTACCAGGCGATCATCATCGTGCTGACACTGATCACGGTGGTCTACACCTACCTCGGTGGCATCAAGGCGGTCATCTGGACCGACGCCATCCAGATGGGCCTCTACCTCGGCGGGGCGATCCTGGCCGTCGCGGTGCTCAGCCACGCCATCGGGTTCGACGGCTACTCGCAGGCGTTGGACGCCGGCAAGTTCCAGCTCTTCGACACCAACTTCGACCTCGCGCACGTGCTCACCAGCCCGTTCGCGCTGCCGACCGCGATCATCGGTGGCGCCATCTTCGCGATGGCCAGCCACGGGTCGGACCAGCTCATCGTCCAGCGCATCCTGTCGACCCGCACGCTGCGCGAGGGCCAGTTGGCGATGGTCTCCTCGGGCATCTTCGTGGTCATCCAGTTCGCGGCGTTCTCGCTGGTCGGCGCGCTGCTCTGGTCGTACAACAAGGGCCAGACCTTCAAGGAGCTGGGCCTGAACAGCACCGACAACCTGTACCCGAACTTCATCCTGCACGCCCTGCCGGTGGGCATCTCGGGCTTGCTGGTCGCCGGCATCCTCGGCGCGGCGATGGGGTCGCTGTCGTCGGCGCTGAACTCGATGTCGAACTCCACGGTCGCCGACTTCATCCACAGCTTCTTCAAGAAGGTCCCGTCGGACGACGCCATGCTCCGGCTCGCCCGGGTGATGACCCTGGTCTGGGCGGTGCTGATGGCGATCTTCGCCTGCGCGTTCAGCTCCAGCACCGGAAACGTCTACCTGACCGGTCTGACCATCGCCGGCTACACCTACGGAGCGCTGCTCGGCGCGTTCCTGCTCGGCCGCCTCGTGAAGCGGGCCAACCAGGTCGACGCGGTGATCGCGTTCCTCGTCACGATCTCGGTGATGACGTACATCGTCCGCTACGTCAAGATCGATGTGACGACGGCCGGCACCACCACCGCGACCGCCATCGCCGCCCAGTGGCTGGTGCCGATCGGCGTGCTGATCACCCTGGCCGTCGGCGTGGTGTCGAGCTGGTTCCACCCGGCCCCGACGCCGTACGACCACAGCCGCGTCGACGATGACGACGAGACAACGGCGGCACCCGTGGGCCGGGCATGAAGGAGACCGCCATGCGCGTGATCGGCCTGATGTCCGGCACCTCGTACGACGGCATCGAAGCCGCCGCCGCGGAGTTCGAGCTGACCGGCGACACCCTGCGGATGCGCCCGCTGGGCCGGCTCAGCCACCCGTACCCGGACGAGCTGCGGGCCCGGATCGCCGCCGCCCTGCCACCCGCGCCGACCACCACCGAGGCGATCTGCGTGCTGGACACCGGCATCGGCCGGGCGTTCGCCGCAGCCGGCACGCGAGCCCTCGCCGAGCTGTGCGAGGGGCGGGCCGACCTGGTCGTCTCACACGGCCAGACCATGCACCACTGGGTCGAGGACGGCACGGTCCGGGGCACCCTGCAACTGGGTCAGCCGGCCTGGATCGCCGAGGCCACCGGACTTCCGGTCGTGGCCGATCTGCGCAGCCGCGACGTCGCGGCCGGCGGCCAGGGCGCACCGCTCGTCGCCCTCTTCGACACGCTGCTGCTGCGCGGTCTGCCGGGCATCCCGGCCGCCCTCAACCTGGGCGGGATCGCCAACATCACGGTCGTCGCACCGGACGCCGACCCTCTCGCGTTCGACACCGGACCGGCCAACGCGCTTCTCGACGCCGCCGTACGCCACTTCAGCGGCGGCGTCGAGGAGTACGACCGGGACGGGCGCGGGGCAGCCGCCGGGCAGGTGAGCCCGGCGCTGCTGCGGCGGCTGCTCGACGAGCCGTACTACCGGCTGCCCGGCCCGAAGAGCACCGGCAAGGAGCTGTTCCACCTGCCGTACCTGCTCGCCGCCCTGGCCGACGTGCCCACCCCGGATTCGCGGGACGTGCTGGCCACGCTCACCCGGCTGACGGCGGTCACGGTGGCCGACGCCTGCCGCGCGCACGGCGTCACCCGGCTCGTGGTCTCCGGCGGCGGGGCGCACAACCCCACGCTGATGGGCATGCTCGTCGACGAGCTGCCGGGCGTCGACCTGACGTCCAGCGACGAGGTGGGTGTCCCGTCGGACGCCAAGGAGGCGCTGGCGTTCGCGCTGCTGGGCTACCTGACCGTGCACGGGCTGCCGGGCACCCTGCCCTCGGGCACCGGCGCGCGGCACGCTTCGGTGCTCGGCAGCATCACCCCCGGCCGCGAGCCGCTGCGGCTACCCGCGCCGGGCGGCACCGCCCCGACCAGGCTGCTGATCGTCGCGTCCGACTGACCGCCCCGCACGGGAGGATCCGCCCATGAGCACCGTCGTACCCGCGCCGACCGCCGCCGGCGTCCGCGCCCGCGAGGTCGCCGACCTGCTGCGCTCCCGCCTCGACGACCCGAGCCGGGCCAGCGCCGAGCTGCCCCGGCGGCTCGCGGCGGCGCACGACGCCTCGCCGTACCTGTTCGAGCCGCAGGCGGTGGTCCGCGCCGCCTCGGCGGCCGAGGTGGGCGCGCTGATGGCCGGCGCCCGCGAGGCCGGGGTGCCGCTGACCCTGCGCGGCGGCGGCACCAGCCTCGCCGGGCAGGCCGGCGGCGCGGGGGTCCTGGTCGACGTGCGCACCGACTGGCGCGACGCGGAGGTCCTCGACGACGGGCGGCGCATCCGGCTCCAGCCGGGGCTGACGATCCGGCAGGCCAACGCCCGGCTGGCCCGCTACGGCCGGCGGCTCGGCCCGGACCCGGCCAGCGAGGCCGCCTGCACGGTGGGCGGCATGGTGGCCAACAACTCCAGCGGGATGACCTGCGGTACCACCGACAACGCGTACCGCACGATGGAGTCGCTACGTTTCGTGCTGCCGTCCGGCACGGTCGTCGACTCCGCCGCCCGCGACGCCGACGAGCGGCTGCGGGCCGCCGAACCCGAGCTGCACGCCGGGCTGCTGCGGCTGCGCGACCGGGTGCGGTCCGACCCCGGCTCGCGGGCCACCGTCGAGCGGCTGTTCGCGATGAAGAACACCATGGGGTACGGACTGAACTCGCTGCTCGACCACAGCAGCCCGGTTGACATGCTCGCCCACCTGATGATCGGCAGCGAGGGCACCCTCGGCTTCGTGGCCGAGGCCGTCTTCCGCACCGTCGAGATCCACCCCCATGCCGCCACCGGGCTGCTCATCCTGCCCGGTCTCACCGACGCCACCGACGCGCTGCCCGCCCTGCTCGCCGCCGGCGCGCGTACCGCCGAGCTGCTGGACGCGGCCGCGCTGCGGGTCAGCCAGCGCGACCCCGGCGCGAGCGCGACCCTGCGCGGGCTGACCGTCACCGGTCACGCGGCGCTGCTGGTGGAGTTCGCCGAGGACAGCGCGGAGCACCTGGCCGCGACGCTCGCCGACGCCCGGCGAGTGCTCGACCGGCTGCCGGCCGTCACCGGCACCGAGCTGACCCGTGACCCGCGCGAGCGGGCCAAGCTCTGGCACCTGCGCAAGGGCCTCTACACGGCGGTCGCCGGGGCCCGACCACCCGGCACCACGGCCCTGCTGGAGGACATCGCGGTGCCGATGCCCCGCCTGACCGGCACCTGCGACGGCCTGATCGACCTGTTCGAGCGGCACGGGTACGCCGACGCGGTGATCTTCGGACACGCGCGCGACGGCAACCTGCACTTCATGCTCACCCAGTCCTTCGACACGCCGGCCGAGATCGACCGCTACGCGCGGTTCACCGACGACATGGTCGACCTCGTGCTCGCCGAGGGCGGCACCCTCAAGGCCGAACACGGCACCGGCCGGGCCATGGCGCCCTTCGTCCGCCGGCAGTACGGCGACGAGCTGTACGACGTCATGCGCGAACTGAAGCGGCTGTGCGACCCGAGCGGCCTGCTCAACCCGGGCGTGCTGCTCAACGACGACCCGAGCGTGCACCTGCGGCAGCTCAAGGCCGTCCCGACGGTCGACGAGGAGTTGGACGCCTGCGTGGAGTGCGGCTACTGCGAGCCGGTCTGCCCCACCGCCGACGTCACCACCACGCCCCGGCAGCGCATCGTGCTGCAACGGCAGATCGCCCTCGCCACCGCCGCCGGTGACGAGGAGCGCCGCCGGGAGTTGACCGACGACTACGCGTACGCGGCGGTGGACACCTGCGCCGCCGACAGCCTCTGCGTCACCGCCTGCCCGGTCGGCATCGACACCGGAGCCGCGATGAAGCGGCTGCGCGCCGAGCGGCACAGCCCGCGCGCGCAGCGCACCGCAGCCGGTGTGGCGCGGCACTGGAAGGCCGCCGTGACCGGTGTCCGGGTCGGGCTGAACGCTGCGCACGTCACCCCGACGCCGGTGGTCCGCGCCGCTACCGGGGTGCTCCGGTCCCTCGGCGGCACCGAACTCGTACCACAGTGGAGCGACGACATCCCCCGGGCCGGCGCGTCCCGTCCGACGCCGCGCAGCGCGCCGGACGCCCAGGCGGTGTTCTTCGCGGCCTGCATCGGCAGCGTCTTCGCGGCCCAGGACGGTCCGTCCGGCGGCTCGGCGGCGGCGTTCCTGCGCCTGTGTGACCTGGCCGGGGTGCCGGTGGTCGTACCGGCCGGCACGGCGGGTCTGTGCTGCGGGACGCCCTGGCAGTCCAAGGGCTACCCGGCCGGGCACCGCGAGATGGCCGAGCGCACCCTGGCCGTGCTCTGGGCCGCCAGCGACCACGGCCGGCTGCCCGTCGTGTGCGACGCGTCGTCCTGTACCCACGGTCTCGCCCAGTTGACCGCCGCGCTCGCCGAGGAAGACCGGGCGCGGTACGCCGGGCTGCGCTTCGTCGACAGTGTCACCTTCACCGCGCGGCACCTGCTGCCGGCGCTGCCCGAGGCCCGGCGACTCGGTTCGCTCGCGCTGCACCCCACCTGCTCGACCGTGCACCTCGACGGCGTCGACGACCTGCACACGGTGGCTCGGGCGGTCGCCGACACGGTGACCGTGCCGGACAGTTGGGGCTGCTGCGCCTTCGCGGGTGACCGGGGACTGCTGCACCCCGAGGTCACCGCCGGCGCGACCGCGGCCCAGGCCGCCGAGGTCAACGAGCGCCCGCACGACGCGTACGCCTCCTGCAACCGCACCTGCGAGATGGGCATGAGTCGGGCCACCGGGCAGCCGTACCGGCACGTGCTGGAGGTGCTCGCCGAGGCGGTCGAGCCGCCGGCCTAGCCGCCGGCCGTCGGCGTCCGGGCGGTGTGCGCGCGGCGCAGCAGTGCGGCGGCGAGCAGACCACCAGCCAGTACCGCAGCGGCGCCGACCAGTTGCCCGGTCTCCAGCGCGGAGGCGAAGGCGGTGGTCACGGCCGCCCGCTGCGGTCCCTCCCGCGCGGCGGCGAGCGCCGCCGGGAACGAGTCCGCGCCGGCCAGCGCGGCGGGCAGCAGCGCCGCGAACCGAGCGTTCAGGACCGCGCCGAGTACGGCGATGCCGAGGCTGCTGCCGACCTCGGTCATGGTCCCGTCCACTCCGGCGCCGGCGCCGGCCTTCTCGGCCGGGATCGCGCTCATCACCGCCTCCACGATCGCCGGGTTGGCCAGCGCGCAGCCGACGCCCATGACGAGCAGGCCAGCGAGCAGCACCCCGTACCCGTCGTCCGACCGGAGGGTCACCGCCGCGAGGCCGGCCGCGAGCAGGGTCATGCCGACGGCGATGGCGGCGGCCAGCCCGAGACGACGGATCACGGCGGCCGCCACCCCGCTGACGTTGAGCAGCACGATGGACAGCGCGAAGGGGGCCATGCGCAGGCCCGCCTCCCAGGCCGGATAGCCACGGACGAACTGGAGGTGCTGGGTCAGCAGGAACAGCGCGCCGGTCGCCCCGAAGGTGACCAGGACGACCCCGGACACCGCGCCGACGAACTGCCGGTTCCGGAAGAAGTGCAGGTCCAGCATGGGGTGGGCGATCCGCCGCTCCCAGCGGACGAACCAGCCGAGCAGGAGTACGCCGGCACCCGCCGTACCGACCACCTCGGTCGAGGCCCAACCCCGCTCCGGCCCGGCGATGATCGCGAAGACGACCGCGGTCAGCCCCGCGGTGGAGAGCGTCGCGCCCCACCCGTCGAGCCGGCCCCCGGTCGTGCCACGGGACTCGGGAACGAGCGCCCGCCCGACGAGCAGGCAGACCAGCACGATGGGGACGTTCAGCAGGAAGATGGCACCCCACGGCAGGTGGGCCAGGATGGTGCCACCGATCGGCGGCCCGACCGCGAAGCCGAACGCGCTGGTGGCGGCCCAGATGCCGATGGCGCGGGAGCGTTCGGGCCCGTCGAAGACCTGCATCGCCACCGCGAGCGTCGACGTGACCAGCAGCGCCCCGCCGACGCCCATCCCCGCCCGTGCGGCGATCAACTGACCGCTGCTGCTCGCGAGGCCCGCCGCCAGCGAGCCGAGTCCGAACAGGACGAGCCCGGCGAGCAGCATCCGGCGTCGCCCGTACCGGTCCGCGGCCGCGCCGGCCGTGAGCAGCAGCCCCGACAGGGCCAGGGCGTACGCGTTGATCATCCACTGCGCGTCGGCGGTGCTGGCGCCCAGCTCGCTGGTGAGCACCGGCACCGCCACGGTCAGCACCGTGTTGTCCAGCACCACGACGAGCTGGGCGACGCAGAGCACGGCCAGGACGAGCCAGCGGTGTGGTGGTCGGGCCGACGCCGTGGGAGCGGTGACCGGCTGGGTGAGCGTCACACCGCCGCCCGTACGCCGGTCGACCTGCGCTCGGTAGCCGGTTCGGAGGCGGCGTGGGGTGTGCGCGGGAACCGACGCTGGTGCGCCAGACCGAGGGCGACCCCGGCGGCCACCAGCACGACGGCGGCGACCGCCACCGGCGGGTAGCCGACCCGGTCCGCGGCCGCCAGGCCCAGCGAGGAGGCGCCGAACGAGCACACCAGGCCGAACGACGACAGGACGGTGAAATCGGTGCCACCGGTTCCCGGCCGCGAATAGTCCATGTTGACCGTGTAGAGCACGACGTTGGCGATCGTGTAGGCCACCATGAAGCAGCAGAGGGCGATGACGGTCCCGCCCAGCGGGGCACGGCCGTTCAGCAACGGCAGCAGCATCGTCGTCGACACCACGAGGGCCACCCCGCCGGCCACGAGCATGGTGCCGCGACCGAACCGGCCGACGCCGACCCCGGCGACCAGCCCGGCCACGATGGCCGGCGCGCTGGTCACCACACCGGTCACCACCCCGATCCGGCCCAACGACCATCCCGCGTCCACCAGGGCGGGCGTGACCAGCGCGTACGCCATGCCCGCGCCGACGTAGACCAGTGGCACGACGCCGAAGGTCCACCGCCGGCAGCCGGGCTGGCCGAACACCGACAGCAGCGCCCGGTAGGCGGTACCGACGCGGTCGACCCGATCGGTACGGGCCGGCTCGGCGAACCGCCACACCACCAGCAGCCCGACCGCGGTCATCGCGGCCAGCAGGCCGACCGCCGGCACCCAGCCGAACCGGTCGTAGACCAGTACGCAGGCGCCGCCGCCGAGCAGGTTGCCGAGGTAGCTCGCCGCCACCTGGATGCCGTTGCCGGTCCCCCGGTCCGCCTCGTGGAGCATCCGCACGGCGACGGCGTCCACGGCGATGTCCTGGGTGGCGGAGAAGAAGACGTACGCGGCGCAGATCGCGATGACCGGACCGAGCGCGTCGGCCGGACGGGGAAACGGCAGCAGGGCCAGCAGGGCCAACACCAGGGCGCTCTGGAGGACGAGCAGCCAGGATCGGTAGTGGCCGTGCCGACGGGAGCCGTACCGGTCGAGGATCGGCGCCCAGAGGAACTTGACGGGCCAGATCACGCCGACGACCTGGAGCAGCGCGAGGGTGTCCAGCGAGGTGCCGCCGTCGCGCAGGATGGCGGTCAGTCCGACGGTGATGAAGCCGATGCCGAGGTACTGCGTGACGTACAGCGCGGTGAGGGTGCCGAGCCGGCCTCTCACGGGGCTCTCCAGTAGCCGAGCGAGGTCAGCCGGTCCTTGTCCACGCCCAGCGTCCGGCGGATGTGCCGGGTGATGCCCCGGGTGGTGGCCGCCTCGCAGGCGACCCAGTAGTGGGCCGCGTCGTTGGCCGGCAGATCGGAGCGGACGGTGTCGACGAGGTGCTGGCCGTCGGCGTCCCGGGGCACCCAGGTCACGTCGTGGTGCGCCCGGGCGCGCGGCGCGAGGGCCTTCTCGCCCTCGTGGGCGTACTCGAGCCAGATCGTCGCCGGGATGTCGGCACCGGCGTCGAGCAGGCTGTTGACCGCCGGCAGGGAGGCCGCGTCGCCGACGAGGTAGAGGTGCTCCGGCGCGGGGTCGGGCAGTGCGAAGGCGCTGCCCTGCACGGTGGCGACGATGGTGTCGCCCACCCGCGCCGAGGTCGCCCAGCGGGCGGCGCAGCCGTCATGGATGGCGAATTCGAGGCTGAACCGGCCGGTGGCCGGGTCGGGGTCGACGAGCGTGTACGCCCGCTGGTGCGCCCGCCCGTCGTTGTCGAACCACAGTCGGACCCACATCGTGGGGTGGACGCCGCACGCCGCCAGCAGGCCGCCGTCGTCCAGGAGCAGCCGCTGGTAGTGCCCGTCCACCGACTCGGTGGCCCGCACCGTCAACTGAAAGTCCCGGCCTCCCATGGCCTTGAGGACCAGGGCTTCCCAGTTCCGCTTCACGCACCCTCCAGGTAAGGCGAACCTTTGTTAGGGCAGGCTAACCTACCTTCGCCGCAGGCGGAACGCGCGTCCCCCTCGCGCCATCCCAGCCCGCAGCAGCAAAGGAGCACGACATGACATACCAGGAGAAGATCACCGGCCTCGGCGAGCTCACGCTGACGCCCGTGGCGCCCGACCGGGACGCGGCGCTCCTGCACCGCTGGGTCACGCTGCCCCGGAACTCGTTCTGGGGCATGGGGACACACACCCTCGACCAGGTCCGCGAGATCTACACCTTCGTCGAAGGCCTGCCCACGCACCACGCGTACCTGATCCGCGTCGACGGGGAGCCGGTCGGCCTGTTCCAGACCTATCAGCCCGAGGCGGACCCGGTCGGCGAGCGGTACGCCGTACAGCCCGGCGACATCGGGATGCACCTGCTGCTCAGCCCGGCCCGGCACCTCGCCCGTGGTCTCACCGACGCGGTCGGTCCGGCCCTGGCGCGGTTCCTGTTCCGCGACCCGGCCGCGCGGCGGATCGTCGTCGAGCCGGACGTCCGCAACCACCTCGCGCTGCGCCGCCTGGAGATCGAGGGGTTCACCTTCGACGCCGAGATCGACATGCCGGACAAGCGCGCCCAGCTCGCGTTCCTCACCCGGTCCCGCTTCGAGGCCGACCACCCGGCCGGCTGACCACCGGATCAGCGATTCGCGCTGAGGAAGCCGATCAGCGTCGCGGCCCACCAGCCGAGCTGGGAGGTGAGGGCGGCGGCGACGCCGGGCAGCAGAGCGGACCAGCGTGGGCCGTCCTGGACCGCGACGAGTCGATCCCGTACCCGGCCGAGGAAGAGTCCGTTGAGGCCGACCACGAGCACCGCGACCAGCTTGACCCACACCAGCGCGGAGGACGTGTCCGGTCCCAACGCCGCGCCGCTGACCACCAGACCGACGAGGCCCAGCCAGATGAGCGGGTGAGCCGCCCGTGCCGCGTTCAGCACGGCGTCGAGCGGTTCGCGACGCAACAGCCAGCGCAGGCTGAACCAGTCCACCGTCAACACCGCGCCGAAGCCCACCACCAGGCAGGTCAGGTGGCAGAAGAGGGCGAGCATCCGCCCGCCCGGGGAGAGGGTGACGTGCGGCGCGGCGAGAATCGCGAGCAGCCACCCCAGGCCCACCAGCGCGCTCGCCCGGACCAGGGTGGCGTGACCCGTGGCACGGCGGTGCCCACCGCGCCAACCCGCCGTCGGTGTGGTCGCGGCACCCCGGCGGGGTGACCCTGCCCCACCGGTACGACCTCGCCGGACGCTGTCCGCGTACCCGGTCGTCGCGGCACGATGGCCAGCCCGCGACACCCGCGCCGGACCGCCGACGGTGTCGTACAGGTCAGTGGTCCGCATCGCCGGTCGAGCCGGGACGACCCGCCAGAGCGCTCAGCTCGGCGGCCCGCGTCGTCTGGATCCGGCCGGCGAGCGCCCGCACCTCCGGGCTGCCCCCGGCGTTCTGCTCGCCCCGGCACAGCACCACCGTCTGCTCAAGATGCGCCCGGAGCAGACCCACGGCCCGGGACGGCACCTCGGCGTCGGGGGCGGCGCGTAGCTCGGTGAGGCGGTCGTCCGTCACCATGCCGGGCATCTGGTGCCCCTCGTGGATGTTCTGTTCGGGGACGTTGCCGGCGGCCAGCAGACGCCGCAGCTCCGACGCCTCGGCCCGGTGCGCCGTCCGGATGTCACCGAGGATGGCGCGCAGCGCGGGGTCGGTCGCCGACGGACGGGTGTCGAGGTGGTCGATCAGCGCGAGGACACCCTCGTCCATCGGGAGCAGCAGTTGGATGAAGGCGTCGTCGGTGCCGTTGAGCAGCACCGACGCGGCCGGCGCGGGAGCTGACGACGCGGGCGCGGCGGGTTGGTCCGGGCGGCTCGCGTTCCAGGTCAGGCCGACGGCCAACGTCGTCGCGGCCAGGGTCGCGGCGACGCCGGCGATCCGCCAGGCGGGGGTCTTGAGCGCGGAACCGGTCATCAGCGCGCCGCCTGGAACGCGCGGCCGACAGCCGTCGCCTTGGAACCGTCGCTGAACAACCCGGACTTGTCCTTGTCGGTCGCGGGCAGGCCGAACCAGGCGTACCGCTGCACGTAGGAGAGCTGGCCGAGCATGCTGGTCGCCGCGGTGAGGAAGGCGGCCTGCTGCTCCTGACTGGGGAACACCTGACGCCCGCCGTCGTACCGGATCAGCGCGAACTCGGTCAGCCAGATCGGCTTCTTGTACCGCTGATAGACGGCTTGCAGGTACTGCCGGAGCTGGTCCACGGCCGCGGCCGTCGTGAAGTCGCCCCCGTACCAGTGCAGGGCGATGAAGTCGACGCGGTGGCCCCGGGCCTCGGCGCCGGCCATGAACCTGCCCAGCCAACCCTGCGGATCCGCCCCGCCCCAGGCGACCGCCGGACTGCTCAGTTTGCTGCCGGTCGCCATCAGTTGCGGCCACAGGTCCAGTGCCTGGTCGACGGTCATGTTGGCCTGCTCGGGCAGGTCCGGCTCGTTGAAGCCGAGCAGGTAGGGCCCGGCCGCCCGGGCCCGGGCCAGCTCCCCGGCGTTGACGTTCTCCGCGCTGCGGATCATGGGAACGAACGCCGCGCCCTTGGGAGTGGTGATGCCGGGATGCTGGGTGCCCCAGGTGTAGTACCAACCGGCCTTCGAGTTGGCCAACGCCTGACTCGCGCCCGCGAAGTTCCACACCCCCACGCCCTTGCGCGCGGAGCTGACCGCCGGCACGACCGGCGCCTTCGAGGGCGACGGACGGACGCTCGGTGACGGCGCCTTGCTCGGCGAGGCGACGACGGTGGGCGAGGCGGGCGGCGCCGCCGCCCAGGAGGGCGTGGCCTGCGGCGCGGCGGCCGGATCAGCCGGCAGGAGCACCACCAACGCGGTGACCGCGGTGACCGCCACCGCCACCGAAGCCGCGAGGGACGGCAGCAGGCCACTTGGCGCGTGCGCCGCCAGGCCGGCGACGTTCGACGACGGCCCGACGGTCGGTGCGACGGCCATGGGCGCGGTCGCCTGCGGGAGGTGGGCGCTGAGGCCGGCCGGCAGCGGCAGCAGCGACATCCCCGCGAGCAGCCGGTCGATCGGCAGGAAGGCGGCGCCCAGGTGACCGCAGAACGCACAGTCCCGGACGTGTCGGCCCAACCGCTTGCGCCACAGCGGGCTCGGGTTGCCGTCCCACTCGGCCGTCACGGCGTGCAGGTCCGGGCACCCGGGTCGTTCGTGCAGCGCGCGGACGACCCCGCGAGCGCTCTGGATCTGCTCCTTCATCCGGTGGATGCGGACCGCGACGTGCCCCGGCGACAGATTCGCCGCCTCGGCGATCTCGGTACGCGTCAGCTCGCCGGTCTCCTCCAACCACCACAGCGACAGCAGTTCCTGGTCGTCCGGATCGAGCCACCGGGTGGCCTCGGCGACCTCACGTCGCTGGTCGGTGAGGCCGAGCCGGAGGATCGTCATCCCGGCGAAGTCGGAGGCGGGGTCGGGCACGTTGTGGATCGCGTCCAGCCCGGCGTCCCGGTTGAGGGCGAGGCGTCGGCGCTGGTCCCAGTCGCGTACCTGCCGGATGGTGATCGCCACCAGCCAGGACCGGTACGCCTCCGGGTCGTTGAGGGTGGGCAGGTGCCGGATCACCCGTACCAGAGTCTCCTGGACGACGTCGTCGACGTCGGCGTGACCGCGCAGCGCGCGCCCGACGATGTTGTAGACCAGCGGAAGCGAGGCCGCCACGAGGTCGTCGAGAGCGCGCCGGTCGCCCTGTCGCGCCGCGACGACCAACCCGGGATCGGCAACTGCCCGACCGGCTGACGACATGGGTTCCACTCCTTGTGCGCTCGGTCCGAACAGCGCCTGTGCGCGCTGACCGCCTCCTGATCGGAGACGAGCGGTGGCAGGTCAGATTACGGTTTTCTGCTCGGACCGGACACCGGCCGCGGCCGTCGGGCGTGAGCTGTCCGACTCACCCTGCCGGGTCCGGCCGACACCGTTACGGTCGAGGCTGCGGTAAGCGGGTGCGGTGCGCAAGGACGGGGACGGGACATGACGATTCAGATCGATCTTGCCGGTAGGACCGCGCTGGTCACCGGCTCGACCCAGGGCATCGGCGCGGCCATCACGGTCGGGCTCGCCCGGGCGGGGGCGCGGGTGGCCGTGAACGGCCGTACCGCCGCCAGCGTGCGGCGCGCGGCGAAGGCGCTACGCGACGAGGTCCCCGGCGCGGAGGTCGTCGAGGTGGACGCGGACGTGTCGACCGACGAGGGTGCGGCTCGTACGCTCGACCTGCTGCCCAGCGTCGACATCCTGGTCAACAACCTCGGCATCTTCGGACCGACCGAGCCGTTGGAGATCTCGGACGACGAGTGGCGTCGCTACTTCGAGGTGAACGTGCTGGCCGGTGTCCGGCTGACCCGCGCCTACCTGCCGGCGATGATGGACCGCGGTTGGGGACGGGTGCAGTACGTCGCCAGTGACTCGGCCGTCGTCATCCCCGCCGAAATGATCCACTACGGCGTCTCGAAGACCGCCCTGCTCGGCGTCTCGCGCGGGTTCGCGAAGGCCGCGGCCGGCACCGGCGTGACCGTCAACTCGGTGCTCGCCGGGCCGACCCACACCGGCGGCGTGGAGGACCTCGTCGCCGATCTGGTGGGCGACAGCCTCCCGTGGGATGAGGCCCAGCGGGAGTTCATGCGGCTGCACCGGCCGCAGTCGCTGCTCCAGCGGCTCATCGAGCCGGAGGAGATCGCCAACATGGTCACGTACCTCGCCTCTCCGCTCGCCTCGGCGACGACGGGCGCTGCGGTCCGGGTCGACGGCGGCTACGTCGACGCCATCGTGCCGTAACGCGGCTAGAGCTGGATGACGTGGCCCACCCGTGGGGGCGTACGACCGGCGAGGACGTCGAGCCAGGCGTCCCGCAGCGCCTCCGGACCGTGGCCGACCCGCACGTCGAGCCATCCGCTCACCTTCGGGACGAACCGCTGCCAGGCGTCGGTGAACCGCGCGTCGAGGCCGTCGCGCCCCCAGTCCCTACCGCGCTTGCGCATCTGCACGGGCGCGAAGAAGACCTCTCCGGCGGCGTCGGCGTTGGGCGTCTGGGTGGTGAGCCCGACGGCGATGTCCCGGACGAGCCGGTCGCCGAGGTGTTCGCGGAGCGCGGCCCGGGTCGCGGGCCCGCCGGACAGGTCGAGGTACGCGGTGTCGACCACGTCGAGGGTGTCGATCGCGTCGTACGGGACGACGTCGTCGTAGCAGCCCAGTGACCGCGTGAACGCGACGTTGCCGGGCGAGGTGAGCCCGATCAGGCGCGCGCCGCGGCCGTGCAGTTCGCACGCGGCGGCGTACGCCGTCTTGCTCGACGCCGACGACAGCACCAGCGACCGCGCGCCGTAGAAGTCGTTGTCGACGACCTGGTCGGCCAGCATGAAGGAGGTGAAGAAGAGCGGCCGGAACAGGATCAGCAGATCATCCTGCTCGGCCTGGTAGGCCGGGTCGCCGTTGGTCGCCCGGTACGCGTTGTACGGCGAGGGCAGCTCGGCGCGGTGCGGGCTCGCGTCGCGGAACCCGGACGCGTCCACCCGGTCCGGCCGGACCACCAGGTGGGCGGCGGACGGTAGATAGCCGTAGACCCGTTGGCCCACCTCGACGTCGGCGACCGTCGACGCGACCACCTCGGCGAATCCCCACAGCGGGACGAGCCCCCACTGCGCGTCGAGCCCGCGCGGGCCGGGCGGGAAGAACTCCCAGTAGCGCATCGCCTCGCCCAGCACCGCGTAGGTCACGTTGTTGGCGGTGAGGCCGACGCGGTCGACGCGCAGCAGCGCCGCACCATCGGGCAACTCGGGCACGTCGTCGTCGGTGAGCGTGGTCCGGGAGAGATCGTCACGGGCCACGGCGAAGGTCCACGAGTCAGCCATGGTGTGACGCTAGACAGCCTCCGAACCCCAGACAAGTGCACTGGGAGTGCAAAATCCCACTCGGCGGTCAGGGGTGGGGCACGGTGACGTGACGCAGGTGCCCCAGCGGCACGTGCGGCGGTTGCCACTCCAGGATCAGGGCGGTGGCGTCGTCGTCGAGCTGCTCGTCCTGGTACGCGAGGACGGCACGCACCAGGCGGCGCATCGTCTCCGGGCTGGGCAGCCGGTCATTGAGGGCACGGTTGACGAAGTCGACGAGCCGGTCCAGCCCGAACCGCTCCCCGTCGGCGCTGCGCGCATCAGTGATGCCGTCGGTGTAGGCGAGGATGCGGTCGCCCGGGTGCAGCTCCTCCTCGTACACCTCGGGTCTGGCCGCCGTCAGGTGACCCAGGCCGAGCGGCAGCGCGGTCGGCCCCGGCAGCTCCCGGATGGCCTTGCCGGCGCGCAGCAGCATGGCGCCGGGGTGGCCCGCGTTGATGATCCTGAGTCGACCGGTCCGCCGGTCCAGCTCGGCGAGCAGCGCGGTCGCGAAGTAGCTGGGGTGCTCGGAGCGCACCCACCGGTCGATACTGATCGCCGTGTCGACGAGGTCGAGGCCGGACCGGCGAGCGTTGCGGTACGCGCTTACCACCAGCGAGGCCAGGGTGCTCGCCTTGATGCCGTGCCCGCAGGTGTCGAAGAGTCCGACGCTGAGCACGTCGCCGTTGAGCGCGTAGTCGAAGATGTCCCCGCCGACGTCGTAGCACGGTTCGAGGATCGCGGTGATCACCAGTTCGTCGGTGGCAAAGGTCAGCGGCGGCAGCAGCCCCCACACGATCTCGGCAGCGACCTGCATCGGGAGGCGACGTCGCATCCGCTCGACGACATCGCCGTAGAGCCGGCGGTTCACCAGGACCTGGGAGACGTTGACCGCCAACTCCCAGGCGGGCCCGTCCAACGCCGGGTCACCGGCGGCCGGCGACACGACCTCCAGGACACCCAGCCGCTCGCAGCCGAGCAGCAGAGGCACCCAGAGTCGGTCCGGACTGTCCGCGGCTCGCTGCACGTCGAGGGTCGTGAACGCCCGTCCGGCCAGGGTCGTCTCGATCGTCAGCTCGTCCCGGGTCGGACCGGCGGCCGGCATGGGCACGAGGCACGACTGGGTGTAGTCCGCCAGGTAGATCACGATCTCGGTGGCGCCGATCGCCGGGGCCACCCGAGCGACGAGGAGCGACAGCTCGTCGGGGCCACCCCGGGGTGCGTTGAGCTGTAGCCAACGCGCCGCGTCGCCAGCGTCGACCACGCTCCACCTCCCCCGTGTCCTGACCACCCTAGAAGCCCGGAAGCGAACTGCCAATGTGCGCCTGACCTCGCCCTACCTTGACCCACTCATACTTTCGGCTAGTAATGGCTGGCACTTTCGGGTAGCGTCGGGGCCGGCACGTGAACGACATGACGCGGTGGCGAGGCCCGGGTTGTGGACCCTCCTCGACAGCGCAGCCGTCCGTCCATGCGCTCCGGCGGCAGCCGGTTCGGATCTCTCTCCGGTCGACCTCGCTGATGGGCACCCGTGGAGAGGACCAGTTTCATGGTCACCACTGTGGAGCACACGACCGGCACCGGCACCACCCGTCGGAGCACCGCCAGCACCGAACAACTCATCGTCGAACTGGTCACCACCCCGGCCGACGATCCGCGCCGACCGGCCCTGCGGGACCGTGCCATCGAGGCGTGGATGCCGCTCGCCCGCCACCTGGCCCGCCGTTACTCCGGGCGCGGCGTGCCCGACGAGGACCTGACGCAGACCGCCATGGTCGGTCTCGTCAAGGCCGTCGACCACTTCGACGCCGCCCGCGGCGTCGACTTCAGTGGGTACGCCATCCCCACCATCGTCGGCGAGATCAAGCGATACTTCCGGGACCGCACCTGGGCCGTACGGGTCCCTCGCCGCCTCCAGGAACTCCGGCTGTCGATCAGCGCCGCCAACAGCACGTTGACGCACACCCTGGGCCGCTCGCCGACGGTCGCCGACATCGCCACCCACCTCGACGTCTCTGAGGAGGCCGTGCTGGAAGGGCTGGAGGGGGCCCGGGCGTACCGGACGACGTCCCTGTCCGCGCCCATGGGCGCCGACGGCACTTTGGAACTCGGCGACACCCTCGGGGTGGACGACCACGAACTGGACCTCGTCGACCTCCGCGTCGCCCTCGGCCCGGCGCTCGCCACGCTGCCCGAACGCGAGCGCCGGATCATCAGCCTGCGGTTCCACGGCAACCTGACCCAGGTCCAGATCGCCGAGCGGATCGGCGTCTCCCAGATGCACGTCTCCCGGCTGCTCACCCGGGCGCTGGTCAGCCTGCGCGGGCATCTCGGCGAGGAGGCCGGCTGAGCCGGCTCAGGGCTCCAGCACCACCTTGCCCGGCCGGGTGCGGGCCTCGGCGAAGGCCAGCGCCTCGGAGACCTCGGTCAGGGGGTAGCGGGCGGCGATCTGCGGCACGAGCACGCCCCGCCGGAGCAGGTCGAGCACGCTGCCGAGGTCGGCGCGCAGCCGCCGCCGGAACGCCGCGCCGCGCGTGCGGCTGCCGGCCCAGAAGTTGTAGAAGCCGACCCGGTGGCCGTTCGGCAGGGCGTTCCAGGTGTAGAGGCGGGCCAGCAGCTTCACGAAGACCCAGACGATCGACCGTGCGGCACCGTTGGCCGATGCGTTGCCGTAGACGACGAGCGTGCCACCGGGGGCGAGCAGTCGGTACGAGGTGCGTACGCCCGGTCCGGCCACCGGATCGAAGACGGCGTCGACACCGTCGGGAGACAACTGCCGGACACGTGCGGCCAGGTCCGGGGCGCGGTAGTCGAGCGGTTCGACGCCGAGCGCCCGCAGCGCCTCGTGGTGTCGCGGGGCCGCGGTGCCGATGACCCGCAACCCGAGGTGGCGTCCGAGTTGGACGAGGACCGTCCCCACACCGCCGTTCGCGCCGTGCACGAGGATGGTCTGCCCGGACCGCAGCCGGGCACGGTCCAGCATCTGCCAGGCGGTCACCCCGTTCACGACGACGGTCTCGACCGCGGCCGGATCCAGGCCGGACGGTACGGGCGTGAGGTCGTGGACGTCCACGACGGCGTGCGTGGTCCAGGCGCCGGTCTTGGTGACCACCGCGACCCGGGTGCCGACCAGCGAGGCGTCCCCTCCCGGTCCCACCGCGCGAACGGTGCCGACGAGGTCGTAGCCGGGTACGAACGGAAACGCCGGCTGACCGGGGTAGAGGTCCCGGCGCATGCTCTGCTCGGCGTACGAGATGCCGGTGGCCTCGACCTCGACGAGCGCCTGTCCGGCGGCCGGTACGGGCATGGAGCGTCGGTTGATCTGGAGCCCATCCGGCTCGACCACGCCGGGCAGCACCACTTCGGTGATCATCTCGCTGCTGGTCATCGCTACTCTCCTTTGGTTTGTGAGTGTTCACTCACTCACATGTCGGGTGGAAAAAGTGGGCCGCCGCAGCGGCCCGTGGTGGGACGTCGAAATCAGGGGTGCTGGATGCCGGCGGTCAGCGCCCGGGCCCACGGCTCGGGCACCTGCTCCAGGCCGGCCGTCACGATCAGGTGGCAGAGCTGGCCGTACGCGAAGAACTGCTGCACCTGGGCATCGCCCGCGCCGGACCGGTTCTGCACGAAGGTGGCGACGCGCTTGTAGCCGGCCCGCACCGCCGCGGCGATCTCGGGGACGTCCGTGACGGCCTGCGCCTGCACCTGGAGCAGCAGGAGATCGCGGTCGGCGATCAACTCGGCGTAGGCGCGGCCCATCGCGTCCAGGATCTCGTCCGGGCCGGCGTCCCCGGCGCGCTCCGCGCCCATCTCCAGCGCCGCGACGATCCGCTCGAAGCACGCCTCGGCCGCCGCCACGAACAACCCGAGCTTTCCGGCGAAGAGCCGGAAGACGTACGCCTCGGAGATGCCGGCGGCGGCCGCGACCGCGGTGACCGGCGTGGCGTGGAAGCCGGTACGTGCGAAGGCCGACACGGCGGCGTTCAGAACGACGGCCCGACGGGCCTCGGCGGTGGATCGCATGTTTGTAAGTGTGCACTCACAAACAACGCCGCGTCAAGCCCCTGTCCCGGGCCGCGTCACGCTGAGGAAGACCTCGCCCCGCCGGTCGGGCGGAGACGAAGGAGAGTTGTCGTGCGCATAACCGCTACGACAACGGATAGAGGGACCACATGAGCGACAATCTTCCTGGCGGCGCACTGACTCCCGCCGACGGCCTCACCCTGAGCCGGATGGGCTACGGCGCGATGCAGCTCGCCGGCCCGCACGTCTTCGGCCCCCCGCGCGACCACGCGCAGGCTCTCGCCGTTCTCCGCGAGGCGGTCGACCGGGGCGTACGCCACATCGACACCAGCGACTTCTACGGTCCGGTGGTGGTCAACGAGCTGATCCGCGAGGCGCTGCATCCGTACCCCGAGGATCTGCACCTGGTCACCAAGGTCGGCGCGCGGCGCGGCGACGACGCCTCCTGGCTCCCCGCGCTCCGACCGGACGAGCTGAAGGCCCAGGTCCACGACAACCTCCGGCACCTCGGCCTGGACGTCCTCGACGTGGTCAACCTGCGGGTCGGCGTGGCCGAGGGCACCGGCGACGATCCCCTCTCCGAGCAGTTCGGCGCCTTGGCCGAGCTGCGACAGGAGGGCCTGATCCGACACCTGGGGCTCAGCAACGTCACGCTCGCCCAGCTCGACGAGGCCCAGGCCATCGCCCCGGTGGTCACCGTGCAGAACCTCTACAACCTCGCCAACCGACAGGACGACCCGCTCGTCGACCGGTGCGCGGCGGAGAACATCGCCTTCGCCGCGTTCTTCCCGCTCGGCGGGTTCACGCCGTTGCAGTCCGACACGCTCAACGCCGTGGCCGACCGGGTGGGCGCCTCAGCGCAGCAGGTCGCGCTGGCCTGGCTGCTGCAGCGCTCCCCCGCCATGGCGCTGATCCCCGGCACGTCGACGCTGGCGCACCTGCGGGAGAACCTCGCCGCGGCCGACCTGACGCTGCCGGCCGACGCGATCGAGGACCTCGACACGATCGGCGGCTGATCGCGGAACCGGGCGCTGACGCGTACCCCCGGCTCGTGCTTGCCGGGCGGCGGCCCGGCGCTGGCGGGGCTCGCGTCAGCGCTGGTGGGGGCGGTTGCGGATGAGGGTGAGCGCGAGGACGGCGGTGACGAGGAAGACGATGCCGGTGACCCGCAGACCGGCCTGGACTCCGGAGGTCATGGCCTCCGCGAGCGCCGACCGGACCGGTTCGGGCAGCGGCTGGTCGCCGGTCGCGCCGGCGGCGACCGCCGCCCGCACGGCGCTGCGGGTGGGTTCGCCCACCTGGTGGGCGGCGAGGCGGTCCGGCAGGTCGGCCGCCATCGTGGTGGTGAGCAGCGTGCCCAGCAGGGACGAGCCGAGCACCGAGCCGACCTGCCGGGAGGCGTTGACCGCGCCGGAGGCCATGCCGGCCTGGGCGGGAGCCACGCTGGCCAGCGCCGCCGCCGTCGCCGGCGCCACCACCAGACCGCTGGCCGCGCCGAACAGCACGAACAGCGCCCAGCGGTGGTCGAACGTCGTGGTCGGGCCCTGCGCCGCCAGCCCGAAGGCGGCCACCGCGCCGAGCACCAGGCCGAGGGTGAGCGGCGCCTTGAAACCGGTCCGCCGGATGGTCCGCCCGGCGGCGAAGGCCACGAGGACGTACGCGCCGAAGAGCACCAGCATCCGCCAACCGGTGTCCAGCGGACTGAGCGCCTGGGCACGTTCGTGGAAGAGGACGAGCAGGATCGCCACACCGGTGAAGCCGAACAGCGACACCGCGGCGACGACCATGACGGCGCTGAACGACGCCGAACGGAACAGCCGTACGTCGAGCATCGGCGCGCTGGTTCGCAACTCGATCAGCACGAACGCGACAAGCGCGACGGCCGAGACGATCCAGGCGGTCGACACGACTCCGCTGGTGTAGCCGTCCCGTCCGCCCTGGATCATGGCGTCGACGGCGGCGGCGATGGCGACGGTGCCCAGCAGCAGTCCGGGCAGGTCGAGTCGGCCCGCGCTGGGCCGCGACTCGGCCACCCCGATCGCGGTGACGACAAGGGTGACCACGCCGAGCACGATCGTCGACACGTAGACGCTGTGCCAGGAGTGCTGACGCAGCAGCGCACCGGCGATGAGCGGGCCGATCGCCAGGCCGATGCCGGAGGCGGCCGACCAGGCGGTGATGACCTCGGTACGGCGGTGCGGGTCGGTGAACGTCGCGCCGAGGATCGCCAGGCTGTTCGGCAGGATCAGGGCACCACCGAGGCCGGCGACCAACTGCCCGACGATCACCCAGGCCACGGTGGGCGCGCTGGCCACGGCGACGCCGCCGGCGATCATCGCGAGGATGCCGACGCCGAACATGCGCCGGCGTCCGTAGCGGTTACCCAGGGTGGCGGCGGACAGCACCAGGCTCGCCACAACCAGGGTGTAGGCGCTGGGGATCCAGATCACGGTGGTCGGGTCGACCTCGAGGTCGGCCTGGATCGTGGTCAGGGCGGAGACCGTGGCGGTGATCTGCAGGAACGTGATCATCGCGCCCAGGCACATGGCGATCAGCGTCACCGGGCGGGAACCGCGAACGGCGGCTCGGGTGCTGACGGCGGTTCCGCTCGGGACCGTGCTGCTGGTGGTCACTGGACGTCCTCGGGTCGGAGTTCACGCTGGCTTACATGTGAGCAAGTCAGGCGACTCCCAGTGAATCACCTGGCTAGCGTCAACGCAAGTCAGGTAAGCTGGATGACATGGAGGACCTACGGGACGACCGCGAATCCTGGTCGATGGAGAACTGCTCCGTCGCACGGGCGATGGACATCGTGGGCAGCCGCTCGACCATCCTGATCATGCGGGAGGCACTGCTCGGCACGCGACGGTTCGACGACTTCGTCCGCCGCGTCGGAGTCGGCGAGCCCGCCATGGCGGCCCGACTCAAGGAGATGGTCGCCGCCGGCCTCCTCGAACGAATCCCCTACCGGGAGCCGGGCCAGCGCACCCGCCACGAGTACCAACTCACCCGCAAGGGCCACGACCTGCTGCCCGTCATCACCGCGCTGCGCAACTGGGGCGACACCTGGAGCGCCGACGAGGCCGGCCCCGGCATCCGCGCCACCCACCACGACTGCGGCGAGCCGGTCCGCGCGGTGCTCCGCTGCGCCGCCGGACACGACGTCGAGGACGGCGAGATCGACATCACCGCGGGACCGGGCCTGATCCGCCGACAGTGACGCAGCCAGGCCTGCCGCCGCCGCTCGGGCCGCTCGGGCCGCTCGGGGCGCTCCGGGCGCTCGGGGCGCTCGGGGCGCTCGGGGCGCTCGGGGCGCTCCGGGCGCTCCGGGCGCTCGGGGCCACTTGGGGCGCTCGGGGCCGCTCGGGGCGGTCAGGCCGCTCGGCGCGGTCAGGGCCAGTCGGGGCGGTTCGGGACCGAGCCCGTCGGTGCGGCGGCCAGGCGGTCGGCGCGGCCAGGCGGTCGGCGCGGCCAGGCGGTCGGTGCGGCGGTCAGGCGGTCGGCGCGGCCAGGCGGTCGGTGCGGCCAGGCGGTCGGTGCGGTCAGGTTGTCGTTCGGTGTGGTCGGGGGCAATCAGGCAGCCGTTCGGTGCGGCCAGGGCGGTCGGGCACCGCGCACCGGGCCGGGCACCAGGCACCAGGCACCAGGCACCAGGCACCGATCGATCTTGGTCGTAGAATTGTCGTACAGGTGTTCTATTCTCAGGTCATGCTGGAGCGGTTGACGCAGGCAGAGGCTGCGGTCGTGGCCTGCGCCGAAACGGCGGTTTGGGCCCTCCCCGCGGACGATCTCATCGCCGCCCTCGACGCCGCACACCGCACCGAGCAGCGCCTCGCCGCCGTCAAACTGGCCCTGATTCGAGAGTTGGACGGCAGGGGAACGGCGATCGCTCAAGGCGCGTCGTCCACGGCGATATGGCTGCGCGAACGCCTCCACCTCACCAACCCGACGGCCCGCCGCCTCGTCGACCTCGCCAGCACCCTCGACGCCGGCCACCCCGCGATACGACAGGCACTGGCCGACGCCGACATCACGCTCGACCAGGCTCGGGTCATCATCGACACCGTCACCGCCGTTCACGCTACCGCCGGCCCGGAAGCCGCCGACAAGGCCGTCACGGTGCTCGTCGACTGGGCCGGGCAATTCGAGCCCACCCTGCTGCGCAAACTCGGCACCCGCATCCTCGACCACGTCGCGCCCGAGACCGCCGACGCCACCGCCATGGCCGCCCTCGACGCCGAAGCCCGGCGCGCCGCCCGCGAGCGCCACGTCAGCCTCTCCACCCTCACCGACGGCCGCCTCCGCCTCACCGGCACCCTCGACGCCGAAACCGCCGGCCTGCTCCGCGCCGCCATCGATCCACTGACCGCACCAACCGGCCTCGACGACACACGCAGTCCCGGCCAGCGCCGCCATGACGCGCTCGCCGACATCTGTCGACTCGCCCTGCGCACCGGGGAGCTGCCCACCAGGGGCGGCGACTCCGCTCAGCTCGTCGTCACCACCGCCTACGACACGCTGACCCGGCAGCTCAGCGGCGGCTTTCTCGACACCGGCCCCACGCTGACCCCGAATACAGTGCGCCGCCTCGCCTGCGACGCCGCCATCCTGCCCACCGTCCTCGACAGCGCCGGACAGGTCCTCGACGTCGGTCGACAACGTCGCCTGATCAACGGGCCGCTGCGCCGCGCGCTCGTCCTACGTGACCGTGGTTGCGCATTCCCCGGCTGCGACCGCCCACCCCGCTGGTGCGAAGCCCACCACATCAGACACTGGGCAAATGGCGGCGAGACCAGCCTCGACAATGCCGTCCTCCTCTGTGGCCACCACCACCGCCACATCCATCACGGCGACTGGCACGTCCGACTCGGCGGTGACGGCCACCCGGTGTTCGTCCCACCGGCATGGCTCGATCCCGAACAAGTCCCACGCCGCAACCACTACCACCGACGCAGATAAGCCAACCCGTCCGACGAGCAAGACCTTCAGTAGGCGAACCATGCCCGCGACCAGGAGCGTCCGTGCGCAGAAGAGGAAACAGGCACGCCACGGACAGTTTGCGAGATGGGCAGAACCGGCACGAGCACGCACCGGCACCGGCACCGGCACCGGCACGAACACAGACACCGGCACGAACACAGGCACCGGCACAGGCACCGCCATCCCGGCGCGAGCACGAACACAGGCACCGCCTGGCACGCGCACTAGCACGACCAGTGGCGGCGGCAGCAGCAGCAGCAGCAGCAGCAGCAATCGCCGTCGGAAATGACGCGCAAAGTACCCGTTGCGTTACGAGCTTGTTTCCAAGATGACGGGAAGGTTACGAGTGCTTCTGGAAGATCGGCGCCGATCCTACGTTTCGGCCACCGTCATCAGTCGTGACGGCCGGCACCGAACGTGGAGGCAACGACGTGCCACAACCGATCACACATCGGCCCGGACGGACCAGACGCGGCGTCGGCATGCTGGCCGCCGTGGCGCTGACCGCGGCCGGCCTGACCAGCCTGCCGGGTAGCGCCACCGCCGCCCCGACCAGCAGTGGCCCGACGGCCCGTTACCTGGTCCAGCTCGCCGAGGAGCCGCTGGCGACGTACACCGGTGGGGTCCCTGGGATCGCGGCGACGAAGCCGGCGCCCGGCGGCAAGCTGAACCGCACCTCCGGCACCGCCAACGCCTACCGCGAGCACCTACGGCAGAAGCGCTCGGCTGTCCTGGCCAGCGTCGGCGTACCGGCCGACCGCACCCGGGTCACCCTGGAGACCGCGTTCAACGGCTTCGCCGCGGACCTGACCGGGCCGCAGGCGGCCCGGTTGCGCGCGACGCGCGGTGTGCGGGCGGTGTACGAGAGCCGCACGGTGCACGCGGCCACCTCGCACACGCCCGACTACCTCGGCCTCACCGGAAAGGGTGGGGTGTGGAAGCAGGAGTTCGGTGGTGAGTCCCGCGCCGGTGAGGGCGTCATCGTCGGCGTCATCGACAGCGGGTACTGGCCGGAGAGCGCGAGCTTCGCGGCGTTGCCCACGCCCCGGCCGGACCAGGCGATCATCGACGCCAAGTGGAAGGGCACCTGCGATGTCGGCGTCGAGGCGCCGGTCACCTGCAACAACAAGGTGATCGGTGCGCGCTGGTACAACGACAGCGGCATCGCCGACGCGTTCCCGGACGACTACGCCTCGCCCCGGGACCGCAACGGTCACGGCACCCACACCGCCAGCACCGCCGCCGGTAACCACGGCGTACGGGCGACGCAGGGCGGCCGCGACCTCGGCATGATCTCCGGTATGGCGCCGGCCGCCCGGCTGGCGATCTACAAGGCGCTGTACGACAACGGCGCCGGCTCGGCGTCCGGTACGGACATCGACATCGTGCACGCTATCGACGACGCGGTCGCCGACGGCGTGGACGTGATCAACTACTCGATCGGTGACGACAGCGAGCAGTTCGGCGCGGTCGACGCGGCGTTCTTCAACGCGGCGGCGGCCGGGGTGTTCGTGGCGGCGGCCGCCGGCAACTCCGGCCCGTACCCCAACACGGTCGACAACTCGACGCCGTGGGTGACCACGGTGGCCGCGAGCACCACCGACCGGCAGAACAACCGGACGCTGACCCTCGGTGACGGCACCCGGATCACCGGGGCGGGCCTGGGCGAGACCGGTGTCGGGCCGGCGCGGCTGGTCTTCGCGCGGGACAGCGCGCTCGACCCGGACGGCGCGTACGGCGCGGGCCTCTGCGCCGACGACACGCTGGACCCGGCCAAGGTCAAGGGCGCGATCGTGCTCTGCCTCCGCGGCGAGATCCCGCGTACCGACAAGAGCGTCGAGGTGGCGCGGGCCGGCGGCATCGGGATGGTGCTCTACAACGACGAGCTGAACTCCCTCAACGCCGACGTCCAGACGGTCCCCACCGTGCACATCAACGAGGTGGACCTGGCTACGGTCACCGCGTACGTCGCCAAGGGCAACCCCACGGCGACCATCTCGCCGGCCAAGCTGGAGATCGTCGAAGCGCCGTCGGTCGCCGCGTTCTCGTCGGCGGGACCGTCAAACCTGAACGCCGGTGAGCTGCTCAAGCCGGACATCAGCGCTCCCGGGCAGGACATCGTGGCGGCGTTCTCGCCGTCCATCGGCGGCGAGGACTTCGCGCTGGAGTCCGGCACCTCGATGGCGGCGCCGCACATCGCCGGTATCGCCGCTCTGCTGCTGGCCAAGCACCCCGACTGGTCGCCGGCCGCGGTCCGGTCGGCGCTGATGACCAGCGCCACCGACAAGACCGACAAGGGCAACCCGATCAAGATCGGCACCCGGGACGCCACCCCGCTCAACTACGGGGCCGGTCAGGTCAAGCCGGGCGGCGCCTTCGACCCGGGCCTGGTGTACGACTCCGACCAGCGGGACTGGATCAGGTACCTCTGCGGGGTCTCCGCCGACCGTGGCGGCGACTTCGGCCTCGGCGACCTGGAGGGCTGCGACACCACGGGCGCCATCGACACCGCACAGCTCAACTACCCGTCGATCGCGTTCGGCCGGATGGTGGGCAAGCAGACGGTCACCCGGACCGTCACCAACGTCGGCGACAAGACCAGCACCTACTCCTCCTCGGTGCAGGCCCCACCGGGCTACAAGGTCAAGGTCACCCCGGCGAAGATGCAGATCCGTCCCGGTAAGTCCGCGCGCTTCAGCGTGGAGGTCACCAACACGGGCGGCGCGTTCGACACCTGGGCCGACGGCTCGCTCACCTGGAGCGACCAGTTCAAGCACCGCGTACGCACCCCGCTGATCGTGCACAACTCGGGGCTGGTCGCCCCCGACGCCGTCGTCGGCAAGGGGACCTCCGGCAGCGTCTCGATCGCCGCCGAGGTCGGCTACCGGGGCAAGCTGATCTCCCAGCTCGCCGGCCTGACCTCGGGCACCAGCACCGCGGTGACCCTCAAGGGCGACGGGCCGAGCTGGGACTGGAGCACGTCGGACAACCTTCCGGTCCCGCTGCCCGCCTCGATCAGCAGGACCACCCTGCACGTGCCGTCCGGCACCCGCAGTCCACTCGTGCAGGTGACCTCGGCGCGGCCCACCTGCTCCCACATCGACTGGGACGACGAGGAGGGGGTGATGGAGTGCACGGAGTTCAGCCTCAACGTCTACGACCGGAACGGGAAGTTCGTCACCGCCACGGCCAGCGGCCGTGACGGTGCCAAGGTGACGCTCCCGGACGGTCCCGGCGACTACATCGTGGTCGTGGAGCAGGAGTTCACCGAGAACATCGCGGACGAGACCAACGCGTACACCATCACCAGCTACCTGCCGGGCGCGCCGGGCACCTCGACCGGCCGGTCCACCATCGACCCGGCGCAGCGCAGCGTGCAGCCGGGCGCGACGGCGAAGCTCACCCTGCGCTGGTCGGGGCTCCTGCCGGGGCGGCGTTACCTCGGGGTACTGGAGTTCCGCAACGGCGACGGGTCGCTCAAGACCGTGCCGGTCACCGTCCAGTCCTGACATCGGCAACGCCCGGCGGACGGCGTGTGACCTGAGTCACCACCGGACCGCCGGGCGGCCGACCCCCCGCGCACGGGTGATCTGCTCGCCCCACGGTGAGCGGCGACGACGACAACACGACGCGGGGCGGCGGGGGTTCCACCTCCGTTCGCCCCGCACGCCTGCGCGGACCCGTCGAGTTCGTCGGACGCAGAGCCGAACTGGCCCAGCTACGCCGCCTCGTCGAGGCCCCGCCCTGCCTGGTCCTGCTCGAAGGCGAGCCCGGCATCGGCAAGAGCCGACTGGTCACCGAACTCCTCGCCACACTTGGCGGACCGCACCTGGTCGGCGAGTGCGACGACGTACCGGAGCCGTTTCCCTTCGGCGTCCTGCTGGATGCCATCCGAGCGGGCGCGGACCGGCTCGGACCGGTCGACACCCTCAACCCGGTAGCGGGCGCCCTGGCGCCGCTCCTGCCCGAACTGGCCGACGCGCTGCCCGCCGCGCCGCCACCGTTGGCCGACCCGGCGGCCGAACGGCACCGCCTGCTGCGGGCCGCCGCCGCGGTGCTGGCCGCGCTGAGCCCGGCCACGCTGCTGCTCGAGGACCTGCACTGGGCCGACCCGGCGACCTGCGAATTCCTCGGCTACCTCAGCGCCCGCCCGGTGGACGGTCTGGCCGTGCTGCTCACGGCCCGCACGCCGCCGCCGGGTGGCAGCACACCGATCCACGACGTGCTCTCGCGTACGCCCCGGGCGGTCACCCGCGTTCCGTTGGGTCCTCTCGACGCGGACGACGTGCGTCGACTGGCCGCCCGGACCCTGCGGTTGGACGAGCCGTCGCCCCGGCTCACCGCCACCCTGCTCGACCGCACCGCCGGCATCCCGTTCGTGGTGGAGGAGGTGCTGCGGACGCTCGCCGAGCGCGGCGGCGACCCCCTGGCCGACGACAGCGTGCCGTTCGTCCTACAGGATGTGCTGCTCTGGCGACTACGCCCGCTCGACGACGCCACCCGCGAGGTGCTCGGCGCCGCCGCCGTGCTCGGTCGGGCGCCCGATCAACGTGTCCTCGCCGCGGCGCTCGCCGAGGACCGGACGACCGTGGGCGCGGCGCTGGCCGCCGCGCACCGGGCCGGCGTGCTGCACGACGACGGCGAGGGGTTGCGGTTCCGTCATGACCTGGCCCGCCAGATCGTGTACCACCTGATGCCCCGGGAGACCCGGGAGTGGTTGCACCTGCGCGTCGCCCGGGTGCTGGAGCAGGAGTTGCCCCGCCCGGTCGCCCAGCTCGCCCACCACTACCGGCTGGCGGGTAGCGGCGCCGACTTCGTCCGTAACGCCGAAGCCGCCGCCGACCTGGCCACCGAGCGCGGCGACGACGCGACCGCCGCCGACTTCCTGCTCCAGACGATGGACGTCGCGGAGCTGCCCCGACCGGTACGGGCACGGCTGGCCGGCAAACTCGGCCGGTCGGCCATCGACGGGCTCAGCCAGGCAACCGCGATCCCGGTCCTGGAACGGCTGTTGGCCGACCGCCGGCTGCCGCCCGGCACCCGGGGCGAACTGGGTCTGGTGCTCGGCCGGATGCTGCGTCAGCAGGGCGAGGCCCTGCGCGGGTACACCGAAATCGAACGAGCCGTGCCGTACCTGCGGGCACCGCGCCGCCGGGCCCCGGCCCTCGCGGTGCTGGCGGCCCCCGACACGGTGGTCGGCCGGCACGTCGACGACCACCTGGCGCGGTGCACGGAGGCGGAGGCCGCCGCGGTCGCCAGCCGGGACCCGGCGGCGCACCTCGCGGTACGCATCGCGCGCGCCTCGCTGCTGCTGGAGCTGGGCGACCCGGGCGCGTGGGCGATCGTCGAGGAGCTGCGCGGCTCCGCCGACCTGGTCGACCGACCCCGCGAACACGCGCGGGCCTGCCTGAACTGGGCGCAGGGCGCGCTGCACGCCGGGCACCTGGCCCGGGCCACGGCGCTTCTCGCGGACGGCCGCGAGCTGGTCGAGGAGACCGGTTACCAGCGGCTCGCCTCCCTCGTGGAGGCGACCGAGCTGTCGCTGGACCGGGCCGCCGGGCGGTTCGACGGGTTGGCCGAACGGCTGTCCCGGCTGGTGGTCAGCGCCGAGCGGATGCCGGTGACCCTGCTCGACGCGCGGGCCGACCTGGCCACCGTGCTGGCCCGCACGGCCACCGGCGACGACGAGGTACGGGCGGCCGACGGCGCGCTGCGTCTGGTGGTGACGGACGCGCGGCGGGTCGGCGCGATCTGGCCGCTGGTGCAGGCGCTCTCGGCGCTGGCTCGGCTGGTCCTGCGCGGGCGGCCGGACGAGGCAGTGCGGCACGCGACCGAGGCGCTGACGCTGGTGCGGGCCAAGGGCATCCTGGCGTGGGCCGCCGATGCCGTACTGGTGCTGGCCGAGGCGGCCGTGACGGCGGCTGATCCGGCCCGCGCGGCTGGGGCGGTCGCCGAACTGGAGGCCGGGATCGCGGGCCGGGACGCGCCGCTCGCTCTCGCCGCGCTGCGTCGCTGCCGGGAGCTGGTCCCGGCCTGAGCCGGCGCGGGAGCGTGGATGGGGTGGGCGCGCGGTACGGTCCGCGCAACGGCACGGACCCCTGCCACCGCCGGGAAACCGCAGGAGGAACGAGATGGAGCTGACCGAACCGACCGTCTGGAACACGGAGCGGTTGGAGCTGGGCGAGGGGTTGCGCTGGGTCGACGACCGGCTGGTCCTGGTCGACCTGCTGGCCGGGCGTCTGCTGGAGACCGACGGCGACCGGCCCGCCCCGCTGAAGGAGCTACGCCGGCTCGACGTCCCGCTCGGCGCGGTCGCCCCGGTGGCCGACCGACCCGGCGAGTGGCTCGCCGCCGCCGGCACCGGCGTCGCCGTGCTGCCCGCTGCCGGCGCTCCCCGGCCGGTCGCCGAACTGGTCGCCGACGCGCCCGAGCCCACCCGGATGAACGATGCGGTCGCCGACCCGCACGGCCGCTTCTGGACCGGCAGCATGACGTACGCGCAGACCCCCGGCGGCGGCACGCTGTTCCGGCTGACCCCGGGCACCGCGCCGGTGTCCGCCGTGACCGGCATGTCCATCCCGAACGGGCCGGCGTTCGACGCCACCGGCACCACCATGTACCTCGCGGACACGCCGCGTGGCGAGATCGACCGGTTCGCCGTCGACCCGGCCACCGGTGACCTGCACGGGCGGACGCCGTTCGTGCGGCTGTCCCCGGACGAGGGCAGCCCGGACGGGATGACGGTCGACGCGGCGGACCACCTCTGGGTCGCGTTGTGGGGCGGCTCCGCCGTCCGCCGCTACCGGCCGGACGGCAGCCTGGACCGGGAGATCCAGCTACCGGCGGCCCAGCCGGCCGGCATCTGCCTCGGCGGCGCCGACCTGCGGCGTCTCTTCATCGGCACCGCCTCGGTCGGCCTCACGTCGGCCGGTCCGCTCGACGGCGCGCTGCTCGCGGTCGACGTCGGTGTCCCCGGCCTGCCCATCTCCCACGCCCACGCCGTCTGACCCGACGTCGGACGGCCACCGACGACCCACGCCGAACCGGTCTGACCCGACGTCGGGCGGCCACCGACGAGCCACGCCGGACTGCGGCGAGCGGCAGAGGCATATCGGACGCCGGGGCGGGAATAGCCACGCCGGAAGCGGCAGTGGGTCGACCGACAGGGGGCTGGACGATGAGCACCGTGGAGCGTTCGTCATGAACGAGCCGGTCGGCGACGAGCCGGTTGGCGAGTTGGAATTGGTGCACACCTTCACCGGCCCGATGCCGACCGGGGTGAGCGTCTCGCACCAGGGGCGGATCTTCGTCAACTTCCCGCAGTGGGGTGACGACCCGCCGGCCGGCGTGGTCGAACTGCGCGACGGCCGGGAGGTGCCCTTCCCCGACCAGGCGTGGAACAGCCCGTCCGGCATCGACGACGCGGGCGCGTTCGTGTCGGTGCAGAGCATCGTGGTGGACCCGGCGGACCGGCTCTGGGTGGTGGACACCGGCAGCCCGAAGCTCCAGCCCACGAAGCCGGGTGGGCCGAAGCTGGTGCGGATCGACCTGGACAGCGACACCGTGGCCCAGGTGATCACCTTTCCGCAGGACGTGGCGCCGCCGACGACGTACCTCAACGACGTCCGCTTCGACCTGCGTCGGGGCGAGGCCGGGGTCGCCTACCTCACCGACTCGACGGACTCCGGGCCGAACGGGATCATCGTGGTGGACCTGGCCAGCGGCGCCTCCTGGCGGCGGCTGCACGATCACCCGTCCACGAAGGCGGACCCGGTGACGACCTTCCGCCCCTTCGTCGAGGGTCGTCCGCTCATGAACCGCCCGCCGGACGGCCCGCCGAAGCCGCTGGCGATGGGCTCCGACGGCATCGCCATCTCGGCCGACGGCGAGCGGCTGTACTACTCCCCGCTGCTGTCCCGGCACCTGCACAGCGTCTCGGCCGAGGCGTTGGCCGACCCGTCGGTGACGCAGGAGGCGGTCGCGGCGACCGTCGTCGACGAGGGGGACAAGGGCACCGGGTCGGACGGCCTGGAGTCCGACGACAAGGGGCGGCTCTACTTCACCTCCTACGAGCACAACGCCGTGCTGCGGCGACTGCCGGACGGCGAGTACGAGACCTTCGTACACGACCCGCGCCTGCTGTGGCCGGACACCATGTCGGTGGCCGTCGACGGGCACCTCTACGTGACCGCGAACCAGCTGCACCGGCAGCCGCAGTACCAGCGGGGCCGGGACCTGCGACGCAAGCCGTACGCGCTGTTCCGGGTGAGGATCGACGCCGGCCCGGTGCTGCTGCGCCCCTGACCGGGTAGGCATGGCCGTGCGGGCGGCGGGTAGCCCGTCGGGTGGCCGACTGACATGAGCTGTTCGTCCCGGACACCCCGTTGGTGGAGATCGTGGTTCGGGGCAGCGTCATGTACCTCGCGCTGTTCGCCTGCGTCAGCGCACCGGCAGGACACGGTCCAGCAGGTCGAACAGGGCCGCCCAGTGCCGCTCGGTGGCCTGCTCGTGGTACATCGGGGTGTCGGCCATCGTGAAGCCGTGGTGCGCGCCCTCGTACACCTCGGAGCGGTAGCGCACCCCGGCGGCGTCGAGCGCCTGCTCCAGGGTGGCGATCTGCTCGGGCGTCATGGACTGGTCCGCGTCGGCGTGCCCGAAGTACAGCTCGCCGCTGATCGAGCCGACGCCCAGGTGCGGGCTGTCCGGCGCGTCGGTGACGACCCGCCCGGCGTGGAAGCTGGCGACGGCCGCGACGCGGTCCGGGTACGCCTCGATGGCCCGCAGCGCGTTCGTACCGCCCATGCAGTAGCCGGTGATCACGACCGGGCCCGGCCGGACGTCGTCGCGGGCGGCCAGGAAGTCCAGGTACGCGGCGGTGTCCCGGCTGATCACGTCGGGGGTCAGCGCCCCGATCAGCGGCACGATCTTCTCGAAGAGGGCCCCTCGCTGGTCGGCCTCGCCGAGCCGGGACAGGTCGAACAGGGGCGCCCGGCCGGCCCGGTAGAACAGGTGGGGCGTGAGCACCAGGTAACCGCGTTCGGCGATCCGCTCGGCCATCTCCACCAGTCGGGGCCGGGGGCCGAAGGCGTCCATGAAGAGGAGCACGGCGGGGAACGGGCCGTCACCGTCGGGCCGGGTCAGGCTCGCGTCCGCCGTTCCGTCGCTGGTCGGGATGTCCACCGTCGTCGTCTGCACCGAGCCTCCTCGTACGCCGATCTTGGTCCGTTCGGAACGTTACTCGCCCTGTCTGAGCAGCGGTCCGCCAGCCAGGGATCGGCGATCCCTGGACGAGGTCACCCTGAATACCGGGCGCGAACCGACCCAGTGTTGTCGGCGACCGATGAAGGACGCCGCGACGTGGAGGTTGTCGTGCTCGATGAGACCGTTGGGGACCTGACCGGAAAGCTCGCCGTGGTGACCGGCGGCAGTGACGGGCTGGGGCTCGCCCTGGCCAAGCGGCTGGCCCGCGCCGGAGCGGAGGTGGTGCTGCCGGTCCGCAACCCAACCAAGGGTGACGCCGCGCTGGACGCCGTCCGGGCCGCCGCGCCGGGCGCCACCGTGTCGACCCGGCAGCTCGACCTCGCCTCGCTGGACTCGGTGGCCGCACTGGCCGACACACTGCTCGGCGAGGGGCGACCGATCCACCTCCTGATCAACAACGCCGGTGTGATGACGCCACCCACCCGACACACCACCGCCGACGGCTTCGAGCTGCAGTTCGGCACCAACCACCTCGGCCACTTCGCGCTGACCGGACGGTTGCTGCCGCTGCTGCGGGCCGGACGAGCCCGGGTCACGTCCATGTCGAGCAGCGCCGCACGCTCCGGCAGGCTGGACTGGGACGACCTGCAGAGCACCCGACGGTACGGGGCGGTCCGCGCGTACAACGCCTCCAAGCTGGCCACGCTGCACTTCGGGCTGGAGTTCGACAGGCGCAGTCGGGCCGGCGGTTGGGGCGTCACCAGCAACGTGGCGCACCCCGGCACCACCATGACCAACCTGTACGCGTCCGGGCCCAACCTGGGCCGAAGCCGGCCCTCGCCACACCACGCCCTGATGAGCCGGCTGGCCCGCTGGGGCATCCTGGTCCAGTCGGTGGATGCCGGCCTGCGGCCCGCCCTCTACGCGGCCACCAGCGAGCGGGCGCAGGGCGGCCGGTTCTACGGGCCGGACGGTCTGGGGCAGTTCACCGGCGCGCCGACCGAGTTGACCGTCTACCGTGCGGCCCGCAGTACGGACGACGCGGCCCGGCTGTGGACCGTCTCCGAAGGGCTGGTCGGCGTCGAGTACTGAGCGGAGACGCGCCCGTTCAGGCCGGTACGAAGCGCACGGCGTCGGCGACCACGTAGCCGTCGGTGTCCTCCGTGCGGATCAGCACGCTCCCGTCGCTGCCCGCGGTGAACGGGTAGGTGCCCATCGACACCCACTGGCCGCCGGACTGCCGCTGGTCGACGGTCCGGGTGGTCACCCCACCGGAGTACGCGATGTCCACCGGCACGTTCGTCGCCCGGTTCGGGTCGGCGGTCCAGCGCAGGTGCACGGTCCACGAGCCGGCGGTGGGCAGCGTCGGGCGGAACCGCAGCCGGTTGACGCCCTTGGCGGTGTTGCCGTCGTGCTCGTAGTCCGCGCCGTAGTAGCCGCCGATGCTGGTGCTGCGCAGCCACGTCCCGGCCCGGGTGATCCCGCTGGTCGAGGCGTTGTCCACGATCACCTCGCCGGGCGTTCCCCAGTCGAGCACCGCGCCGTCCTGGCGCAGCCGGGCCTGCAGGGCGGGTACGGAGACGGACTGCACGGCGAGGTCGCCGGTGAGCGCCAGCGACGCCGCGGTGGCCGCCGCCTGCCCGAGGATCATGAACACGGGCTCCATCCGGATCGAGCCGTACGCGATGTGGCTGGCCGACAGGCAGACGGGCACGAGCAGGTTGGCGCACTGGTTCTGGTGCGGGACGATCGCGCGGTAGCTCACCGGGTACGGCTGCGGGACGCTGATCTGCACGTCCCCCTCGTTGCGGACCCGCCCGTCGACGACCACCCGCTGGCAGTTGTGCGAGTCCATCGTGTAGCTGGCCAGGCCCACCGAGTCGGTGACCCGTACCCGACCCCGGCAGTCGGCCTCGGTCATCACGTACGCGGAGACCATCCGGCGGGCCTCGCGGATGTAGAGCAGCGGTGGCCAGCCACCCGTCGCGGTGAACTCGTCGACGGGCAGCCCCCACCGGGCGGTCGAGTCGCGCACGGTCGCCGGCAGCCGGGGGTCGTTGGCCAGGAACCACATCAGTCCCTGCTGGTACGTGCGGTGCTCGGCGATGATGCTCTCGCGGACGGCCCAGCTCGCCGTCGGGTACGCGTAGTTGAAGCCGATGTCGTCGGTGGAGACCGCGCCGTTGTTGTTGGAGTCGGTCTTGCCGCCGCCGATGGATGCGGTGGTGAAGTACGGCCCGGTGTAGCCGGCCTGGATGTGGCGCAACAGCAGCTCGTACCGGATCGGGTCGTAGCCGGACGGCCTGGCGAACGGGATGCGGTTCGCCGCCTGGGTGAGGCACATCCGGAAGCAGTACGCCTGGATCCGGTCGTCACCGCTGCCCTGCGGGGCGAGCGGGGTGGTGGAGATGCCCGGCAGCAGGCCGCTGGCCGGCGAGCCGGCCGTCACGTACGGGTCGACGGGGTAGACGAACTGGTGGGTGTTGCGGGACTGCACCCCGTTGATCGTCTCGCCGTACGTGTCGTTGGACTCCCTCCCCACGGTGAAGCTCACCCCCGCCATGGCGAGCAGGTCACCCTCGTAGGTGGCGTCGACGAACACGCCACCTGCGTAGACCGAGCCGTCCTCGGTGCGCAGCTCGGTGATCCGGTTGCCGGCGCGGCCGAGGCTGGACAGTCGGGCTCCGACGACCACCGGGACGCCCGCCTCGGCCAGCATCTCGGCGAAGATCTCGGTGGCGACGTGCGGTTCGAAGGTCATCCGCAGCGGGGAGGTCGGCGTGAGCGTCCCGCCGTGGTACTTGACGTACACCCGGCGGTAGAACTCGGCGGCCAGCCCGCCGATGGACGCCTGGACGCCGGTGTCGGTGGCCCCGAGCCCGGCGGTGCTCAGCCCGCCGACGTGGCTGGTGGGTTCGACCACCACGGCGGTGCGGCCGAGTCGGCGCATGGTTATCGCGGCGGCCAACCCGCCGGCGGTGGCGCCGTAGACGACCAGGTCGGCGGTGGTGACGGCGGCTCTGGCGGGGCCGGCGCGGAACGGGTCGGCCAGGCCGGCCAGGACGAGGCCGGCGCCACCGGCGGTCAACAGCCGGCGACGGGACAGGGGCAGGGACACGGCGCACTCCAAGGGGTAACCGGAGGGGACGGTTACAGAAGCACGCCGCTGCCACTGCTAGCGAAATTCTTCAATCTCGGCGGGCGGGTGTCAACGGTCAGGGACGGTAGCGGTAGCCCATGCCCGGCTCGGTGATGAGGTGGCGGGGGCGGGCCGGATCGTCCTCCAACTTGCGCCGGAGCTGGGCCAGGTACTGCCGCAGGTAGTTGGTCTCGTTCTGGTACTCCGGCCCCCACACCTCCTGCAGGAGCTGGCGTTGGCTGACCAGCTTGCCGGGGTGGCGCAGCAGCTTCTCCAGCACGCTCCACTGCGTGGGGGTCAGCTTGACCTCGGTGTCGTCGTCGCGCCAGACGCGGTGGTCGGCCAGGTCGACGGTGTGCCGGCCGATCCGCAGCGCCGGCACGGCCTCGGTGGGGCCGCCGAGCCGCCGGGTCACCGCGCGGATGCGGGCCAGCAGCTCCTCCACCCCGAACGGCTTGGTGACGTAGTCGTCCGCGCCCGCGTCCAGCGCGGCGACCTTGTCCTCGCTGCCGGCCCGACCGGAGAGCACGATGATCGGCACGGCCGTCCAGCCGCGCAGGCCACGGATCACCTCGACGCCGTCGATGTCGGGCAGGCCGAGGTCCAGGACCACCAGGTCGGGCGGGTGGCTGGCGGCGGCCTTCAACGCGGCGGCCCCGGTCGCGGCGACGTCCACGTCGTACCGGCGGGCGCGCAGGTTGATCCGCAGGGCCCGCAGGATCTGCGGTTCGTCGTCGACGACCAGGATGCGCGTCATTCCTGCGGCTCCTCCGGGCTGGTCTGGGCGGCGGCGGGCAGCCGCAGCACCATGGTGAGACCCCCGCCGGGGGTGGTCTCGGGGGTGATGCTGCCACCCATCGCCTCGGCCAACCCCCGGGACAGGGCGAGCCCGAGGCCGACGCCGGTCTGGTTGTCCCGGTCACCGAGGCGCTGGAACGGCAGGAAGACGTGCTCCCACTTGTCCTCCGGGATGCCGGGCCCACGATCGATGATCCGCAGCTCGACCTCACCGGCGTGCGCGCTGGCGGTGATCGTGGGCGGCTGGTCGGGCGGGCTGTAGCGCAGCGCGTTGGCGATGACGTTGACCAGCACCCGTTCCAGCAGGCCGGGGTCGGCGGTGGCCGCCGGCAGGTCGGCCGGGATGTCCGTGACGACGGTCGCGGCCGCCGGGCCAAGTTCGTCCAGGGCCAGGGGTACGGCGTCCTCCAGACCGATGACAGTCGTTGAGATGCCCAGCGCGCCGGCCTGAAGGCGACTCATGTCGAGCAGGTTCGCGACCAGTCGGGCGAGGCGGTCGAGCGACTCCTCGGCGGTCTCCAGCAACTCCTCGCGGTCCGCCTCGTCGAACTCGATGTCGTGGCTGCGCAGGCTGGTCACCGCCGCCTTAGCCGACGCCAGGGGCGTACGCAGGTCGTGGCTGACCGCCGCGAGCAGCGCGGTGCGCATCCGGTCGGCTTCGGCGAGGGGCCGGGCGGTGGCGGCCTCCTCGGCGAGCCGTTCCTGGCGTAGCGCGACGGCGGCCTGGGCGGCGAACGCCTCGACGATCCGCCGGTCGGCGGCCTCCAACCGCCGGCCGCTGAGCACCACGGTGATGCGCTCGTCGACGGGTACCGCGGTCTCGCCGTCGTCCGGCGTGCAGGCCGGCTGCTCACCGACGCTGGCCACGACGCACCAGGCGTGTTCCTCGCGGGCCCGCTCGGGGCGACCGCTCGCCTCCTCGGCCAGCTCCAGCAGACTCACCGCGCGCAGCCCGAACGTCTCGCGGAGCTGGTCGAGCAGGGCGGCCAGCGGACGTTCGCCGCGCAGCACCCCACCGGCGACGGCGGCGAGGGTCTGCGCGTCGGCGGCGGCGCGCGCGGCCTCGCGGGTCCGCCGGGCGGCCACGTCGACGATCCAGCTCACCGCGAGGGCCACCCCGACGAAGACGGCGAGCGCGAGCAGGTTGTCGGCCTCGGCGATGGTGAGCGTCCGGTACGGCGGGGTGAAGAACCAGTTGAGCAGCAGCGACCCGCCGAGCGCGGCCACCAGCGCCGGCCACACCCCGCCGACCAGCGCGACCCCGACCACTCCGGCGAGGAACAGCAGGATGTCGTTGGTCAGCGTCAGGTCGGGCAGCGCCTTGAGCAGCAGGGTGAGCAGCGGCATGCCGAGCACCGCCAGGCCGAAGCCGAGCAGCCGGCGACGTCGGGACAGCGCCGCGGGCACGGCCGACGCCCGCCGGCCCTTGCCGGCCTGCTTGTGGGTGACCAGGTGTACGTCGATCGAGCCGGAGAGCGCGGTGGTGGTCACCCCGACGCCCCGGGCGAAGATCTGCGCGAGGCGACCCCGCCGACTCGCGCCGAGCACGAGCTGGGTGGCGTTCACGCCCTGGGCGAAGTCGAGCAGCGCGGCCGGCACGTCGGTGCCGAGCACCTGGTGGTATGTGCCGCCCAGGCTCTCCACGAGCACCCGTTGGCGGGCGAGTTGGGCCGGGTCGGCGCCGGCCAGACCGTCGCTGCGGGCCACGTGCACGGCGAGCAGGTCGGCGCCCTTGCTGCGGGCCGCGATCCGGGCGGCCCGGCGGATCAGCGTCTCACCCTCCGGGCCGCCGGTCAGCGCCACCACGACCCGTTCCCGGGCCTCCCAGGTGGCGGCGATGCCCTGCTGGCTGCGGTACCTGTCGAGCTGCTCGTCGACCTTGTCGGCCAGCCAGAGCAGCGCCAGTTCGCGCAGCGCGGTGAGGTTGCCGACCCGGAAGTAGTTGCCCAGCGCGGCGTCGATCTTGTCGGGGCGGTAGATGTTGCCGTGCGCCATCCGCCGGCGCAGCGCCTCGGGGGTCATGTCGACCAGCTCGACCTGCTCGGCGGCGCGGACGATCTCGTCCGGCACGGTCTCCCGCTGGGTGGTGCCGGTGATCTGCGCGACGACGTCGTTCACCGATTCCAGGTGCTGCACGTTGACCGTGGACAGCACGTCGATCCCCGCGTCCAGCAGTTCCTGGACGTCCTGCCAGCGTTTGTCGTGCCGCGAGCCGGGCACGTTGCTGTGGGCCAGCTCGTCGACGACCGCGATCTCCGGCCGGCGGGCCAGCACCGCGTCCACGTCCATCTCGGTGAACTCGGCGCCCCGGTAGGTCATCGTGCGGCGGGGCACCTGCTCCAGGTCGCCGATCATCGCGGCGGTGTGCTGCCGGCCGTGCGTCTCCACGAAGCCGATCACCACGTCGGTGCCGCGCGCGGCCCGCCGCTGGGCCTCCTCCAACATCGCGTACGTCTTGCCGACGCCGGGAGCGGCCCCGAGATAGATGCGTAGTTCTCCGCGTGGCACGGGAACCATCCTCTCAATGTCGAAGGAAGGGCCCCTTACTAACGCTATGCGTTAGTAAGGGGCCCTTCCTTTCACGCTCAGCGCGCCGGGAACTGCTTGTCGAGGGCGATGTTGAGTTCCAGCACGTTCACGCCGGGCGCACCCATGAAGCCGAGCCCCCGCCCGTCGGTGTGCTCCTCGACGAGCTTGCGGACCACCGCCGGGTCCGCGCCGCGCTCCCGCGCGACCCGGTTCACCTGCAACTCGGCGTACGCCGGGCTGATCTGCGGGTCGAGACCGCTGGCGCTGGCGGTGACCGCGTCGGCGGGCACCGCCGGGTCGGCCGGCGCGTCGCCCCGGATCGGGGTGACCACTCCGCCCGCGGCCACGTAGTCCTCGCCGGGCTTGGCCAGCTCCACGGTGACCCCCTGGTACGAGGGAACGAACGGCGTCGCCGGGGCGACCTGGTTGACGCTGACCACCCGGGTGACCGGGCCGGTCAGGCCGTCGGCGCGGAACACCGCGAGTACGGCGCCCACCCCGTCGTCGGTGCAGAACGGACGCCGACCGTCGACGCCGTTCAGCTCGCCGACCGCCTTGCTGCGCCCGCAGACCTGGGTGAGCAGGCTCTCGCTGGACTCCTCCGGGTCGGTGGCGATGGTGTCGACGACGCTCTCCGGGCCGAGGTTGCTGGCCGAGGTGGACGTCGGGTCGTAGCCGTCGCCGGCGGCCGACGGGCGGGACTGGAAGTAGCGGGCGACGGGGTTGCCGTCCGCGTCGGTGAAGGACTGGCCGATCAGCGAACTGCCAATGGTGGTGCCGCCCGAGGTGATCAGCGAACCGTCGGCCTTGTGGTTGAGGCCGGGCAGTTGGCCGAGCGCGACCAGGGCCAGCGGGTAGACCAGGCCGAGCAGCACCGTGAAGACGAGCAGGGCGCGCAGGGCGGCGAGGTGTTGGGCGATCCAGGTGGGTAGACGCATCACGAAATCCCCGGGATGAACTGGATGAGCAGGTCGATGATCTTGATCCCGATGAACGGCACGATGATGCCGCCCAGCCCGTAGACCAGCAGGTTGCGGCTGAGCAGCTTCGACGCGGCGGCCGGCCGGTACCGCACGCCGCGCAGGGCGAGCGGGATCAGCGCGATGATCACCAGGGCGTTGAAGATGACGGCGGACAGGATCGCCGACTCCGGGCTGGCCAGCCGCATGATGTTCAGCGCGTCCAGGCTCGGGTAGAGGCCGGCGAACATGGCCGGGATGATCGCGAAGTACTTCGCGATGTCGTTGGAGATGCTGAACGTGGTCAGCGCTCCCCGGGTGATCAGCAACTGCTTGCCGATCTCCACGATCTCGATCAGCTTGGTCGGGTCGGAGTCGAGGTCGACCATGTTGCCGGCCTCCTTGGCGGCCGACGTACCGGTGTTCATCGCCACCCCGACGTCGGCCTGGGCGAGCGCCGGCGCGTCGTTGGTGCCGTCACCGGTCATCGCGACCAGCCGACCACCCTCCTGCTCCCGCTTGATCAGCGCGAGCTTGTCCTCCGGCGTCGCCTCGGCCAGGAAGTCGTCCACTCCGGCCTCATCGGCGATGGCCTTCGCGGTACGGGGGTTGTCACCGGTGATCATCACGGTCCGGATGCCCATCCGGCGCATCTCGTCGAACCGCTCGCGCATGCCGGACTTGACCACGTCCTTGAGGTGGATGACGCCGAGCGCACGGGCCGGCTCACCGTCGACGTGCTCGGCGACCACGAGCGGGGTGCCGCCGGTGCCGCTGATCGCGTCCGCGATCTCGCCGACCTGCTCGGTCGGGTGACCGCCGTTCTCCCGTACCCACTTCATGACCGCTGCGGCGGCGCCCTTGCGGACCCGGCGGGCCGTGCCCGACGCGCCACCGTCGACGCTGGCGTCCGGGGTCAGGTCGACGCCGCTCATCCGGGTCTGCGCGGTGAACGGTACGAAGGTGGCGTGCGGCATGACGCCAGGCTCGCGTTCGCGGAGCCCGAACTCGTTCTTCGCCAGGACGACCACCGAGCGCCCCTCCGGGGTCTCGTCGGCCAGGCTGGAGAGCTGGGCGGCGTCGGCCACGGTCGCGGCGTCGACGCCCTCGACCGGGACGAACTCGGCGGCCTGCCGGTTGCCCAGCGTGATGGTGCCGGTCTTGTCCAGCAGCAGCGTGTTGACGTCGCCGGCCGCCTCGACGGCCCGACCGCTCATGGCCAGCACGTTGCGCTGGACGAGGCGGTCCATGCCGGCGATGCCGATGGCCGACAGCAGCGCGCCGATGGTGGTGGGGATCAGGCAGACCAGCAGCGAGACCAGCACGACGCCGGTCACACCGGAGCCGTTGATCGCCCCGCTGTCCGGTGCGGCGGCCTGGTACGCCTTGGAGAAGATCGCCAGCGGCTGGAGGGTGACCACGGCCAGCAGGAAGATGACCGTGAGCGCGGCGAGCAGGATGTTCAGCGCGATCTCGTTCGGCGTCTTCTGCCGGTTCGCGCCCTCGACCAGGGCGATCATCCGGTCGATGAAGCTCTCCCCCGGCTTCTGGGTGATCTTCACGATGATCCGGTCGGAGAGCACCTTGGTGCCGCCGGTGACCGCGCTGCGGTCGCCGCCGGACTCGCGGATGACCGGGGCCGACTCACCGGTGATCGCCGACTCGTCGACGCTGGCGATGCCCTCGACGATGTCGCCGTCGCCCGGGATGATCCCGCCGGCCTCGACCAGGACGACGTCGCCCTGGCGCAGCTCCGGCGCGGGCACCGCCTCGTCGCGGTAGGTGTTGGCCCGCGCGCCGGGCTTCCAGTCGACCAGCCGGGTGGCGATGGTGTCCTGCTTGGCCTGCCGCAGGGCGGCTGCCTGGGCCTTGCCCCGACCCTCGGCGACCGCCTCGGCCAGGTTGGCGAAGATCACGGTCAGCCACAGCCAGGCGGTGATCGCCCAGGCGAACACCGACGGGTCGGTCACCGCCAGGACGGTGGTGAAGGCCGCGCCGACCTCGACGATCAGCATCACCGGGTTGCGCCACAGGGTGGCCGGGTTGAGCTTGCGTACGGCGTCCGGCAGGGACCGGACGAGCTGCTTGGGGTCGAGCAGGCCTCCACCGATCCGGTTGCCCTGCGTCGCCGGGCTGCCGGGAAGCTGCTCTGTCGGGGCGGACGTGACGGACATGTCCTCGTTCCTCATGATGGTCAGAGCCCTTCTGCCAGCGGGCCGAGCGCGAGCGCGGGCAGGAAGGTCAGCGCGACGAGGACCACCGTGACGCCGACGACCATCCCGATGAACAGCGGTCGGTGGGTCGGCAGGGTGCCCTCGGACGCGGGGGTGGGTGCCTGGCGGGCCAGCGAGCCGGCCAACGCGAGCACGAAGATGATCGGCAGGAACCGGCCGAGCAGCATGCACAACCCGAGTGCGGTGTTCCACCAGGCCGTGTTGACCGTGATGCCCGCGAAGGCGGAGCCGTTGTTGTTGCTGGCCGAGGTGAACGCGTACAGCACCTCGGAGAGGCCGTGCGGCCCGACGTTGAGCGCCGTGGAGTTGTTGCCGGTGGCGAACGCCGCAGCCGTGCCGACGAGCACCAGGATCGGCGTGATCAGAAAGTAGAGCGAGGCGAACTTGATCTCCCGCGACCCGATCTTCTTGCCCAGGTACTCGGGGGTGCGACCGACCATCAGCCCCGCCACGAAGACCGTGATCACCGCGAGGATCAGCAGGCCGTACAGGCCGGAACCGGTGCCGCCGGGCGCGACCTCGCCGAGCATCATGTTGCCCAGCAGCATCCCGCCACCGAGCGAGGTGAACGAGTCGTGGAACGAGTTCACCGCACCGGTCGAGGTGAGCGTGGTGGCGGCGGCGAAGGTGGCCGAGTTGGAGACGTCGAACCGCACCTCCTTGCCCTCCATCGCCGCGCCGACCGCCTGCGGGACCGTGCCGTGGCCGGCCAGCTCGAAGATGTTGGTGATGGCGACGCTGAGGAAGGCGAGGATGCCCATCACCGCGGCGATGGCGTAGCCCTGCCGGTTCTGCCCGACCATCCGGCCGAAGACCCGGGGCAGGCTGAACGGGATCAGCAGGATCAGGAAGATCTCCAGCCAGTTCGTCCAGGTGGTGGGGTTCTCGAACGGGTGGGCGCTGTTGACGTTGTAGAAGCCGCCGCCGTTGGTGCCCAGCTCCTTGATCACTTCCTGGCCGGCGACCGGGCCACCGGTGATCGTCTGGCTGCCGCCGGTCAGCGTGCTCACATCGGTGCCGGCGGACAGGTTCTGCACCACTCCGCCGATCATCAGCACGACTGCGCCGAGGACCGCGATCGGCACCAGGATCCGCAGCACGATCCGGGTCAGGTCGACCCAGAAGTTGCCGAGCTGCCCGGTGCGGCTGCGGGCGAAGCCGCGGACCAACGCGACCGCCACCGCGATGCCGACCGCCGCCGAGACGAAGTTCTGCACGGCCAGACCGGCCATCTGCACGAGGTGGCCCATGGTCGACTCACCCGAGTACCACTGCCAGTTCGTGTTGGTCACGAACGAGACGGCAGTGTTCCACGCGCCGTGGGTCATCACCGGGTCGAAGCCCAGCGACAGCCACAGGTGGTTCTGCACCCGCTGAAACAGGTACAGGAACAGGATCGAGACGGCCGAGAACGCGAGCACGCTGCGGGCGTACACGCCCCAGGTCTGCTCGGCGGCCGGGTCGACGCCGACCAGGCGGTAGATCCCCCGCTCGACGCGCGACTGCTTCGTCCCGGAGACGACCCGGAACATGTAGTCGCCGAACGGCTTGTAGACGGCGACGAGCGCCGCCACCAGCGTCAGCACGAAGATGACGCCCGCTGTTGTCATGGTCATCAGAAGCGCTCCGGGAACAGCAGGGCGAACACCAGGAACGCGCCCAGGACTATCGCGAGCACCAGACCGACCGCGTTTGCCGCGTTCACAGCTTCTCCACCGCCCGGACCACCAGGGCGAGCACTGCGAACAGCGCCACCGTGAGGACCACGAACACCACGTCAGACACGCTGACTCCTCTTACCGGAAAGGTTCGTCGCGACCGCCTTCCGGTCGCGCCGGGCAAGCAAAGCCCACGTGCGCCTCAGACGGCACGGGCCATAACGCGACCATGACGGCGGCGAACCTTTTCTTGACGCGGTTTTCACGCACGCACCTGATCAGGTGAAATGCGGCACAAACCCGACGGTCCGAGACCGAGGAGAGGAGCCGGGCCGGTCAGGCCGGGCGGCGGGCCACCAGCACGTCGCGCATGATCGACTGGTCCACCCGGTGCCGCAACGCGCGGTAGGGCTCGTCATCGACCACGGTCAGGCCGGCGTCGGCCAGCGCCGCCGCCGCGTCGTCCCGGCTCGCGACGTGGGTGTTCCACGAGATGCCGAGCGCGCCGCCGGGCCGTAGCAACCGCGCCCAGACCGGCGCGGCGTCCGCGAGCAGCGCCAGCGGGTCGCGCGACAGACCCTGATCGGCGGTACGACTGCCGTGCTGTACGCCGTACGGGGCGTCGGCTACCACCACGTCGACGGTCTCCGGCCGGAAGAACTCGCCCGCCCGGGTGGTGTCGGCGTTGACCACGTCCAGCAACTGCGTGCGGCCCGCCTTGTGCTCCTCGCGGGTCGGGGCCAGCTCGATGCGTACCCGCCGGCCGACCACCTTGCGCTCGCGCCGCACCGGCCCCGATTCCAGCACCCGGTGCTTCACGCGCTTCTGCTTCAGCCAGGTGGTGACGAAGGCCCGGTACGCCTCGACGTCCTTCTGGTCGCGCTCGATCCCCGCCGCGTCGAAGCCGTACATCAGCGCCTGGTTGAGGGTGGTGCCCCGACCGCAGAGCGGGTCGAGCACCCGGAACCGACGGTCGGTCAGCTCGCCGGCCCAGTCCGACGCGAGCAGGGTGACGTTGAGCAGCAGCTTGGTGAACTGCTCGTTGGTCTTGCCCACGTACTTCTGGATGGTGAGCAGGTCGTCGTCGTACCGGTCCAGCCGGCTCCACTCGACCGGGCGCAGCAGGTCACCGACGATCTCGAACAGCGCGTACCCGGCGGAGAGGTTGCCCAGGACGGCCAGATCCCGCTCGGTCAGCCCGTCACCCGCGAACGTGACGTACGTCGCGCCGCCGACGACCTCGGTGTCCAGCTCGCCGATCCGGCCGTCGAGCGCCGAGCGGCCGAAGATCTCCAGCTCGGCCCGGGTGAGGTCGATGGCGGATCGGGCGTACACCCGGTTGGTGGCGGGCAGGATCAGCAGGCCGTAGCGCGTCATGATCGGGCGAGTATTCCACAACGGGTGACGACCGCCGGGAACCGGAGCGACGCGCGGACCGACTACCCACACATGGGGTGTGAGCAGTGGCGGGAGATCCTGTCCGCGCAGTTGGACGGGGAGGAGACCGCCGACGAACGGGCGGCGGCGCAGGGGCACCTGGACGAGTGCGCCACGTGCCGGGCCTGGTTCGCGACGGCGGCGGCGGTGACGCGCCGCGTTCGTACCCGATTGGTCACTGATGTCCCCGACCGGACCGACGCGATCATGGCCGCCATCGGCGGCGCTGCCGGGGCCGGGGCGGACGACGCGCCGGCGGCCCGCCGGTCGCGGTGGCGGCTCCACCTGCCCGGACGCGGCACCCTGGTCGTCGGGCTGCGCGCGGCGCTCGGGCTGCTCGGCGCGGTCCAACTGGTGCTCGGCCTCGCCCAGGTGGGCCGGGGAGCGGCCGCGGAGCACCTGCACGCCTCCGGCCAGCACCTGTGGCACGAGTCGGCCGCCTGGAACGTGGCGGTCGGGGCCGGCTTCCTCTTCGTGGCGGTACGCCGCAGCCCACCGGCGGGTCTGCTGCCGATGCTCAGCGCGTTCGTCGGCACCCTGTTGCTGCTCTCGGTCAACGACCTGGCCACCGGGTCGGTGAGCGGGGAGCGGCTGGTCAGCCACGGCTTCCTGGTGGTCGGCTACCTGATCACCGTGCTGCTGTCCCGTCCCGGGCTGCGTCCCGGCGGGCCCGCGCCGCAGCGGCAGCCCACGCCGTCGCGCTGGCGCTTCGGCACCGAGGAGGGCGAACGGCCGCTGCGGGTGGTCAACGCGGGGGCGTACCCCGGGCAGGCCGCCGACCGGCACGCTGCCCCGGCGGCGCGGACCGGTCGGGCCACGCGCGCCGACCGGACGGGCGACCGCCAGGCGGCCTGAGCCGGGCAGGGTCGCCGCCCGGGAGGCGGAGCGTCGCCCGAGAGGCCTGCCGTCCGTCGGGCGTTGCCCGCGGGGCCTGCTCCGCTGTCGGGCGTCGTCCCCAAGGACCTGCCCGCTGTGGGGCGGGTGACTAGGCGCGGGGGTCGACCGGGCCCAGCGGCTCGTCGGCGGCGATGACCTGCGGGATGACCTGTTCGACGATGGCCAGCAGCGTGGTGGTGAGCAGCAGGTGGACCTGGGCGCGGGTCAACGCGCCGCGCTGGAGCCACTCCCGGGCGGTGGACGTCGCCAGCCCGCAGTACGCCCGGACCATTCCCCGCAACTCCTCGTGGTCCTCGGCCTCGTCGGCCAGCCCGACGGCGACCAGCATCCGGTCCGCGGCGACCTCCTCGGCCTCGGCGAGCACCCGCTCCACGTCGGCGTCGCCGCCCATCCCCCGGGCGGTGACCGCCGCGAGCCACGACGTGCTGTGCCGGGACACCACGTCGAGGAACCACGAGACGCTGGCGTCAACCCGGTTCCGCAGATCACCCTTGGGCAGTCGTTCGAGGGCGACCTCCGGAATGGTCACCATGACCCGGACCACCTCCAGGTAGAGGTCCTTCTTGGTGCCGAAGTAGTGGTTGACCAGCCCTCGGGCGACGCCCGCCTCCCGGGCCACGTCGGTGGTCGACACGTCGGCGTACGGCTGCTCGCCGAACAGGCGGACCGCGCAGGCCAGGATCTGGCCGCGCCGGGCGTCCGGCTCCAGCCGGCGGCGGCGGGGAGCGGTCTCGACACTCATCTGCCCGACCCTAGCGGCAGCGCCCGGCCGGCCACGCCCTCGCCATGATCACGCTAGGTAACGAGTTCGTGCGGCTCTCCAGTGGCAATAAACCAAAAGTCCAGAGTGCCGTTTTAGCCTCTGTAGTGCCCCATCCTGGCGATGTATCCGCAGGGCTCGCCAGGGCACCACGGCCCCGGGCCGTCGGCCGACATGCCGGCTGACGCCTGGCGCACCAAGCAAGGGAGCACAACTGTGGTTTCTCGACGTCGAGTCCTCTCCGGCGCGGCCGGCGCGGCGGTGGGTCTGTCGGCCGCCGGCACGTTCGCCGGCTCCGCGACGGCAGCACCGGCCACCTCCGCCGAAGTGACATCTCCGCTGGCCGCTCGGCGCGGTCGCCTGATGAGCAGGACGGTGGTGACCTCGCCGGCCATCCCGCTGACCCACCTGTCCATCCGGCACGGCGGCCCCTCGGCGGCGGTACGCCTGCGCACCGGCAAGGGGTGGAGCGACTGGCTGGAGCTGAACGCGTGCCAGAACGGCCGGGACGGCGGCCGGCCAGCGGCCCGCTCGAACGTCGTGGTCGCCAACGGCGCGACCGCGTACGAGGTGCAGACCGCCGACGGCTCCGACGCCACCGTCGCCGAGCTGAACACGGTCGACGGGCCCCGGCGGACGGTCGCCAACCCGCGAACGAACAACCTTCCGGTTCCGCGAGGTGGCCGGAAGCCGACGTACCTGCCCCGATCCCGGTGGGGTGCGGACGAGTCGCTGCGCCTCGCCGACGACGGCAGCGAACTGTGGCCGGCCGAGTTCTTTCCGGTGCAGACGCTGACCGTCCACCACAGCGGCGTGTACGAGCACAACGAGGACCCGGACCCGGCCGCGACGGTCCGTGCCATCTACTACGACCAGTGCGTCCTCCAGGAGTTCGGCGACATCGGCTATCACCTGCTGATCGACGAGGCGGGGCGGATCTACGAGGGCCGCTACTCCGATCCGGGACCCCTCCCGGTGTACGGGCCGGGCCTCGGCAGCGACCGCCGGCCGCTCATGGTCAACGCGGCGCACGTCGGCGGCTACAACGCCGGCAACATCGGCGTCTGCCTGCTGGGCCGGTTCACGTCCCGCCAGCCCAGCGCCGCCGCGCACCGGTCATTGGTGTTCGTCCTGGCGGGCCTCGCCGCCGCGGGTCGACTCGCCCCCGCCGGCCGGACCGACTACGTCAACCCGGTCAGCGGAGCGAGTGGCACGGTCGACGTCATCTCCGGGCACCGGGACTGGGCAACCATCGGGGCCGACCCGACCGAGTGCCCCGGCGACGCCTTCCACCCGTACCTCGGCACCCTGCGCCAGGAGGTGGCGGTGCTGCTGAGCCAGTTCCCGACCCCGCCCAAGCACCCGCGCTAGGAGACCCGCGCCCCACCGTCTCCGTCTCGATTCCGTCTCCCCCGACGCCCGGCGGAGGCGGTGGGGCGTGCGCACCTTCGGGCAGTGATCACTTGATGCTCACCAGTTCGGCGGGCGTTCCTGGCAACTGGTGAGCATCAAGTGATCACCGGAGCCGGTGACGGCGGACCAGGTGTCGGCCGAGGTGCCGCAGGTTTGACGGCTCGGAGTAGAGCGCCGCGTTGATCGCACCGACCGCCACTCCCGGCGCGCGCTGCACCCGGTCGACGTCCCGCACCACCCGGCCGATCAACGTCAGCCGACACCGCAGGTCGAACAGCTCCCGCCGTGCGCAGTGCAACGCAGTCTCCAGTCCCCCGACCCGCTCCCGCAACCACGCCAACTCCGTCGCCTGATCCATCGCGCCCACCTCTCGCCGCACCGCGCCCACCCGGCCCGATCCGCAGCAGGCCGCCTCCGACGACCACTCGGAGCCCTCACTGGAACCCCCTGTCAAGATGGGGAGCCCCATTCGGGGACCACCGATTGGGGATACGCGAACGTGCCTAGTGTCCAGGTGTGGGCGACAAGGGGCCGGGCGAGCTGATGGGGCCGTATGAGATCGGTCAACGGCTGAACGTGTCCCGAAGCCGATTCCAGCAGCTCGCGATGCGGCCGAGCTTCCCGAAGCCCTACCAGGAGCTGCGGGGCATGAAGGTCTGGCTGCGTGCTGACGTGGAGGCGTGGATCGCCGAGCACCGCCCGCCACGCCCCACCGACGGCGACGAGGCCGAGTAGCACCCATCTGGCGGCTGATCCACACGAGATCGCCGACCTGGGCGTATCCGATCGCCTGAATACCGCCACATCGCCAATCTGGAGTGGATCACCCCGTGCGGGGGGCATGAGGGTCGCATGCGGGCTTAGCAGCCCTCCCTCACCGACCGCGTGAACGTCACGTCTCCGAACTCGAACACCGCTTGAGCGACCGCCTTTGCCTCTGTCGAATGGCACGTGTCCGTCAAGACCTGCCAGTCGCCCGTGCAGTAGAAGAGGTAGAAGTCCGCGTCGGCCTCGTCGTAGCGAGCGATCGCCAGATGGGCGACAACCTCCGCGAAGTTGCTGACGGAGTGCCGTGTCGCCCCGGTCGCCAACTGCCCCGGCGCGAGGCTGGCGACCAGCGTGACCTGGGCTCCGTCGAGCCGGGCCGGCGGCATTGCTCTCATGGCACGATCCTCACCCGGGCAGGCCGCTTGATCGACTCGATTTCCTGCAAGGCGCGGTGTCCTGCTCGGGCGGATGGCCCGACTTCATGGAAGCGGAGTCGATCAAGGCGTTGAGGGCTTATTGACATGCTGCCAACAGGGCGCGAGGGTGGTGCCATGCCCACGCCCGACGGCTCCCCCGCGCCCTGGCGGCGGCCCGAACACGACGACCTCGCCGAGCTGGCCCGCGCCTTCTTCACCAAGGAGGTGCTGCCGCACTCCGAACGCCTGCTGGCGCAGGGGCACCCGGACCGCGAGCACTACCGCCGCGCGGGTGAGCTGGGACTGCTCGGCCCGTCGGTGCCCGAGGAGTACGGCGGCGGGGGCGGCGACTTCACCCACGAGGCCGTGGTGCTGCACGAGCAGGCGTACGCCGGGGAGGGCAGCCTCGGGTTGGCCGTACACAGTGGCATCGTCACCGGCTACCTCGTGGCGTACGGCAGCGAGGAGCAGAAGCGGCGGTGGCTGCCCGGCCTGTGCGGCGGTGAACTGGTGGGCGCGATCGCGATGACCGAGCCGGACGGCGGCTCGGACCTTCAGGCGATGCGGACGCGGGCGGTCCGTGACGGCGACGACTACCTGGTCAGCGGCGCGAAGACGTTCATCACCAACGGCGGTCTGGCCGACCTGGTCATCGTGGCGGTCAAGACCGACCCCGAGCAACGGGCGGCCGGCATCTCACTGCTGGTCTGCGAGGTGGGTGGGGACCCGGAGGGGTTCCGTCGCGGCCGGCTGCTGTCCAAGATCGGGCTGCACGCCAACGACACGGCCGAGCTGTTCTTCGACGAGTTCCGGGTGCCGGCGGCCAACCTGCTCGGCGGCGTCGAGGGGCTGGGCTTCGTCCAGATGATGCAGCAGCTTCCGCAGGAGCGCCTGGTCATCGGCGTCGGCGCGGTGGCGGCCATGGAACGGGCGGTGGCGCTGACCGTCGCGTACGCCAAGGAGCGCACCGCCTTCGGCAAGCCGCTGATGGGCCACCAGAACACCCGGATGGTGCTCGCGGAGTGTGCGACGCGTACCCGGGTCAGTCGGGTCTTCCTGGACGACTGCGTCGTCCGGCACACGCGCGGCGACCTGGACGTCGCCACGGCCGCGATGGCCAAGTCGTGGCTCACCGACGGGCAGTGCGAGGTCGTCGACCGGTGCCTCCAGGTCTTCGGCGGGTACGGCTACACGACGGAGTACCCGATCGCCCGCATGTACGCCGACGCCCGGGTACAGAAGATCTACGGCGGCACCAACGAGATCATGAAGGAGCTGATCGCCCGTGCCCTCTGAGGCGTCCACGCGCGGCACGGACGGATCGTCGCGGGGCGGACCGCTGGCCGGCGTACGGGTGGTCGAGCTGGCCAGTCTCGCGCCGGCGCCGTTCGGCTGCATGGTGCTCGCCGACCTCGGAGCGGACGTGGTGCGCGTCGACCGGCCGGGTGGCCCGGGGGCCGGTCGGCTGGCCGCGCCGAGCGGAGGACCGTTGCAGCGCGGCCGGCGGCTGACCGCGCTGGACCTGAAGTCCCCGACCGGTGTGGCGGACCTGCTGCGTCTCGTCGAGCGGGCGGACGTGCTGGTCGAGGCGTACCGGCCGGGGGTCGCCGAGCGCCTCGGCTTCGGCCCGGACGTCTGCCGGGACCGCAACCCGCGTCTGGTGTACGCGCGAATGACCGGCTGGGGTCAGGACGGCCCGCTGGCCGCACGGGCCGGCCACGACATCGACTACATCGCGGTCGCCGGAGCGCTGGAACCGTTGGGCCGGGCCGGTGAGCGCCCGCACGCGCCGTTGAACCTGATCGGCGACTTCGCCGGTGGCGGCATGCTGCTGGCCGTGGGCGTGTTGGCCGCGCTGCTCGAACGGGAGCGCTCGGGCCTCGGCCAGGTCGTCGACGCGGCCATGGTCGACGGTTCGGCGCTGCTCACCTCGTTTCTGCACGGGCTGCTCGGCACCGGCCGGTGGGCGGCCCCGCGGGGGCGGAATCTGCTCGACGGAGGAGCGCCCTTCTACGACACGTACGCCACGGCCGACGGTGGCTTCATGGCCGTCGGCGCGCTGGAACCGGCCTTCTACGGCGAACTGCTGGCCGGTCTCGGCCTCACCGACGCGGACCTGCCCCACCAGTACGACCCGAGCGGCTGGGACGAGCTGCGCAGGGTATTCACCGAGCGGTTCGCCGAGCGGACGCGGGACGAGTGGACGGCGGTCTTCGCCGAGCGGGATGCCTGCGTCGCCCCGGTGCTCGCCCCCGGCGACGCGCACCGGCACCCGCACAACGCGGCCCGGGGCACGTTCGTCGAGGTGGACGGCGAGGTGCAACCCGCACCGGCGCCGCGCTTCGACCGTACGCCGACGGGGCCGCCCGTCCCGGCGCCCGATCCGGAGCGGGACGCGTCGCCGGTCGAGGAGATCCTGACCGCCTGGTCGTAGCCGGCGGGACAGCCGTGCCGGTGTCGCGTTGATACGGTCGTGCACCGACGGTCCGGGGGGAGTCAGTGCATGGGTACGGACAGTTGGAAGGGCCACGTCAACGGGATCCTGTACGGGGTCCAGTTCGACAGCGCGCTCGACGACGCGGTGGTGACCCGGGTCGCCGAAGGGGTGGACGCCGGGCTCTACCCGGGCGACCGGGCCGAGACGCGGGACGCGATCGATCAGGCGCTGCGCTGTTCGGGCCCGCTCAACGACCAGGCCGAGACCCCCCACAGCGAGGACGACATCCGCGCGTTCCTCGGCCGGCTGTCGGCCGCCCTGGCCGCCACCCCTTCCCAGAGTTGATCAAGAGGTTGGCGTCAGAAAACGGCTGCACCCTGACGCAAACCTCTTGATCACCGCCTAACGGGCGGGGTCGACCTTCCTGTTTTGGGTGTCCGGGGTGGGGGACGGCATGATCATGGTGGGGGCGGGTCGCTGTGGGCCGCCTGGGCCGAGGAGGTGCCGGTGCCGGACGCGGAGGACCTCGTCGCCGACGCGCTGGCGGCGGTGCGTGGCACCGACGTACGACAGACCGAACGGCAGCTCGACCGGCTGATGGTCGGCACCGGAACGGCGGACGGCGCGACGGCGGTGGACGCCGCCCTGGCGCGACGACTGATTCGCGGCCTCGGGCGGCTCTGGCCGCGCGGTTGGCAGCCGGTCGACGTACACCGGATCGTCCGGCGTCGGCTCGACGCCGGCGCGGCCCGACTGGTCCGCGACGCGCTGGCCGCGCAGCGACGCGAGCAGGCCGAGCCGGTCCCCGCCTGGTGGGACGACCAGCTCCGCGTGCTCGCCGCCCAGGACCGGGACGCCGCAGGCCAGGGCTCAAGCGCCGGCCAGGGCTCGAAGGCCAGCCGGGGCCGGGACGCCGGCCAGGGCTCGAAGGCCGGCCGGGACGTCGGCCCGGAGGACCTGGTGGCCGACTGGACCCGCGCGGAGGGGCTGGACCGGGTCGACGCGCTGCGCGCGGCGGTCGACGTACTCGCGCTGGTGGAGAGCCTGCCGCCGATCGCGGTGCTGCGCCCGCCGCCGGGATCGACCGGAGCGGCGCTCCCCCGCGCCGCCGGTACGGCCCGCAGCGGGTCGCCGATGCTGGACCGGGTACGCGCGCTGCTGGCGAAGGCGGAGTCGACCACCTTCCCGGCCGAGGCGGAGGCGTTGACCGGCAAGGCGCAGGAGCTGATCGCCCGGCACAGCATCGACGAGGCGCTGCTGGCGGCCGGCACCGAGCGGGGCGACGTGCCGAGCGGGGTGCGCCTGGGCGTGGAGACCCCGTACGCCGGGGCGAAGGCGCTGCTCGTGCAGGAGGTGGCGGCGGCGAACCGGTGTGAGGCGATCTGGTCCGACGACCTCGGCTTCACCACCGTGCTGGGGTGGCCGGCGGACCTCGTGGCGGTGGAGCTGCTCTACACGTCGCTGCTGGTGCAGGCGACGGCCGCGATGCTGCGCGGGCGGGCCGAGCGTCGACCGGGGTCGGGCCGCCGGACGAAGGTGTGGGACGAGTCCTTCCTCAACGCGTTCGCGCTGCGGATCGGTGAGCGGCTGCGCACGGCCACGGACGCGGCGACCGAGGCGGCGGGGCAGACGGAAGCCGGGGCGGATCGGTTGTTGCCGGTGCTCGCCGCGCGGGGCGAGGCGGTCCGGGAGCGGCTGGAGACGCTGTTCCCCGGCGTGACCCGGCACCGGCTCAGCGTGCGCGACGCCGAGGGCTGGTCGTCCGGCACCTCGGCCGCCGACCGGGCGTCCCTGGACGTCGGCGGCGGCTCCACGCCTCGGCAGGTGCCGGGCCGACCCTGATCCGCCCGGCGTGGGAGCGCCACGGCCGGACGTTTCTGCGATTTTCTTCGGTAGGCGGTAGGGAACGGGGTGACGGCTCCGACCCTCCGGTGAGCCGCACCCCAGCCGGGGCGCGACCAGAAACCGAGGAGCATCCCCGTGAAGTACATGTTGCTGATCTGGAACCGGCCCGGCTTCACCGAAGGGCTGACCGAGGAGGACCGCACCGCCCTGTTCGGCGAGGTCGACGAGATCATGAAGGAGCTGGCCGAGACCGGTGAGCTGATCGGCGGCCAGGCGCTGGCCGACCCGTCGCAGACGCAGACGGTCCGGCTGGCCGGCGGTCAACCCGAGATCGTCGACGGGCCGTTCATGGAGAGCAAGGAGCAGTTCGCCGGCTACCTGGCCGTGGACTGCGACAGCCCGCAACGGGCCGCCGAGATCGCCGCCCGCTGGCCGGACGTGCGCTACGGCGGCGCGATGGAGGTCCGCCCGATCATGGACGAGGCCGGGACGGAGATGTGACCGACGACCGGACGGTCGAGGATCTGCTGCGCACACTCGCGCCGCAGGTCCTCGGCCTGCTGGTCCGTCGGCACGGCCAGTTCGACAGGTGCGAGGACGCGGTCCAGGAGGCGCTGCTGGCCGCCGCGACGCAGTGGCCCGGGCAGGGCGTACCGGACAACCCGCGCGCCTGGCTGCTCACCGTGGCGACCCGCCGGCTCACCGACGAGTGGCGCAGCGAGAGCGCCCGCCGGCAGCGCGAGGTCGCGGTGGCGCTGCGCGAGCCGGCGTACGCCCAGGTGGCGCCTCCGGCGGACGCGCAGCCGGCGGTGCCGGACGCGGACGACACGCTGACCCTGCTGTTCCTCTGCTGTCATCCGGCGCTGGCCCCCTCGGCGCAGGTGGCGCTCACGCTGCGCGCGGTGGGCGGCCTCAGCACGGCCCAGATCGCCCGGGCGCACCTGGTGCCGGAGGCGACCATGAGCCAGCGCATCCGGCGGGCCAAGCAGCGGATCGAGGCGGCTGGCGCACGGTTCGCCATGCCCGGACCGGCCGAGCGGGAGGAGCGGCTGCGGACGGTGCTGCGGGTGCTCTACCTGATCTTCAACGAGGGGTACACGGCGTCGAGCGGGCCGGACCTGCGCCGGGCCGAGCTGACGGCCGAGGCGATCCGACTCGGCCGCGTCCTGCACGGGCTGCTGCCCGACGACGGCGAGGTCACCGGGCTGCTGGCGCTCATGCTGCTCACCGACGCGCACCGGGCGGCACGGGTGGGCGCGGACGGGGAGTTGGTGCCGCTGACGGAACAGGACCGTTCCCGCTGGGACGCCGCCGCCATCGCGGAGGGGGTCGCGCTGATCACCGAGGCGTTGACCTGGTCGCCGCCCGGCCCGTACCAGCTGCAGGCCGCCATCGCCGCCGTGCACGCGGAGGCGGCGACGGCGGCGGAGACGGACTGGCGGCAGATCGTCGCGCTCTACCGGCTGCTGGGCCGAATCGCCCCGAACCCGCTGGTCACGCTCAACCAGGCGGTCGCGGTGGCGATGGTGGACGGGCCCCGGGCGGGGCTCGACCTGCTCGGCCCGTTGGACGCCGACGAGCGCACCGCCGGGCACCACCGCCTCGCGGCCGTGCGGGCGCACCTGCTGGAGCTGGCCGGCGAGCCGGCGGCGGCGCGGGAGGCGTACCTGGCGGCGGCGCGCGGCACCACGAGCCTGCCCGAGCAGCGCTACCTGGAGCTGCGCGCCACCCGACTGGCGGCGCGGCGGTGACCACCGCGCCGCCCGCCCGTCACACGCCGACCGCCGGGCAGCTCGCCTGCCGCGCCGGCACGACCTGATCGATCAGGTACGAGTCGACGGCTCGCCCCACGCACGGGCTCGTGGTGTAGCTGCCGTGCCCCCAGCCCTGGTAGGTGAGCAGCACCCCGTGCCGACCCAACTGCCGGGCCACCGCGCGGGCCCAGGCGTAGCCGCTCGCCGGATCGTGCACGGTGGCGGCGATCAGCAGCGGCACGTCGGTGCGTACCCGCAGCCGGTGCTGAGGGTTGGCGACCGTGGGCGTACCCAGGCACGTGACCAGGGCGAACAGCGCCGGCGGGTAGCGCAGGTCGGGCGCGAGCCGGGCGCTGCGGCGCAGCAGCGCGTCGTACTCGCGGTAGTCGCGGACCGGCAGGCTCCAGTCCTGGCAGAAGACCGCGAAGGGGTACGGGACCACGGCGTCGTCCGCCAGCGTGGTGACGCCCGGCGTCGGGGGACCCGCCAGCTTGTCGATCCACTGCCCGAGCCCCGGCCACCGGTCGGTCTCGTAGAGCCGCTTGTGGGCGAGGCGGCTCAGCTCGAAGGGGGCCAGCGGGGCACCGGCCCGGTCCGGGTCGGTCAGCGTGCCGGCCTCGGCCCGGTCGTGCAGCCCGGCCCAGATGGCCCGCACGTCCCGACCGTGCAGGACGCAGTCGGCGGACCGGGCACACCAGTCGAGGAACTCGTCGAACGCGTCCTCGGCGGCGACGGCCTGGGTGTCGAGGAAGGCGCGGGTCTCCAGGCTGTGGTCCATCGCGGCCTCCAGCACCATGGCCCGCACCCGGTCGGGGTACAACTCGGCGTACCGCTCGCCCAGCAGGGTGCCGTACGAGCTGCCGTGGAAGGTGAGCTGCCGTTCGCCGAGCGCGGCACGGACCGCGTCCAGGTCACGGGCGGCGCTCGTCGTGTCCACGTGGTCGTAGAGCGCGCCGGTACGGGCCCGGCAGTCGGCGCGCAGCAGCGCGTTGTTGGTCAGGGTGGCGTCGAACTGGGCCTGGTCGGCGATCACCTGGGGCTGCCTGGCGAGCAGGTCGCGGGAGCAGCGCACCGGGTGACTGCCGCCGGTGCCGCGCGGGTCGAAGCTGACGATGTCGAACCGGCGGCGCAGGTCGGCGCTGAACCGGGAACTGCCGTTCACCACCCGGTCGACCCCGCTGTCGCCGGGCCCGCCCGGGCCGAAGACCAGGGTGCCCTGTCGGGCGGCCGGGTCGGTGGCGACCCGGCGGGCCAACGCCAGTTCGAAACGCTCCCCCCGTGGCCGGTTCCAGTCGACCGGCAGCGACAGGCTGCCGCACTCGGGCGGGGCCTCCGCGACGGGCGGCTCCTCCTCGGGGGTGTCCTCGGCGCAGGGGTGCCAGTCGATGGCGGGTCGGGCGACGGCCGGGCTCGCCGGGGTCAGGCCGGCGGCCGTGAGGGCCAGGGCCACCGCCCAGCCGACTCCGGATTTGCGTACGCGCAGCATGGGGTGCTGTCCTCTCCTGGAAGGAGCGTTGCTGGTGAAACTCGCCCAGCGGGCGAGGTGGTGCTTCTTCCACCCGGGCCGTCGAGTGGCCGCTCGACGGCCCGGGGCCTCGACACGCGGGTCAGTCGACCTCGCGCAGGACACGTTCGAGCGTGGTCATCCGGGTCTCCATTCCGCCCAGCCGACTGTCCATCGCGGCGAGCAGTCGGGCGTTCTCCGCCTGCGCCTGCGCGGCGGTCTCGGCGAGCTTGCGGTAGTCGTCCGCGCGGTTCGCCTCGTACCGGGCCCGCCGGGTCTTGGCGAGCTGTACGACGGTCACGGTGAACACGCTGATCAACAGGGCGAACACCCCGAACGCGCCGACCACCTCGGTCCAGTCGTGCTCGCTCATGACCGCGCCTCCGGCTGCTCGCCCGAGTCGGGCACGGTGAGCGTCTCGATCGCCGCCGCGATGACCTGGGGGGTGAGTGTGAGCACGAACGGCTCCACCTCGTAGTAGTTCATGGCCTTCCCGTCCTCCGACAACTCCATGCGGGCGGTGACCAGTCCGGCCGCCGCCAGCTTCCGTAGGTGGACCTGCAACAGCGCGCGGCTGATGCCCAGTTGCCGGGCCAGCCCACTGACGTACGCGCGCTCGCGGGCCAACGCGGCGACGACCCGCAGCCGGTGCGGGTTGGCCAGCGTGGCCAGCACCCGGATCAGGTCGTCGCCGGTCGGCGGCGAAGCCGCGCTCATAACCAGCCCTTGCACATGCCAATAGAAGTTAGCAGGTACGGCGGCGCGGCGGCGCGGCACGAAGACGGAATCAGGGGGATCTCAGGGTTCGGCGCCCCGGACACGACAGCACGCCGGGCCGGTGATGATCACCGGCCCGGCGTGCGGATTACGTCGTACGTCAGCTCTTGAAGGCGTCCTTGATCTTCTCGCCGGCCTGCTTGAGCTTGGCCGTGGACTGGTCGGCGCGACCCTCGGCCTCGAGCTGCTCGTTGTCGGTGGCCCGACCGGCGCCTTCCTTCAGCTTGCCGGCCGCGTCCTCGGTGGCGTTATTGACCTTGTCGTCGAATCCCATTGCCAACCTCCATCGCAAGCGTCGCTACGAACTCAGAGGTACCCCCGTCGTCACCGGTCCAACCATCGCGGTCGTCACAGTTCGCCAGCGGCCGAACGGAAGCGGCGCAGCCGCAGGCTGTTGGCCACCACGAAGACCGACGAGAACGCCATGGTGGCGCCGGCGATCATCGGATTGAGCAACCCGGCGGCGGCCAGCGGCAGGGCCGCCACGTTGTAGCCGAACGCCCAGAACAGGTTGCCCCGGATGATGCCGAGCGTGCGCCGGGACAGCCGGATGGCGTCCACCGCGGCGTCCAGGTCGCCCCGGACGAGGGTCAGGTCGGACGCCTCGATCGCCACGTCGGTGCCGGTGCCCATGGCGAGCCCCAGGTCGGCCTGGGCCAGCGCCGGCGCGTCGTTGACGCCGTCACCGACCATCGCCACCGAGCGGCCCTGCGCCTGGAGCCGCTTGACCACGTCCACCTTGCCGGCCGGCAGCACCTCGGCGATCACCTCGTCCACGCCCACCTCGGCGGCGACCGCCCGGGCCACGGTGGTGTTGTCGCCGGTCAACAGGACCGGAGTGAGCCCCAGGGCGCGCAGCCGCGCCACAGCCGCCCGGCTCGTGGGCCGGACCACGTCGGCGACCGCGAGCACGCCCCGGGCCCGCCCGTCCCAGCCCGCGACGATCGCCGTACGACCGGCGGCCTCGGCGTCCCGCACGGCCCACTCGACCTCCGGCGGCACCTCGACACCGCGTTCGCGCAGCAGCCGGACCCGGCCGAGCAGCACGACCCGCTCGTCGACCGTGCCGGTCACGCCCAGCCCTTCGAGGTTGGCGAAGCCGGTCACCCGGGGCAGCTCGCCCGCTTCGGCGGCGGCCACCGCGACGGCACGGGCGATCGGATGCTCGGACGCGGCCTCCACCGCACCGGCGAGCCGGAGCAGCTCCGCGCGGTCCTCGCCACTGGCCGGCACCACGCCCACCACGGTCATCCGACCGGTCGTCACGGTGCCGGTCTTGTCCAGCACGACGGTGTCGACCCGGCGGGTCGACTCCAGCACCTCCGGTCCCTTGATCAACACACCGAGCTGGGCCCCGCGACCGGTGCCGACCAGCAGCGCGGTCGGCGTGGCCAGACCCAGGGCGCACGGGCAGGCGATGATCAGCACGGCCACGGCGGCGGTGAACGCGGCGGTCGGACCGGCCCCGGTGCCGAGCCACCAGCCGAGGGTGCCCACGGCCAGGGCGATGACGATCGGCACGAACACCCCGGAGATCCGGTCGGCCAACCGCTGCACCGCCGCCTTGCCGCTCTGCGCCTGCTCGACCAGGTCGGCCATCCGGGCGAGCTGCGTGTCCGCGCCGACCCGGGTGGCGGTGACGATCAGCCGGCCGCCCGCGTTGATCGTCGCGCCGACCACGGCGTCGCCCGGACCGACCTCGACCGGCACCGACTCACCGGTCAGCATGCTGGCGTCCACGGCGGACGTGCCCTCGTCGACGACACCGTCGGTGGCGATCTTCTCGCCGGGACGGACCACGAACCGGTCACCGACGGCGAGCCGGTCCACCGGGACCAGGGTCTCGACCCCGTCCCGCAGCACCGCCACCTCCTTCGCGCCGAGGTCGAGAAGGGCGCGCAGGGCCGCGCCGGCGGTCCGCTTGGACCGGGCCTCGAAGTAGCGACCGGCCAGGATGAACACCGTGACCCCGGCGGCGGCCTCCAGGTAGATGTTGCCGGCGCCGTCGCCGCGGGTGATGGCGAAACGGAACGGGTGCGTCATCCCGGGCATACCGGCGTCACCGAGGAACAGCGCCCACAGCGACCACCCGAACGCGGCGAGCGTGCCGATCGAGACCAGCGTGTCCATGGTGGCCGCGCCGTGCCGCAGGTTGGTCCAGGCCGCGCGGTGGAACGGCAGCCCACCCCAGACGACCACCGGGGCGGCCAGCGTCAGCGAGAGCCACTGCCAGTAGTCGAACTGCCAGGGCGGCACCATGGCCAGCAGGACCACCGGCACGCTCAGGACCGCCGAGACCCACAGCCGGGTACGCGGACCGCGCAGCGGGTCCTGCGGCGGCGGCTCGGCGGTCGGCGGCGTCGGCAGGGCCGCCGTGTAGCCGGTCTTCTGGACGGTCTCGATCAGGTCGTCCGGGGTGACGTCGTCGGCGTACCGGACGGTCGCCTTCTCGGTGGCGTAGTTGACGGTGGCGCTCACGCCGTCCATCCGGTTGAGCTTCTTCTCGACCCGCGCCGCGCACGCAGCGCAGGTCATCCCCCCGATCGCCAGTTCGATCCGGTTCGGCGCCTCGGGCAGCGGTCTGCTGCTGGTGGTGGTCATCGTCCAGTCCCGTCAGTCGTGCCCGTGCCCGGGGGTGCCGTGGTCGGCCCCGCCGGTCGGTGTCGGCTCGCCCGTCGCGGCCGGGGCGGCGCCCGCCAGGATGGTGAACTCGGCGGTGTGCACCTGCCCACCGTGCTGGAAGTCGAGGTAGAGCCGGTAGGCGCCGGCCGAGGGCACCTCGGCGTGGAAGGTGACGGCAGGGCCGGGCGGGGTGCGTCCGTCGCCGGGCGTCCCGTCCGGGTGCACGTGCAGGTACGCCAGATCGCCCCGACGCAGCGCCACCAGGTGCCCGTACGCACCCAGGTAGGGCTCCAGGTCGGTGACCGGCTGCCCGGCACGGCTCACCGTCAGGGTGAGCGCCGAGGTCCGGCCGGGCTCCGGCGTGCCGGCCAGGGTGACGGTGTAACCGTCGACCGTGGTGCTGGCCGCCGGGGCGGGCAGCGTCCGCTCGGTCAGCTCGCCGGGGACGGCCACGTCCACGCCGAGGGTCAACGGCTCGCCCCCGGTCGGGGTGAAGTCGGCGAACGCCCGCCACTGCCCGGCGCCGGCCAGCGGGGTGGCGACCCGCCAGGTGCCGTCCGGGGCGAGATCGGGGTGGACGTGCCGGAAGCCGGACAGGTCCCGGCGGGCGACGATCAGGTGCATCCGTCTGTCGTGCGCGACGTCGTACCTGGTGACCGGCCGACCGTCCGGCCCGTCGATCCGGAACGCGAACTGGCCGGCGGGCGCGGTCACCGGTTGGAGCGTGTAGCCCCGGTCGGAGACGAGCAACCCGCCGGGAACGAGGTCGGCCACCTCGCCGCTCGTGGTGAGGCCCGAGGTGTGGGCGACGTCGGGCCGGTTCTGGGTTACCGGGTCGACCGGGTCGACCACCCGACCGACCCCGTACGCCGCGCCGAAGACCGCCGTGAGACCGAGGGCGAACGCGCCCAGCCTGGTCACCGTGGTCATCGCGGACCTCCGCTCACGCCTCGACGAGGTCGTAGCCGGCCTCGTCGACAGCGGCCCGGACGGCCCCGGTGTCCACGGGCTGCTCGCTGCTGACGGTGACCTGGCCGGTGGCGAGGTCGACCCGCACGTCGCGTACGCCCTCGATCGCGCCCACCTCGGCGCTGACCGCGCTGACGCAGTGCCCGCAGGTCATGCCCTTGACCTGGTACGTCGTGTCGACCATCGGACGTCTCCTCTCGTAGTACCGGTACCCGGTGGGGGTATGCCGGCAGGAACGGACGCTACCATACCCCCCAGGGGTACGCTATCCTCGTCGCCATGACCGCACCCACACCGATCCGCGGGTACACCGCCAGCAAGGACCAACTGCTCGCGCGCCTGCGCCGGGTGGAGGGGCAGGTCCGGGGCATCGAAAAGATGGTCGACGAGGACCGCTACTGCATCGACGTGCTCACCCAGATCTCCGCGATCCAGGCCGCGCTCGACAAGGTGGCCCTGGGCCTGCTCGACGGGCATGCCCGGCACTGCATGCACGAGGGGGCGGCCGAGGGTCGGGCCGACGAGATGGCCAGCGAGATGATGGCGGCCGTCGGCCGACTCATGAAGCGCGGCTGAGCGCCTCACTCCCGCCCGGAATCGAGACGTACCCGGCGCAGCAACTGCGCGTTGAGCGCCACCACGATGGTGGACGCGGACATCAGCACGGCCGCCACCGCCGGGCTCAGCGCCACCCCGGCCCCGGCGAGCACCCCCGCCGCCAGCGGCAGCGCCACCACGTTGTAGCCCGCAGCCCAGGCCAGGTTCTGCCGCATCTTGCGGTACGACGCCCGGGAGAGCCGGACCACGGCCCCGACGCCACGCGGGTCGGACGACGCCAGCACGACCCCGGCGGACTCGATCGCGACGTCGGTGCCCGCCCCGATCGCGATGCCCACGTCGGCGCGGGCCAGCGCCGGCGCGTCGTTCACCCCGTCACCGACCATCGCCACGGTCAGCCCGCGCCGCTGGAGTTCCGCCACCCGGCTGTCCTTGTCGGCCGGCAGCACCTCGGCGAAGACCTCGTCCACCCCGGCCCGGAAGCCCAGGTCGGCGGCGACCGACTCGGCCACCGACCGCGCGTCCCCGGTGATCATGGCAATGGTGCGGACGCCATCGGCCCGCAGCTCGGCGATGGCCTTGCGGGCCTCCGGCCGCACCGCGTCGGTGAGCGCGAACGCCCCGAGCACCGTGTCCGGCAACCGCAGGAGATACAGCACCACGGCACCGCGTGACGACCAGCGGCCGGTCGCCTCCCGCAGCTCGTCCGACAGCGGTCCACCCCGCTCACGCAGCAGGGTCGGCCCGCCCACCGCGTACTCCGTACCGTCGACGATGGCCCGCACCCCGCGACCCGGCAGCGAGCGGAAGCCGCCGGCACGGGCCGGCCCACCGGGTCCGGCCGCCGCCACGATCGCGCGGGCCAGCGGATGTTCGCTGTCGGACTCGACACCGGCGGCGATCCGCAGCGCCTCGTCCCGGCCCACGCCGGGGGCCGTCACCAGGTCGGTGACCTCGTGCGCGCCCCGGGTCAGCGTGCCGGTCTTGTCGAACAGCACCGCGTCGACGGTACGCATCCGCTCCAACGCGAGCCGGTCCTTGACCAGGATCCCGCTTCGCGCCGCCAGCGCCGTGGAGAGCGCGACGACGAGTGGGATGGCCAGGCCGAGCGCGTGCGGGCAGGCGATCACCAGAACGGTGACGGTACGCACCACCGCCTCGTCGGGCTCACCGAGCGCGGTCCAGACCACCAGGGTGAGCACGGCGGTACCGGCGGCCACGTAGAAGAGCGCGGCGGCGAACCGGTCGGCGAGCAGTTGAGCCTGCCCGCCCGAGCGCTGCGCCTGCGCGACCATGCGTTGGATGCCCGCGAGCGCGGTCTTGTCGCCCAGCGCCTCGACCCGGACCCGGATCGCCGAATCGGTGGCGACCGTGCCGGCCACCACCCGATCGCCCGCCGACCGGGCAACCGGGCGCGACTCGCCCGTGATCATCGATTCGTCCAACTCCGCGTCGCCGTCGACGACCCGGCCGTCGGCCGGCACCCGACCCCCGGGTCGGACCAGCACCACGTCGTCGACCCGCAGCCCGTCGACAGGTACGCGCTCGACCCGCCCGTCCGCCGCCACCCGCTCGGCCTCGTCGGGCAGCAGCGCCGCCAGTGCCGCGAGCGCCCCACGGGCCTGCCCGATGGCCTTCATCTCCTGCCAGTGCCCGAGCAGCATGATGGTGACCAGCGCGGCCAGCTCCCACCAGAAGTCCAGGTCGAAGGCGCCCAGGCTGGTCGCCAGCGACGCGGTGTACGCCACGGTGATCGCCATCGCGACCAGCAGCATCATGCCCGGCGCGCGGTCCCGGATCTCACGTACCGCGCCGACCAGGAACGGCCAGCCACCCCAGAGGAACACCACCGAACCGAGCACCGGCCCCACCCAGGAGCGACCCGGCGCGTCCAGCCGGAGCCCGAGCCGGTCCACCACCAGGTCACTGGTCAGCACCACCGGCACGGTGAGCACCAGACAGACCCAGAACCGCCGACGGAACAGGGCCGGGTCGTGCCCGGCGTGCTTGTCGTGCCCGGCGTGCTTGTCGTGCTGTCGGTGCTCGGTGGGTGGCTCAGGCATGACTCCACCATCCGCCGCGCCCGGGGCGGTGTCAGCGGTTCGACTCCCCCGACACGTCCGCACGACCTGCGACCCCCCGCCGCGCTGGTTAGCATCGTCCAGCGATGACCCACCGGATCCCGCCGCCGAGACGGGCGACGGCGCCGCCACGGCGCGGCCCCGTACGGCGCCGACCCGACCACTTCATCACTCTCCGTGATTGCCGGGTCGTCAGGCGGCGAACCGACGCGCTCGTGCCCGCGTTCGTCCGGCGGAACTGAACCGCAGAGGCCGCCGGCACGTACCCCGCACCGGATCGTTGGGAGTCTCGCATTGGGTTCCGACCACAGCCATTCCGCTCGACCCGCCCCGCCCCGGGTACGACGGATCCTCATCGCGACGGTGGTGCCGCTCTTCGTGGCCACCGTCGTCGCCGCCGTGGTGCTGTGGCCACGGGACGGCGCACCGAAGAGCGGCGGTGGGGCGGATCTGCCGCGCCACCACGGCACGGTGACCCGGGTGGTGACCGAACCGTGCCCACCCTCGACGAGCCCGGAGGGCACGCCGAGCGGCGGGCCGTGCGGCACGGTGGACGTACTCCTCGAAGACGGGCCGCGCGCCGACCGGCAGGTGAGCACGCCCGTCCCCGCCGGCCCCGGAGCGCCTCGGGTCGAGGTGGGCGACGACGTCGTCCTGGTCGAGCTGACCGATCCGACCGATCCCACCCTCAGCACCTGGAACATCGCCGAGCACCAGCGCGGGACGCCACTGGTGTGGCTCGTGGGGGTCTTCGCCGCCGCCATCGTCGCGTTCGGCCGGTGGCGGGGTCTGGCCGCGCTCGCCGGCCTAGCCGCCAGCTTCGCCATCCTGCTCACCTTCGTGTTGCCGGCCATCGGCGCGGGCCGGTCACCGCTGCTGGTGGCGGTGGTCGGCGCGGCCCTGATCATGTTCGTGGTGCTCTACCTGACACACGGGGTGACCGCGCAGACCTCCGTCGCGGTCCTCGGCACCCTGGGCAGCCTGGTGCTCACCGGCGTCCTCGCGACCATCGCCACGGCCGCCACCCAGCTCACCGGCTTCGGCAGCGAGGACGCCACCACGCTCTCGATGTTCCAGGCGGAGGTGGACCTGCGCGGCCTGCTGCTCGCCGGGATCATCATCGGCTCACTCGGGGTACTCGACGACGTGACCGTCACCCAGGCCGCCACCGTCACCGAGCTGGCGAACGCCAACCCCGGGCTGGGTCGACGACAGCTCTACCGGGCCGCCACCCGGGTCGGCCGGGCGCACATCGCCTCCACGGTCAACACCATCGTGCTGGCGTACGCGGGCGCGTCACTGCCGCTGCTGCTTCTGCTCACCGCCGACTCGCGCCCCATCGGGCAGATTCTGACCAGCGAGTTCCTCGCACAGGAGATCGTCCGCAGCGCGGTCGCCACCCTCGGCCTGATCGCCGCCGTACCCCTCACCACCGGGCTGGCCGCGGTGGTGACCGCGGCCGGGTCGACGGCCACGCCCGACGCGGACGCCCCGCCACCGCGCCCCCGCGCGGACCGCGCGGAGGCGCTCGCCGCTCTCAGTTCCCCGCCGACGGATCGGGCCGACCGGCCCGATCCACAGCGGAACACACCCCCATCCACCGCCACCACCGGGTGGCCAGAGCCGAACAGGAGCACGGATACGGCATGGTGACACTCCTCAGCGTGACCGGATCGGGCACCCGCCCTGAGAACCGCGTCACTGGTCACTCAACGCCATGGCGAAATGACGCTTTTAGTCGGCATCAGGACGTAGCTCAGGCGGTGGACTCTCGGGTAACCTCGCTGCCGGTCACCGACGAAGGCGCGCAGCGGCGCCTGCGGTGCCACCGCCCAATCGCCAACCGGCGAGCCGGGGACCCAGGTACCTGGGGTGAATCCGCGACAGCGGTAGGGGCCACTTCCGCCCCGAACCCGTCAGCTAACCCGGTCGGCGGTCGACGGAAGGGAAGATTGTGACGGCACCCCTACGCCGCTGGTTGACGCCCGTGGTGGCCGTGTTCGCCGCGCTGACCGTGCTCGCCGGACCCCTCCCGGCCCACGCCGCCCCGACGACCCCCACACCGTCCGGGCACGAGGAGGACGGCGACGAGCCCAAGCTGCTCACCGACGTCATCGAGCAGACCAACCGGGACTACGTGGCGGCCAAGTCCAAACTGGACAAGTCCAAGAAGCGGCAGGTCGAACTCGCGGCAGAGGTCGACCGGGCGAAGGCCGACCTGGCCGCGCTGGCCCCGCAGGTCGCGCAGATCGCCGCTCAGTCGTACCGGACCGGACGGGTCGGCGCGATCGCGATGCTGCTGGAGGCCGACGCCCCGGACTCGTTCGTCCAGCGGGCCGCGGCGCTCGACGAGATGAACATGGTCAACGAAAAGAAGCTCGCCGAGGTCAACGCGGTGAAGTCCCGCGCCGAGGAGGCCAAGCTGGCCCTCGACACCGAGGTCCGGGAGCAGCAGAAGCAGACCGCGCTGATGGCGAAGGACAAGCGCGACGCGGACAAGGCGCTCGCGCTGGTCGGCGGCAAGGGCTTCACCGGCGGTCTGGTGGACGCCACCTCCCCGGTCGCCCGGATCGGCCCGGGTCGCACCGCCGACGGCGACTGGAAGCCCCAGTCGTGCAGCGAGAAGGACCCGACCACCTCCGGCTGCGTCACGCCGCGCACGCTGCACGCGTACAAGGAGGTCAAGCGGGCCGGGTTCAACCGGTTCGTGGGCTGCCACCGCAACGGTGGACCGTACGAGCACCCGAAGGGTCGCGCCTGTGACTGGTCGTTGCAGAAGAGCGGCTTCAGCCCGTGGCACAACGACGACACCCGGATGTACGGCAACAACGTGGCCGCGTTCCTCATCCGCAACGCAGACCGGCTCGGCATCTACTACGTGATCTGGAACCGGCAGATCTGGTTCCCGGCGACCGGCTGGAAGTCGTACAGCGGGCCGTCGAACCACACCGACCACGTACACATGTCGCTGCTCTGATCCGACGCCCAACAGTTCGAGGGCCGTCCCGCGTCGAGCGGGGCGGCCCTCGTCGCGTGTCAGGCGGCGGCGGTCGCGGCCGGGTCGTCCGAGGCGTCGCCGGCCGGTACGGGGGTCACGGGTCGCACCGCCCCGGCGGCGAGCCGGTACGACATCCCCACCACCGCGCACCGCCCCCGCGCCACCTCGTCGGCCAGCACGGGCGACTGCCCGAGCAGCGTCTCGACCGTCTGCGCGATGTGGATGTCGACGATGCCGTCGATGTCGTGCACGCCCTCGGCCGTGGCTCGTCGCAGGCTGGGCAGCACCGCGTCGACCACCGCTGGGAGATGTCCCGGGGGCGCGATGCCGGTGGCCGCCGATTCGCGGGCCGCCTGCACGGCGCCGCAGGAGTCGTGCCCGAGCACCACCACCAGCGGAGCGCCGAGGACGGCCACCGCGTACTCGACGCTGCCCAGCACCTCTGGCCCGGTGGTGTGCCCGGCGGTCCGGACGACGAAGAGGTCACCCAGCCCCCGGTCGAAGATGATCTCGGCGGCCAGCCGCGAGTCGGAGCAGCCGACGATCACCGCGAAGGGGTGCTGCCCGTCCGCCACGGCGGCCCGGTGCCCGGCATCCTGGTTGGGGTGGCGCGGCTCTCCGGCGACGAAGCGACGGTTGCCAGAGACCAGCTCGGCGTACGCTCGGGCCGGCTCGGTGGCGACCGGCGCCTGCTCGACGGTCCGCTGCGTGCCCGGCTGCCCGCCGGGCGTACCGGAACGGCTCATCCCCGCACCTCGTCTCACGCGTTTGACCTGCTCAACGGTCTTTTCAACCGGGCCGGCGGCGGGCGCTGGCTCGCGCTCAACGGTCACACGCACGGCAAGATGCGTCAAGATATGCGTGATTTAGATTTCATACGTTGACCCGGAAAGGCGGCCCCCCACGATGGCGAGCACGACGGCCGGAGGCGGCCGGAACTGGACATTTCTTACCAACCACGGCCATGTGCTGCTCGCCATCGCCCGCGACCCCACCGCCCGGCTCCGTGATGTGGCGGCGGAGGTGGGCGTCACCGAGCGGGCCGCCCAGGCCATCGTCGCCGACCTGGAGGCCGAGGGTTACCTGCACCGCACCCGGGTGGGGCGGCGCAACGAGTACACCCTCAACCCCGCCGGCCGGTTCCGGCACCCCGCCGAGGCCGAAGTGCAGGTCGGTGACCTCCTCGCGCTGTTCACCCCCACCCCCGGCGACGACACTCCCTGACGACCGTCGTGCGCCCCGATGTCGGCCGGCGTCGCCGGGCCGCTGCGCGACGCGGCGCAGCGGTAATCTCTGCGGGTGCGCGAATGCCTGCCGCCGAGCGCGACCGAACCACCCCGCCGTACCGTCCGCGCTGTCCTCAATGGAACGATCGCGACCCTGCTCGGGATCACCCTGGTAGTGGCCCCATGCGTCTCAGCGGCAGCGGCGGCACCCGTCTGCGGCCCGCCCGGTGAGGACGGCCTGGTGGAGATGCCGTGGGCGCTACATCGGCTCGATCCGGTCTCGGCCTGGCCGATCTCGCGAGGCGCCGGGGTGACGGTGGCGGTCATCGACTCCGGGGTCTCGGCCATCCACCCCGCCCTGAAGAACCAGGTTCTCCCCGGGCGCGACTTCAACAACCTGACCGACAACCGAGGCCAGTGCGACCTGGCGGGCCACGGCACGATGGTCGCCGGCATCATCGCCGGCCAGGACGGCACCGGAGCGCCGTTCAGCGGTATCGCCCCGGCGGCCCGCATCCTGCCCATCCGGGTGCTGCCCAACGCCAAGGGCACCAACGACGAGGCGCTGCCCGGGCAGATCGCCGCGGCCATCGACTGGGCGGTCGACAACGGCGCCGACGTGATCAACCTGTCCCTGGTGACCCTGCCCCGACCCGAACTGGCCCGGGCCGTCGAACGCGCCCTCGCCAAGCGGGTGATCCTGGTCGCTGCCGCCGGCAACCGGCAGGAGACACAGGAGGACAAGCCGGCGTACCCGGCCGCCTACCCGGGCGTCATCGCCGTCGCCGGCGTGGACGAGCAGGACGGGCACGTCGGCACCTCGGTCAGTGGCAGCTACGTCGACGTCGCCGCGCCGGGCCTCAACATCGTCGGCCCCGCGCCCGGTGGGGCCGGCTACCTCCCCGAGCCGGCGGGTGGCACCAGCTTCGCCGCCGCGTACGTCTCGGGGACGGCGGCGCTCGTCCGGGCCGCCTACCCGGACCTCACTCCGGAGCAGGTCGCCGACCGGCTGGAACGTACGGCGGACAACCCGCCGCAGGGCCGCAACGCCGAGGTCGGGTACGGGGTGGTCAACCCGTACCGGGCGGTGTCGAGCCTGCTGGGCACCCGCACCAACCCGCCGGTCGGCGCGCTCGCCCCGCCCGCCTCCGCAGCCGATCCGCTGAGTTGGCAGCGCACCGCGGCGATCTGGGCGGCCGTGGTCGGCGCCCTGCTCACCGTACTGCTGCTGATCACTCGGCCGATCGTGGCGCGGGGCCGCCAACGCGGCTGGCGTGCCGGCCGCCGCACCGACCAGCCGGTCGCCGGCTGAGCCCGGTCACGGCGCTGATGCGGTCTACCTCACCAGCGCCGTGCCGCAGCGCTCAGCGCAGGATGCCGGAGGTGCCGCCGCCGTCCGCGCCCCACACGTCCTCGTCCTCTTCCAGCCAGGTGTTGCGGGCGCCGTCCTCCTCGCCGTAACCGGCACCGGTACCCGCGCCGGCCAGGCCACCGGCGCCGCGCGCGCCCGCACCACGCCCCCCTGCGCCCGTCGCGCCGCGACCGGCGCCGCCGCGGCCCGCACCGCCGCCGCCACCGGCGACGCCACCCATACCGGGCGCCATGCCACCGGCCAGCTTGCCGCCCGCGCCGAGCCGACCACCGGCACCCCGGCCGCCACCGCGACCGGCACCCGCCGCGCCGCCACCCATCATCGGGCCCACGCCCGGGGAGACCGCCCGACCGAGCGCGCCGCCACCCGCGAGAGCGCCGACGCCTCCCCCGGCGCTACCCAGGCCGCCACCGCCGCCGAGCCCGGCGGAGGAGCCCAGGCCACCGGAGCCGAGGCCGGAGCCGAGCCCGGGGGAACCGCCACCGCCCGCGCCCGCGAGGCCGCTGCTGAACTCGTCGTCCACGCCGGGTACACCGCCGGTGCCCGGGTAGTCACCCGTGCCGGGGGTGTCGTACCCGCCGGAGAGGTCGGGGTGGGTGCCGGACCCGCTGGGCAGGTCGCCGGTGCCCGGCAGGTCGCTGGTACCGATCGAGGGGGTGGCACCGAGGCCACCACCGCCGCCACCGCCGCCGAGCTTCGGCACGCCACCGCCACCGCCACCGCCGCCACCACCGGTGTCCAGGTCGGGAATCTCGGGCTGCGTCGCCTTCTCTGCAGGGTTGTAAGCGTCGCCGGGGGTGCCGGGGGCTTTGGCCTGGTAGTCACCGCGCACCTGCTCGTAGACCCGGGCGGCGTCCTCCGACTGGTCGTTGATCCAGTCGGCGATGGCGGTCACCGGGTCGAACCAGCCCAGGAAGTCCGGCGAGACCTTCGCCTCGAAGAAGCCCACCCCGAGGGTCAGCTTGGCGTTGCGCGCCTCCAGCACGTCGTTGACGCAGGTCGCCGGGATCGGGAACTCCCGCTGGGCCTTGGTGAGATCGTCGGCGGCGGACTTGAGCGACTGGACGATGCCGTTGCCCTTCTCGGCGTCCGCCACGATGTGCCCGGTGTCCTTGGCGATCTGCTCGACGTGACCCTTGAACGCCTCGTACGCCGGGCCCTTCCAGGTCGTACCCAGATCCTTGATGTTGGACTCGAGGCTCTGCTTGACGTTGTTGAGATTCTTGAGCAGTTGCTCCCAACCGAGTGCGGCGCTCTCCACGTCACCCGGCCGGCCGTCGATGACGACCTTCTGGCACATCTCTTCCCAGCTCAGGCCCATCTGCTGTCCTCCCCCGTCCTAGCGTCCGTCGCCGTTGCCGGCCACGTCGCCGAAGACACGCTGCATCTCGGCGGCGGACATCCTGTTCTGCTCCTCCGCCGTCTCGTAGTTCTGCTTGACCTGGCGCAGCGCCTCCGCCGCGTCGTACAGGCTCTGCGAGAGCTTGCGGACACCGGACTCGGTGCCCTGGTAGAGCCCCTGGTGCTTGGCGGCCAGCCGGGCCGCCCAGTCGAACCCCCCGAGCGGGCTCGGCTGGCCACCGGCTCCGCCCGCCACGCCGCTGGCCGCCCCACCCATCAGGTCCTGGATGTCGACCATGTCGTAGGAGAGCTTGTTCAGGTACGCGGCGTGGGTCTCCAGCCAGGTGATGGCCGAGTCCAGGCTGGTCGCGTCCCACTCGGTCTTGACGCCGGCCTCACCGGGCGCGGCGATCAGGCCCTCCGGCGTCGCGGCGTGGTTGACGTTGTCGAGTTCCAGGCCGGTCACGGCGAGGCCCGACGTCGGTATCCCGCCCACCGGAACCGGGATGTAGAGGTCGTCGTTCACGTACCGTTCCGGCTGGGTGGTCCTGTCGTCCGTCATCGGTCCCCTCCCCGAAACCCTGACTGGTGGTGTGCGCTCACTGCTGCTGGTGTGGGCCCGGCGACGGCGGGCCCGAGCCCGGCCAGCCGGACCCGGCCGGCGGTGTCGCCGGAGCGGTCGGCGCCGGCGGATAACCCTGGGTGGGATGGCCGGGCGGCGGGTACCCCGGGCCGGGCTGGCCCGGTGCCGGGCCGTACCCCGGGCCGGGCTGCTGCGGCGGGCCGTAGCCGGCCGGTGCCGACTGGGTGGCGGGCCAGCCGGGTGGCGGCATGCCGGGTGCGCCCGGGTACGGGCCGACGGCCGCCGGCGGCGTGCGCCGCTTGCGGCGTCGCAGCACCACGAACAGCACGATCAACCCGATGATCGGTACGCCGAGGCAGAGTCCCAGTTGGACGATCGCACCGGCCTTGTTCGATACGCCGAACTCGACCGCCGGGCCGTCGTCCTCACCCGGTCGGGTCGCGCGGCCGGGGCCGGTCGGGCCGGCCGCCTCGCCCTTCAACAGGGGGTTCGCCGTCACGGTGGGTACCGAGCGGGTCAGGGCGGCGACCGGGTCGACCCGGCCGAAACCGAACTGCGGGTCCCGGCCGGCCGGACCGGCGTCGCGAGCGGTCTCGATCAAGCGGCTGATGACATTGGGCGCGTCGAGCTTCGGGTACTTCGCGCGGATCAGCGCCACCACCCCGGAGATGATGGCCGCCGCCGGACTGGTGCCGCTGGCTACCGTATATCCGTTCGGCGAGACCGCCTTGGGCGCCGGGGCGATGATGCTCTCCATCGGACTCGCGAGGACGGTCTCCGGGCCCTGCACCGAGCCGGAAGAGAAGCCGCCCCGCTTGTCGAATCCGCTGACGGCGACGACGCCGGGGATGTTGGCCGGCGCGATGACCTGGCGGTCGCCCTGCTCGGTGTTGCCGGCGGACGCCACCACCACGACATCCTTGCTCAGCGCGTAGTTGATGGCGTCCACCAGCTCCGGCGGAGCCGCCCCCTCGTCGCCGAGCGAGAGGTTGATGATGTCGGCACCATTGTCCGCGGCCCACCGGACGCCCAGGACCACGTCCTGGCCGTCGGAGTCGGCACCAGTCGAGACCGGGAGGATCTTCGCGGCCGGGGCGATGCCCAACTCGTGCATCGCGCCACCGCCGCGCCCGGCGATGATGCCGGCCATCGAGGTGCCGTGCCCCTTGACCTTGTCGTCGTCACGCCGGCCGTCCGAGGCCGCAAGGGGGTTGGTGCCGTGCCCCGCGAGCACCTGACCGCGCAGGTCAGGATGACTTGCCTCGACTCCGGTGTCGACGACGGCGACCACGACACCCGCACCCTTGGTGATCTGGTGCGCGGCGGGGATCTTGAGATAGTCCAGGTACCACTGAAGGCCACGGACCGTGTCAGCGGCCCGGGCCGGCGTCGGCGCGACGGTCACCGCAGGGGCCAGCGCGGCGCACAGCGCCAGCGCGGCCGCGCCCACGGCCCGTGTCGATCGGAAAGGCTTCCCCGTACGCATCGCTCTCCCGTATCTCGCCGACGCCAACACGATGCGGCTCCGGCCCGGTCGAGCCGGACCGGAGCCGCATCGGTGATTGTGTCAGCCCCACACCTTGGAGTTGCTCATCTCGGTGGAGACGTAGTTTTCGCGGGCGATGCCGACGGCACCACCGATCTCGTTCAGGATCCGGTTGATGTCCCGGACCGACGAGTCCCACTTCGCCTGGTGCTGCTCGTAGGCGGTGCGGTCCTCGCCCTCCCACTCGAGCTTGGACAGCATCGACCGCAGCGTGTCCAGCTTCTCGTCGATGGTCTTCGAGATGGCCTGCATCTGCTGGTTGCTGCTCTCGAGGACCGCGTAGTCAACCTTGATCGTCACGTTTTCCTCCTCTGCTGGCTACGGATCACGGGTTGAGAGCAGAGTGGAACTTGTCCAGCATCTGCTGCTGCTCCTCGTCGTTGACCTGGTGCGTCGTACCCGACTTGTCGAGCAGGTCCGCGATGTTGTCCATCGCGGTCAGCAGACTCACGGTGTCCTCGTTCCAGCGAGCCATGAGCGACTGGAACCCCGTGGACGCCTGACCCTTCCACGCCATGGCCAGGTCGTCGACCACGTTCCACAGCTTCTTCAGCTCACCGTCGACCTCGCTGCGCGTGGACCGCACGTCACTCGCGGCAGTATGCAGACTCGCAGCTGAGACCTCGAACGCCATGCTTCACACCCTTCCGTCATGTTGTGTGGCTGCGGCTTTGCCGCGCCTCTCCCCCGCGGCAAGGCAGCAACACCCCACCGACGGACACTCCACCAGAGACGGTAGCGGAATCCGTCCAGCCACCGCAGCCCTGACCGGGACGGTTCGATGGATGATGGTGGATCGGACCGGTGGGACGACCCGTACGGACCACCCGGACGGCTCGATCAGGCCGGCTCGGACCAGGCGGTCTGAATGAGCTGCTGACCGTCGCGCCGCCGCACGAGGGTGCCCCGACCGGGTGGCTGCGGGCTCGGACGCAGCGTGCCGAACACGGCGCCCTCCTCCCGGTTGCCGGACATCAGCAAACCGGGCGAATCCAGCTCACGCAGGCGTTGCAGCACCGGCTCGTAGAGCGCCCGCGCCACGCCGCCGACCCGGCGGGTGATGATCAGATGCAGGCCGATGTCCCGGGCCTGCGGCAGCAGCTCGTGCAGGGCGCTCAGCGGGTTGCTGCCACCGGAGGCGACCAGGTCGTAGTCGTCGACCAGGATGTACAGGTCCGGACCCTTCCACCAGCTGCGGTCCCGCAACTGGGCGGTGGTCACGTCCGGGCCCGGCAGACGGTTGGACAGCGCGCTGCGGATCGAGGCGAGCCCCTGCGCGAACGCCTGGTTGGACGGCGCGTAGTCGAGCAGGTGATCGCCCTCGACCGCGCCCAGCAGGCCCCGCCGGTAGTCGGCGATCACCAGCCGGGCCTGGGCGGGCGTGTACCGCTCGGTGATGCCCCGGGCGATGAGCCGCAGCAGGTTGGTCTTGCCGCACTCGGCGTCGCCGAAGACGGTCAGGTGCGGCTCGTTCGCCAGGTCCAGGTAGACCGGCGCGAGCGCCGACTCGTTGACACCGATCGGCAGGCCGGGCGCCGACCGGTCGATGATGCGCGCCAGCTCGGGCACCGGCAGCCGGCGCGGCAGCAGCCGTACCTTCGGCGCGGGACGCCCCGGCCAGTTCGCCGCCACGTGTCCGGCGAGCGCGATCGACGCCTCGCTCAGGTCCTCGATGTCGCGCCGACCGTCGATCCGCGAGATGGCCGTCAGGAAGTGCAGCTTGTCCCGGGTCAGGCCGCGACCGGGCGACTTCTCCGGCACGTTCATCGCCGAGCGCCGGTCGATCTCGGACTCGGCGGCGTCGCCGAGGCGCAGCTCCAGCTTGGTGCCGAGCAGGTCCCGCATGTTGATCCGGATCTCCGCCCACCGCACCGCCGTGAGCACGACGTGCACCCCGAAGCCGAGGCCCCGGTTGGCGAGCGTGGTGATGGTCTGCTCCAGCTCCTCGTAGTCCTGGCGCAGCGTGTTCCAGCCGTCCACCACCAGGAACACGTCGCCGAACGGGTCGTCGGCGAACTCGCCGGCCGCCCGCCGACGTCGGTAGCTCGCCACCGAGTCGATGCCGTGCTGGGCGAAGCGTGTCTCCCGGTCGTCCAGCACCGCGACCACCTCGGCCACCGTGCGGCGCACCGCCTCGACGTCCCGTCGCCCGGCCACCCCGGCCATGTGCGGCAGCCGTTCGAGGCTGCGCAGCGCGCCACCGCCGAAGTCCAGACAGAAGAACTGCACCTCGCGGGACGTGTGGGTGAGCGCCAACGAGGCCAGCAGCGACCGCAGCATGGTGCTCTTGCCGCTGAGCGACCCGCCCACGATGACCACGTTGCCGCCCGCGCCGGCCAGCTCGACCATCATCGGATCGCGGCGCTGCTCGTACGGGCGGTCCACCACGCCGACCGGCACCGTCAGGCGTCCCCGGCCCGGCCAGGACGCCGTGCACAACCCGTAGGTCGGGTCGACGGCCAGCGGGCCGAGCAGCTCGCCCAGGCCCGGTGGGTCGGCCAGCGGCGGCAGCCACACCTGGTGAGCCGGTCGGCCCCGCCCCTTGAGCTGCTCGATCAGCACGTCCAACATCGCCACGGCCTTGCCGTCGGTCGGCTGCTCCGGCTCCGGCGCGGTGTCCACCGACACCTGCGGAACCTGCGCGGGGATGAAGTTGACGCCGTACGGCACGATCCGGCGCTGCACGAGGGCCTGTGACGTGGAGGCCTGCTGGCCGGGCGCCCGGTACGGCCCCGAGACGTACGCGGCCCGGAACCGCAGCATGGTGTTGGTGTCCGTCTTCAGGTAACCGTGCCCCGGCGCGCTCGGCAGCTCGTACGCGTCGGGTACGCCGAGCACGATCCGGCTCTCCACGGCCGAGAAGGTCCGCAACCCGATCCGGTACGACAGGTGGGTGTCCAGACCCCGCAGCTTGCCCTCCTCCAGCCGCTGCGAGGCCAGCAACAGGTGCACGCCCAACGACCGACCCAATCGGCCGATCATCACGAACAGGTCGATGAAGTCCGGCTTCGCGGCCAACAACTCGCTGAACTCGTCACAGATGATCAACAAGCTCGGCATGGGCGCCAACGGTTCCCCCGCCGCACGCGCCTTCTCGTACTCGAACCGCGAGACGTAGTTGCCCGCCGCCCGCAGCAACTCCTGCCGCCGTACCATTTCGCCGGCGAGCGCGTCACGCATCCGGTCGACCAACGGCAGCTCGTCCGCCAGGTTGGTGATCACCGCGCTGGTGTGCGGCAACGCCTCCAACGAGGCGAACGTCGCGCCGCCCTTGAAGTCCACCAGGACGAAGTTCAGCTCCTCCGACGAGTGGGTCACCGCGAGCGCGGCCACCACCGTACGGAGCAGTTCGCTCTTGCCGGAACCGGTCGCGCCGATGACCAGGCCGTGCGGGCCCATGCCCTCGTGCGCGGACTCCTTGAAGTCCAGCTCGACCACGTTGCCGTCCGGGCCGACACCCAGCGGGATGCGCAGCCGGTCGCGGTGACCGCGCGGCCGCCACGTCTGGTGTACGTCCACCGCCGCGGCGTCGCCGACGCCGAGCAGGTCCGGAAGCTCCATGCTGCGGGCCAGCGGCTCCTCGTTGCTGGTCTGCTGCTGCGACAGCCGGTACGGCGCGATCTGCCGGGCCAGCCCTTCGGCCGCCTCGGCGGAGAGCCGGTCGGGCCGGCCGAGACGCGAGGTCGAATTGCCCCGGATGAGGTCGAGCGCGTTGCCGTCGCCCGCGTCCAGGCAGAGCAACCAGCGGCCGGCGTCGCGCGGCACCGTCCCGGACAGGTCGATCAGGGTGACGCCGAGCAGACCCTGACCCACCAGTTGGCAGGTCGGGGAGATCTCGCCACCGTCAACCACCACGACGAGGTGCGGCGCGGTGGTCAGCGGCTTCGCCTCGGCCGCGAAGCGGGGTCGCCCGGCCAGCTCGGCGGCGAGGGACTCCTCGGCCTCGGCCAGGCTGGCGAAGACCAGACGACGCGCTCCGGCGGCGTCCGTCCGACCACTGTGGTGGGCGTGCGGCAACCACTTCACCCATTCCCAGACCGGCTGCCGGTCGGGCGCGGCGACCACCGCGACCACCAGGTCGTCGGGGGCGTGGAAGGTCACGAGCTGGCCCAGGGCCGCCCGCGTCAGGTCGAGCACCGGGTCCCGGTCACCGCGCAGCACCACCCGGCTGAACGCGCGGACCGACAGCGCGGTCGGCAGTTCGGGCACCGTGGTGTGCGCGCGGACGAACCGGCGCAGCGCGATGGCGCTCATCGGCTCCAGGTCCTCGACCGGCTTGGTCTCCGGGGGGACGATCTCCACGGCGAGCCGCTGCGGGCCCATCGCGATCCGCGTCTCGCCGAAGTCCGGCTCGGTGATCCGACGCTCCCACAGCCGACGGGACGCCGCGATCGACCAGAGCGCGTCGGGCTCGGGGTGCCGCCAGTCCATCGCGTCCCGCTGCTGGGCAGCCGCACGACGGGTGCGCTTGCGCATCTGCGCCAGGTAACGCATGTAGTCGCGGCGGTCGGCGTTCAGCTCGGCCTTGTCGTTGCCGCCGTTGCCGAGCGAGCCGATGGCCATGCCGAGCATCGACACTCCGAACAGGCCACCGGCGACGTACGTCATCATGCCGCTGCCCCGACCGGCGTAGAGGAACGCCATCGCGCCGACGCCGCAGACCATCGGCAGGATCATGAGCAGCTGCCCCATCCCGCGCGGTGTCGGCTCGGGCAGCTCGGGCGGGGACTCCAGCACCACCTCGCCACGCGGCAATGCCGGCCCCGGTTGACGCGGAGGTCGGCGGAACACCACCGTGCTCACGGCTGTCTCCTCCCCAGAAGCGGCCCTGCCGTCGTGCCGACGCGACGCGAAGCTCGCGGGTGGGCACTGTACGTGCCCGTCATCGTAGGTAATCTCCCGTGGGCGCGGTGCACCCGCACCGTGGCGCCGCGGCCCGCTGATCATAGATGGACACCAGGAGGCCACTGTGGCTACGAAGTCGGCGACCGGCGGTCTGAGCCGGATCACCATTGTGGCCCCCCGTACCCGGATGGACCTGGCGCTGCCCTCGGACGTACCGATGGCCGACCTGCTGCCCACCCTGCTGCGCTACGCGGGGGAGGACCTGGCCGACGACGGGGTGCGGCACGGCGGCTGGGCGTTGTCCCGGCTGGGCTCGGCGCCGCTGGACGGTGGTCGTACCGCCGCGCAGCTCGGTGTCCGCGACGGCGAGGTGCTGTACTTCAACCCGCGCTCCGCAGCCGCCCCGGAGATCGTCTTCGACGACGTGGTGGACGCGGTCGCCACCGCCACCACGCAACGGCCAGGCTCCTGGCAGGTCGACGCGACCCGGTCGTTCGCCGTGCTGTTCGCCGCGGCGGCGTTCGGCGCGGGCGCGGTGGCGGCCCTGTTCACCGGCCCTCCGCACCTGCCCGCCGCGCTGGCCGCCCTGTTGGTCGCGGTGGCGCTGCTGGTCGGCGCGGCGGTGCTCGCCCGGGCCATGGGCGACAGTCGGACGGGCTCGGTGCTGGCGATGGCCGGGCTGCTCTACGCGGGTACCGGTGGCCTGCTGCTGCTCGCCGGGGACCGGAAGCTGACCGAGTTGGCCAGCCCACACGTCCTGCTCGCGGCCACCGCCGTGGTGGTCGCCGGGGCGGTGGCCGTGCTGGCGGTCGGTGACGACCGGTACCCCCTCTTCTTCGCCGCGATCGGTCTCGGCGCGGGGGCCGGCGTGGGCGCGCTGCTCTGCCTGCTCCTCAGCATCGACGCCGCAGCCGGCGCCGCGGTGGTGGCGGCCGTCGCCTTCGGCCTGGTGCCGGCGCTGCCGATGGTGGCCTACCGGCTGGCCCGCCTGCCGGTGCCGTCGATCCCCACCGGCCCGGACGACCTGAAGACCGACAGCGAGACGGTGGACGGGCGGCGGGTGCTTGAGCGCAGCGACCGCGCCGACGCGTTCCTCACCGCTCTGTTGTGGACGTTGTCGTTGCTGGTCCTCGGCGCGGAGGTGGTGCTGGCCCTGGACGGCGGGCTGGCGGCCGTGCTGCTGTGTCTGGTGCTGGCCCTGCTGTCGTTGCTGCGGGCGCGTCCGCTACTGGGCCGGGCGCAGCGCGTTCCGGTGCTGCTCGCCGGCACCGTCGGGCTGGGCCTGGCGGCCGCCGCGACCTTCGCGGGCGGCGCACTGGCGGTCCGGCTCGGCCTGATCCTCGGTGGGCTGCTGCTGGCGGCCGTGGTCAGCCTGATCTACGGCCTGTCCGTCGCCGGCAAGCGGATCTCACCGGTGTGGGGTCGGCTGCTCGACATCGTCGAGATCCTGCTGATCATCGCGTTGGTGCCGCTCGCCGTCTGGGTCTGCGGCATGTACGACTGGATCGTCAACCTGCGCCCCTGACGGGACGGCCGTAGTTTTCAGCGAAGACCGCGACCGCCCGTTGATCTCGTTCTGCCGCCTTGGCGGCAGACGGTCCTTCTCCACCCCGAGAAGGACCGTGCAGCGTGCGGGTCAGGCGGCGCCGCCCTGCTGGCGGCATACGTGGTCGCGGTGGTGCTGAAGGGCCTCTTCCAGCTGGTCTTCGAGGATGATGATCCGGCAGGCGGCTTCCAGAGCGGTGCCGTGGTCGACCATCTCCCGGGCTCGTACGGCCAGGCGCAGCTGGTATCGGGAGTAGCGGCGGTGGCCGCCGGCGGAGCGGAACGGGACGATCAGTTTCGCCTCGTCGAGGCGGCGCAGGAAATCCTGCGAGGCGCCGACGATCTCGGCGGCCCGGCCCATGGTGTAGGCGGGGTAGTCGTCATCGTTGAGCATGTCGTCGGGTTGGGCCATACATTCCTTCTTCGTGAACGAGGGCCCCGGCGCATGTCGCGCCGGGGCCCAGGGTTACGGGTTGAATACACCATCTACCGACAGGTTCGTCGGGTTCTCGTTTCCGCACCATGCCGTCATCAGCAGGCGGTGCGAGGATCGCATAAGCGTGACCGGAGACCACCTCGCGTTCAAAGTGATTACGGTGTCCACCGCAGAACTGGAACTACGTCCCGACGGCGGGCGATCCAACGGCGTCAAACCCTCCCTTTCCTCTGCTTTAACCGACCTACTGTGCTGTCCGTCGATGCCGGAGCCCCACGCGACTTCCTGGCCCCGAGCATGTGCGGCGGATCCCTGCCGCGTCAGGCGGAGCCCCGAACATTGCATCGGCCCTGCCTGCGGTTGCCCTGACCTGGAGTTACGTCAAGGTCTTGTCGTGCACGTGCCATGTTGCACGCGGTGATGTGGTTCCACCGCGGTTACCGAGCGGGCCCCGAGAACTTCCGGGCCCTGCTTCGACGCTCGGCCTGTTACGTCGGCGTCTTCAACCGATCTTCCTCGTCAACGGGGACAACACTAACTGGCCCGGCCCAGGAAATCTAGTCTTTCGAGACTAGATTTCCTGGGCGACTGACTGCAGGTTGATGCGCCTGCCGGGCTGGGCCCGGAAGGAACGGTCAGCGGGGCTGTCGGCGGCCGACTCCGCCGAGCGCCGAGGCGACCGGCGCGCTGGCGTAGACGCCCGGCCCGTGCTGGCCGTCCATCGGCCGGGCCGGCGTGCCGGCCCGTTGCGCCATGTCCCCGACGACCTTGACCAGCGCCTCGACGTGGTTGTCCATGGCCGCGACCCGCAGCAGCGGGGCCGCCACGCGCCCGTCGGGCGACACCGTGGCCGCCACCGTGTGCGAGGGCGCGGACGTGGCGGTGATCGCGTCCACCAGCGGGCCGAGTGGCGCGCCCGGCCGGGCGCGCAGGGTCAGGCAGCGGTGCGTCCAACCACCGCCACGCAGCCCCGACCAGGTCTCCGTCGGTGGCTCGGGCACCAGGTCCAGTCCGGCAGCCGAGACCACCGCGGCGCGCAGCTCGTCGCGGCCCAGCGGCCGGTGGGCCAGCCCGGCCGCCGTCAACGCCTTGCCCAACCGGCCGATCCCGGCGGCCAGCGTGCGGTGGACGCCCGGCAGACCGCCGCCCCGGCTGACCGTCTCCACCCGTGCGTCGCGGACCGTGAGCCGCAGCGCCACCCAGACGGTCCGGTGTGCGGCCGGTGGCGCGCCCGCAGCCGGATACCAGACCAGGGTGTGCGCGACCACCTGGGCTCGGGAGACCGGCGCCGAGAAGTCCCCGAGCACCCGCAACGCCCGGTCGACGGTCGACGCCTCCACCGAGCCGACCGCGGCGCCGGTGGCCGGCTGCAACGCGACCGCCGCGAACCAACCCTGGTCATCCTGCCCGATGCCCAGCCGGGTGCCCCGGTCGGTCAGCTCGATCACACCCAGCTCGGGCGCCAGCGCGGCCAGCCGGGGGTCTGCGGCCGTCCCGCCGGCCAGGGCCGCGGCGGCCCGTTCACGTCGGCGACGCATCCGGCGGCGCAGCAACACGTCCTCGAACCACCAGCGACCACCACGTCGGGCGAACGCGGACAGCACGACCACCGCCGCCACGACAGCCACCGTCGCGAGCAGCCAGGTCGGACCGGCCGTCGCGGCCCAGACGGCGACGGCACAGACCTCGAGTACGACGAGCTGGCCGACCAGCAGCGGACCGATGCGCCCCCGGCCCGGCCGGTCGGCCGCGGCGGTGACCCGCGCCGGAACGCCGGACGGCCGCACGGCGGCATCCGCGGGTGGCGCCTGAACCTGCGTCATCGCTGACTGTCCCTCCTGGACGGTACGGCCCTGAGCCGCGGGGTGGCCCGGCGGTGGCCCCGAGGACCGGCCGTCGGCCCCTTATCGTAGGGAAGCCCGCGACGGCACCCCGAGGACATCGTCGCGGATCCACCCCGCCGGAGGTAAGTCATGCGGACCCGCCGTGATCAGGTGCAGGCGTACCGCTTCGTCACCCGCCGGATCGTCTCCGCGCTGCTGTCGGGTGATCCGGAGACCACCAACCTGCCGATGCGACGGCTCGGCATGGCGGTCTTCGGCAGCGTGATCGCCGCCGCGGTGGTCCTCGGTGGCGTGGGCGCGTACGGCCAGTTGACCGGGAACACCGCACCGCTGGACGAGAACACGTTGGTCATCGAGCGGGAGACCGGCGCCACCTACGTGTACGCCCAGGGGCAGCTGCACCCGACGCTCAACTACACCTCCGCGCGGCTAATCCTGAACGAGCCGGACCCCACGGTGCGCACCATGTCGCAGGCGTCGCTGCGGGACCGGCCACGCGGCCGTACCGTCGGCATCGTCGGAGCCCCGGACGCGCTGCCGGACCGCAAGTCGTTGACGGGTCTGCCGTGGTCGGTCTGCGACGTGCCCGACCCGGTCGACCCGCGCCACTCCACCACCCGCGTCGTGATCAATCGGGCGCTGCCCGGCGGTACGCCGCTCGGTGACCGCGCGGTGCTGGTCACCGTGGACGGGCAGCGGCACCTGCTCGCCGCCGACTCCCGACTGGAGGTGCGGGGCGGTGACCAGGCCGTCGCGGCACTGCGGATGACGGGTACGGCTCCGCTGCCGGTCGGGCAGCAGCTCCTCAACGCCGTACCGGCCGGACCGCCGCTGCGCAAGCCGTCGCTGCCCGGTCTGGGTGAGCGCAGCGGGTTGAGCGTGGCCGGCCGGCCCGCCACCATCGGCCAGGTCTTCCAGGCGGCCGGGCAGCACTACGTGCTGGCGCGCGAGGGTCTCGTCTCGATCAGTGAGATCACCGCGCTGCTGCTCATCAGTGGCGGCGGTCGGATCACCGACATCACGCCCGATCAGGCCGGGCGTCTCCTGACGGAGCAGCGGGTGGACGCGGACGGGATGCCGAGGACGCTGCCCACCCTGTATCCGGCCCGGGCCGGACAGACGCTGCTCTGCGCGACGTACCGGGAGGGCACCGCCGGTGGCCCGCCGACCACCACGCTGGAGGTGTTCGACCGGGTGCCGGCGGAGCTGGCGGACACCGAGCCGGGTTCGGTACCGGTACGCCAGGGCGCCCGGGACGCGGTGCGCACGGCCGAGTCGGTGCTGCTGCCCGGCGGCAAGGGCGTACTGGCCCAGGCTGCGCCCGGTGCCGGCACCAGCGGCTCCGGTGCCGCCGGCACGACGGTCTACCTGATCAGCCCTCAGGGTGTCCGGTACCCGCTCGGCTCGCCCGAGGCGCGGTCCGCCCTCGGCTACGACGGGGTCACCCCGCTGGCGGTGCCCGGCTCGCTGCTCGCGTTGATCCCGACCGGGCCGACCCTGGACCAGGAGTCCGCGCTCGCGCAGTTCGCGCCGGGTGACGCGGGGGCGACCACGCCGCCGTCGCAGCCGCCCTCGCAGTCCAGCTCGCCGACGCCCGACACGAGCGCCCCGGCGAGTGGCGGCACCGGCGGCTGGGTTCCCGAGGTATCGACCGGCACCGACGACTGAGCGGTTCATACGGGTCGCCCCGGCTCGCGGAGGTGGACTAACCTGGATCCGCTGACGGTTGTCAACCAGAACGACGGGGATGTTGCCATGACCGGGCGTACGGAAGTCGACCTGCTGTCCCTTGAGGACTTCCACCAGCACCTCGCGATGCGGCTCAGTCAGGCCGAGTCGGTGCTACGCAAGCTCAACACCGAGATGCAGTGCACTCCGCCGGCCCTGGGCTCGTTCACCGACGCAACCCAGAATTCGCGCCGCTACAGCGAGGTCCACCAGTCCTACGTGGAGCAGGCCGAACGGCTCCGGCAGGCCGTGCAGGCGGCGCAGCAGGCCACCGGCACCATCCTCGCCAACTACCGCACCGCCGAGGCGCGGAACGCGGCCAACGCCACCGACATCACCGCGGCGCTGACCGGGGTCGACCGGGCGTTGCAGCCGAAGGGGGACGGGCGTGTCTGAGTACACCCAGCGTTACCAGGGTCGGAGCCACCAGGAGCTGTACGACGCGGTGATGGTCGGCAAGCCGGAGCAGATCGAAGGGGTCGCCGCCCAGTGGGCCGCCCTCAAGGGCATCCTGGACGGTCTCGGCCGTGAGTTGAGCGGCGACCTCGAGAAGCTCGGCAACACCTGGACGGGCCCGGCGGGCCGGGAGTTCCAGCGGCGGCTGACGCTGATCGTCGACCACTCCGATGCCCTGGGCGAGGGCATGTCCGGCGTCAAGCAGGGTCTGACCATGATGGCCGGCCAACTGCGCACCGCGCACAAGAAGGCGGAGAGCCCCGAGGAGACCGACGACAACGACCAGGCCATCTCGGGCGTGCTCAAGGGCTCCGCCTTCGGCCTGCCCGGCGCGGTGGTCGGCGGCATCATGGGCCACCAGCAGGACAAGGAAGAGCAGGAGAAGGCCCACCAGCGGATGGTGAACCTGGTGGCCGAGCTGGCCGCCGGTTACGACCTCTCCGCCTACGACCGGGTGGTGGACCCGCCTCCGCCGCATCCGGAGACGCCGCGCACGGTCAACGACGACCGGCCGACGCCACGCAGCGGCCCGTCCAGCACGACGCCGTCCCGCGCTCCGATCGCCACCGGTCTCACCGCGCACCGGGGCGACGCGACGATCGCGACACCCGAGGGCGTGGCTCCTGGGCCGACCGCCGGGGGTGACTCGGTTCCCGGCCACGACGGTGGCACGTCGGTCGTCGTCATCGGGCCGGAGGGCGCCGCCAGCGACCCGGCGGGCACCTCCCTCGCCGGCGCGGACCCGCTGGTCAGCGGGGCCCTGCTCGCCGGCGGGGCGGCCGGACTGGCCGGCCTGTCCGGGCCGACCACCCTGCCCGCGAGCGCCGGGGGCGGCCCGGGCCTGCTCTTCGGGGCACCGGGCGGCGCACCGGCCGGCGGGGTGCTGCGCACCTCCGCGCTCGCCGGTTCCGGCAGCACTCCCACCACGTCGGCCCGGCCGACCGGCGGCACCGCCGGGGCGGAGAGCCGTTCGGCAAGCGGCGTGGGGCGGAGCATCGACGGCCGGCGCGGTGAGCCCGGTCGGGCCGCCGCGGCCGGCCGGCAGGGCCTGACGGGCAACGGCCGTCCCGGAGTGCTCGGCGGTCGGGGCCGTGCCGAGGATGACGAGTCCGACGACCGGCTGACCTGGCTCACCGAGGACGAGATGGTGTGGGGCGACGGCGGGGACGCCGCGCCGCCGGTGCTCGGCACCGGGGGCTGATCGCCGGCCACCGCACACGACCCCACGTGACCCCGCCGGACCCACTCCGGCGGGGTCACGTGCTTCGGCCCGCCGCCCGACCGCTGGTCGGCACCGTCCACTGTGCTCACGGTGGTCGTGGTCACTCCCGTTGTGCCCACCGTCGTGCTGCGCCGCGCCCCGCCGGGCGATAGGTTGGTCGGGTGTCGTCCGTAGCTCTGGTCCGCCCGGCCCGCTGGGCCGTGCTGCGGTCGCTACGGGAGCTGACCCGGCTGGCGGTCACCGCGCTGGTGCTCGCGGTCGGTCTCGGCGGCGCCCTCGCCGCCACCCCGCCGCCCGCGGAGGCGCAACTGCGCCCGACCGCCGTGAGCAGCCGGGTGGACACCGTCCGGCCCGACACCGCACCGACCACCGAGCGTACGAGCCGGCCGGCCCCTGCCACGCCGGCCGACGCGGTCGCCGCGCCCGCCGGTCCGGTCCTCGTGGGCACGGAGCACGCTCCGGCCGGCGTGCCCGGTCGCGGCATCCCGCCCCGACGCGGCCCTCCCGCGCGCTGACCCCGGTCCGCCAGGTCACCCGCCGCTTCGTCTGACCCACCTCCGGGTCGTCGTCCGGGTGCCCGACGCGCAGCCGCGCCCGTTCGGGCACGCCAGCCCAGCGACGGCTCTGCGCCCCGGCCCGCCATCGGAACAGCTCACCCCGACCACCCCGAGCCCGACGCGTCGAAGCGACGGGCGGTTCCGGTCGGGACCCATCCCTCGACACCGTCATTCGACCGCGAGGTGCTGATCATGCAGACCGTCCTCTCCGCCGTCCTGCCCGACGTACCCCGGGCCGCCGCCATCTGGCTGAGCCTGCTCGGGGTGGTCGTGTTCGCCGTCGCCGCGCTCCTGGTACGGCCCGGCCGCCTCCGCCTCCGCCTCGACCCGGCCGCCCGCATCCGCGACGCGGCCATGCCCAGCCACCTCGAACAGGTGCAGGAGCAGCGGGAACAGCGCCGCTACGCGCAGGAGATCGCGGTGGCCGCCGAACGCGCCGCCGCCACCGCCCAGCGCCGACGGGCCGAGTGGGTGGCCGCGCAGGAGACCGTCGAGGCGGCCTGGCAGGCGTTGGAGACGGCCGAGGCGGGCGTACGGCGGCTCGGCGCGGCAGCCGCGATGCCGTTGCCGCAGACCGCCCGGACTCCCGCCGAGTACGCCGACCGCGAGCGCTACCTGCACCGGGCCGCGCTGGACGCGTACTGGCGGCGGGAACTGTCGGTGGAGCAACTCAGTGACGTCTTCGCCCACCGGGACGGCTGGGATCCGCGGCTGCACCCCGTCGAGCAGGAGCTCGTGCTGCAACGGGCCGTCCGCGACAACCTGGCGGCCAAGCACGCCGCCGCCGTGGAGACCGAGCAGGCAGCGTGGCGGGCCGCGGAGCTGGCCGTGGCGGCGGCGCGCAGTCTCCGTGCGGAGGTCCACGCGGCCACCGGACGGCGCACGGCGGAGTCGGCCTCGGTGCTGCCGCTCAGCGAGGTCCTCCGGCCGGCCGCCGAGCAGACCCGGGAGAACGCGGTGGTCGCCCGTGGTCGGGCGGCGGTGCCGGTGTTCTGACCCGGAGGAGCGGCTCGCACGAGTCGCGCGGGACGGGCGTTCCGGGCCGGTTCGGCGTCGGTGGGTTAGCGTGACGGCATGTCCCGACAGTCGTGGGTCCTCGTGGTGATCGCCGGCATCCTGGCGCTCGCCACACTTGTCGGCGCGGTGGTGCTGGCGGTGCGTGTGGTGCGTACGAGGCGGCTGCTCACCGGGCTCGGCGCGGGCGGCAAGGTGGCCTTCTACGGGGCGTTGATCTACACGATCTTCCCGGTGGACATCCTCCCGGACCCGATCTACCTGGACGACATGGGCGTCCTGGCCGGCGCGTTGATCTACCTCACGCGGCTCGTCCACAAGCGCCGGGCGGCGGGCCGTCGTCTGCCCGGGCAGCCGGACGGCCCGTCGGCCCCGGACCGCACCCGCTCCGTACGATGATCAGCTTTGGCGCACACGACGGAGGACGCACGTGGCCGGTGATCATCGACTGGACATCCACGACGACCGGGTGGCGGCGTTCTGCGCGGAGCGGCACCTCGCGACGCTGACCACCCTGCGCGCCGACGGCACCCCGCACGTGGTACCCGTCGGGGTCACCCTCGATCCGGTGGCCGGGCTGGCCCGCGTGATCACCTCCGGCACGTCCCGCAAGGCTCGGCAGGTGGCCGCCGCCGGGCCGGAGGGCACTCCGGTGGCCGTCTGCCAGGTGGACGGCCGTCGCTGGCTGACGATCGAGGGCCGGGCGGTGCTCCGATCGGACCGGGCCTGCGTGGCGGAGGCGGAGCGCCGGTACGCCGAGCGCTATCGGACCCCGCGTCCGAATCCGGAGCGCGTCGTCATCGAGATCACTGTGACGGGACTACTCGGCAGCCTCTGACGTCCGTTACGTCGCCTGTGTCGTATTCGCGCCCCGCTGCCGGTCAGTGAACGTGAGCCACCCTGCGCGCGGAATCCCCCACCGTCGGCGGTCGTTACGCCAGGTCGCGACGCCCGCACCGGCAGCCGGCGGCGGAATGCCGCCCGGAGCAGGGCCGTTACGTCCCCGGTAACCACGGCCGAGACCGCCACGGAGGCGGCTACCCCCGAACGGAGACTCGACCATGAACCCGATCGTGCAGAAGAGCGGCCTGTCCGTCGTCGGCCTGCTGGTCGCCGGCGGTTGCGCCCTCGGCCCCGCCGTCGCCGCGCAGGCAGCCCCCGCGCCGGCGGCCCCATCCTCGTCGAGCCAGACCAGCCGCAGCGCCGAGCGGGTCCTCGACGTCGACTACCAGGCACAGCCGAACTTCTTCTACTGCGGCCCCGCCGCCACCCGCATCGCGCTCTCGGCCCAGGGCAAGGCGCTCTCCCAGGACGACGTGGCCAAGCTGCTCGGCACCACCGAGGCGGGCACCCCGTCCGCCCTCGACACCACCCGCGTGCTCAACGAGTTGACCGGAGGTCACTACCGGACCACCGAGATCCGTGACTCGGTGGCCCGCCCTGACCAGGTCGAGCAGCTACGCCGGGATGTCCTGGCCGCGATCGACGCCGGCCGCCCGGTGGTGGCCAACATCAAGGGCACGACCGTGGACACCGACGGCAACCCGCACTCGTACGAGGGTGGCCACTACCTGACGCTTGTCGGCTACCGCGACGGCGGGGACCTCATCCGGGTCGCCGACCCGGCCGACCCGGCGCTGGGCGAGTACTGGATGAGCCTGCCGAAGGTCGCCAACTGGATCGCCGAGCGCGGTTACTCCTCCTGACCCGATGCTCACCGGGCCGGCCTCTCCCGCGCGGAGGGGCCGGCCCGGTCGTTCCGTCTGCGGTTGGCCAGATGCGCCCGGCGACGCGCGCGGATAGCCCGTGTCGGCGGGGCGCGGTGCAGCTCACGCCGGGCCGGCGGGGCGATGGCCGACTCGCCGGCGCCGGCCGCCCGGCGCACGATCCGGTTGGCGTCGTCCGGGTCGTAGCCACAGGCCCGGAGCAGGTCGCTCGACGCGGTACGCAGGCCGGTGACGATCGCGTCGCCGAACGACCGGACTCCACTCGCGGCGGCCTGGCCGGCCAACTCGGCGCACTCCTCGACCAGCTTCCGGGTCCGCCGTGGATCGCCGCCGGTACGGCACTCCGCCCGCATCTTCGTCACCGCCTGTCCCAACCGCCCGATGGCGTTCGGCAGCTCCGGCGGGATCGGCTCGTCGTACTGCAGAGCGGTCGTCGACCAGCGGGCGAGGGCATGGCTGTCCAGCAGTAACCGTTCGAGGTGCTCCGAGCTGCGCGCGTACCTGTGGAACTGCTGGCGGCGGTGCCAACGGGCCGGCGCGATCGTCACCACCTCCTCCGCGCCGCTCAGCGCGTCGTGCAATCGACTCAGATCCCCCTCGGTGCCGCGCAGCGTTTCCAGGACGTGTCTCGTCCCATCGCTGTCGCGCTGCCGGAGCACCTGCCCCAGCTTCTCGAGTTGTTCTGCGAGGACCGTGAAGATCGGCGCCGCCGCCCGGTCCAGCACCCGCATGGGGTTGACCGGCAGCAACAGCGCGACCACCACCAGACCGACCACCCCACCGACGAGCGCGTCGAAGATCCGGGGCACCTCCAGGCCCCGGTCCATCGGAGCGAGCGTGGCGATCAGTACGGCGGTACCGCCGGCCTGACCGACCAGCGGGCCGCCCTTCCCGGCCACCAGCAGGGCGGTGGCGATGGCCAGGCCGACGACCACCCCGGTCTGCCACGGTCCCGAACCGAGGAAGAAGCGCAGCGTGTCGCCGATGACGATGCCCAGTCCGACGCCGAACAGCAGCTCGAAAGTGCGTCGGGCCCGCTGCCCGATGGCGGTGGCGATCGTACCGACGGCGGCGGCCGGAGCGAAGACGTGCGAACCCGGGCCGAGGAAGTGCTTGGCGATCAGGGCCGCGAGCGCCGCCGCCAGCCCGGCCTGGGCGGCGATCACCACAGTGACCTCCCACTGCCGGGCACGGACCCGGCCCGCCTGGCCGCTGCGGTGCCGCACCCGTTCGACCGCCCGGCCGCTGCGCTCGGCGGCCTCGTCGAGCCGCGACTGGTCGCGGTCGGCGGCTGGACGGTCGTCGGTCATGGCGGCGGTTACCCCCGGGAAGCGCGGTCAATCGTGCCGTCGTGCCCCGCGCTTCCCAGCGGCCCCGGCGGCACCAGCCGTCACCGGGGGGCGGATTCATCGGCGATCGTAGGTTTGCTCGATCGCTGGGGGGTACCAGGGGCCGCACACCCACCGATCCGCAACCGGTAAGGGGCCCAGATGAGCAGTCCACACAGCACCGGGGAGCAGGATGTCGTCGACCTCCTCGTCGCCGACCACCGTGCGGTCGAGACCCTCTTCGTCGAGCTGGAAACACGACAGGGTACGCCCGAGTACCGCCGTCAGCTCGCCGACGTGGTGATCGCCGAACTGGTCCGGCACGCCGTGGCCGAGGAGGCGTACGTCTACCCGACGGCCCGCAAGGCGCTGCCCGACGGCGACCAGATCGCCGACCACGAGATCACCGAGCACGCCGACGCCGAGCGCACGATGAAGGACCTGGAGTCGGTCGACCCGTCCGACCCTCGCTTCGACGAGTTGCTGGCCCAGCTGACCAGCACCATCCGTCACCACGTGCAGGACGAGGAGAAGGACCTCTTCCCCCGGCTGCGCGCCGCCACCGCCCGGGAGGAGATGGTCGAGCTGGCCGGCAAGGTGACGGCGTTCAAGAAGATCGCGCCGACCCGCCCGCACCCGAGCGCACCGGACCACCCACCGGCGAACAAGCTGCTCGCCCCCGGCACGGGGATGATCGACCGGATGCGTGACGCGCTGAGTGACCGGCCGACCTCGATGGACGAGCTACGCGAGCAGCAGCAGCGCTGATCGCCGTACGCTCCGCACACGACAGTCCCGGGCCGCCGAACGCTCGGCGGCCCGGGACACGTCCACTACGTCAGCGGACCTGATCACCCTCGCCGGTACGCGCCTGGGCCTGGTCGACGCCCTTGTCGATCTGGTCGCCGTACTTGCCGCCGGTGCGCTTGTCGGCCATGTCGCCGGCCTTCTCCATGCCCTGATCGACCTGCTTGTCGTGCTTGTCCGCGAAATCCTTGGCCTTGTCCATGAAGTCACCCACGGCGCTCCTCCTCCTCGGGTAGTTCCTCCCGGGTTCCCTCGTCCCGAGAGCGCAAACGCCTTCCGTTCGGGCGTACTCCGCGAAGGCCTGACCAGCGCTCCCCCGACCGGCGTACGATCCGCGCGGACGACCGGGTGTCGGCGCACGGCCGGCCGGGTACCGACCTCGCCGAGATCGAGGAGGGCCGACATGACGGCAGACCAACCCGGGGCGGACGTCGCGCCGACAACCGGCGGAACGCAGGAGACCGGTACCACGGCGGCGACGGCCGGGGGCACCGCGGCACCCGGAGACGCCGGGGCGCGGCACGCGTGGGCGGGGCTGCCCTGGCTGGTACGGACCGCGGTGCTCTGGAGCGCCTGCCTGGTGGTGATCGTCGCCGGGCTCTACCTGCTGGGCCGGATCGCCGTCCTGCTGGCCCCGCTCGCCATCGCCCTGGCCGCCACCATCTTCCTCACCGCGCTGTTGGACCCGGTGCTGCTCCGGCTGCGTCGCCTGCGCCTCCCAGCGGCGCTGGCCGCGCTGCTCACCGTCCTGCTGCTGCTCGGCATCCTCGTGGGCGTCGGAGCGCTGGTGTGGAACCTGACCGCCAGCCAGTTCGACCAGCTCAGTCAGCAACTGACCCAGGGGCTCGACCGGAGCCGCGACTTCGTCACGTCCACCCTGCCGGTCAGCGAGGCCCAACTCGACAAGCTGATCGACCAGGCCCGGGAGGGGCTCAGCGGCAGCTCGCCGGACCCGGTGTCCGGCGCCCGGACGGCCAGCGAGGTCGTCGGTTCCGCGCTGCTCGCCCTGGTGCTGCTCTTCTTCCTGCTGAAGGACGGCCGGTCGATGTGGCACTGGACGCTGTCCCGGATGGCCGGCCCGAACCGACCCCTGGTGGCCGAGGCCGGCCGGAACGGCTGGCAGACCCTCGGCGCGTACAGCCGGGGGACCATGATCATCGCGGCCATCGACGCGATCGGCATCGGCCTGGCCCTGGTCGTGCTACGGGTACCGCTGGCCCTGCCCCTGGCGCTGATCACGTTCCTCGGCGGCTTCGTGCCGATCATCGGGGCGACGGTCGCGGGCGCGGTCGCGGTTCTGGTGGCCCTGGCGGCCAACGGGCCGACGACCGCTCTGCTCACCCTCGCCGCCGTGGTCGCGGTGCAGCAGATCGAGGGCAACCTGCTGGAGCCGCTGGTCATGAAGCGCCAGGTCCGCCTGCACCCCGCCGTGATCCTGGTGGCGGTCACCGCCGGCACCCTCATCGCGGGCATCGCCGGCGCCTTCGTCAGCGTTCCGATCACCGCCGTCCTGTGGCGCGTCGTCGACACCGTCCAACGCCGCCGGTCCACCTCACACCTGCCGGCGGCGGGGTAGAGCCGACGCCGGGCCAGGGCCCTCACCCGCGGCGGGACGCAGTTTTCGTCCGGGTCAGATGGGTGGTGAACCAGGTGCCGGCGTGCTCGGCGACCTGGTCGAGCGTGCCGGGCTCCTCGAAGAGGTGGGTGGCGCCCGGCACCACCCACAGCTCGCCCACGTCCCCCAGTTCGGCGAGCGCCCGCTCGTTGAGCGCGAGCACCTCCTCGTCCAGGCCGCCGACCAGCAGCAGGGTGGGAGACCGCACCTGACCCAGCGCGGTGCCCGCCAGGTCGGCCCGGCCGCCCCGGGAGACCACCGCGCCCACCCGGTCGGCGCGGGACGCCGCCGCCACCAGCGCGGCGGCGGCACCCGTGCTCGCACCGAAGAGACCGATCGGTACGTCACCCGCCGGACGCTCGGCCACCAACCAGTCGACGATCCCGGCCAGCCGGCTGGCCAACATCCCGATGTCGAACCGGAGTTCGGCCGTCCGCGTGTCCACCTCCTCCTCGTCCGGAGTGAGCAGGTCGACCAGGACGCACGCGAGGCCACGGGAGTTCAGCGCCCGCGCCACCGCGACGTTGCGCGGACTGTGCCGGGAGCTACCGCTGCCGTGCGCGAACAGCACCACGCCCACCGGTTGGGCGGGTAGCAGCAGATCGGCGGGGAGCTGGGCGTCCCGAACCGGAATGATCACCGTGTCGTGCTGCTCGTCCATGCCGCACCTCCGTGCTCGCCTACGGTCGGGTTACCCCGCCCGACGCGTCGCACGCGCCCGGTGCAGGCGGCCGGTGCAGGCGGCCGGTGCAGGCGCCGGTGCAGGCGGCCGGTGCAGGCGGCCGGAGCGCGGCGTTTGCCGGGTGGGTCGCCGGGTACGCGACGAGGAGACCGCAGACCGTGTAGGCGCAGCCGCGCCCCGACGGATCGCGAGGATCATGATGGCCAAGCAGCAGATCTCCCGGCAGCAGCAGATGACCGAACGCGCCCAGCGTGAACAGGACGCCGCGCGCAACCAGGACGTCAGTGACCAGGACTTCGGTGACCAGGCCGCCTCGGCCCGCCTCCCCGACGATCCCAAGGCGGCTGCGCCGCGGGACGCGATCGGACGCCCCTCGACCGGCGAGCCGGTCTGACGTACGCGCGCGACGGCCGGGGCGGGAACACTCCCGCCCCGGCCGTCACTGCTGCTTGGCCTCGGGGAGCCGGAGCAGGGGCGAGCGCCCCGGCGGCTGCTCCGGCGGCGGCCCCGAGGGCTCGGCCGGCGGCACCGGCACCGTCACCGGTTCGTCGCAGGTGACCCGCACCATCTGGTCGTGGTGACGCAACTCGACGACGTCGTCCGGGCCACCGTGGCGCAGCGCGTACGTCGTCTGGTGCGGGCGGACGTCGACCCGCAGCGCCAGCCCTCGCCACTGAAGGGAGAACTCCAGGCGGCTCAGCCGGCTGGAGAGCCGGGGCGCGAACGACAGCTCGCCGTCGTGGTCACGCAGCCCGCCCAGCCCGCTGACCAAAGCGAGCCACGCGCCGGCCAGCGAGGCCATGTGCACGCCGTCGCGGGTGTTCTCGTTGAGGTCGTGCAGGTCCATCAGCGCGGCCTCGCGGAGATAGATGTGCGCCAGGTCGGGATGGCCGACCTCGGCGGCGAGCACCGACTGGGTGCAGGCCGACAGCGACGAGTCGCGCACCGTCCGACGCTCGTAGTAGAGGAAGTTGCGAACCTTCTGCTCGGGGGTGAACGCGTCCCCCCGCCAGTGCATCGCCAGGACCAGGTCGGCCTGCTTGACGACCTGTTTGCGGTACAGGTCGAAGTACGGATAGTGCAGCAGCAGCGGGTACTTCTCGGCGGGCGTGTGCGCGAAGTCCCACTCCTGCAACCGGGTGAACCCCTCCACCTGCTGGTGCACGTCCAGCTCGTCGTCGTACGGCACGTGCATCGACGTGGCGGCGTCCCGCCAGCTCGCCGCCTCCTCGTCGGTGACGCCGAGGTGGAACGCGTCGTCCCGGTAGCGCATGACGACGTCAGCGGCGGTGAGCAGGTTCCGCTGGGCCATCAGGTTGGTGTAGATGTTGTCGTTCTTCACCGCCGTGTACTCGTCCGGACCGGTCACCCCGTCGATGTGGAACCGGCCGTGCCGGTCGTGGTGCCCGATCGAGCGCCACAGCCGGGCGGTCTCCACCAGCAGCTCCAGCCCGATCTCCCGCTCGGTGGCGGTGTCCCCGGTGACCAGCACGTACCGTCGGACCGCGTCGGCGATGTCGGCGGCGATGTGGAACGCCGCCGTACCCGCCGGCCAGTACCCGGACGACTCCGGCCCCTCGATTGTCCGCCAGGGGAAGGCGGCGCCCTTGAAGTTGAGCGTCGCCGCCCGTTCCCGGGCCTGTTCCAGCGTGCTGTGCCGCCACTGCAGGGCGCTGCGCACCGCGCTGGGCTGGGTGTACGTGAGGACCGGCAGGACGAACATCTCGGTGTCCCAGAAGGCGTGCCCGTCGTAGCCGGGGCCGGTCAGCCCCTTCGCCGAGATCGGCCGCTGCTCGGCACGGGCCCCCGCCTGGAGCACGTGGAACAGCCCGAAGCGGACGGCCTGCTGGATCTCCGGATCACCCTCGACCAGCACGTCGGCCGCGTCCCAGAACTCGTCCAGGTAGGCGCGCTGCTCGCGGTGCAACCCGTCCCAACCGTCCAACCGGGCGCCGGCCAGCGCCGCGCCGACCTGGTCGCGCAGCGCGGGCAACGAACGTCGACTCGACCAGCCGTACGTCAGATACTTGACCACCCGCAGCTTCTCGCCGGGCTTGAGCACGCAGCCGATGGTGGTGCGCACCCAGTCCTCGTACCCCTCGGACTCGATGGTGGTGTGGTCCGGGCCGTGCACCTCGTGCTCCATGGCGGCGGCGACGCGCAGCCCGGACACCTTCGTGCGGTGGATGAGCTGGCCGCCGTCCGGGGTGGTCAGCTCCTCCTCGGCCAGCAACGGCGATTCCAGCACGGCCGCGACCCGGGGGTCCTTGCTCTGCGCGGGCAGCGACTCGTTGGCCACCAGCTCGGACTGCACGATCAAGCGCAGCGGGCCGTCGACGGCCTCCACCTCGTAGCTGATCGCGGCGACCGACCGCTGGGTGAACGACACGAGCCGGGTGCTGCGGACCTTGACCTCGCGGCCGGCCGGGGAGCGCCAGTGCAGCTCCCGGTGCAGGGTGCCGGCCCGCAGGTCGAGGATCCGCTCGTGGGACAGCAGCTCGCCGTAGCGCACGTCGAGCGGTTCGTCGTCGACGAGCAGGCGGATCAGCTTGCCGTTGGTGACGTTGACGATGGTCTGCCCCGACTCGGGGAAACCGTAGCCGGCCTCCGCGTACGGCAGCGGACGTAGCTCGTAGAACGAGTTGAGGTAGGTGCCGGGCAGCCCGTGCGGCTCGCCCTCGTCGAGGTTGCCGCGCAGACCGACGTGCCCGTTGGAGAGCGCGAAGACCGATTCCGACTGGGCCAGCACGTCCATGTCCAGGCGGGTCTCCCGGATGTGCCAGGGCTCGACGGGATAGGCCCGTTCCCGGATCACGTGCGGTCCCGTTCGCCGGCGGGGCGGGGTGCCGGCGGGGCGGCGTCGCCCGCGTCGAGCAGGTCCGCGAGGTCCTTGACCACCACGTCCGCGCCGTGCGCGAGCAGTTCGTCGGCCTGTCCCACCCGGTCGACGCCGATCACGTACCCGAATCCGCCCGCCCGGCCGGCGGCCACCCCGGAGAGCGCGTCCTCGAAGACGGCGGCCTGCGCCGGATCGACGCCCAGGACCTTGGCGCCGGCCAGGAAGGTGTCGGGGTGGGGTTTGCCGCGCAGCTTCTGTTCCCGGGCCACGAGCCCGTCGATTCGGGCCTCCAGCAAGTCCGCCAGGCCGGCGGCGGCGACCACCTCGCGCCCGTTGGCGCTCGCGGTGACCACCGCCCGACGCAGCCCGGCGTCGGTCGCCGCCCGCAGATAGCGCACCGAGCCCGGATAGACCTCGACGCCGGAGGTGCGCAGACGATCCAGCAGCAGGACGTTCTTGCGGTTGCCGATGCCGTTGACCGTGTCGGCGTCCGGCGGATCGTCCGGGCTGCCCTCGGCAAGCACGATTCCCCGGGACGCGAGGAACGACCGGACGCCGTCGGCACGCGGTCGGCCGTCGACGTAGCGGTTGTAGTCGGGGCCGGGGTCGAACGGTTGGAAGGGCTGCCCGGTCGACGCGGCGCGCTTACGCAGGAACTCGTCGAACGTCTCGGTCCAGGCGGCGTTGTGCACCCGGGCGGTCTGCGTCAGCACACCGTCCAGATCGAAGAGACAGGCGGTCACATGAGCAGGTAGGCCCAGCACGGTACGAATCTAACCACCCGGCTGGGTGCGCAAACCCGTTTTGAGCCGCCGCCGGGCCGCTCAGTTCGGCCGCAGGGTCCAGATCACCGTCATGGTCGACGTGGGCGTGCCGTCCTCGGTGGCGATCTCCACCTCGATGTCGAACTCGGGCCGCTGACCGGCCTCCAGCTCCGCGACCACCTCCGACGCCGGACGCCCCAGCCGCGCGGTCGCCAGCACCGACCCCAGGGCCAGCTTGCGGTAGGCGATCTCGGCTCGGACGGCGAGCGGCACGGCCCGGTCGAGGAGCTGCCCGAAGGCGGCCAGCACGACCGCGCCGGAGGCCGTCTCGCCGAGCGTGAACATCGCCCCGGCGTGCGGGCCGCCGACGTGGTTGTGGGTGGCCGGCGTGTCGGGGAGCCGGACGACGGCCCGCACCCCGCCGTCCGCCTCGGGCGCCACCTCGACGAATTCGATGCCGAGCGTGCGGGCGAACGGCACCGATTGCAGGATGCCGGCCGCCACCTGGCGGGAGTCGATGGTCATGACCCGACGCTACTTCTCGGTAACCAGGGCGGCAACCAGGGTTTTCCCCGACTACGACAACCGTCAGAGGTTGGCGATCGTGCGCAGGATCTCGGCGTAGAAGTTGCCGTCGATGCTTCGGAAGAGGGAGAAATCCTGACCCGGATCGCCAAAGAACGGGCGCAGCGTCCACGCCAACTGGGTGCCCACGAAGCCGAAGAGCAGGATCCAGATGTAGAGCAGCGTCATGCTGGCCGGGCGCTGTGTGGGCTCGCCCCGCCGCACCGGCGGGTTGCCCCAGTGGCGCTGCTGCGCCGGGTAACCCGGCGGCACCATGCCGGGCGGGAACGCGGTGCCGGGCTGCCCACCCCACTGCGTCGGAACAGCCGCCGGGGCCGGCGTGGTGGTCGTGGCGCTCGCGCCCTCGGGCGCGGCACCGTTCGCCGCCGACGCGACGGCCGCGCCGGCCGGAACCGCTACCGGCTCGGCGGCGCCCGGCGTGCCGCCCACCGGCACCGCGACCGGAGCGTCGACCTGGGCCGGAGCATTGGCCGCCGCCGGGACGCTGACCTGAGCCGGAACGGTGGCCGTGGTCGTCGCAGGGGCGAGCAGGCCGTGGTCGTTGAGCACCTGCATGCCACCGGTCAGGAAGCGCAGCCCGACCAGCGCCGACAGCGTCAGGATCGCGACGTTGAGCAGCTTGAAGAAGCCGTAGTCGGGCGCGGTGATCAGGAAGAAGAGGCTGATCGGCGCGAACGCCACCGCGAGCATCGAGGTGACGGTGATCGCCACCATCACCAGCGCCAACGACTGACGCACCGAGAGCCGGGCGCCGAACACCAGGTTGAACAGGTACAGCGTGGGCAGGCAGATGGCCAGCGTCACCAGGAACAGCAGGGGCAGCTTCAGCGCGGACGTCAGGGCCATCAGCGGGCTGTGGAACGCGCCGAGCACCGCCCCGTAACAGGCGAGGGCGATGGCGGAGCTGGCCAGCATCCGCCCGGTCAGCGCGTTGAGGTCGCCCTCGGCCACGATCTGCTGCCAGATGCCCTGGCGGTCCCGCAGGATGCGCTCGATGACGAGCGGACTGGGACGGTCACCCGACACGGGCGCACCCCTCTCGGTCAGGCACGAAATGGACTAGGTGGGCAGACGGTAGGGCACCGGACAGGCGGGCCGCCACCCCGCTCCGGCGTGGCGTCACCGCCACCCCACGTCGATACGCGCACCGCGCTCGTCGAAGAAGTGCAGCGCGTCCATCCGGACCGACACGGCGAGCGGATGCCCGGCCGTGACGGCCGGGTACGGCGCGAGTCGCACCGCCAGCTCCGCCGGGCGGCGGTGGTGCCGACCCGGGTCGGGCAGGACGCTGGTCGTCCGCGACGCTCCGCTCGGCTCCTCCTCGGATTCCACCGGCTTGCCGGTGAGCCGCTGCATTACCGCGCCGAACCGGCGCAGGCCACGCTGGCCCACCGGCGGCGGGTCGAGCGGCGCGCCCATCTCGTCCACCATGATCGCGGTCGCCCCGATGTCGAGGAACGCCAGCGACTCGTGCCCGTGGTGCTCCAGGTAACGGATCCGGCCGCGCAGCACGTCACCGGGGCTGTCCGGGGCGACCGGGGTGAGCGCCTCGGCCCGCATGCCGACCACGATCCGCTCGCCGTGGTAGTGCGCCACCGCCCGGCTGCGGATGTCGTTCCACGGCAGGTAGAGCGACTGCTCACCGAGGTTGAGCGCGATGTACCGGTCGAGGTGGACGTAGACCGACGCCTCCAGCAGGTTCATCCGGGGGCTACCCAGGAACGCCGCCACATAGAGCGTCGCCGGACGGCCGTACACCTGGGTGGGCGTGCCCACGTCCTGGAGCACGCCCCGGCGCATGATGGCCACCCGGTCGGCCATGGTCAGCGCCTCGGCCTGGTCGTGGGTCACGTAGACGGTGGTGACGCCCAGCTCCCGGGTCAGCCCGGAGATCTCCGCCCGCAGCTCGGCGCGCAGCCCGCTGTCCAGGTTCGACAGCGGCTCGTCCATCAGGAAGAGACCCGGCCGCCGGACGATCGCGCGGCCCATGGCGACCCGCTGGCGCTGGCCGCCGGAGAGCTGGCCCGGCTTGCGGCCGAGCACGTCGCTGATGCCGAGCGCGCTCGCCACGTCGGTGACCCGCTCGCCGCGCGGTTCCGGTTCCACCCCGGCCAGCCGCAGCGGAAAGGCGATGTTGTCGCCGACGGTCATGTGCGGGTAGAGCGCGAAATCCTGGAAGACCATGGCGATCTTGCGGTCGCGTGGCGGCAGGTCGTTCGCGAGCTCCCCGTCGAGCAGCACCGCTCCCTGCGTCGGGTCCTCCAGACCGGCGATCATGCGCAGCACTGTGGACTTGCCGCAGCCGGACGGGCCCAGCAACACCATGAACTCGCCGTCGTTCACGTCCAGATTTATGCTGTCGACGGCGAGTGTGCCGTCCTTGAAAACCTTGGTCACATCTTTGAGTGCGACGGTACTCACCGTCAGGTCCCCCACGTCTCTCGGCCGAACTCCTGATGACTGTGACCAGGATCATTGGTCCCGCACATCGGGTAAACGTCTCATGTTCGGCTTATGACGCCACCATTACACGGCGTACGGGAGTGCGCGCGGTCAGCAGCCCTGCGGCTGGTCAGGCAGCTCGCCGAGGAAAACCCGGCGCACCACCCGCTCGGCAGCCCGCCCGTCGTCCAGCCCGCAGAACCGGCTGCGGAAACGCTCGCGGGCCTTGTTCGCCGCGTCCGAGCGCACCGCGTCGGTCCGGAACAGATCGAGCAGGTCGGTGAACGTGGCGGCCACCGCGCCCGGCGGCTCCGCCGTGACGTCGAAGTAGACCCCCCGGGCCAGGCGGTACGCCTCCCAGTCCGGGGTGTAGAGCACGATGGGCCGGTCCAGCACCGCGTAGTCGAACATCGCCGAGGAGTAGTCGGTGACCAGCACGTCGGCGATCAGGTAGAGGTCCTCCACCCGCTGGTAGCCGCTGACGTCGCGGACCCGGTGGAACTCCGCCGGACGACCTGGCCGGCGCTCCCGGTCGTGGAAGTAGTGGCTGCGCATCAGCAGCCGGCCCGAGTCACCCAGCGCGTCGACGAGCCGGTCCGGGTCGAACGGCGGCCGGTAACCGGGCAGGTGCTCGCGATGCGTCGGGGCGTACAGCACCACCTGCTCGTCGGGGGCGAGGCCGAACTCGGCGCGCAGCCGGCGCACCTCGTCGGGACCGGCGGCGACCAGCCGATCGTTGCGCGGATAACCCACCTCCAGCGTGGCGTACGTGGCCGGGTAGGCCCGATCCCACATCTGGGTGGAGAAGCTGTTGGAGCTGACGCTGTAGTCCCAGCGGTCCACCCGGCGCAGCAGGCCGGCGAAGTCCATCCGGCCCGCGCCGATCGGATAGCGCTGCTGGTCCAACCCCATCACCTTGACCGGCGTGCCGTGGTGGGTCTGCACGTGTACCTGCTCCGGCCGCTTACGGACGAAGTCCGGGTAGTTCACGTTGTTGACCAGCCAGCGGGCGCGGGCCAGCACGCGGTAGTAGGCCGGCGTGCCGGCGACCACGTACTCCACTCCGTCCGGCACGGCGTCCACCCGGTCGCGGCGCACGATCCACACCCCGCGCACCTCGGGGGCCAGCCGACGGGCGGCCTCGTAGATCGCCGCCGGGTTGCAGGAGTATCCCCGGAACCAGTAGGCGGCGTACACCGCGAGCGTGGGGTCCACGGGCCGGCGCAGCTCCGCCCGGTAGTACTCGCGCAGCAGGCCGTCGCGGGTGAGCCGGGCGCCGCGCCGGGCCACCGGGGCGACCCGACGCCGGGCGGTACGCGCCTGCCGGCGGGCCGTGTCCCGGGCCCGGCTGGCGGCCCGCAGGGCACTGAACGTCCGCCACCGGCCACTCGCGACCAGCCGGTGCTTCACCCCTTCGACGCCCTCCGGCACGGGGTACCCCCCGACCGGCAGCCACCGCGCGTAGTCCGCGGTGATCTGCGCGAAGAACACCGGCCGCAGCTCGGGGGCGATGCGCTGACCATTGCCGAGCACGGTGAGGTAGTGCCAGATCATCCGCTCGAAGACCGCCGGCCGTAGCGCGTCCACGGCCGGCGACCAGGCATCCATCAGGAGGAAGACCCGGTGCCACTGGGCGAAGACCTCGAAGTGCCGGTCCCCCCGGGTCTTCGTGATCGCGCCGGAGCGGCGCTGCCGGTAGTTCACGCACACCCGATCGAGGACGGCGATCCGACGCGCCCCCATCAGCACCGGGTAGCTGAACGAGACGTCCTCGTACCAACCGGCCGCGAAGCGCAGACCCAGGTTGACCAGGAACTCCCGGCGGACCAACCGGTTCCAGGCGGTGTGCAGCAGCCGCATGGCCGCCGGCCGTTCCCGCAGCGCGAACGTCTCCGGACCGGGCGACTCGGGGAACACCTCGGCCATCGCGCTGCGGGTGGCGGTGTCGTTCCAGTGTGTCCGGACGTGGTCCACCAGCAGCACGTCCGGCCGGGTCGCCCGCAGGCGGGCGGCCACCTCCGACAGGCAGTCCGGCGCCAGCCAGTCGTCCCCGTCGAGGAACCACACGTACTCGCCGACGGCCCGGTCCAACCCGATGTTGCGGGCTGGACCGAGACCGACGTTCTCCGACAGCCGGACGGCCCGGACCCGCTGGTCACGGGCCGCGTACTCGTCGATGATCTCGCCGCTGGCGTCCGGCGAGCAGTCGTCGACCGCGACCAGCTCGAGGTCGGTCTCCGACTGGCCCAGGATCGAGTCCAGGCACTCGCGCAGATAACCCTGCACCCGGAAGGCCGGCACCACGAAACTGATCAGGGTCATCCGGCCGCCCCTTTCGTCAGCGCGGCGCGACACCTCCCGCGCCCACCGGCGCGGCCGACGCCCGCGCGCCACGGGCCGGCCGGACGAACCAGGCCAGGACGACGCTCACCACGAAAACCACGAGAAGGTACGCACCGAGTGTAGCCATGCCGATACTCACGACGCCGGCAATCGCCAGGAGGGCGAGCAGCACCGACCGTCCGTCCCAGCCGAGCGTGGCGGCGTGCAGCGGGGGCGCCGCCTGCCGCTTCTCCAACCGGGCGGTCAGGTCGTAGTGGTGCACGGTGAGCACGAAGACGTACCCGAAGATCAGCCATCCGGGCGCGCCACCGACCACACCGACCGCGATGGCGAACAGGTACTCGGCGGCCCGCAACGCGGCCGGCACCAGCCAGTCCAGCGGCCCGTTGTGCGCGGCCCCCGCGCCGAGGCCGCCGGCCAGCAGCACCAGCAACGCCACCGGCACCGCCCAGCGCAGCCCGTCCGGCGCGTCGCCCAGTCCGGCGGCGACCAGCAGCGCCGCCGGGCCGAGCGCGGCGATCACCGCCAGGGTCAGCGGCCCCATCGGACGGACCACCGGCAGTCGACGGGCCAACGGACCGTCGTCGCGGTGCAGGGTGGCGTCGACCGTGTCCAGCACCGGCACCCACATCCAGCGGGCCCGCAGCGTCCGCAGGGCACCGGTGTACGCGAACGCCAGTCCACCCCACACCAGCACCGCGATCAGGCTGACCAGCGGGTTGAACAGCGCCACGGTCAGCGCGATCAACGCCCACCGCTCCCCGATCGGGAAGACGACGGTCCGCTTCAGCCAGTACGACAGCGAGCCGGTGTCCGCCTGCACCCGGGTGGACGCGGCGTTCAGCCGGTCACCGATCCCGCCGCTGGCGCCCGTCGTCGTCCGCGGTCGGCGGGCCGCCTCGTCGTGCAGCGCCCCGTACCAGGTGTCGGTCATGTGTCGGACGGTCTGCAACGTCATCGCGGCGATGGCGAGGGCCCAGCCGTTGCCCAGCCCGGCGTGGCTCACGCCGAAGCCCAGCCCGGCGTAGACCAGGTACTCCTTGGCCCGGTCGGCCATCGTGTCCAGCCAGCCGCCCCAGGCGCTGAAGTGCCGGGTGTAGCGGGCCAACTGGCCGTCCACGCAGTCCAACACGAAGCCCAGGTAGAGCAGCACCGCGCCGCTGACGAGCGCGAGCCGCCCACCGACCCCGAACAGCACTGCGGCACCCAGCGCGAAGAGCACCGAGATCACCGTCACCCCGGTCGGGGTAAGGCGCAGCCGGGCCGCCAACCGCACCACGTACGGCGACCAGGTGCTGACGAAGTACGTCGAGAAGAAGTCGTCCCGCTCCTTCACCGACAGCCGCAGTTCGGCCCGGTCCTCGTCGACCGACGTCACCGCCGCCTCGGCGGCGACCAGGGCGGCGGCGTCCTCAACCCGGTGCGCCACGAGCAGACGTACCCGCTGGGCGAAGATCAGGGTGCCGAGGGCCGCGAGGCCCGCGACGAGCCGGTCCACGGCGGACCCGGGGTCGTCGTGGCCGGCGCTGCCGGTCGCCGGCAGCGGCGACACGTCCCCGGCCGGGCCGACCGGGGCGGCAACCGGCCGCGCGCCGACGGCGGCGGCCCGGGCGGCGGCGGCGAGGGTCGGCAGGTCGTCCACGCCGACCCGGAGCGCGCCGCCGAACACGCCGGTCGCGTCGCCGTCGAGAGCGTCCAGCGGGCCCGCGTCGACCACCTGGCCGCGCTCCTCGCGCACCGCCGTCCGGCCCGGCACCGGCGGGTCACCCAGCACCAGCGCCACGGTCGGTCCCACCGGGCTGGTGGCGAGGTGCCGCAGCACGGCGGTGTGTGCCACCAGGTCGGTGCCGGTGACCAGCAGCGGACCGGTGGCGGCGTCGGCCAGCGCGGCCAGCTCGTCCAGGGTGGCGGCGAAGCGCACGTCGGCCGCGCCGGCCCGGCGCAGCTGGTCGGCGAGCCGGTCGGCCAGCGGCTCGCCGCCCGCGGTGGTGAGGCCCGCCGCGGAACTCCCGGCGGCGAGCACGATCGCGAGCGTCACCGCGGGACCGCGGCGTGGTACGCGTCGAGCGCCTCGGCGATGGTGCCGTCGAGCGTCAACCGGCCCGCGTCGAGGTACAACCCCCGACGACAGAACCGGGTCAGGTCCTTTTCGTTGTGTGACACCAGCACGAGCGTGCGCCCCTCCCCGAGCAGACGGTCAATCGTCGCGTAACACTTCTTGCGGAACTCCGCGTCCCCGACCGCGGTCACCTCGTCCATCAGCAGGATCGGGTGCGGCAGGTGCGAGATGATCGCGAAGCCCAGCCGCACCTTCATCCCCGACGAGTAGTGCCGCACCGACGTGTCGATGGCCCGCTCCACCTGCTCACCGGCGAACTCGACGATCTCGTCGAAGTGCCGCTTCAGGTAGCTCGTCGACAGCCCGTGCAGCCCACCGACCAGGTGCAGGTTCTCCCGCCCGGTCAGGTCGTTGGAGAAACCGGCGGACAACTCCAGCAGCGGCGCCACCGCGCCGTGCACCCGGATGTCGCCCTCGTCCGGAATAAGCACCCCGGCGATCAGCCGCAGCAGCGTGCTCTTGCCGGTGCCGTTGCGGCCGATCACGCCGACGGTCTCGCCCGGCTCGACGGTGAACGACACGTCGCGCAACGGCCAGAACTGGCCGGGCAGGGCACCGCGCCCACCCCGATGGATGAACAGCTCCCGCAGCCGCAGCTGGCGGCGACGGTTGCGGACGAACCGGATGCCCAGACCGTCCGCCTCGATGATCGGCGCGGCCACGTCAGAGTTCCTTGAGCACGGCGGGCTCCAGCCGGCGGAACGACCACCAGCCGGCGGCCAGCACCAGCAGGCTGCCGGCGATCGTCGTGGCGAGCAGCCGGGCGTCGGGAAACTCGTCCGGGTACCAGATCGCGTGGTGCAGCTGGAAGATCCCGACCAGCGGGTTCAGCTCGTACACCACCTTCAGCCAGTGCGGCAGGCCGGACTCCCGGACCAGGCTGAGCGGATAGATGATCGGCGTGGCGTAGAAGAGCACCCGGATGATCAGCCGCATCAGCCGTTCCACATCGCGCATCAGCACGTTCCAGGCCGACAGCAACAGGGCCAGCCCGACCAGCAGCACGGCCTGCACGGCCACCGCCAGCGGCAGGGCGAGCAGCGACCAGCCGGGGTGGATCCGCCCGTGCGCCGCGTAGATCACCGCGATGGCGGCCAGGATCGGCAGGCCGGCCGCGTACTCGGCGAACCGTCCGCTGACCCGGCCGATCGGGAAGACCTGCCGGGGCACGTTCATCGTGGTGATCAACCGGGACTGGCCGGTCAGCGCGTTGGTCGCCTCGCTCAGCGCCGAACTGGTCCACATCCAGGCGAAGATGCCGGTGATCAGGAACAGCGGGTACGACCCGGCTGCCTCGCCGAGGTGCCGGCCGGTGTCGCGGGAGTAGAGCACGCCGAAGACGAACCAGTAGATCGCGCCCATGCCCAGCGGCTCGATCAGCGACCAGAAGTAGCCCAGCACCGACTGCTGGTACTTGACCGCCAGGTCCCGCCGGACCAGGATGCGCAGCGAGTTGCGGTGCGACCACAGGGCCGCGACGCCAGAGGTCACCGCCGCCTCCCGCCTCCCGCAAACGGACGCCAGGTTAGCAGTCGGTGAACGAATGCCCTGAATCGACCAGCTTCAGCACTCGATCACGTTGACGGCCAGACCGCCACGCGCCGTCTCCTTGTACTTGACCTTCATGTCGGCGCCCGTCTCCCGCATGGTCTTGATGACCTTGTCCAGCGACACCTTGTGCACACCGTCGCCGCGCAGCGCCAACCGGGCGGCCGTGATCGCCTTGATGCTAGCCACGGCGTTGCGCTCGATGCAGGGGATCTGCACCAGGCCACCCACCGGGTCACAGGTCAACCCGAGGTTGTGCTCCATCCCGATCTCGGCCGCGTTCTCCACCTGCTCCGGCGTGCCGCCGAGCACCTCGGCCAGGCCCGCCGCCGCCATCGAACACGCCGAGCCGACCTCACCCTGGCAGCCGACCTCCGCGCCGGAGATCGACGCGTTCTCCTTGAACAGCACCCCGATCGCGCCGGCCGCGAGCAGGAACCGCACCACCCCGTCGTCGTCGGCGCCCTCGACGAACCGGCTGTAGTAGTGCAGCACCGCCGGGATGATCCCCGCCGCGCCGTTCGTCGGCGCGGTCACCACCCGACCTCCGGCCGCGTTCTCCTCGTTCACCGCCAGGGCGAACAGCGTCACCCAGTCCATCGCGTGCAACGGGTCGGCCGTCCCGGCGTCCGCCTCCAGGCCGCGCCGCAGCTCCGCCGCGCGCCGCCGGACCTTCAAACCCCCAGGGAGTACGCCGTCCCGCTCGCAACCGCGCTGCACGCACTCCCGCATCACCCGCCAGATCTCCAGCAGGCCCGCCCGGATCTCCGCCTCGCTGCGCCACGAACGCTCGTTGGCCAGCATCACCTCGCTGATCGACAGCCCGGTACGGGTGGTGACGTCGAGGAGCTGCGCCCCGGTCAGGAACGGGTACCGCACCCGCGTCGTGTCTGGCTTGATCTTGTCCGCGCCCGCCGCCGCCTCGTCCACCACGAAACCGCCACCGACGGAGTAGTAGGTGCGGGTCCTGACCTGCTCCCCGGCCGCGTTGAAGGCCGCGAAGGTCATCCCGTTCGGGTGGTACGGCAACGACCGGCGACGGTGCAGCGTCAGGTCCCGATCGGGGTCGAAGTCGATCTCGTGCGCGTCGAGGAGGCTGATCCGCCGCTCGGCGCGGATGCGCTCGACGCGAGGACCGACGGTGTCCGTGTCAACCGTCTCCGGGGACTCGCCGGCAAGCCCCAGCAGCACCGCCGGCCCGCTGCCGTGCCCGTGCCCGGTCGCGCCCAGCGACCCGAACAGCTCCGCCTGCACCCGCGCGGTGTCGGTGAGCAGTCCGTCGGCCTTGAGCCCGGCGACGAACGTACGCGCCGCCCGCATCGGCCCCACCGTGTGCGAGCTGGACGGCCCGATGCCGACGCTGAAGAGGTCGAAAACACTGATCATGGCTGCGCTTCCTCGGCGTGCTCCCGTGGTCGGGTTTCCGCCCGGTCGTGGCCGCCGATCGGCAGCCCCGCTCGTGACCGCCCGGTCGGGTGGCCGCCGGTCACCCGGGGTGCGGGTGCCCGACCTGTCAGCCTACCTGCCCTGCTCACCCCTTACCCGAGCAGCGCAGCCCGCCGCTCCTCCACCCGCGGGCAGCGTGCGTGATCGCCCGGCCCGCGTGAACACCGGCGACATGATCGCGCTCGCCCGCATGATCGCGCTCGATCCTGGATGTAGTGGCCTCACGCTCGGCCGGAGGCCACTACATCCAGGATCGAGCACGACCTTGGCGCGGGGGCGGGGGCGGGGGCGCGGGTCGCGGGGCGTCGGGCGGGGGCCGCACGGGTAAGTACCTACGGGTCCACGGGTCGCCGATCCTCCTCGGGACCGAGGGCGGAGCGGCCGCCCCTTTCTACCGTGGATTGCAGACGCGGCACACCGCCGCAGAGTGGGAGTACGACGATGAGTCGCAAACTGGTCCGACCCCGCCAGGGGCGCATGCTCGCCGGTGTCTGCGCCGGCCTCGGTCAGCGGTTCGGCATGTCCGCCGGGATGGTCCGGCTGCTGTTCCTGCTGTCCCTGCTGCTGCCCGGCACCCAGGTGATCGTCTACCTGATCCTCTGGGTCCTCATGCCCAACGAGGACCGCTACCTGGCCTCCACCGGCCACTGACCCCACCCCCGGCCTCGGTGCAGACCGGCCGCAGCCGGTCACAACTTCGGGGATACTGCTGCTTCCCGATCGTCGGAGGCAGCAGGATCCTCGAAGTTGCGCGGATCTTGGCGGCCCATCGCTCTATCGGTCCTTGATCCACTCCAGATCGCCGATGTGGGGCTTTCCGAGGGCGGTGATACCCCGAGATCAGCGATGTGGAGTGGATCAACCCGCTCGACGGCGCGCGGCAGACCGGGCAGCGGCGGCGGACGGGCGACGGCGCGGCAGCGGAGGCGGACCGGGCGACGGCGCGGCGGACGGGGCAGCGCCCGCCTCGACCATCGTCGGGGCGGGCGCTGCGTAAGCCAGAACGCCGGGGCGCTGAAGACCGAAGCGCCGAGGCGCTGGGTCAGGGGGCCGTGTACGTGACCGTGACCTGCTGGTAGCCCAGTGAGCGCAGCAGCCCCTCCAGCATCTTGCGGGTGTTCTCCTCGGCGCGGGCGGAGAGCCCGCTGTCCCGGGCGGCGGCGGTGATCCGCTCCTCGGCCAGCTGGTAGATCTGCTGCTGCCGGTTGGGGTCGTTGCCGACCAGGTCACCGAGCCGGTTGAGCAGGCCACGCTGCTCGGCGAAGACGTAGCTCTTCTCCATGTCGAGGTTGGTCTCGCCGAGCTGCGGCGCGGGCAGCTTGATCTCGACGGACTTGCCGTCGGCGGACTGCACCACGGCACCCTCACCGATCTTGGTGAAGTCGACGTACGCCTCGATGCTGCCGGCTCCGACGAACAGCGTGCGCTCGTTGAGCAGGAAGTCCGGGACGTTGCGCCGGTCGTTCTGGGTGTCGACCACGACCTGGAAGTTGCCTTCGGCCGCCACGTAGCGGCTCAGATCCTGGATCGACTTCAGCAGCGGCGGCTGGCTGCGGTCGGTCTGCTCCTTGGCGAACGGGTTACGGAAGTCCGGCAGAAAGCCGGTCGCCTGCACGCCGAGCAGCACCACCACGGCCAGCGCGGCGGCGCCGAGCAGCAGGAGCAACCCGCGCGCCGCACCCCCACCCCCGCCGGTGCCGGGACCATCGGTGCCCTCCGGCCCGCCCGGAGTCGGGTCGGGTGTCGCGGCCGAGCGCTCCCTGAGGTCGTCGCCGGTCGGGTAACCGGGGAACTCCCTCGTGGGCTCGTTGATGTCAGCGTCGCGAGCCATCACACTCACCGTCCTCGTCAGACACGTCGTCTGTCAATGACGGTACGGCCCCCGTACGACAGCCGCGCGGCGAGCGGCCGGAAAGCGTAAACGGGCAGGTCAGGCGAAGGCGGAAAGCCCGGTGAGCCGCTGGCCGACGATCAGCTGGTGGATCTCCGAGGTGCCCTCGTACGTCAACACGCTCTCCAGGTTGTTCGCGTGCCGCAGCACCGGGTACTCGCCGGAGACGCCGTTGGCACCGAGGATGGTGCGGCACTGTCGGGCGATGGCCAGCGCCTCCCGCACGTTGTTCAGCTTGCCCACGCTCACCTGGTCGGGGCGCAGCCGGCCGGCGTCGGCGAGCCGGCCGAGGTGCAGCGCGAGCAGTTGCGCCTTCACCAGCTCGACGGCCATGTCGGCGAGCTTGGCCTGGGTGAGTTGGAACCCGGCGAGCGGTCGGCCGAACTGGGTGCGCGTGGTGGCGTACGCCAGGGTGGTTTCCAGGCAGTCGCGCGCCGCGCCGACGGCGCCCCAGACGATGCCGTGGCGGGCCTCGGTAAGGCAGCTCAGCGGGGCCTTGAGCCCGACGGCCCCGGGCAGTTGCGCGTCGGCCGGAAGCCGGACGTCGTCGAGCACGATCTCGCCGGTCAGCGACGCGCGCAGCGACATCTTGCGGCGGATCTCGCGCGCCGTGACACCGGGCGTGTCCATGGGTACGGCGAAACCGCGTACCCCGTCGTCGGTTCGCGCCCAGATCACGGCGACGTCGGCGATCGGCGCGTTGGTGATCCACATCTTGCCGCCGGTGAGCACCCAGTCGTCGCCGTCGCGGCGGGCCCGGGTGGCCATGGACCCCGGGTCGGAGCCGTGGTCGGGCTCGGTGAGGCCGAAGCAGCCGATCGCCTCGCCGGTCGCCATCGGGGGCAGCCAGCGTTGCTTCTGCTCCTCGCTGCCGAAGCGCCAGATGGCGTACATCGCCAGCGAGCCCTGCACCGAGACCAGCGAACGGACACCCGAGTCGGCGGCCTCCAACTCCTGACACGCCAGCCCGTACGCGACGGCGGACGCGCCCGCGCAGCCGTACCCGCTCAGGTGCATGCCGAGCAGCCCGAGCTTGCCGAACTCCCGGGCCAGCTCGCGGGCCGGCACGCGACCCTCCTCGTACCAGTCGGCGACGTGCGGGCGGACCCGGTCGTCGACCAGCCGGCGGACGACATCGCGGATCTGCCGCTCCTCCTCGCTGAGCGACGGGTCCAGGTCGAGCAGATCGAGGGCAGTCATGCCGCCACCTTAACGAAGCCTCAGGCGGGATCGCCCGTACCGGAGAGCACCAGGACCCGGGCGTGGATCTGGTTGCGCTGTTGCAGCGCGGCGCGCAGCGCGCGGTGCAGCCCGTCCTCCAGATAGAGGCCACCGCTCCACTGCACGACGTGCGGGAAGAGGTCGCCGTAGAAGGTCGAGTCCTCCGCTAGGAGCTTGTCGAGCGCCAACTCGCGCTTGGTGGTGATCAACTGATCCAGCCGCAGCGGACGGGGCGGGATCTCCGCCCACTGCTTGAGCGTCAGGTTGTGCTCCGGGTAGGGACGCCCGTCCCGGACCGCTCTGAAGATCACGACGGCACGCTCCCCTCCCCGAGACCGGACGGACCGACGGCGCCGAGCCGGGCCGCGGCGGGCGCCGCGCGGCGCGGCGCCGATGACCGTGCCAGCCTAGCGGCCCCGCGCACGCGACGTTCTGCTCCCTGATGTCAGTTTCGCTATCGCTCGTCCGATCCTCAACCCGACGAACGGGACGCCACGCTCAGCTCCACCGGCCGCGCCGCACCACCTCGTCGATCCCGCGCCGACCGCGACGCAACGATGGTGACCGATGGTCCGCCGCCCGGTAACCGATTGTGACGGCGCCGATGGGCTGGTACTCCTCGGGCACGCCGAAGCTCTCCCGGTACGCGGCCAGCCGCTGGGGTGGGATCCCGAAGAAACACGCCCCCAGCCCCTCGTCCACCGCCGTGAGCAGCATGAGCAGCGCGGCGAAGCCGGTGTCGACGTACCAGTAGGGCACCGGCCAGCGGTCCTTCGACCGGTCGGTCCAGCCCTTGTCGGGCTCCGCGTACCGCGTCAGGTAGGCCGACTCGTTGGCGTGCGGCACCACGATGAGCGGCGCGCGGCGCATCCCGGCCAGCCAGCGCTCCCTGCCTCCGCCGTCGGGCGTGGTGGCCGCCCAGAACCGCTCCCGGTCGGCCGGTTCCTCCAGCACCAGGAAACCCCAGCCCTGGGCGAAGCCGGCCGACGGGGCGCGCACGGCGTGGTCCAGCAGCCGGTCCACCACGTCGGGCGGGACCGGACGGTCCGGGTCGTAGTTGCGGACCATCCGTCGACGGCGGACGACCTCGGCGAACTCCATCAGGCCCCGGGACGGATGCCCCAGGCACCCCGCCAGGTCGTGCCGGGCCCCAGCGCGAGCACGTCCTTGCCCGAGCGGAACGCGTCCGGCGGGCAGGTCATCGGCTCGATCGCCACCGACCGGCGGTGTCGCTCGCCGGTGAGCGCGTCGCCGGTGAAGACCTGCCACCAGCCGAACTCCGCGTCCGCCCAGATGCTCACCCCGGACGAGGAATCCGGCGCCGCGAGGCTCACCGATGAGCCGCCGTCGGCGTCGCGGACGACCTCGCCGAAGCACAGGTCCAACTCGGCGTCGCCGATCCGGCGCGGGCTGGTCCAGTCGTACTCGGTGCCGGCCACCGGCGTCGCGCCGACCGGGAGCAACCGGCCGTCCACCATGATCCGGGTACGCGCCGGCAGCCGCATGACCAGGTCGTCCACGGCGACACCCGGCAGTTGCAGGTACGGGTGCACGGAGAAGCCGAACGGGGCGACCTCGGTGCCCACGTTCGTCACCTCGTGCTCGGCCCGCAGACCGTCCGCGCTCACGCTCCACCGGCTGACCAGCCGCAGCGGCCACTCGTAGCCGGGCTGCGGCGGCAGGTCGTAGCCGACGGTCACCGCGTCCGTGGACTGCTCCAACAGCCGCCACGGCACCCAGTTGACCAGCCCGTGGATGGCGACATGCCGCTCCGGCTCGGTCAGCGAGAGCTGGTGCGTCCGGTCGCCGTACACGTAGCGCCCGTCCCGGATCCGGTTCGGCCAGGGAGCGAGCACCTGTCCGGCGCAGCCGGGGCAGACCTCGTCGACGCCGTACCCGTCGAGCAGGTCGACGCCGTCGTGCCGGTACGTCCGCAGCCCGCCGCCCACCTCGACGATGACGGCCTCGTGGCCCGCGGCGGCGATGGTCCACTGTGCGCCGGAGAAGGGGCGCTGCTCAGGGCTGTCCATGCCGGCGACCCTAACCGGTCACGACCGGTCGCCGCTCGACGCCGTCGTGGCCCGGTACCGCAGCAGTGCCGGGAAGGCGACCGCGAGCACCACCACGAGCACCACCGAGGCGAGTCCGCCGGCGACCCAGGCCACCCCGCCGCCGAACCCGGCGGCCATGGTGCCGGCCCGCAGGTCGCCGAGGCGGGGCCCACCGGCCACCACCACCGTGTTGACGCCCTGGAGTCGGCCGCGCATCCGGTCCGGCGCGTACACCAGCAGCATGGACTGGCGGAGTACGGCACTGACCAGGTCGGCGGCGCCGGCAACGGCGAGCAGCAGGACCATCAGCCAGAGCTGCTGGGCCAGCCCGGCGGCGGCGATCGCGACTCCCCAGCCGACCACCGCGACGACCAGGCCGACCCCCTGCCGGCGGAGCCGACCGATCCAGCCGGAGGTCAGCCCGCCGATCATGGAGCCGATCGCGATGGCGCTGTAGAGCAGGCCGACCGAGCCGCCCCCGCCGAACCGCTCGTTGGCGATCTCCGGAAACAGGGCCCTCGGCATGGCCAGGATCATCGCGATCAGGTCCACGCCGAAGGAGAGCAGCAGGACGGGCGTGGTGGCCAGGTACCGGAAACCGTCGATCACGCTGGCCAGGCCGGCCCGGCGGACCTGACCGTCGGCGCTCGGCTCGGGCGGCAGCGCCGGCAGGCGCAGCGCCGCCCAGAGCATCGCCGTGAACAGCACCGCGTCCAGCCCGTACGCGATCGGCAGCACCACCCGGGTGTCCGACGAGGCGGCGAGGATGAGGCCGGCGGCGAGCGGGCCGGCGACCGACGCGGCGGTGAAGGTCGTGTAGTTGAGGGTGCTGGCGGCCGGAACGAGGTCGTCCGGGACCAGCCGGGGCAGCATGGCGCTGCGGGCCGGCGAGGTGATCGCGAACGCCACCGACTGCACCGCCATCAACACCAGCAGCAGCACCGGGCTGCCCACGTTCAGCAGCGCCTGGACCAGCAGCCCGAGGGTGGATGCCCAGAGCAACAATGAGCCGCCGAGCAGCACCGCACGGCGGTCGCGGGCGTCGGCGACCGCGCCACCCCAGAGCCCGAAGATCAGCAGGGGTACGAACGCGGCGATGCCCAGCAGGCCCACCCAGAACGAGTCCCGGGTGAGGGCGTACATCTCCACCGGCACCGCGACGGCGGTGAACTGGAAGCCGAACATCGCCACGGTGTTGCCGAGCCACAGCCGCCGGTACGCCGGGACGCCCAGCGGGCGGACGTCGATCGCCCAGCGGCGCGCTCCGCGCGGCCGGGCCTCCTGCACACCGGTCACGGCGCCAGCCGCTCGACGATCCAGTCGCTTCCGTCGACGCGACGAAAGCGCAGGCGGTCGTGCAACCGACCGGACCGGCCCTGCCAGAACTCCACCGAGTCCGGCCGGACCCGCAGACCACCCCAGTGCGGCGGTGGCGGAATGGCGCTCTCGTCGGCGTACCGCTCGGCCACCTCGCGGTAGCGCTCCTCCAACGTGGCCCGGTCCGGCACCACGGACGACTGCGGGCTGGCCCACGCGCCCACCTGCGACCCGCGCGGCCGGCTGGCGAAGTACGACTCGGTCACCGCCCGCTCGACCGGGGCGATCGATCCTGCGACCACCACCTGCCGCTGCATCGGAAACCACGGAAAGACCAGGCTGGCGTACGGGTTGCCGGCCGCCTCGACGCCCTTGCGGGACAGGTGGTTGGTGAAGAAGACGAAGCCCTCCGGGTCGTACCCCTTGAGCAGCACCGTCCGCCCACTCGGTCGGCCGGCGGCGTCGGCCGTGCCCACCACCATGGCGTTGGGTTCGGGCAGCCCGTGAGCCACCGCGTCGGCGAACCACCTGTCGAACTGGGTGTACCAGTCGGCGGCCAGGTCAGCCTCGGTCAGGCCCAGGTCCGCGGCGTACTCGTTACGCATCGCAGCCGGGGCTGGTGTGTCGCCCGTCACGTCCCCACTCCTTCTCGGCGTGCTGACCGGCGCCCTCCCGCGCTGGCCAGACCGCTTCGCCCAGTCTCACCGACCGGCGCGGAGAATGCGCGCCCTGAGATGTCGCGTGCAGCACAGTCGCACTGGGTCGCGTATCCGGTTACCCAGCAGGCAAGATGTTCCGAACACATCCCTGAGGGTCGCCTAAGGCGCTCGGCCGACCGGGCCGGATCAGCTGATCGGGCGCACCGACCAGATCCAGGAGAGCGACATGGCCGACTTCAAACCCGGTCTGGAGGGCGTCGTCGCCTTCGAGACCGAGATCGCCGAACCCGACCGCGAGGGTGGCGCGCTGCGCTATCGCGGGGTCGACATCGAGGATCTGATCGGCCAGGTCTCATTCGGCAACGTCTGGGCGCTGCTGGTCGACGGCCGGTTCGGGCCGGGCCTGCCGCCCGCGGAGCCGTTCCCGGTGCCGGTGCACTCCGGTGACATCCGGGTCGACGTGCAGTCGGCGGTCGCCATGCTGGCGCCGTACTGGGGCCTCAGCCAACTGCTGGACATCTCCGACGAGCAGGCCCGCGAGGACCTGGCCCGGGTGTCGGTGACCGCGCTCTCCTTCGTCGCCCAGTCCGCTCGCGGCCTCGGCCTGCCGGCGGTGCCGCAGAAGGAGATCGACAAGGCGCAGACCATCGTCGAGCGGTTCATGAAGCGCTGGCGCGGCGAGCCGGACCCGCGGCACGTCAAGGCCGTCGACGCGTACTTCATCTCGGCCGCCGAGCACGGCCTGAACGCCTCCACCTTCACCGCGCGCATCGTCGCCTCCACCGGCGCCGACGCGGCGGCCTGCATCTCGTCCGGCATCGGCGCCCTCTCCGGCCCGCTGCACGGTGGCGCGCCGTCGCGCGTGCTCACCATGCTGGAGGCGGTGGAGCGCAGCGGCGACGCGGAGGGCTACGTCAAGGGTGTCCTCGACCGTGGCGAGCGGCTGATGGGCTTCGGCCACCGGGTCTACCGGGCCGAGGACCCGCGCGCCCGCGTGCTCCGGCGCACCGCCAAGGAGCTGGGCGCGCCGCGCTTCGAGATCGCCGAGGCGCTGGAGAAGGCCGCCCTGGCCGAATTGCAGGCCCGCCGCCCGGACCGGGTGCTGGCCACCAACGTCGAGTTCTGGTCGGCCGTGGTGCTGGACTTCGCCGAGGTGCCGGCGCACATGTTCACGTCGATGTTCACCTGCGCGCGGATGGGCGGCTGGAGCGCGCACATCCTGGAGCAGAAGCGCCTCCAGCGGCTGGTTCGACCGTCCGCCCGCTACGTCGGCCCGGAAACCCGCAAGCCGTCCGACGTCGAGGGCTGGGGCGCCGTCCCGCACGGCGTCTGAGGTGTAAGGAAGGGCACCTTCTTAACGCCTCGCGTATAGGAAGGGGCCCTTCCTTTCGGCAGGGCGCGTTGTGGCGCACGCCTCATGGACGGTCGTGGGACCAGCGGCCGGACTGATCGCGACGGGTGCGAGGATGAGGGCCGGCAGTGTCGCCGGGCCCGCCCTCGCCCTTGCGGAAGGATCTTCAGAACCGTGGCTGACGCACCGATCATCCGGATTCCCGACGAGATCAAGCCCGCCGACGGCCGTTTCGGCTGCGGCCCGTCCAAGGTCCGTCCGGCGGCCGTGTCCGCGCTCGCCGAGGTGGCGACCAGCTACCTGGGTACGTCGCACCGGCAGAAGACGGTCCGCGACCAGGTGGCCCGGCTGCGCTCCGGGATCGCCGAGTTCTTCTCCCTGCCCGAGGGCTACGAGGTCGTCATCGGCAACGGCGGCACCACCGCGTTCTGGGAGGTCGCCACCTTCGGCCTGGTCCGCGACCGGGCGCAGTTCGCCAGCTTCGGCGAGTTCGGCGCGAAGTTCGCCAAGTCGGTCAAGGACGCCCCGTTCCTGGGCGAGCCGACGGTCCGCAAGGCCGAAGCGGGCAGCGCCCCGGCCCTGGTCGCCGAGGCCGGCGTGGACGTGTACGCGACGCCGCAGAACGAGACCTCGACCGGCGTGGCCGTGCCGATCAGCCGGGTGGCCGGCGCGGACGAGGGGTCGCTGCTGCTGGTCGACGCCACCTCGGGCGCGGGTGGCCTCGAGGTCAACGTCGGCGAGACCGACGTCTACTACTTCGCGCCGCAGAAGTGCTTCGGCTCCGACGGTGGCCTGTGGCTGGCCCTGATGTCGCCGGCCGCGCTGGACCGGGCCGCCGAGGTCAAGGCGTCCGGGCGCTACATCCCGGCCTTCCTCGACCTGGTGACCGCGATCGACAACTCGCGGCTCGAGCAGACCTACAACACTCCGGCACTGGCCACCATCTTCCTGGCCGCCGAGCAGACCGACTGGATGAACGCGCAGGGCGGCCTGGCGTGGGCGGCGAAGCGCACGGCGGAGAGCGCCGCCACGGTGTACGGCTGGGCGGAGCGGTCCACGGTGGCCACTCCGTTCGTCACCGACCCGGCGCTGCGGTCCAACGTGGTCGCGACCATCGACTTCGCCGACGGGGTGGACGCCACCGCGATCGCCAAGGCGCTGCGCGCCAACGGCATCGTCGACACCGAGCCGTACCGCAAGCTCGGCCGCAACCAGTTGCGGGTGGCGCTGTTCCCGGCCGTCGAGCCGTCCGACGTCGAGGCTCTGACCGCCTCCATCGACTACGTGGTCGAGCGCCTCTGAGCTTCGTCACGGTGGGTGTCCGTTGACGCCTCGACGGACACCCACCGTGATCATTGCCGCAGCTCAGTCACGACATGCGGGTGTCGCTTCCCCCACCCTGAGACAGATGCGCGTACGGTGGTCCGAGACGCCTGGGTGGCCGACTCGTGGCGTGCGGCCAGCGAAGCGGGACGGAGGCAACGCTATGCGCCCAGTACGCTTCGTCGCCCTCTCCGAGGACGGCCAGGCCCTGGTGCTCGCCGACGAGGTCGGGCGACTGCTCGCCCTGCCGATCGACGAGCGCATCGCCGGTGTGATGCACCCCGAGCCGGGTGCCCCGCCGCTCGCGGTGGCACCGAGCACCGTCGACCCGATTCCCTCACTGTCCCCCCGGGACATCCAGGCCCGCATCCGTTCCGGTGAGTCGGCCGAGGACGTCGCCCGGATCGCCGGAGTGCCGGTCGACCGGGTCCTGCGCTACGCCGGCCCGGTGCTCCAGGAGCGGGCCATGCTCGCCCAGCACGCCCGTCGCACCCGCCTCAAGGGCGCGGAGAAGCCCACTCCGCTCGCCGAGGTGGTCAACGGTCGGCTGAGCCAGCACGGCATCGACACCGAGAAGATCTCCTGGGACGCGTACCGGCGCGACGACGGCACCTGGCGGATCATCGCCACCTGGCCGTCGGGCAAGGCCACCGCGCAGGCCATCTGGGACATGGACAAGGCCCGGCAGGTGGTCACGCCGCACGACGACATGGCGCAATATCTGTGCGCCGAGCGGCCCACGCCGATCCTCGGCCAGGAGCCGGCGCCGGAGCGGAGCGGGCACGGCCTGCCCGGTCCGTCGCGCGGTGAGCCGAGTCGGGGTGGGCACGGGTTGCCGGCGGCGTCCGAGCACCCGCGACCGGGCCGGGATCCCATCCGGGCCGGCCGGGACGCTTTGCTCGCCTCGCTGGACCGTCCACTCGGCAGCTCGTCGGGTCGCGGGCTCGAACCGCGTACTCCGGCGGCTCTGGCCGGGTCCGACGCGCCCCGGCAGCGGCCGGTCGGCGGTGGCGCTGCCGCGCTGCTCGGCGGCGGCCAGGGGTCGGCCTTCGACGACGACTCGGACGCGCCCAAGGAGGTCCCGGCCGTGCCGTCGCTGGCGGTGCTGCGGCCCCGACGCACCGGCACGGCGGCCGCTGCGGCGGCCGGCGGCGAGTCCACCGACGCCAGCGGCAAGCCGCGCAAGCGGCTGCCGAGCTGGGACGACGTGCTCTTCGGCAGCGGTCCGGCCGCCCGAGAGTCCTCCTGACGCTTCGCGCTTGATCGACTCGGGTTCACGGAAGTCGCGCTGTCAGCACCCGTAAAACACCCCGACTTCCACGAACCCGAGTCGATCAAGGCCGTTCACGCGGGCGCGCCGAGTCAGAGCGGCCAGGCGGCGAGCCGGTCGTAACGCGAGCGTCCCGACCCGGGGTGGCTGCGCATCAGCAGCAGCTCGGTCGCCGGCCACTCCGGTCCCGCGTACTCGTCCAGCGCGGTGCGGTCGGCTTCGACGGCGGCCGGGTCCATCCGGTCCCCGGGCCGGGCCACGGTCAGGTGCGGGCGGAAGGGCTTGTCGTCGTGAGCCACCCCAGCGCGTCGCAGCCGATCCCGGACCAGCCAGGCCAGGCCGTGCAGCGCCTCGACATCGCCCTGGGCGTCCACCCAGAGCACCGTACGCCGGCCGTCGCCGAACACGCCACCACCGCTGAGACGCAGCCGGGGCGGGGCATCGAGGCCGGCGCGGAACGAGTCGGCGGCGAGCCCGAGCGCACTCTCCACGTCGACCAGCCGGGCGGCCTCGACGTCACCGAGGAACGCCAGGGTGAGGTGCAGGTCCGCCGGGTCGGCGAGCCGCACCCGGGCCCCAGCGGCCGCCGCCGCGCCGACCCGCAACCGGGCGATCTGCGCGCCGAGATGGTCGACCGCCTCCACGGGCGGGTTGACCGCGACGAACAGCCGCATTCGGCGACCCGTCAACGGTGGCGTTGCCGGTGGCCAGCTCGGGCGGCCGGCAGGGTCAACCCGGCGGCGTGCAGCACGCCCTCCACGCGTACCCGCTCGATTTCCTGGTCGACGCCGGTCAGCTCGGCCAGGTGTTCGGTGATCCCCAGGGCGCGGCAGGCCAGCCGGAGCCGGTCGTCGTACGCCTGGACCACCGCGCCGTGCCAGACCATCGGCCGGCCGATGCCGCCGAGTCGCTGACCGCCGAGGCGGCGCAGGTCGGCCGCGAGCTGTTCCAGGGGACGACGGTCGGTGCGGTCGAACTCGCTGAGGTCGATGTCCCGGGTCAGCGCGTCGGCTTCGATGGCTCGGTCGAGGCGGGCGATGGTGCGTCGCTCCCGCCGGCGCTCCCGCCACTCGGCCCAGCCGCAGACCACCCGGTCGAGAATCTCGTCGTAGCAGAAGAGCAGGGCGAACACCGCCGGAATGCTGGCCATGGCGAGGAACGCCAGGGCCAGCATCAGCGCGCGTCCGACTCCCACGTATCGACGCTAAGCCCCGGCGTGCCACCTCGCCAGCGGTTTGGCCGCATCCGCGCTATCCGTCGATCGGGACCACGCTCGGGGCCCCTGCCCGGCGGTCGGCGGGGGCCCGAGCGCGCGGCTCAGCAGTCGGCGGAAGTGACGTAGAAGCGGGGCATGGGCAGCACCCGGAAGCGCAGCCGCGCACCGGAGCGGCGCAGTTGCCAGGTCAGCGCGATCAGCGCGGTGGCCAGCGAGATCAGCCCGCCCATCCAGATGCTCGCGCCGGCGCCGAAGCGCTCGGCCACCCAGCCGATCAGCGGTGCGCCGACCGGGTTGGTGCCCAGGAACACCAGCACCCACAGGGCCATCACCCGTCCCCGGAACGCGGCGTCCACGCCGAGCTGGACGCGCTGGTTGGCGGCCTGGGCGAAGAAGACCATGAAGAAGCCGGTGGGCACCAGCAGCGCGACGACCAGCCAGTACGCCGACGCGAAGCCGACCAGGGTGCCGAAGCTGGCGCAGCCGATCGCGGCGCCGAGCACCAGCCACACCGACGGGCGGCTGCGCCGGCCGGTGCCGCTGAGCGCGCCGCCCAGCGCGCCCACGGCAAGGGCGGTGCTGAACAGGCCGAACGAGGCGGCACCGGTGTTGAACACCGTCTTCGCCAGCGCGGCCAGGGTGAGCTGGAAGTTGAACAGCGACATGCCGATCACCGACATCACCGCCATCGGCAGCAGCAGGTCCGGCCGCCGCCACACGTACCGCAGCCCGTCGACGACCTTCGCGGACGCCCGCTCGTCGCGCGGTAGGAGCGCGTCGCGGTGCAGGTCGGCGGTCCGCATCCGGACGACGTTCACCAGCGGCGCGATGGAGCTGACGGCGGTGAACAGGAAGACCGGGCCGACGTCGAAGGCGGCGATCGCCAGACCGGCGACTGCCGGACCGACGATCCGGGCGGAGTTGAAGACGGCGGCGTTCAGCGACAGCGCGTTGGGCAGCAGCGGCGTGCCGACCAGTTCCGAGACGAACGCCTGGCGGACCGGGGTCTCCACGGCGTTGGCCGTGCCGAGGAGCGCGGCGAACGCGAAGACGTGCCAGAGCTGGACCAGGTCGGTGAGGACCAGCAGGGACATGCCGAGCGCCAGCACGCTCCAGAAGGCGTTCGCGGCGAACAGCAGGACCCGCTTGTCGTACCGGTCGGCGAGGCGGCCGGAGAAGAGCGTGAGCAGCAGCACCGGCGTGAACTGACAGGCGGTGACCACGCCGAGCGCGGTGGCCGAGTTGTCGGAAAGCTCGAGGACGAGCCAGTCCTGGGCGATGAACATCATCCAGACGCCGATCAGTTTGATCAGCTGCCCGGATGCGAAAAGGCGGTAGTTGCGGACCTGTAGGGACTGGAACATCGTGCTCAGCTTGGCCTGCACTCTCGGTGCGCCTCCTCAAGGACGTACGCGTCATCGTCAGGTGACGGCACGGCCCGGTGGCGCGGGCGCGGGCTCAGGCGCGAGCGAGCTGCTGGAGAATCTCGGCGGCCCTGTGCAGGGTCTCCCGTTCGTCCTCGTCGAGCGCGGCCAGCCGGTGGGCCAGCCACTCGTCGCGGGCCCGCTCGAACTGGTCGAGCACGGCCTGCCCTCCTTCGGTCGCCGCGAGGATGACCTGCCGGCCGTCGGTCGGGTGGGGGGTCCGCCGCACGAGGCCACGGTCCTCCAACTTCGCGACGATCTTGGTCATCGTCGGTGGCTGCACCCGTTCGATCTCGGCCAGTTCCCGGGGCGTCATCCCGCCCGCCAGCCGCAGGCTGGTGAGCGCGGAGACCTGGGTGACCGTGAGGTCGCCGACCGGCCGGGCCCGTCGGACCCGCCGGTTGAGTCGGGTGATCGCATCTCGCAACTGGGGAGCCAGTTGCGCCGGTGGCACGCGTTCCGCCGTCACCGTCCGCTCCGTCACATTAGTTAGCTTAACTAATGAGCCTGGCTAACGACATCTGTTATGACCAGGCTCACGGGGATGTTTGTGCAGTTCCGGGCGGGGAGTCACCATCGACTCCCCGCCCGGACGACACCTGTCAGAGCACCAGCGACTCGATGGGCCCGCGCAGGAAGTACAGCACGAAGAGGGCGGCCACCCCGTACAGCAGCGGGTGGATCTCCCGGGCCTTGCCCCGGGCCAGCTTGACCACCACGAAGGTGATCAGACCAGCACCGATCCCGTTCGAGATCGAGTAGGTGAACGGCATCAGCACGATGGTGAGGAACGCGGGAATCGCGATCTCGTAGTCCGACCAGTCGATCGTCCGTACCGCGGTCATCATCAGGAAACCGACCACCACCAGCGCCGTCGAGGCCGCCTCGAACGGCACGATCACCACCAGCGGCGCCAGGAACATCGCCAGCAGGAAGAGGGCGCCGGTGACCAGGTTGGCCACGCCGGTCCGGGCACCCTCCGCGACACCGGCCGCGCTCTCGATGTACGACGTGTTGCTCGACGTGCTGGCCGCACCGCCGGCCGCCGCCGCGATCGAGTCGACCAGCAGGATCTCCTTGGCCCTCGGCGGGGTGCCCTGCTCGTCCAGCAGGCCACCCTCCTGGCCGACCGCCACCATCGTGCCCATGGTGTCGAAGAAGTCCGTGATGAGCAGCGTGAAGATGAACATCAGCACGACGACCCAGCCGGCCCGACCCCACGAGTCGAGCACGTTGAACTTGCCGAGCAGCGACAGGTCCGGCACGTCGACAACCGTCTTGGGCAACTCCGGCACGTTCAGCGCCCAGCCCTTCGGATTGGGCTTGCCGTCGACGAACGACGGGCCGATGTTGCCGATCGCCTCCACGATCACCGCCAGCACGGTGGACGCGAGGATGCCGATCAGGATCGCGCCGCGGACCCGGCGCACCACGAGCACCAGCGTGAGCAGCAGGCCCACCACGAAGACGAGCAGTGGCCAGCTCAACAGCTTGCCGCCGACGCCCAGGCCGACCGGAACTGTGGTGTTGGCGGCGTCCGGGAGCCGCCGGACGAAGCCGGCGTCCACCAGACCGATGATGGTCAGGAAGAGGCCGATGCCGACGCCGATCGCCGTCTTCATCTGCGTGGGCACCGACCGGAACACCGCGGTACGCAGACCGGTCAGCACCAGCAGCGCGATGATCACACCCTCGATCACCACGAGGCCCATCGCGTCGGCCCAGGTCATCTCGGGAGCGATCTCGTACGCCACCAGGGCGTTGACGCCCAGACCGGCGGCGAGCGCCAGCGGGAACCGGCCGACGACACCCATCAGGATGGTCATCAGGCCGGCGACCAGCGCCGTCGCGGCGGCCAGCGCCGGAATCGGGAGAGTCTTGTTGTCGCCGTCGACCGCGCCGCCCAGGATCAGCGGGTTGAGCACGACGATGTACGCCATCGTGAAGAAGGTCGCCAGACCACCTCGTACCTCACGACTCAACGTTGAGCCGCGGGCGGAGATCTCAAAGAACCGGTCGAAGCCGTTACGCGGTTGAGCGGGGTTGGGAGGTGTGTCGTTCTCGGGCGGCGCTACTGCCATGAGGACCTCACAGGTGATCTTCCGGTTGTCGCGCGCATCGTCCCAGATCGCTGGCGGGCAGGGGAAGTGCATCGCGTACGCTTGCCCGATGCCGAACGACCAGCCACCGCGCCCCGCGCCGCTGGACCCGCCGATGGTGCCGTTCGCCGTCGCCGGCCTGATCGCGTGGGCGGTCGTCGGACTGGTGCTGCTGGTGTTCTTCCGGGGCTGGCTGACCGAGCACCATCACGAGAACTGGCTCTGGACCTGCCTGGCCGGTTTCCTGTGGGGCTTCCCCGGGCTCGCCGTCATGCTGCGGCACGACGCCAACCGACGCCGCCGCCGGGCGATCTGAACGCGCCGGCCCGCGCCGGAGCGCCGCTCAGGGGTGCCCGTACGGCTCCGCCGGCTCCCCCGCCTCGACCGAACCCGGCGCACGGCTGACCGACATGGCCTCCACGGCGCTGTCGTCGTACACCGTTGGTAGGTCCTCGACCGCGGTCTCGGCGGCCTCGATCAGCGTCTCGGAGTGCGCGCCGCAACCATGGTCGGCGCTGACCACCCGGCCGTCGTCGGGTGCGTAGAAGTTGCCGCACGCGCCGAACGCCGCCCGCATCGCCCCGGCCAACGGGAGGTAGAAGCCACAGGTGCCGCAGCGGGCGGCGGCCGGCGCGGCCGTGGAGATGGCGGCCGTCGGGCCGTGGTCGCCGTCGTACCAGCGCTGCGCCGCGTCGGCCCGACCCTCCCGGGAGAGCACCCGGGCCCGACCGAGACCCAGCTCCCAGGCCGTCTCCTCGACCGCCGGGTCGTCGGAGAGCAGGTAGCCGGGGACCAGCCGCTCATCCTCCGGAGCGGTCGGCAGCAGATCACCCGGGCCGAGGTCACCGGGCTTGAGCCGCTCCTGCCAGGGCAGCCAGCCGGGCGCGAGCAGCGCGTCCGGACCGGGCAGCAGCACCGTCTCGCAGATGGTCACCGTACGGCTGCGCGGGACGCGGGTCACGGTGACCGCCCACCGCCAACCGCGGTAGCCGGCGAGGCGACACTCGAAGTAGTGGGTGACCAGCCGATCGCCCTCGGACACGACCTGCAGGTGGTCGCCGACGTCGTCGGCGTCCACCTCGGTGATGCCGGCACGGGCCACCTCGACGGCGGCGGCGCAGACCTGGTCGAGACGGGCGGCACGGGTGGAGGCGGGCCTGGTCACCAGACCATTGTTCCCCATGCTCCCCGCAGGGGTGACAGGGACTCCCGGGGAACCTTTCGCCGCGACTGATGCGGCACACCTGCGTCGGATGGGCGAGGATGGTGCACATGCCGCCGTACTCCCACTCCGGGCGTTCCCTCCTCGGGCGGACCGTCGGCACCGGCATTCGGGCCATCCGTCTGCTCCTGCGCGGCTCGGTGGGCAGCGGCCGCTGGGTGACCCGCCGGGCCGGTCATGCCCGCGCGCGGGGCGCCGGCGGCGAGGTCGGCATGGTCCGGCTGTTCGACCTGCACGCGCTCTCCTGCGCGGGTGACACCCTGATCGCGATCGGCCTGGCCGGGACGATCTTCTTCAACGTGCCGCTGGGTGAGGCCCGCAGCAAGGTCGCGCTCTACCTGCTGGTGACCATGGTGCCGTTCGCGATGCTCGCGCCCGTGGTGGGGCCGCTGCTGGACCACTTCCGGCACGGCCGGCGGTACGCGCTGGCCGCCACCATGCTCGGCCGGGCGTTCCTGGCCTGGCTGATCTCGGACTACATCCACGGCTTCGGGCTCTATCCGGCCGCGTTCGGTGTGCTGGCGCTGTCGCGCGCCTACGGCGTGGCCCGCTCGGCGGCGGTACCCCGGCTGTTGCCGGAAGGGCTGGGCCTCTCCCAGGTGGGTGCCCGGGCCAGCGTGTACGGCACGGTGGCGGGCGCGCTGGTGGCCCCGATCGGGTTGGCCGCCTTCTGGTTCGGGCCGCAGTGGCCGCTGCGGGTCGCGTCGGTGATCTTCCTGATCGGCATGGTGATCTCGCTGCGGCTGCCCCCGAAGGCGGACTCGGAGCCACCCGAGCGCGTCCCTCGCGCGCTACGCGCCCTGGGCCGCCGCGCGGACCGGCCGCTGGGCCGGGGTCGGCCCGCCGGACGGCTGGTGATCGCCACCCTGATCGGCGCCGCGACCCTGCGGGCCGTGTACGGCTTTCTGCTGCTCTTCCTCGCGTTCGCCATCAAGAAGGGCGATCTGACCACCGGGGTGTTCGGGCGGGACCTGGGCGCGGAGTGGGCGCTGGGGCTGATCGGCGGCGCCCTGGCCGTCGGCAGCTTCCTGGCGACCGCGGTCGGCACCCGGTTGCGTATCCACCGGCCGACCGCCATCCAGTCCAGCAGCATGATCATCGTGGCGGGGGTGGGGGTACTCGCCGTCATCCAGTTCTCGCTGTTGATGGTGGCCCTGCTCTGCCTGGTCACCGCGCTGGTCAGCGGAGTGGCCAAACTCGCCGTGGACGCCTCGATTCAGGAGCGCATCCCGGAGCGGCTGCGGGCCAGCTCCTTCGCCCACTCCGAGACGGTGCTCATGCTCGCCTTCGTCGCCGGTGGCGGGCTCGGGCTGGTGCCGTTCGCCGGCCGGACCGGCATCGCGGTCGCCGCCGGGGTGGGCATCGTGGCCGCCGTCCGGGGAGTGCTGGTCGCCGCTCGGCTACGCACCGAGAAGCTGGCCGGCCGGCCGCTGGGTGACGACGAACTGGCCGAGGACGAGCCCGAGGTTGTCGCGCCCCAGACCGTCGCGCCCGAGACCGTCGCACCGACCTCGCCGGCGCCACCTCAGGCCACGTCGCAGCGGCAGGACGAAGCAGGGCTCGCGCCGCCGGGCTACCACATCTACCGGCCCTCTTCGTCGGTCGGCGGCCCGGGTGGGGGCGCGGACGACGAGACCCGCCGCGAGTCCCCCGGCTCGCTCTCGTGAGCGGTCTGCTGGTGGTGACCGCGGTGCCGGCCGAGGCGGACGCCGTACAGGCCGGGCTGACCGCCACCGACGTGACCGTCGCCCCGGTCGGGGTGGGCCCGGCCGTCGCAGGTGCCGCCACCGCGCGGCTGCTGACCCTGGCCGAGGCGGCCGGTCGTCCGTACCGTGCGGTGGTCAGTGCCGGCGTGGCCGGCGGCTTCACCGGGCGCGCAGCGGTCGGCGACACCGTGCTCGGCACCGCGAGCATCGCGGCCGACCTGGGCGCCGACTCACCGGACGGTTTCATCGGCATCGAGGATCTGGGCATGCCACCCGCGCTGCTCGGCGGCGGCAGCGTCGTCCCTGCACACCCGGCGTTACTGGCAACGCTGCGAGCCGCCCTACCCATGGCCACGATCGGCCCGGTGCTCACGGTCAGCACCGTCACCGGCACCGCCGCCGGCACCGAGGAGCTACGCCGGCGGCATCCGGAGGCGGTGGCCGAGGCCATGGAGGGGTACGGGGTAGCCGTCGCCGCCGCCCAGGCCGGAGTGCCCTTCGCCGAGCTGCGCACCATCTCCAACCCGATCGGCCCGCGCGACCGCGACGCCTGGCGGCTGCGCGAGGCCCTCACCGCGCTGACGAAGGCGGCTGCGGCACTGGGCTGACCCCGGGCGCGCCTCGGACGTCGAGCATCAGCGCCGACGGTCTGCTCGCTCGAAGTTCGAATCCGCAGGCGAGGAGAAAATCGACGTTGCCGAACTCGGCGACCGCGTGGGCGGCACGAAGGCCGGCCCGCGCCATCTCCTTGGCCAACAGCTCGACCAGCCGCCGTCCGATACCGAGAAACCGCAGGTCCGGAGCGACGACAACACCCTCGAGCACCACCTCACGCCGGTCGTCCAGTTCGTCGCCGAGGAGGAGGTCGACACTCCGTTCATGAGCCCGCAGCTCGCCGACCGGTCCCGCTCCGGGCAGCTCGGCGACGAACCGCCAAGAGGTGGCCGGCACGTCTTCGCCCGTACGCCGGAAAGTCACCCGTGCGCGGGCCTCCTGCCGCCACCGCCGCCGGTCCCGCCGAGCCCGGTCGAGGTCGTAGGTCAGCTCCGGCACGCGCAGAGGCCACGATCTCTGCGGAAGAGTGTACGAATGCGCCCACCACGCGCCCGGCCAGTCCTTGAGGGTCCGTACCCGGCGGACATCGAGGTGCGCCGGGTACCGACGGTCGGCCTCGTCCCGTGGCTCGTCGACAGGCATGCCCAGCGGCACGCCGCCCGAATCGGCGAACTTGTCGAGCGGCGGTTCGCCGTGCAGCCGGATCGCCAGCTCGCCCCCTGCCGCTCCGACGAGCCGCGCCACCGTGCGAAACGCCGGCTCGCCGCCCCGCCCCGCCTCGATCCGGGCCAGTGTGCTCTTCGGGACCCCGGACCGATCGGCCAACTCCCGTTGGCTCAGATCTGCACGTCGACGAAGATCGCGCAGCACCGCCCCCACGTCGATCGCATCCCCGCTGATCCCCACCCGTCCATGGTTTTCCGCACGGCGAGCGTCGTCAACAGCGCGCCCTACGCCTGTGGATAACCATGTGGACAACGTGCTTGGGCTGTGGGTATCCCTGTGGTGGTCGGCCCCTGTCGAGCTGCCCCAGAAGTGGGGCGCGCCCGATCGCGCGAAGGGCGGTACACCCCGGATCGCCACCGCCCACCACCACGACCACCCCGATGCCACTGACCGCCGCGACCACCGAGCGCCCCCACCGCCACGGCCACAGCGCGCACAGGCAGGGCACCCGCACGAGCGGCACAGGCACGGCACAGGCACCGCACGAGCACGAGCACGGGCGGGCACGCCATAGGCATCAAGCATCGCCACGACCCGCCGCCGCTGGCGCGATTGCGCCCCACATCTGGAGCAGCTCGACAGGGACCGACCTAACCACCCGCCACCACAGCCAGCAGTGCCCCTCGCCCTACATCCGGGGCAGCTCGACAGGGACCGACCTAACCACCCGCCACCACAGCCAGCAGTGCCCCTCGCCCTACATCCGGGGCAGCTCGACAGGGACCGACCTAACCA
>NZ_JBFAMS010000005.1:61275-184323 GCF_040656575.1 Micromonospora sp. NPDC049801 | reverse complement strand
ACCCGCCACCACCGCCGCCCGTGCCCCCTCACCCCACATCCGGGGCAGCTCGACACCGAGCGACGTGACCTCTCGCACCTGGACGAGGGCACCGGAGGGGCAGGAGTCGGCGCCGGCCTGGTTTGTCGCGGATCACCAAGCACGGGGTCGCACCGACCGGCCGCGCGGGCGGGGCTAACGTGAAGGGCGTGGCGCTCTCCCTGGCGATCTCGCCCTGCCCCAACGACACGTTCGTGTTCGACGCCCTGGTGCACGGGCGGGTGCCCGGCGCACCGCCGGTCGAGGTGACCTACGCCGACGTCGACGTCACCAACACGGCGGCCGAGCGGGGCGCGTTCGACCTGGTGAAGGTGAGCTACGCGGCGCTGCCGTGGCTGCTCGACGACTACCACCTGCTGCCCTGCGGTGGCGCGCTCGGTCGCGGGTGCGGGCCGCTGGTGCTCACCCGGGGCGACCGCGCCGACCTGACCGGCGCCACGGTGGCCGTGCCGGGCGACCGGACGACCGCTTACCTGCTGTTCCGGCTCTGGTCGGCCGGACGGCCGCCAGCCCGGATCGAGGTGGTTCCGTTCCACGAGATCATGCCGGGCGTCGCGGCCGGCCGCTACGACGCGGGCCTGGTCATCCACGAGGCCCGCTTCACCTACCACCGGCACGGCCTGACCGCGCTCGTCGACCTCGGCGAGTGGTGGGAGGCCGACACGGGCCTGCCCATTCCCCTCGGCGCGATCCTGGCCCGTCGCGGCGCGGTCGACCCGGAGGCCGCCGCCGGCTGGATCCGCGAGTCCGTCCGGCAGGCCTGGGCGGACCCGACGGTCAGCCGGGAGTACGTCCTCGCGCACGCCCAGGAAATGGAACTCGACGTGGTGGACCGGCACATCGGCCTCTACGTCAACGAGTTCACGGCCGACCTGGGTGAGGCCGGCTTCGCCGCGGTGACGGCGCTCCTCGACCGCGCCGCCACCGCCGGGCTGGTGCCTCAGACCTCCAGCTCGCGCGCGACCGCGTGGACCAGCTGAGCGATCTTCTGCGCGGTCTTCTTGTCCGGGTACCGGCCCCGACGCAGGTCCGGCTGGACCTTCGCCTCCAGCACCTTGATCATGTCTTCGACGAGGCCGTGCAGCTCCTCGGCCGGCCGGCGCCGCAGCTCCGCCATCGACGGCGGCGCGTCCAGCAGTTTCACGCCCATGGCCTGGGCGCCACGGCGGCTGTCCACCACGCTGAAGTCGACCCGCTGACCACCCTTGAGGTCGGTGACGCCCGCCGGCAACGCGCCCTTGGGCAGGAACACGTCACCGCCCTCGTCACTGGTGACGAAGCCGTATCCCTTGGCCGTGTCGTACCACTTCACTCGACCCGTAGGCACCTGAAAACCCCTGCTTCACTTGAGCCGCTACTGCTCCAAGGCTAGCTGGATCATGCCGTCGAGCGCCGCTGGGAATCCGGTGAGATCGTCCAGCACGACGCTCGCCCCCGCCGCACGCAGCTCATCCGGGGAACACGGGCCCGTCGCCACGGCGATTCCGGGCACGCCGGCAACCCCCGCCGCCACCATGTCCGCCACGTGATCGCCCACGTAGTGGGTCGCGCCGTGCTCCCGAAGGGCGGTCGCCTTCTGCTCGGCGAACAGGTCACCGGCGAGCTCGTCCACCACCAGGCCGAGGTGGTCCAGGTGTAGCCGGGCCAACCGGGCGATCTTGGAGGTGACGACGAGCACCCTTCCGCCCCGGGCACGGATCGCGTCGATGGCCTCCCGCGCGCCGGGCATCGGGACCGTCGGGGTGATCGCGTACGCCGGGTACAGCTCGCGGTACAGCAGGACGGCCGATTCGACCTGCTCCGGTGGGAACCAGTGCGCGATCTCGGTGCGCAGCGGCGGGCCGAGGCGGGACACCGCCAGGTCGGCGTCCACCGGAACGCCCGTCCTCGCGGTCAGCGCCCGGTAGGCCGCGGCGATGCCGGGGCGGGAGTCCACCAGGGTCATGTCGAGGTCGAATCCGACGGTCGGTGCAGACATGCCGAGAAACCTACTCGCCGACGCACAGCCGGCCGTACGTCCGAGGGGCGCGACCGGCCCACCCCGGGCTAGCGTGGAAAGACGATGACCACCTCACTCGCCGACCATCTGCGGTCGCTGCCCGACGAGTCCCTGGCCGCACTCCTGCAACTGCGGCCGGACCTCGTCGTGCCCGTGCCGGCCGACATCTCCGCTCTGGCCATCCGCGCCCAGTCCCGGGTCTCGGTGGCCCGCGCGCTGGACGGGCTGGACCAGTTCACCCTGCTGATCCTGGACGCCGGCCGGCTCACCCGGCACCCGGACGAGGGCACGACCGCCATCGACACGATTCTCGCCATGGCGACCGCTGGGCCGCACCCACCGGCGCCGACCGCGGTCCGGGCCGCCGTGGGCCGGCTGAGGGCGCTGTTCCTGCTGTACGGCCCCGAGCACGCCATGTACGTGGCGGCCGCCGTCGACGAGGTCTCCCCGTACCCCGCTGGACTTGGTCGGCCCGCCGCGGACCTGGACGTTCGCGCGGCGGCCCTCTGCGCGGACCCGGCGAAACTGCGCCGGACGCTGCTCGCGGCGCCCCCGTCGGCCCGGGCGATCCTGGACCGGCTGGCGGCCGGGCCGCCGGTCGGTAGCGTGCCCCCGGGCGCGTTGCAGGCACCGGCGATCGGCGCGCAGGACGCCGTCCTCGCCGACCCGATCAACGGCGGCGCGCCCACCGGCTCACCGGTGCGCTGGCTGGTCGACAATCGGCTGCTGGTGACCGTCTCGGCCGGCTCGGGGACGGCTGGCGGCACCGTCGAGCTGCCCCGCGAGGTCGGCCTCCTGCTGCGGCGCGACAGCGGTCCGCTCGGGCCGTTGCAGACCAGCCCGCCGTCGGTGGCTGCCGCTCCCCGCGAGCCCAAGATGGTCGACTCGGCCGGCGCCGGGCAGACCATGGAGGTGGTCCGGCACACCGAGGGACTGCTGGAACAGCTCGCCGCCGAACCCGCCCCGGTGCTGCGGTCGGGTGGCATCGGCGTCCGCGACCTGCGCCGGCTGGCCCGCACCGCCGGCCTGGACGAGCCGACCACCGCGCTGCTGCTCGAGGTGGCGTACGCGGCGGGGCTCGCCGGTGAGATGGAGCTGCCCGGTGCGACCACCGGTCGGTACGGGGCGGACCAGCAGGTGCTGCCGACCGGCGGGTACGAGGTGTGGCGGGCCGGATCACTGGCCCAACGGTGGGAGCACCTGGCCCGCGCCTGGATGACCATGACCCGGCAGGTGGGGTTGGTCGGGCGGCGTGACGACCGGGACCGGCCGATCACCGCGCTCTCGGCGGAGGCCGAGCGGGCCGGTGCGCCGGCGACCCGCCGGGCGGTGCTCGGGGTGCTCGCCGACCTGGAGCCGGCGACCGCGCCCACCCCGGAGGAGTTGCAGGCCCTGCTGGACTGGCGGACGCCACGGCGCAGCCGAGGTCGGGAGGCCGCCCACCGGGAGGTGCTGGCCGAGGCGGCGCAGCTCGGTATGACCGGGCTGGGGGCGCTCACCTCGTACGGACGGTTGTTGCTGGGCGAGCTGACGTCGACCGACGAGTCCGGCGGCGACCCGCTGGGGTTGCACGCGGACACCGAGAGTGGCGATCCGTCCGGTGCGGCGCGGGCGTTGGACGCGCTGCTGCCCGCCCCGGTCGACCACTTCCTGGTGCAGGCCGACCTGACCGTGGTGGTGCCCGGCCCGCCCGAGCCGGCGCTCGCCGCCGAGTTGGAGGCGACGACGGAACTCGAGTCGGCCGGCGGGGCGAGTGTGCACCGGGTCACCACGGCGAGCGTCCGGCGGGCGTTGGACGCCGGTTACACGGCCGACGACCTGCACGAGTTGTTCCGTCGCCGGTCGCGTACCCCGGTGCCGCAGGGGCTCAGCTACCTGGTGGACGACGTGGCCCGTAAGCACGGCGGGCTGCGGGCCGGCTCGGCCGGGGCGTACCTGCGCAGCGACGACGAGGCGCTCCTCACCGAGGTGCTGGCCGACCGGCGGCTGGAGTCGCTGACGCTGCGTCGGTTGGCGCCGACGGTGTTGACCACCCCGTACCAGGTCAGCCGGATGCTCACCGCGCTGCGGGAGGCGGGCTACGCGCCGGTGCAGGAGGACGGCATGGGCAGCACGATGCTGATTCGGCCACGGGTCCGGCGCGCTCCGGCGCGGGTAGGGGTGACCACCAGGACGCTGGACCCGCTGGTTACCCCGAAGCTGCCGATGCCCCGGCTGCTCGGGGTGGTGGAGCACATCCGGCGGGGTGATGCGGCGGCGCGGGCGGCCCGTCGCGCCCCGGCGGTGGTCCGGGGTGGGGCGGCGGGGCTGGGCGGTGGCCCGGTGCCGGCGCACACGCACAGCGAGGCGCTCGCCGTGCTCCAGCAGGCGGTCCGGGACCGGGCGCTGGTCTGGGTCGGGTATGTGGACGCCCACGGGGCGACCGCGTCGCGGCTGGTGAAGCCGGTCTCGATCGGGGCGGGCTACCTGCGCGCCGAGGACGAGCGGACCGAAATGCTGCACACCTTCGCGCTGCACCGGATCACCGCGGCGGTGCTGGCGGACTGAGCGGCTCCGTTCTCCCGTGGTCGCTCAGCGGCGGCTGCGTCGTACGGTGCCGACCACCGAGATGAGCAGCAGGAGGGCGAAGCCGGCCCCGGCCGACTCGCCGACCGAGTCGACGAAGCCCTGTTGGAGCACCAGCCACCCGAAGAGGAACCACCCGAAGAGCAGCGCCGCCGCGAAGGCGTACGCGAACACCGTCGCGCGGGACACCTCGTCGGGCGGCGCCTGCTCGTACTGCGCGACCACTTCACGGTCGACCGTCATACCCAGCCTCCCCGCCCGATCCGGCCCTGGACTCCCAGCGTGACACTCCGGTGACCGGTCCGACAGGGGATAAAACCCGGAAAGGAGGGCGTGTCGCTCAGGTGCCGGGGCGGCGACCGATCAGCACCACGCGGGTGCCGACCTTGCCCAGCTCCCACATCCGGACCGCGTCGGCGTGCAGGAGGTTGACGCAGCCGTGCGAGCCGATCGACTTGTCGTGCAGGTAGGTGGTGGTCTCGTGGAAGCCCATGCCCTGGGTGAAGTGCTGCCAGTACGGCAGCCACACCTCGTACGGGTCGGACCACTCCTTCGGGTTACGGAAGTTGACCGTGTACGTGCCGGAAGGGGTGCGGAAGCCGGACATTCCGGTGCGGGTCACGGTCGGCGCCATGACCACCTTGCCGCCCCGCATCGCCCAGACGGTCTGCCGGGTCAGGTCCACGCAGAACGTGGTGCCCGCGCCGGCCCGGCAGCGGGTCGTGTCGGTGGTGGCGAGGCGCTGGGCCACGTCGAGGGTGGTCGGTCCGGCGCGACCCTCGACGGGGCGAATGCCGTACCTCTGCTGGAACTTCTTGATGGCGGCGCAGTCGGCGGCGGACTGCCGCCCGTCGACGGTGACGGCCCCGAACCCGCCGAGGCGGGCGAGGTACGTCTCCACCGCGCGCTGGTGCTGGCCCTGTGGGCAGCCGGCGGCGGTCGGCGCGCCGGTGCTCGGGGTCGACGCCGCGCGGGTCGGCTTCGGCGTGGGTTTTCGAGAGGGTTTCGGGGCGGACGACGGTGTGGTGGGCCGGCCGTGCTGGGCCGGCCCGGACGTGCCGCTCGCCCCCGATGCCTGCTCCGCCGCACCGACCGGAGCGGCTCCCCCGCCACCACTCCCGCCGGACCGCGGATCGAACGTGCACGCGCCGGCACCGACCAGCACGACCACCACCAGGGCAAACAGCCGGGAAGTGTGCCGGACACGCCGCATGGCACCTCCCCTGGACAGTTGTCCCTTTCCTAGACGTTCGTAAGTGCCGTCCTGGTTGCATCCGGTGAGCATCTTTCTTGGGACGTTTCCCGTCGTGCAACACTGGATGGTCGGCCCGCAGCGGGTGTGCGACCGCGGCGGTCCCGACGGCCAACCGAGGAGAGGACGCTGGCGTGAGTGGTGGACCCCTGATCGTGCAGTCGGACAAGACGCTGCTGCTGGAGATCGACCACCCCGACGCGCAGGCCTGCCGGATGGCGATCGCGCCCTTCGCCGAGTTGGAACGGTCTCCGGAGCACGTGCACACGTACCGGCTGACCCCGCTCGGGTTGTGGAACGCCCGCGCGGCGGGGCACGACGCCGAGGGCGTGGTCGACTCGCTGATCAAGTACTCGCGCTACCCGGTGCCACACGCGCTGCTGGTGGACGTGGCCGAGACGATGGACCGGTACGGCCGGCTCCAACTCGCCAACGATCCCGCGTACGGGCTGGTGCTGCGGGCGCTGGACCGGCTGGTGCTGATCGAGGTGGCGAAGAGCAAGAAGCTCGCCGGCATGCTCGGCGACAAGATCGACGACGACACGATCCGGGTGCACCCGTCCGAGCGGGGCCGGCTCAAGCAGGCGCTGCTCAAGCTGGGCTGGCCGGCGGAGGACCTGGCCGGTTACGTGGACGGCGAGGCGCACCCGATCGAGCTGGCCGAGGCCGGCAAGGACGGGCGCAAGCCGTGGACGCTGCGGTCGTACCAGCGGGAGGCCGTCGAGGCGTTCTGGGCCGGCGGGTCGGGCGTGGTCGTGTTGCCCTGTGGGGCCGGCAAGACCCTGGTCGGCGCGGCGGCGATGGCCGAGGCGAAGGCGACGACGCTGATCCTGGTCACCAACACCGTCGCCGGCCGGCAGTGGAAGCGCGAGCTGATCGCCCGCACGTCGCTGACCGAGGAGGAGATCGGCGAGTACTCGGGCGAGCGCAAGGAGATCCGCCCGGTCACCATCGCCACGTACCAGGTGCTCACCTCCCGAAAGGGGGGCGTGTTCACCCACCTGGACCTGTTCGGCGCCCGCGACTGGGGCCTGGTCGTCTACGACGAGGTGCACCTGCTGCCCGCGCCGATCTTCCGCTTCACGGCGGACCTCCAGGCCCGCCGCCGGCTGGGCCTGACGGCCACTCTGGTACGCGAGGACGGCCGCGAGGGCGACGTGTTCAGCCTGATCGGGCCGAAGCGGTACGACGCGCCGTGGAAGGACATCGAGTCGCAGGGCTGGATCGCCCCGGCCGAGTGTGTCGAGGTCCGGGTGACGCTGACCGACGCGGAGCGGATGTCGTACGCGACGGCGGAGGCCGAGGAACGCTACCGGATGGCGGCGACCGCGCGCACCAAGCTGCCCGTGGTCAAGGCCCTCGTTGACCGGCACCCGAACGACCAGGTGCTGGTGATCGGCGCGTACATCGACCAGTTGCACCAGATCGGCGAGTACCTGGACGCGCCGATCGTGCAGGGCTCCACCACCAACAAGGAGCGCGAGCGGCTGTTCGACGCGTTCCGCACCGGCGAGCTACGCACGTTGGTGATCTCCAAGGTCGGCAACTTCTCCATCGACCTGCCCGAGGCGGCGGTGGCGATCCAGGTGTCCGGCACGTTCGGGTCACGGCAGGAGGAGGCCCAGCGGTTGGGTCGGGTGCTGCGTCCGAAGGCCGACGGCCGGCAGGCGCACTTCTACACGGTCGTCTCCCGGGACACGATCGACACCGAGTACGCGGCACACCGGCAGCGCTTCCTCGCCGAGCAGGGGTACGCGTACACGATCGTCGACGCCGACGACGTCCTCGGCCCGTCCCTACCGTCCTTCGACTGACCTGCGTTTTTGCTTTGTCGGCTTGATCGACTCGGTTTCCTGGAGGCCGGGGTGTCCCGAGCGCCCGGACACCCCTCCTTCCTGGAACCCGGCCTCGGTCAGCGGGAGAAGCGGTCGACCAGCGCTGCCAGCCGGCGGTCGTGGCCTTCGCGGCGGAGGCGGGCGCTGCGCATGAGCGTGACCAGACCGTGCAGGCCGCTCCAGAACGTCTCGGTGAGAGTCTCCAGGTCGGCGTCGCCGGCGAACGGCCGTACCGTCTCGGCCAGTTCGGCGAAACCCCGGGCGAGATCGGTCGGGACGTCCGAGCTGGCGAACGGCAGGTCCACGGCGAGGGTGAACATCGCGTCGTAGAGGGCGGGTCGCTGGTCGGCGAACGCGACGTACGCCGCAGCGACGTCGGCGACCGCCTGCCGTGGGTCGGCCGCGGCCGCACGGGCGGTCACCAGCGCGGTCGCCAGTTCAGCGAAGCCCTCGACGGCGACCGCCGCCATGATGGCGTCCTTGCCCTTGAAGTGGCTGTAGAGGACGGGCTGGCTGTACTCGATCTCGGCGGCCAGCCGCCTGGTTGTCACCGCGTCCCAGCCTTCGGCCAGGGCTAACTCCCGGGCGGCGGCGACGATGGCGCGTTCCCGTTCCGCCCGCTCGCGCTCCCGGCGCGTCTGAGTCGACATGACAGCAATGCTAGCACCGCTAGCGAATCTGTCCGCGCTCTGCTAGCGTCGCTCTTATACCTAGCAGCGCTAGCAATTGGAGCGGATCATGTTGTCACCCCTGGCCTACGGGCTCGCCGTCGTACTCAGTCTCTTCGTCCTCTTCATCGGCGCACGGTTCCTGCTGGTGCCGCGGGCCGCAGCCGCCGGGTACGGCGTGCCGGCCCGGCCGGGCGACTCGGCCTACCTGACGGTCAAAGGGCTCAAGGACGTCACCTTCGGGCTGCTCGGCCTCGCCCTGATCGCCTTCACCACCGCCGACGCGGTCGCGTGGTACATGCTGATCGTCGCGCTCGTCCCCCTGGGCGACACCCTCATCGTGCTGCGCAACGGCGGAACGAAGGCCGTGGCCTTCGGCATCCACTTCGCGACGGCCGTAGTGGTCCTCCTAAACGCCGCCCTCCTCTTCGCCCTGTAACCCCCAGGGCTCGCCCTCAGGCTGGCCCTGTTGATCAAGAGGTTCGCGTCAAATTCCGCCCGATCGGTGACGCGAACCTCTTGATCACCGGGCTGGTCGGGGACCGGCGGGGGCTGGTCGGGGTGGGGGTGGGGGTGGGGTTAGGGGGTGGGGGTGGGGTTAGGGGGTGGGGGTGGGGGTGGGGGGTGGGCAGCGGTCGGGGAGGGTCACCTCGCCCGGGTGGTGGTCGAAGGTGTCGAGCGTGAACCACTCGTCCAGCTCGGGGTCGAAGAGGTTCTGCAGGCCGAACTGGAGCACCTGCCACCACCGGCTCGGGTCGCGCTGGTCGACGTAGATGTCGCCGAGCGCCAGCGGGAACCGGAAGAACTCCCCCGGCACGGTCGAGCCGCCGACCACTCCCACCCGCCAGTGGTCCACGTGCCGGTCGTCCGCACCCTGCAGGATCTCCGGCCCGACATAGCGGGACGTCTTCAGCTTGTCGTTGAAGATCTGCCGGTTGAAGAACCCGGGCACCTTGCTACACGGGCGCGGCGGAAACAGCGGGATGTTGGGCCACTTGTAGGTGAGCGTGTAGAGCGTGTTCTCGTATATCAGGTTCGTGAACCAGATCGGGTGCTCCGGGCCGCCGGCGATCATCTGGCTGTTGCCGTCGCGGCCCTGCCAGCTGAACGGCACGTCGATGCCGAGGTCCCGCACGACGTACCGGCCGGTGCCCCGGAAGTCGGCCGGGAGCAGCGGTGGGCGCGGCTCGCGCGGCACGGGGACCACGTCACCGTCCGCCCGGGCCGCGCGCGGCGGCGCGGCGGCCGGGCCGGGCGCGACCACGCCGAGGGCCAACAGCGCGCCGGCCACCGCCGCAACCACAACCCGAGGTGTACGCCTCGACGCCATCAGCCCTCCGTCAGTGTCGACAGTGGCCGACGCCCCGCCCGCGCCCGCCTCGGGCGAAGCGTAGGGGCAGGGCAAACGTGAGAACGGGCGGAACGGATGGCCTCCACCGGACGGGTGACGCACCCTGCGGCCCTGATCGGGACGCTGGCGAACCAGCTCCGCCGGCTCCGACCCGACGTCAGCGAGAACTGCTCCTCCCGGTGAGCGAGGCGCCCCGGGCCTTGGTCAACTCGTGTTGCAGGAAGGCGGGGTGTCGGGGCGCTCGGGACACCCCGGCTTCCAGGAAGCTGAGTCGATCACCGCACAGCGCACCGGCCCGGGACCAGCAATCGGTCCCGGGCCGGCGTTCACGCGAACCCTGCCTACTTGATCAGCTTCCAGGGGCCGTTCGGGTCGCCCGGCTCCTGGCCGCGCGTCCACCACTTCGCCTCGTAGACGTGGCCCTTGAAGGACACCCGGTCGCCGGCGTTGTACACCTTGGTCAGCGTCCAGGCGGCCGGGCTGTTGTCCGGCGGGGTCGGGGCGATCTCCTCCCAGGACCCGTTGCGGTCACCCGGCTTCTGGTTGCGGGTGTACCACTGGGCCCGCCACTTCCTACCGTCGTACATGGCGAACTCGCCCGAGTTGAAGATCCGAGACGCGGTCCAGATCGCGGTGCCGTCCTCGGTCATGGCGATTTCCTGCCACGCGCCGTTGGCGTCGGCGCCCGGCTTCTGGTTCTTCGTGTACCAGGAGGCCCGGAAGACCCGACCCTGGTAGGTCACCCGGTCGCCGTCGTTGTAGACCGTCGACGAACTCCACTGCGCCGGCAGGTTCACCGTCAGGGTGGCGGTGGCCTCGACCGCGGTCAGGTGGTCGTCACCCGGGTACGACGCGGTCAGCGCGTGCTGGCCGCCGGCCAGGCCCACCGGCAGGGTGAACGTCGCCGTGCCGTTGGTCAGCGTGGCCGAGCCGCGCACGGTCGTACCCTCGCGCAACTCCACCGCGCCGGTGACCGGCGTGCTGCCGGCCGCGACCTTGACGGTCACCGTCGCCGCCGTGCCCCAGGCGGTCGGGGTGGCGGTGACGGTCATCGTCGGGACCCGCTTGGCGGTCGTGAACACCGCCGGCTGGGCCACCGCCTCGCCGCCGTCGGCGCTCTTCGCCGACACGATCCAGCCGTACGAGGTTCCCGGCAGGAGCCTGTCCCACGTCGTCGTGGCCACGTCGTTCGAGGTCACCTCGTCGGTGCCGATCGTGCCGGCCGGCACGTACGCGGCGAGCGAGTCGGTGGTGAACGACGTCTTGCGGGTGGTGAGGTCCACCGGCAGGGTCAGGTTGTCCTCCGCGCCGTTGTAGCGCGGCTTGGGCTGGCTGCCGTCCTGGCGGATGTCGTACTCGGTCGCCCCGAAGTTCTTCAGGAACGGCGAGTACGTGTCGATGTGCATCTCGGCCCGGTCCACGTCGAACTGGAGCAGCCGCAGGAAGCTCGCCCCGAACTGCAACCGGTCGGTGGCCTTGTGGTCCGGCTTGCCGTCGCCGTTGACATCGATCGTGCCGTCGGCGGCGACCTGGTTCGGCCACAGCTCGGCGGCGGCGACCGTGTAGAACTGGTAGTCGGCCAGCAGCTCGACGACGTCGTGGCTGACCGTCACCCCGATCTTCGACTTCAGGTTGGTGCCGACGCCGTGCTCATGCCCGGCGAGCACCAGGAACACGTTCGGGTTGGCCTCGACGACCTGCTTGAACAGCGGCGAGCCGTCCGGGGCGGAGAAGTCCGCGCCGCGACCGTCGGGGTTGGCCGACGGCTTCAGGTAGTCGTGCGAGAGCAGGATCCCGTTGCGGTCCTTGTACCGCTTGAAGATCGAGTCAGCCCACTTGGCCTCGGCCGGCGTGACGCCGTACGACAGGCCGACCACCACGAAGTCCAGGCCACCGGCGGAGAACAGCAGGTAGTTGTTCTGGTTGTCCTTACCCGGCGTGACCGAGCCGTCGGCGTTCGTCCGCTCGTCCCAGGCGTGGTACTCGGTGCCCTTCGGCCAGGCCTTCGCCGTCCCGTAGTACCGGTCGGCGCTGAAGGTGCGGCTGAACCGGGAGTCGGGGCCGGTCTCGGCGCCCAACTGGTCGTCGTGGTTGCCCGCGATGACCTGGTTGACGACGCCGTTGTCGTCGAGGATCTTCTGGAAACCCGAGGCGGTCGCGAGTTCCTTCTGCACCTGCTCGTGCAGACCGGGCCGCTTCAGCGAGCCGTCCGGGTTCTTCGCCAGCGGGTCGTAGTAGTCGTTCTCGATGACGTCACCGGTGTGCGCCGCGTACGCGATCTTGCGGCTGTCCGCGTTGTCGGCGATCCACTGCATCTGGTCGCGGTACGCGGCCGACCAGATCGCCTGCTCCTCGGCGGTCTCGACGTCCGAGGGCTCGGCGTTGCCGTCGAAGTCGTCGTACGTGCCGCCGGCCGCGCCCTCGGTGACGTACTGGGTATCGGTGAAGTGCGCCAACGAGAAGTCGTACGACGCGGGGTCTTCGAAGCGGTCCTTGTCGTTCTGCGCCGTCGCGTCGCGCGGCGACAGGTCGTCGGCGAACGGGTCCTCGCCGGTGACCAGCACGTGCACGACACCGCCGTCGCGGTAGCCCGCCTCGACCGGCGCGGTCAGGACGGTGTCCTGCCCGGCCTTCCCCCGCGAACTGGTGAGCACGACCCACTTTCCGGTGGCCGGGTTCCAGGCCCGCAGCGCCACGATCCGCGCCGGGTCGATGCTGCCCGACCAGCGCAGCGTCGGCTCCTGCTTGGTGGCGCCCAGCGGCAGGTCGTACCGCTGGAAGACCACCCCACGGCTGGACGGGCTGTCGATGGTCGAACCGTCGAGCGGACGCAGCGAGGCGACGTCCACGCTCCGGTCATGCTGGACGTCGAGCGTGGTCGGCACGTCGGCCGCCTCGCCCTGGTAACCCTTGGTCGGCAGGACGACGTCGGCCTTGGTGAAGGTCGCGGTCAGCCCGACACCCTCGGTGCCGGGAATCCGGGCGGACAGCTCCGCCGAGAGCGGGTCGGTGTTCTTGATCGTGGCGTTCAGCTCGGTCGGGACGTCCGGGATGCTCGCGCTGCTGAAGCGCACCTCGCGGGTCGCGGTGTTGCCGAGCGCGTCGGTCGCCGTCATCGCGATGGTGTGTTCGCCGGCCGGCAGGCCGTGACCGATCTGGTCGCCCTGCTTGACGGCCGCGCCGTCGAGCGTGATGGCGGGCGTGCCGACCACGCCGCTGGCGTCCTTCACCGTGAGGTCGAGCGCCACCGTCGACGTCAGCCGCTGGCCGGCCGCCGGGACGCTGCTGGCGATCTCCGGAGCGGTGTTGTCGGTGGTGAACCGCCGCGTGGAGGTCTTGTCGCCGACGACCGCCTTGATGGTGTGGGCGCCGTCCGCGATCGTCGTAGTGTCCACGTCGGCGCGCTTGCCCAGCGCCGGCAGCGCCGAGCCGTCCTGGGCGGTGACGTCGAACAGGACCATCGTGGTGAGGACGCCGTTGAAGCTGCTGCCGCAGGTGCCATCACCGAGGTACGTGGTCACGGGCGAGCCGGCCGGGTAGGTGGCCGAGCCGATGGTGACCGTGGTCTGCGCGACCGAGCGGGTCAGCTGAGTGGCCTTCGCGCCGCTGGGCAGGAGTTCGAAGTCCCGCAGGGTGAAGTCGTCGTAGTTGTCGCAGCCGGCCGGCTTGGCGCTGCCGTGGTCGCTGCCCGCCACGAACTCCAGGGCGTTGACGCCCGGCACCAGCCACTCGTTCGGGAAGGCGAGGTCGGCGACCTCCTTCTCCCACATCCCGATCTCCAGCGGGATGCCGTTGACCAGCACCTTGTTGTCGTACCCGTTGTCGCTGCCGTTGCCACCGACGAACATCTTCAGGTGCGCGTCGCCGGCGGCGGCGAGGGTGTCGACGGTGCGCGTGGTCGGCGCGCCCGCGACGGTGAAGTGGAACTCGGCGTCCTTGTTCGCGCCGCAGGTGCCGTCGCCGAGCGCCAGGGACGCGGCGGTCGTCTCCGCCTTCGTCACGGTCGTGCCGCTGGTGGTGACCAGGTACGTGGTGCCGGCAGTCACCGTGCCCGCCGTGCTCAGCGTGAGACTGGTGGCCTCCCGGGTGAGCTTGAAGTCGTCGTGGTTGGCGCAGGTAGCACCGTTGAGCGTGCCGTTGTAGTCGCCGGTGCGCACCTGTACGACGTTGTCGCCGAGGTGCAGGAACCGGTTCGGGAACGCCAGCTTCACGGCCTCTGCGCCGAGCGCGCCGTAGTCGCCGCCGAGGTCGACGCGGTGGCCGTTGACCAGCGCGTAGTTCTGGTAGCGGGCCTCGATCGAGTTGCCGGCCTCGACCGAGAGGCCGAGGGTGGCGGTGCCGGCGGCCAGCATCTCCGCGTTCTCGGCCGGCTTGTCGTCGATCGCGAGCGACTCGACGCTGTCCTTGCCGGCGGACGCGAGCGCGGCGATGACCGGCTGGGTTCCGCGTACGCGGGCACCGTCACCGGGGGTGACCACCGCCGCGCCGGCCGGGGCGTTGTTGACGTCGACCGTGACGCTCGTCTTCGCGCCCGACAGGCTTGTCGCGCTGACGGTGTGCGTACCGTTGGTCAGCTTCGTGGTGTCCAGGTCGGTACGCAGGCCGGACGTGCTGCCCGGTTCTCCGGAGATGACGAAGGTGAGGTCCTGGTTGAGCAGCTTCGCCGAGCTGCCGCAGGTGCCGTCGCCGAAGTTGTAGCTGAACAGGTTCTGCTCGCCGTCGGCGACCACGCCGAGCAGGCTGAGGCTGATGCTGCTCAGCGCGTAGTCGTCGTAGTTGGGGCAGCGGCCACCCTCACCGTTCGGCAGCTCCTGGTAGCCGACGGCGGTCTTCGTGGTGGTGTCGACCCAGTTCGCTCCGGCGTGGACCGAAACGGTGTTAGCGCCCGGCTTGAGCCAGTCGCCCGGGAAGTCGAGGGTGCCGACCCTCCCGCCCGGGACGTCCGGGAAGTAGACCCGGTCGGCCTCGGCCGTGTGTCCGTTGACGGTCAGGTAGTTGCGGTAGCGGGCCTCGGTGCCGTTGCCGCCCATCTCGAACGCGAAGTGGGCGGTGCCCGCGGTCTTCTCGGCGCTGATCTTGTCGCCGTCGACGGCGAGCATGGTCACCGAGTCGTTCTCGGTGACCGGCTCGACGACGACGGGCACCTTGCCCTCGACGTTCTGCCCGTCGCTCAGGTTGATCAGCGGCGTGGTGGCGCTGGCCGGCACGGCCTCCGCTCCGGCCAACGCCGGATGCAGGGTCGTCGCCGGTCCGGCGATGAGGACGAGCGCCATCGCGGACAGCAGTCCGCGTGTTCGCTTCCGGCGCGCACGTTGTTCGTGCGTCATGGCGGTGTTTCTCCTTTGTTGGGTGCGAAGAACCGCCGACGCCGTGGGTGCCGACTGCGGCGGGCAGAGGGGCCGCCCTGGTGGCGGCCGGTCTCAGGACGACGGTCGGACGCGGGTGGCCCGTCGACGACGTACCTGGCGTCGCAGCAACGACCCGACGGCCCCGAGCAGCAACAGCGGACCGACGCTCATGACGAGCCGCCGGGTGGTGCTCTGGGCGTGGCCCGTCCCGCCGGTGGCAGCCGCTGGCGGGGGCACGTCGCCGAGCAGCCAGTCGTGGGAGTACTCGTCGGTGCCGTACACCTGGCGTTTGCCCTTGGGGCCGGTCGCGACCGTGCGGTACGCGGGGTCGAGGTCGCTCAGCATCCGGATCTCGATGCGGGCGACGCCGAGCGGGCCGGGGCAGGTGTAGTTGACGTCCACACCAGAGTCGCTCGCCTTTCCGACGGCTCCGGCGCACACATGCCCGTCGCTACTGACGGTCATCTGCTTGAGCAGGTAGTTCGCGAACAGCGGTGAGGAGGCGAGGATTGTCGCGTCCGTGTCCCGGGTGTCGACCGCGCCGTCGAGCAGGACGCGGTCCTGCGGCAACAGGCCGAGGTGGACGCCGAGCACTGTCAGCTCGTCGACGCCGCCGGGCTTCCACGTCAGGTGCACCACGTCGGGGCGGGCCGCGTCCGCCGCAACGGTGACGGTCTGCGGATAGCCGTACGGGTGGGCATCAGCGGGGACCGCCAGGGCGAGCAGGGTGAGGGTGAACGCCGCCGAGATCACGACACGGCGGGGCCACCGAGCGGTTGCGGGCATGCCAGCGCTCCGGTCTACAGGTGCTGTGGCACGCCGGTGGGCGCGGCCGTTCAGTGACCCTGCCGGCCGTTGGCGAACTCACCAGGCGAGCTTGATGAGAAACGGGCGCAGCGGGGGTGAACAGTTAGTTGATCAACTGCGCTCTGCTCAGGCGGCGCTGAGCTTCCGCAGGACGTACTGGTTGAGGCTCATGCCGTCCTCGGCGGCGTGGATGGCCAGCTCGGGGTGCAGGCTCTCGCCGACGCGCAGGTTGAACTTGCCCGAGTAGCTGCGCTCGGCGAACGGCTGCGGCACCGGCTCGCCCTGCTCCTCCATGTCCACGATCACCTCACGCAGCAGGTCCTGGAGCCCCTGTAGAGCCTCGATCTGGGAACGTGCCAGCCAGGAGAGGGACGGGAACTCAGCGCACGTGGCGACGAATTGCCGCCCGCCTGCCTCATCGCCAGGCTCGGCTACGAGGACGGCCGGGCGGTCCGACGAGGCGAGGGCAGCCTGTGCGGTTGCTGTCGGCCTTGGTGTCAACAGCGTTCTGCCAACACTCCCTACGAGTTGACCCTCATCCGGGGACGCGGACGCGCCAGGCACCGAAGTCAGCAAGTTCCCAAGAGGTTGATCTACCCGCCAACATGTGCTGCTGTTAACCTGCACTACTTGCACCACCGGCAGCAGAGGGTTGCTTCGCTCGATCGTCGTGGCTGTCTCCTCGACAAGGGTGGTCGTACGCAGACTTTGGCCAACACATGGCGGGGAGACCGGGTGACGGGTACCAGAGCCGGTCAGCTCACACACCAGCCGGCCCTGCCAAACCTGAAGATCCCTTCGGCATCCGGACCGAAGGGATCTCCGAAGCGGCCACGCGAGGAGACCGCTGGCTTGGCGGATGTTTTCCCCTACTATGCGGGGTTCTCGTTCGAATGGGCCCGGGATCAACTGAGCGTCATCGCGCCTAACGACGACGACGTGGTCCTTGATCCCTGGAACGGCAGTGGCACAACTACGCTGGCAGCGACTTCAAATGCACTTCGATCCGTAGGCATAGACCTCAACCCGATCGCCAACTTAGTGGCAAGCCTGCGTGGAGGTGTCCACGCCGTTACCGAAGCATCGGACCCACCCCCTAACCCAGCGGGGTCATTTTCGACGGCAACGGATCCGCTCCTCTCCTGGTTGTCCCCCCAGACCGTGTTTCGCGTTCGCCAGTGGACGAATCATCTGCAATCCCAAGCAAAGCCCGTATCGGCGCTGGGTCACGTCTCACTGTTCCGGGTCGTGCGCAGCCTGACAGAACGCTTCGAGGGCAGCAACCCAACATGGGTTAAGCGGGCAGCGTCGCCCGAACAATTGGTGCATGTAGAAAGCGATCAACTAGATGTGCTGTTAGTTGCGGATCAGCAGTACATCCTCGATCGCCTTCGCAGCAGTGATGAACTCAGCGGAGTACAAGCCACCTTAATTACAGCTTCGGCGAACAGCTTACCACTGGCAAATCGCTCAGTTGACGTCGTACTTACATCTCCTCCCTACCTAACTCGAATCGATTACGCGGTCGCGTATGCTCGGGAGCTTGCGGTTGTGGGAGTCGACATCGCCAAGGATCGCTCGCTTAGATCGAGCCTGATGGGAACAACCCTAATCAGGCCTGGGCAGACAACGAATGCTCCCAGGTACCGGACACTTGCTAGCAGCCTCGTCAATGACGTCTCTAAGCATAAGAGCAAGGCGTCGGCAGGCTACTATCTGAAGCAGGTTCGGCAGTATCTCGACGACTTATCCTCAAGCTTTGACGAGATTACGCGCGTGACCAAAGATGAGGCAACCTTAACCCTAGTCGTTCAGGATTCTTATTATAAAGACATCCATATCAGACTAGCGGAGATCTGCATCGAAGAAGCAGAGGCGCGTGGGTGGAAGCTCCATACGGCGAACCCAAAGGAGGTCACCCGCCTTCTTACTGCTGTGAATACAGCCGCTCGCAAGTACCCCAAGGGCAAAGTCAACGAAACGGTAGTCACTCTGAAGAAGGGCTGATTATGGCGAGGCGCAAGGCTAATCAAACCATGCTTCTGGACCCAGACCAGCTAATCACTTCGGTTGACTCAAAAGTCAACGCCGTTCGTACGCAAAGCATCGACTTTTCTTTTAACGAACTCGCGGACATGTACAACGACCAGGAACTGATTATTGATCCTGAATTTCAGCGCATGTTTCGGTGGCCAGAGGGTTCACAGGCAAGATTCATCGAATCCCTCCTACTGGAACTGCCTGTGCCTCCAATCTTCCTCATTGAGCGCGAAGACCGGGTCTATGAACTAATCGACGGACTCCAACGGATATCGTCGTACCTCAACTTCCGCGGACAACTGAAGATCGATGGCAAGTTGCAGCCTCCCCTCGTACTTGCCGACTGTGACATCGTCAAAGAGTTGAACGGCTTAACGTATCAAGACTTGCCACGAGCCATGGAAATCAAGCTGAAGCGCAGCTACATCCGGGCAGAGATTCTCCGGAAAGAAAGCGATCCTCGCTTACGCTACTACATGTTCAAGAGACTTAATACCGGCGGCGAGACTTTGGAAGCACAAGAGGTGAGAAATGCAACGATTCGCCTCCTGTCCAATGACTTCAACAGTTTCATTTCGCAACTAAGCAAGGAAAGCAACTTTGCTCACTGCATTGACATTATTTCGTACAACCAGAAGAAGCAGAAGTTCGATCAAGAACTCGTTCTGAGGTTTTTCTCATACAAGAATGATGGCGCTCGTTATCGCCACGACGTCGCGAACTTCCTTACCGACTACATGGAAGCGGTCTCGGATCCGGTCGACCCGACTGAATTTGCCTACAATCAAGAGCGAGCAGTATTCGAGAAGACCTTTCGGATCCTCCGGGTTGTATCCGATCATCTCGGCATCGACTCGAAGATTTTCGGCACAGTGGACCAACGTTATCCTGAACCCAGAAGTCAATTCTCGGTCTACCACTACGAGGGCATCGTACTCGGCCTGCAGCAAGTTCTTGACAAGGCCGATCCTGAGGACGCGGCCCAAGTCGAACGCCTTGGCCAAGCCGTGATGCGGGGGAAGTTTGACCGGAAGTTTCTCGATCACTGTGGAGGAGGAAAGAATTCGCGAAACGAGTTGAATGCCAGGGTCAAATACTTTTCCGACGCCTTCAGGGCGGCGATCAGTTGAAACTCTCGGATCTCAGACTAGAACTGGAAGAGGACCTGTCTTGGCGACTCGACGAGCTGCGACACCTCCGGAATGAACTCTTGGCGGAAGCGGACCCCGAATCATGGCCCGTTTCCGCCCTAAGAGCCATTCTCGTGATGCAATACGCACATCTAGAAGGGTTCGCCAGGCACGCCTTCAGCTTGTACATCGACGCTATAAATGCGAAAGGCCTGAAGGCCATTGAGCTTAAACCTCATCTCTTTGCGGCTGCGTGTATCGCCGAATTCGAGGCGTTACGAACAGGCGCCGGCCAAAGCGACGATGGATCTGCGGAAGATGGCATCTTGACGCGGCGTGCTGTACGACAGGTCAATTTTGTTCAGCGCGTGAGAGAGCTCAACGAAGCAACGATTACCATCGATCCACAGGTGGCGGCCTCCATGGAGATGAACTTCGGAACCGACGTCTTACGTCGAACGCTGTACCGATTGGGAATCCCAGAGTCGGAAGTCAGCCGTAGCTACTTCCACTCGCTGGAATTCGTAAGACGCACCCGGAACGACATCGCGCACGGCAGTCGCAAGTCACGCATCGATGTTCGGCTTTTCAGCGTTCATAGACGAAAGTGCGAGCAGTTCATGAACGACTTAGCGAGACTAATCACCTCGGCCGTCAGCCGTGAATGGTATCGCCCTTTTCCCATGCCGGGGATTCCGGAGCCTAGAACTCCGGTGGAGGCCTGAACGAGCGTTAAACCCTGCTGCTCAGAGGGGTCAAGCCCCGTCGATAGTGTTTCTTACCTCGAGGGGAGAGTCAGCCGCAACTGACATGACGATTGGGGACGCATAGGCTGCTGGAGGGCCGAGGCTGCATCAGCAGCGCCTACAGGCGGTCACGGGCAAGCCCACCTTCGGCAACGCCGGCCCGCGGGATCGCAAAGGCTCCGGGGTCAAGGGCGGCCCGTAGGAACGTCCCGCAGCGACCCGAAGCACCCTTTAGAGCGGAGGGCGACCCCGCATCCTCTGCGCCGCGTCGTGGCCGGCTGCCGGCTCACGAACTTCAACCACACTTGGCGCTGCCGTCTGCGGCGGCCGGCTTCCCCCTATCTGCGCCAGCCGGTGGCGTGGGCGTGCTCCGCAGCTTTGGGCTGTCCGCTGCGCAGCGCGACGCCCAATCTACGGCTCGTGCGCCTCTCAGGGCCGCCTTGAGACATGCACAGAAGCCTTGGGCCATCGCCGGCGCGCTTCCCCACTGAACAACCACGACTGTTCAGCTCCGAGCGGACTCGGCAACGAAGACGCCGCGACCCGGACGGCCAACCAACACGCCCTGCCCACGCAAGACCGCCACCGCCCGGTGGATCGTCGACACCGACACGTCGTAGTGATCGGACAGCTGTTGAGTAGACGGAATCTTTGACCCGGGCTGGAACTCACCCACCTCAATCCGCCTCAGCAGATCGTTGATCAACTCGTCCATGGTCGGCGGAATCGGCACGTGAAGGCCCCTTGCAGTCGGTTGGCCCTCCCAGTATCGAGCAACAGGTGAAAGAGCGGCAATAACTGACGCAGGAGAAGCAGGTGAGCAGTGGCAGCTAGATTCGACAGGTAAGAGAGCGTTGACAGAGGTGACAGGTATCGGTAGCGTCACCCTCGGTGATGCGGTGCTGCTGCGGTCGGTTGGCGCCTCTCGTACCGGTCTCGCATCGCCGCCGAGACCCCACCCTCCGCGCTCCCCCGGCGCGGCCCTGCTGCCGTACCGCCGATCGAGGCTGCGGTCGCAGGGTGGGGCGGTCTCCGCCGCCCGCAACCGGCGGAGGCCGCCCCCTCCACTTCGACGCGACCCGACGAAGGGCGGTCCCCCGTGCGCGACCTGATCCGCCGGCTGCTGAACCGACGCGAAGAAAGACCACCGACGGCAGCAAGCCAAGACCGATGACCGAGCGCTGGGTGATCCACCTGCCGGTGACCGCGCCCGACCTGTTCCGGGCCCGGATTTTCGCCCGTACCGCCGCCCGCGTGCTGGCCCGGCTCAGCGCCCACGTCGAGCCGGGCGGGGTGACCGTGTCGGCCGAGGACCAGCAGTGCGTACGCCACTGGGTCTTCTGCGACCAGCGACTACCCGCCGGCGGCCGTTGCACCCTGCCGCCCGACCACACCGCGCCCTGCTCCCGGCGAGTCCTCTCCCGGAGATGACCAAGAGGTTTGCGTCACCGATCAGCTTTCCGGTGACGCAAACCTCTTGATCAACACGCTCAACTTGATCAACCCGCTCAAGCTGACCGGCAGCCCCGACAGGTCAGCCGGCGCGGAAGGCTAGCCAGGCGTCGCTCATTCGGTCGGCCTGGCCGGGGGTGAACATGTCCATGCAGGAGTCCTGCGTGTAGTCCATGAAGTTGTGGATCGGGTCCAGGCCGGGCGCGGTGCAGGAGTCCGCGCCGACCGGGCAGTCGAACTGCGGGGCGGCCTCGCGGGGGGTGTCCGCGACGAAGTCGCCGGACGCCGAGCAGCCGTGCGCGAAGGTGTGCTCCAGCATCAGCCAGTGCCCGACCTCGTGGGTCAGCGTGTCACCGAGGGCGTACTTGCCGGCCGTGCCGCCCGGCATCGACTCGTCGAGCATCACCACGCCGTCGATGTAGTCGCGGCCGTTGTTGTAGCCCTTCGGGAAGTACGCCCAGCCGAGGAGCCCGCCACCGATGTTGGCCGCGTACACGTTGAGGGTCTCCGAGTCGCCGGTGTAGAGCGCCTTCTTCATGTCGCGCTCGTTCTTGCCCGGCTCGACCGTGTACCAGGCGCTGTTCACCGTCCACGTCGTGTCGACGAGCGAGAACCGGAACGGCGTGTCCGAGGCGTCCGCCGACGTGCGCCCGGCGTACGAGTCGTTGAGGACCGTCATCTGCGCCGCGATGAGGGTCTTCCAGCGGGCCGTCTCGGCGGCGGTGAAGGGGTGGTCGGAGACCATGTGGAAGACCGTCGGCACGGTGACGCTGCCGTTGGGCAGACGCGGCGCATCCTTGATCACGCCGTAGGCGTTGGCCTCGTTCTTCGAGTACAGCTCCGGCTCTTTGGCCGTTGCGCCCTCGGTGACCCGGGCGGCGCTCTGCTCGCCGGCGCAGGCCGCGACGCCCGGGGACGCGGTCGCGGGAGCGGCGGTGGCCAGCGCCCCGGACGCGCCGCCGGACGCCAAAAACGTGGCGGCGCTGGCGGCGAGAACCGCCAGTCGGAAGGGGGATCTGCTCTGCATCGGTGCACCTTTCGGTGAGGGAGCGGTGCGGGTTCGACGATGCCGTCGCATCGGTATGAGAACACGTCGACGACATCGACAAAAGCCCCTCTGAGCAGGGAATATGCCGATGTAACGGAACCTGATCCGCCAGCGCTGATTGGGTCGCTCCGCGCGACTGCGGGCATGCCCGCGCCACCCGTCGCTGACCATCCACACAGTGCGGGCCTCGACCACTAGGCTGCTGATCCGGCACGCAGTGGCGATGCCAGGACGGGGGCGGCGAATGAACGCCGAAGATCGCATCGAACGGGCCCAAAAGCTCTACGAACAGGCCGTGTACAGCGGCGATGCCCGCGTACTGGCCGACGCCGAACGCGACCTGGACGCGGTGGAGGCCGACGCCGCGCTGGCCCGTGGGCGGATCCTGCACGCCCGGTATCTCGACGAACGCGCCCGGGGCGACACGTCGCCCGTCGAGGACCCGGCGGAACTGCCGTTGTTCGAGCGTGCGAACGAGCTGTACCAGGCCCTCGCCGACACCCGCGGCCAGGCCGAGGCGCTGTTCTGGATCGGCTGCCTGCACCAGGTCATCCGGCGCGACAACGAGACCGCCGTCCCGCACCTGGAAAGGTCCCGCCAACTGGCGGCGCAGGCCGGCGACAGGTCGACCGAAGCCGAGGCACTGCGCCACCTGGGCATCGCGGCACACGTGGCCGGGCGTCTCGATGAGGCGCGCGAGCGGCTGGAGGAGTCGTCTCGGCTGCGCCAAGAGATCGGAGCGCTGCCGGGTGTGGCCGCCAACATGGTCGGGCTGGCCTACGTCGCCGCCGCCCAGGACCGCCACGCGGACGCGCTCGCGACCCTCGACGAGGCGGACGCCATCGCGCAGGCGCACGGCGCCCATGCCGTCGTGCGCCAGATCGAAGAAGCGAGAACGCAGATCTAGATCAGAGGATTCGGGTGACGTGCTCGGCGGCGACGACCGCGTCCCGTCGGGCCGGGTCGAGGTTGGCGCTGATGACCACTGACGCGCCGGCCGAGAGCGGCGCGAGCAGCCACTTCAGCGGCTGCTCGTGCTCGGCGGCATCCACCAGCAGCCGGTCGCCGGCGCGCAGGTCGAGCATGCCGGCGACCTCCCGGGCGAGCGCGCCCCACTGCCCGTAGGTCGTGCCGTCCGCGCTCGCCGGGTCCGTCGGGTGGATGGCGGTGTGGTCGGGCGTGACGTCCGGGTGGCGAAGCACCTCGGCGGACCAGTCCAACCAGCCCAGCGGCACGTCGGCGAGCCGGCCCGGCCCGGTGCCGACCAGGTAGCGGTGCGGCGCGTCCGGCACGTCCTCCAACCAGTCGTCCTGGCGTTCCGGCGTCACGAAGACCGCGTCGAACGGCCGGTCGCCGCCGGGCTCCAGCACCGGCAGGCCCGCCGTGGCACGCGGCCGGAACGACACCGCCAGGCCGCACGCCCACGCCCCCAACAACACCGCGGCGGTACGCCAGTGCGGCGGCAGTAACACCGCTACGCGGCTGCCGGGGCCGAGCCCGCAGCCGTCCCGCAGCAGGCTCGCGCTGCGCGCGGACCAGGCGCCGACCTGCTGGGCGGTGAGGTCGACGCGCTCGCCGGTCGCCTCGTCCCGGTAGCTGAGCAGCGGGCTCTCGATGGCGGTGGGCGGGACCGTCAGGTCGGCCGTGGCGTGTGGCTGCATCCGCGTGCTCCCGGTGGTGACGACGTCCGCACCACCCTACGCAACGACTTTGGTCGCCGTGGCCATCGGCCGATGGCCGTAGCGGCTAGCCGGCTGGCTCGCGCACGGTGACCGGCGACCCCCGACCGAGCCGCCGAGGAGCATCCGTGCCGACCGAACCCGACCGTGCCGACCGTCCGCCGCTGCGCCGCCGGCTCGTGCCGGTGGTGGCGTTGCTGCTGCTCGCGCCCTGGGCGGCCGAGTGCTCGTGGGGCGGCTTCGCCATCGACGACTTCCTCCCGGTGATCATCGCCCTGGGCCCGATGTACGGCGGGGCGGCGATCCTGATCCGGGAGGCCGCCCGACGCCTAGGCGCGGGATGGCCGGCGATCGTGCTGCTCGCCGCCGCGTTCGGCGTCCTGCAGGCCGGTCTGGTGGACCAGTCGCTGTTCAACCCCGGCTACCTCGACGACACCCAGTACGCCGACACCCGCGCCGCCGCCGAGGCGTCGCTGGTGCCGGGGCTCGGGTTCAGCCTCCGGCAGGCGTACGACTACGTCGGCAACCACATCCTGCTGACCATCTGCGCGCCGATCGTGTTCGTCGAGTCGTTCCTCGGCGCGAAGCGGCGGCATCGGCCGTGGCTCGGGCGACCCGGGCTCGCGGTGGTCGGCGTGCTCTACCTGCTCGGCAGCCTGCTGGTCTTCACCTCGCCCGAGGGCCGCAAGAACTTCCTGGCCAGCCCGCTGCAACTGAGCTTCGCCACGGCGGTCGTCCTCGCCCTGGTCGCGGTGGCCCTGCTGCCCCGCTGGCGTCGTACCCGTCCGCGTCGCGCCCGGCGGGTGCCGCACCCGCTCTGGGTCGGCCTACTGGTCGTCGTCGCCCACCTCTTCACCGACCCGACGCCCGGCTGGCCGGGGGTGGCCGTCGCGCTGGCGCTCACCGCCGCGCTGGGAGCAGTCGTCGTGTACTGGTCGGGGAGCGAACGCTGGGATCAGCGGCACGTGCTCGCCGCCGCCTCAGCGAACGTGGTCAGCGCCGCCGCGTTCGCGTACCTGGTGCCGCCGTACTCCCCGGCGAGCCCGGCAGCGGCCCTGGCCGGCGACGTCGCGGTGAGTGTCGTGACCCTGGCCCTGGTCGTGGGCGCGTGGTGGCGACTGCGCCCTGCCCCGTCCGGCCCGGCGTCCACCAGTGTGGACGCCGGGCCACCCGCTGCTACCTGGAGACCATGACGACGTCGGTCGGGCGTTCGACCTTCACCTCGACGCCGTAGTCGAACAGCGCGAGGGTCGAGGTGACCGTCCCCCGGTCCAGCCGGCCCTTCGCCGTCGACTCCCAGGTGACGGTGAGCGCCACCGTCGCGATCCGGCCGTCGCCGTCCAGCGTGACGTCACCGGCCGTGCTGCTCGACCAGTCCCGGGCCGCCGTCGTGTACGTGAAGTGCAGGGTGCCGTCCGGGTTCTCGGTGACCGTCGCGTTCGCGCTGCTCAACGCGGCGAACAGGGCGGCCGGGTCGGGTTGGGCAGCACCCAACACGGCGTTCCCGTCGCCCTGCAAGGAGAGGCGGTCGTACCTACCGGGGTACTGCCCATAGCGGCCGTACGTCTCGCCCGGTCCCTTGTCGGGCGGCAGCTCGCCCTGCGGCCGTTCCGCGCCCTCGTACCGGGTGCCGTCAATCAGCAGTTCGGTCTGGATCGAGTCGTCGTGCGGCACGCGCACGTACCCCGTGGCGGTCCTCGGGTCGAACGCGCCCTCGTACGTCAGCCCGTGCGGACCCGAGTTGGTGAGTCGCATCCGGTAGCTGATGTTCTCGCTGGCGGTGGCCGCCGAGACCAGGCGCAGCGCCGGCGAGACCTGCTCCGGACGCGCGGCCCGGGCGGTGACGCCGGGACGCTCGGGTGGGGCGTTCGTCGTCACCGTGACGGCGGTGCCGACGCCCAACGCCAGCAGGGCGCAGGTCGTACCGGCCAGGGCGGTGGCCCGGCGGCGGCGACCCCGCCGACCGCGTTCGATCAGCGCCGGCACGTCCGGGGCGGAATCCGGTTCGCCGTCCACGAGGTCGTGTAGTCCGCGTACGAGACGGTCGTCGATGTCGTTCATGACTGTCACCTGCTCACCGAGTCGAAGGATCTGTTCAGGAGGTGTCGCAACGCGCCCAACGCCCGGGCGTTCTGGCTCTTGACGGTGCCCAGCGAGCAACCCAGGATCTGAGCGACCTCGCGCTCGCTCAGGTCCTCGTAGTGGCGCAGCACTACGACCGCGCGTTGCTTCGCCGGCAGCGCCAGCAGCGCCCGGCGCAGGACGTCGGCGTCGGGGTCGCTGCCGCCACCCGGGGCGGCCCGGTCGGGAACGTCCGCGACGAGGCTCTCGCGGCGGCGGCGCCGCCAGATCGAGGTGTGGTTGTTGACCAGCGCCCGGCGAAGGTAGGCGTGCGGGTCGTCGAGTCGGGACAGCCGCCGCCACCGCTCGTAGACCCGGACCAGGCTGTCCTGGAGCAACTCCTCGGCCCGCCAGCGGTCGCCGCAGAGCAGCATGGCCAGCCGGATATGTCGCTCCCACGCCACCTCGACGAACGCGACGTAGGACCGGTCCGTCGCGGACAGAGGATTCTGTTGGTCGGTCACGCCCCTACCACGCAGCGGGCCCGCAGAAGGTTGTCGCGGCGGCCACCCTTCGCAGGCCGGACGGTGCTCAGAACTGGTCGCGGGCCCGGGCGCCGGCCTGGATGAGCCGGTCCAGAACCGCGCGAGCACCGGCGAGCTGGTCGATGGACGTGGTGATCCGATCGCGCTCCACCGCGAGAGCGTCGAGGAGCTCGGGGCAGGTGGGAGCCAGCACGGTGGCGTCATCCGGGATGCAGGGAAGGATCTCGGCGATCGCTGCGGTGTTCAAGCCGGCGGACAACAACAGTTGGATGTGCCGCACCGCCCGCAGCGCCTGGGAGTCGTAGTGGCGGTAACCGCTGGCGAGACGGGCCGGCTGCAGGAGGCCCTGCTCCTCGTAGTACCGCAGGGCGCGGGGGGTGGTGCCCGCCTCCCGCGCCAGTTCGCTGATCCGCACCCCGACAGCAGATCAGGGCTTGACCTTCACGTCAACGTCAAGGTTTAGCGTCGTCGCCGTGACACACCGCAACCTGGACAATCAATCCGGCACCGTCGCCGTGCTGGGGCTCGGCCCGATGGGCCGGGCGCTGGCCGCCGCGTCGCTCGCCGCCGGCCACCCCACCGTGCTCTGGAACCGCTCACCCGCCAAGGCGAGCGCGCTGGTGGCCCAGGGTGCGGTGCTCGCTCCGACGGTGGCCGACGCGGCACAACGGGCATCGGTCGTCATCGCCTGCGTCATGAACTACCGAGCGGTCCGCGCCATCCTGTCGGGGCTCGAACGCCCGCCGAGCGGACCATTCGTCAACCTCAGCAGCGGGCACGCCGCCGAGGCACGGGACATGGCGGACTGGGCCGCGCAGCGGGGCGTCAGCTACCTCGACGGCGCCATCCTGACGCCCGCGCCGACCATCGGCACACCGGCCGCGACGATTCTCTACAGCGGTCCGCGAACCCTCTTCGACGAGAGCCTTCCCCGGTTGGAGAGCTTCGGTGGATCCAGCGCCTACCTCGGGGCGGACGTCGGCACGGCGGCGGCGTACGAGATGGCGCTGCTCGACCTGTTCGCCATGTCCGTCGGCGGGCTCGCGCACGCCTTCGCCCTGGCCAGCACCGAAGGTATCGCCCCGACCGCGTTCGCTCGCTTCGCCAGAGGAATCGGTGGCCTGTTGCCCGACATGGCCGACCGGTTCGCCGACCAACTCACGTCCGGGGCCTTCGCCGCCGACATCTCCACCATCGCGTCGGCCGGCTCGGCGATCGGCCACGTCCGGGACGCCGCGGCCGCACGCGGTGTCGACCCCACGCCGCTACAGGCCGTGCAATCGATCATCGAACAGGCCATCGCGGCGGGCCACGGAGGCGACAGCTACGCCCGGCTGGCCCAGTCGCTCGTACCAGCCGATCCGGCGGAGGCGGCACGATGATCACGGTCAGCGGCGACTAAACGCCGTCGCAGCGGCTGACGTCGCTTCAGCGCTTCGCCCGCTGTTCACGTCGCGGCAAGCTGACGCTCCCCGGCGAGTGCCAGCCTCCGAGCGGGTACGAACCGACGGAGGAAGTCCTTGACACTCAGAAGAACACTCACCGCGCTGACCGCGGCCGGTGTGGCTGCCGCCAGCCTGACCGGGGCCACCCCCGCCACGGCCGGCGTACACCACCACCCGGGACCGGCACTCGCCTTTGACCGGGTCGCCACGTACCCGGTCTTCCAGAACCGCCCGGCCGGCGAGGACCCCGCGACCGCGACGGTCGCCGAGATCTCGACGGTCAGCGAGGACGGCCGCACCCTGATCTACACCGATGCGCTGGCCCGGCGCATCGGCTTCCTGGACATCTCCCGGTCGGACCGGCCACAGGGCCTCGGCACGCTCTCGCTGGCGCAGCTCGGCGACGCCGAGGACGAGCCCACCTCGGTGACCGTGGTCGGCCGGTACGTGCTGGTGGTGGTGAACACCAGCAGCAGCTACACCGAGCCGTCCGGCCGACTCGACGTGATCGAGCTGGCAACTCGCCAGCGGGTGACGAGCTTCGACCTCGGCGGTCAGCCCGACTCGATCGCGGTCAGCAAGGACAAGCGGTACGCCGCGATCGCCATCGAGAACGAGCGCGACGAGGAGGCCACCCCGCCGGGCGGCGAGGAGGGCGACCTTCCCCAGGCGCCCGCCGGCTTCGTGCAGGTCGTCGACCTGACCGGGAAGTCCCCGGCCGGGTGGCGGCTGCGACCGGTCGCGCTCACCGGCGCCGACGGCAGCGCGCTGCCCGCGCTTGTCCACGCCGGGCTGGCCGCGCCGACCGACCCGGAGCCGGAGTACGTCTCGATCAACGGCCGGAACGAGCTGGCCGTGACGCTTCAGGAGAACAACGGCGTCGCCCTGATCGACCTGCCCACCGGCCGGATCACCAAGGTGTTCAGCGCGGGCACCGCCACGATCAGCGGGGTCGACACCACTAAGGACGGTGTCATCGACCTGACCGGCAGCATCACCGACGTCCCGCGCGAGCCGGACGCGGTGGCCTGGGTCGACGACCGCTACCTGGCCACGGCCAACGAGGGTGACTGGCACGGCGGCACGCGTGGCTGGTCGGTCTTCGACAGCCGGACCGGGCGGGTCGCCTGGGACGCCGGCAACACCTTCGAGCGGCTCGCCGTCACGTACGGGCTGCACAACGAGGACCGGGCCGGCAAGAAGGGCACCGAGCCGGAGGGCGTGGCCGTCGCCGAGTACGACGGCGTGCGGTACGCCTTCGTCGGCTCGGAGCGCAGCAACTTCGTCGCCGTGTACGAACTGGGCGACCCCACCCGGCCGGTGTTCCGGCAGATCCTGCCGACCACGAACGGACCGGAGGGCCTGCTGCCCATCCCGTCGCGCGGCCTGCTCGCCGTCTCCAGCGAGACGGACGACGCGTCGGTCAACGTCCGGGCATCGGTGTCTCTCTTCCGGATCGGCAGGGGCACCACGGCCTTCCCGAGCATCGTCTCCGCGTCGGAGGAGTCAGGCGCTCCGATCGGGTGGGGCGCACTCGGCGCGTTGAGCGCGGTGCCGGGTAAGCGGGACGAGCTCTACAGCGTCACCGACGCTGCGTACAGCCAGACCCGGATCCTCACCATCGACGCGAAGCGCACGCCCGCCGTGATCACCGGCGCGCTGCCGGTGCGGGACGCGGCCGGCACGCCGGTCGGGTACGACGCGGAGGGCATCTTCGCCCGCCCGCAGGGCGGCTTCTGGCTCGCCGTCGAGGGTGCCAAGGGCACGGAGAACAGGCTGGTCCGGCTCGACGCTGCCGGGGTGACCCGGCAGAGCGTCGCGCTGCCCGCCGAGGTCGCTGCCGGCCTGGGCAAGCAGGGCCTGGAGGGCGTCACGGCGACGACCGACCGGCAGGGCCGGGAGATCGTCTGGGTGGCCGTGCAGCGGGAGCTGAGCACCGACCCGGCCGGCATCGTGCGTCTCGGCCGGTACGACGTCACGGCGGGCACCTGGAGCTGGTTCGGCTACCAGTTGGAGAGCACCACCGTGCCGGGCGACTGGATGGGGCTCTCCGAGATCACCGTGGTCGGCGACCGGTTGGCGGTCATCGAGCGGGACAAGCTCAACGGCCCGGCCGCCACGGTGAAGCGGATCTACACCGTGCCGCTGCCGGTCGCGGCGGCGACCGGCCCGTTGACCGTGCTCCCGAAGAAACTCGCCGTCGACGTGCTGCCCGCGCTCCGGGCCACCAACGGTTGGACCCAGGAGAAGCTGGAGGGTCTGACCGTGTCCGGCAACGGCGAGGTGTACGCGATCACCGACAACGACGGGGTCAAGGACGCCACCGGCGAGACGGTGCTCCTGCGCCTCGGCGCGAGCCGGAAGGTCTTCGGCCAAAAGTGACCGCCGACCGCCCGGCGCCCCTCGATCAGGCGGGCGCCGGGCGGCGCGGTGTTGTCACGAGCACGCGGCGAACGGCCGGTCGAAGCCCTCGTTATCGTTGACCACATCCCGACGGCCATGTTCATCCGCACTCTCTTCGGGATGGGCCCGTGGCAGAAGCGAGATGCTCCATGATCCGTCCCGACGTGTCGAAACTCCGCGCAGATTCGCGGCGGCGAGCCGCAAACCGTCCCCCAGGTCCCGCGTTGACCAAGGTCGAAGATCTCCGTGGACCGAACGGGATCGTTCTGCGCCACTACCGGCCCTCCGAGCGGGCGCGGCCGCTGGTTGTCTTTGCCCACGGTGGCGCCTTCGTCCTGGGTGACCTGGACACCCATGACCGAACCTGTCGCCGCATCGCGGACGCGTGCGACGTCGAGGTGTTGGCCGTCGACTACCGGCGTGCGCCGGAGCATCCCTACCCTGCGGCCATCGAGGACGTGGTGTCGGTGCTCCGTTGGGCGCGCCCGGCAGCGGTTGCCGGGGACAGTGCCGGCGGCTACCTGGCGACCATGGCCTGCCTGCGGCTGCGCGACGCGGGCAATCCCCTGCCCGCCCTTCAGGTCCTGATCTGCCCGAACACCGACCTGACGCTTTCACAGGCCAGCATCGTGGAAATGGGCAACGGTCACGCGCTTGATGCCGACTTCCTCGCCTGGGCCATTACGCAGTGGACGCCCGACCCTGTCGATCGCGCGCCCGCCAGCCCCTTGCTGGCAGCAGACCTGCACGGCATGCCCGATGCGCTCATCGTGACCGCCGAGCACGACGCGCTGCGTGATGAAGGCGATGCCTACGCCCACCGGTTGGCGCAGGCCGGGGCACGGGTGGTGCACTGGCAGGAGGCCGGCCTGGAGCACGGCTTCATCCAGAACACGGACCCGGCATTGGCAGAGGCGGCCGCCCAGGCACGGTTGTTCGACGAACTCGCCGCGCTGATCCGCGGAGAGCCCGACCCGCCGCACGGGAACTGAACTGCCGATGTTGACCTGCCACAAGCGGACGTCCTGAAGGGCTGGTCTCAGTCGGGCAGTTCCGGGCCGCCGTCGAGCAGCGCGGCCAGCAGGTCGCCGTACTCCTCGACCCGGTCCAGGACCTCGGCGGCGGTGAACTGGCGGACGGCCGGCTTCCGGCCGCGCGCGCCGGCCTCGACCTCGTCCCAGGTCAGCGGCGTCGATACCGACGGCACCGACTGCGCCCGCAGGGAGTACGGCGCGACGGTGGTCTTCGCCGCGTTGTTCTGGCTCCAGTCGATGAACACCTTGCCCGGACGCAGGTTCTTCGCCATCTTCGAGACGATCAGCTTCGGGTGCGCCTTCTCCAACTCCTGCGCGATCCGACGCGCGTAGGCGGAGACGTCGTCGGCGGACTGGGTGCCGGCGATCGGGCAGCAGAGCTGCATGCCCTTCTTGCCGGACGTCTTCGGGTACGAGTCGATGCCGTCGTCGGCGAGCCGGTCGCGCATCAGCACCGCCACCGGGCAGCACTCGGCGAGGCCGGCCGGCGGTCCCGGGTCCAGGTCGACCACCATCATGTCCGGGTGCTCGCCGACCTTCCACTGCGGCGTGTGCAGTTCCAGCGCGGCGAGGTTGGCCAGCCAGACCAGGGTGGGCAGGTCGTCGGCGACGACGTAGTCGATGGTCTCCCGACCCTTCGTCGACCCGGGCGCGGGCAGCGTCTCGACGCGTACCCAGTCGGGGGTCGCGGCCGGTTTGTTCTTCTCGAAGAAGGACTTGTCGTCCACCCCGTTCGGAAAGCGGATGCGGGTGACCGGCCGGTCGGCCAGGTGCGGCAGCAGCACCGGCGAGATCCGGGTGTAGTAGTCGATCACCTCGCCCTTGGTGAAGCCGACCGCCGGATAGAGGACCTTGTCCAGGTTGGACAGCTCCAACGCGCGGCCCTCGACGTCCACCCGCAGCTTCTCAGCCGGCATCGTCGACCTCCTCCGGCGGCTTGTCCGGGCGCAACCGCAGCACCCGGGGGAAGCGCAGCCGGCCGTCGGGGGTGCGCTGGCCGTACTTCACCTCCACCACCACCCGGGGTGCTACCCAGATGGCCCCCCGGGCATCCTCGCGCGGCACGCCCGCCGCGAACGGTGACGCGCCGGTACGCAGCGGCTCCAGCTCGGCGAGCAGCTGCCGTTCGATGGCCGCGCCGATCCCGCCGCCGACCCGACCACGGTAGGTCAGCCGGCCGTCCGGGCCGGGCACCCCGACCAGCAGCCCGCCGATGCGACGCGCGCCCGGCCGCCAGCCCCCGACGACGAAGTCGCCGGTCACCTCCAGTTTGACCTTCACCCAGTCCGGCGAGCGAACCCCGGGGCGGTAGACGGCGCCGACCCGCTTGGCCATCACGCCCTCCAGACCGTGCTCCCCGGCGGCCTCGTAGGTGGCCGGGCCGTCGGCGAACACCGGCGGCACCGCCCACCGCGCGCCGCCGAGCGCGAGCGCGTCCAGGGCCTCCCGGCGACGCTCGTACGACCAGCCGGTCAGATCGTCGCCTTTCAGGCGCAGCAGATCGAAGATCATGTACGTCACCGGCATCACCGCCGCCAGCCGGGCGGCCTTGGCGTGGTCCCGGACGTGCATCCGCTCGGCCAACGCGGTGAACGACGGCTGCCCACCCTCGCCCAGCAGCACCACCTCGCCGTCGAGCAGCGCGTCGTCGACCTGCGAGGACAGGGTGGCCAGTTCGGGGTACGCGGCGGTGATCTCCACGCCGGAGCGGGCATACAGGTGTTGGGCACCGCCGGAGATGTTGGCGAGCGCCCGGACCCCGTCCCACTTGAACTCGTACGCCCAGCCGTCACCCGCCGGGAGCGGCCCGGTCATCGCGAGCATCGGCTTGAGCGGCGCGCCGGGCACGACCCGACTGTAGTAGCAGGCCGAACACCTCGCGTGGAGTTCCTGCGGATGCGAGCATGGTCGATATCGGGGAAGGGAGCGCAGGATGCGTGCCATCTGGAAGGGAGCCGTGTCGTTCGGGCTCGTCTCGATCGGGGTGAAGCTCTACTCGGCGACCGAGGAGAAGGACATTCGGTTCCACCAGGTGCACCGCGAGGACGGCGGTCGCATCCGCTACAAGCGCACCTGCTCGGTCTGCGGCGAGGAGGTCACCTACGACGACATCGCCAAGGGCTACGACATCGGCGGCGGCGAGATGGTGATCCTCACCGACGAGGACTTCGCCGACCTGCCGCTGACCAGCTCCCGGGCGATCGACGTGCTGGAGTTCGTCCCCGCCGAGCAGGTCGACCCGATCCTCTACAACAAGGCCTACTACCTGGAGCCGGAGGGCACGGCCACCAAGCCGTACGTGCTGCTGCGGGACGCGCTTCTCGACTCGGAGCGGGTGGCCATCGTCAAGGTCGCGCTGCGCCAGCGGGAGCAGTTGGCGACCCTGCGGGTCCGCGAAGGTGTGCTGCTGCTCAACACGATGCTCTGGCCGGACGAGATCCGTACCCCCGAGTTCGGATTCCTCGACGAGGACCTCAAGGTGCGTCCGCCGGAGCTGGCGATGGCCAGCTCCCTGATCGACTCGATGACCGGGGAGTTCGAGCCGGACGTCTTCACCGACGACTACCGGGCCGCGTTGCAGGAGGTCATCGACGCCAAGGTGGAGGGTCGGGAGGTCGTCCAGCCGGAGGAGGTCGAGGAGGCGCCGGCCGCGGCGGTGGACCTGATGGCCGCGCTGAAGGCCTCGGTGGACCGGGCCCGGGCGGCGCGCGGCGAGCAGCCCGCGCGGGGTGGCGGCGGCGAGCCGACGCCCATCTCGTCGGCCCGGTCGGCGCAGAAGGCGGCCGAGAAGAAGGCCGCCCAGGCGCCCGCGAAGAAGACCGCGACGAAGAAGACCGCCGAGAAGAAGGCGGCCGAGCCGGCGAAGAAGACCGCCGCCAAGAAGACCACAGCGAAGAAGGCCGAGCCCGCGAAGAAGACCGCCGCGCGCAAGACCGCACCCCGCAAGAGCGCCTGAGGTACGCGGCACCGACGGTGTCCGCCGGACCGGGTACGCTCCGCCGGCCGTCGGCCACCGGAGGAGCCCCCATGCCGCACACCCCTGACCTGGACCGGTTGTTGACGCCCGGGGCGCGTTTCACCGACGAACACGGCGCGTACCTCGTCGAGGCCCATCCGCTGGGCGACGTCGTACTGCCGACCGGCCGGGTCGTCGGGTGCGATCCGCTGGTCGTACCGGAGGCCGAGCCGTACACGGTGACCGTCGCGCCGGGGCGGTATCCCGGCCGCGCCTGGGTGGCCGTGGTTTTGCGGGAGGACGCCGAGGTGGACCGGCGGGTGGCCGCGCTGGAACTGGTGATCCGCGCCGAGCCGACGACCCGCTGGGAGCAGGCCGTGGTGGGCGACCAGGACGTCGCCGCGCTCGGCGCCGACGACTACTTCGGGTACGGCGTGGACGCCGGTGCCGGCACGCTCGCCGACCCGACCGCGCTCGCCGCCCTGGAGAGCTGGGACGAGGAGCGGATCGAGGATGTCTTCATCCCCGCCGGGCTGCCCTCGTCGCCGGTTCCGGGGCTGATCACGGCGGTGCTGGACGAGGCCACCGGCGCGAACATCGTCACGGTCGCCACGGGCTGGGGCGACGGCTGCTACGGCACCTGGATCGGGCGGACCGCCGACGGGAGGGTCACCTCGTTCGTGACCGACTTCATGGTGGTCCCGGAGTAACGTCCCGCAGACGGCGTTTCTGGGCAATCCGAGTCGTCCGGGGCGGGCACAGCGGGCCGCCGGGCGGGTACCGTGTGCGTCGGCTTTCCCCCCGGCACCGGGTGCCGGCCACACCTTCGCAGCAGGGAGTCGACGACGTGAGCGAGCGCACGCAGGAGAACCGGTCGGAGGGCCAGAGCCCGGCGACGAAGGCGGGGCGGCGGCTGGCCGCCCAGTTGGCGGCGCAGAAGGCGGCCGAGGCGAAGCGCCGCCGCCAGGCCTGGGCCGGCGGGATCGTCGGTGTCGCCGTGATGGCGCTGCTCATCGGCGGTTTCGTCTGGATCGACAAGAACCGGGACGACAAGCCCAGCAACGCCTCCGGCGCCAACCCGTCCGCCTCCGCCGCGGCGCCGGACGCCCCCACCGCGCCGCCCGCGCCGCCCGCGCCGCAGCTTCCCGAGGGCGCGGACCCGGCGTTGGGCAGCAAGCCGACGGTGAAGGCGGGCACGGGCGAGCTGAAGAAGCTCACGGTCACCCCGATGATCAAGGGCACCGGCCCGGCGGTCAAGAAGGGGCAGAACATCACCACCAACTACGTGGGCGTCTTCTACAAGGACGGCAAGGAGTTCGACTCGTCCTGGAACGCCGGCCAGCCGGCCACCTTCCCGATCGGCGTGGGCCAGGTCATCCCCGGCTGGGACCAGGGTCTGGTCGGTGTGACCGTGGGCAGCCGGGTGCAGCTCGACATCCCGGGCGAGCTGGCGTACGGCAACGACGAGGCCAAAGCAGGCGGTCGGCCGACCGGTCCGCTGCGCTTCGTGGTGGACGTGCTCGCCGCCCAGTGACCCGTCCGGATCGCCCCGGTTGTCACCCCGGCGCGATGGCTTTGTTCACATGGGGCTTCCTGCCCGTCACCCTCCGGCAGTAGGTTCGGCGTCACCCCGGGCGGCCGCAGTCCGGGGTGACGACGCGGACGCGGGACGGTGGAGGTACCTGTGACGGCGCTGGAGGATCTCGGGCGTACCACCCGGGTGATGTGGACGTACTTCGAGCCGGTGCATGCGGTCACCTACTTCCACCCTCGGGCCCGCGCCGCGTACGAGGCGGTCGGGCTGCGCGGCTACTGGCGGGGCTACTTCGCCGGCCGGGCCGCGCCGCTGGGCGCCGCCGAGGCCCCTCCGGTCGTCGCCGCCTTCTTCAGCTTCGCACCGCCGATGGTGAGCCGGGCCCTGCCGGCGGTGTGGCGGCTGGCCACCCCGCCGGAGGCGCTGCGCGCCCGGCTGACCGGCGCGGTGCAGGCCCTCGCGGAGCTGACCTACGAGCTGCCCGAGGGGCACCTGGCCGAGGCCGCCGACCTGCTGGAGCGGGCCGCCTCGGCGGCGCAGACCGCCGGTCGGGTGCTCGGGGCGGCCAACGCGGCGCTGCCGGTCGGGGAGTACCCCCTGGCCCGGCTCTGGCAGGCCGCCACCACGCTGCGGGAGCTGCGCGGCGACGGACACACCGCCGCCCTGGTGGCTGCCGGCCTGGACCCGGTGGAGGTGCTGGCCTGGCGCGTCGCGGTGGACATGTCGGCCCAGAGCCTGCTCGGCCGGGGCTGGTCCGAGGAGCAGTGGCGGGCCGCCCGCGAGCGGCTGACGCGGCGCGGCTGGCTGGCCGGGGACGGCACCCCCACCGACGCCGGCCATGCCGAATTCCAGGCGATCGAGGACGCCACCGACCGGTCCGCCGGGCATCCGTGGCAGACGCTCGGCGCGGGCGACACCGACCGCCTTCGGGAGCTGCTGGAACCCTTGGCCCGGTCCTGCCACACGGTGATCCCGCCCGACAGCCCGATCGGGCTGCCCGCGCTGGCCGGCTGACCGTGGGTCCCGCCGTCGGGCAGGATGGGTCCGTGGTGGATGCGGTGGTCTTCGACCTGGACGGCGTGATCGTGGATTCCGAACCGGTGTGGGAGGAGGTCCGGCGGGCGTACGTGGCGGCACACGGTGGCGCCTGGCAGCCCGACACCCAGCGCCGGCTGATGGGCATGAGCACCGGCGAGTGGGCCCACTACCTCAGCGGTGAGCTGGGGGTGCGGCGCACCGCCGCGCAGGTGGCCGACGAGGTGGTGCGGGAGATGGCGCAGCGCTACCGCGAGCACGTGCCGTTGATCGACGGCGCGGTCGACGTGGTACGCCGGTTGGCCGCGCGGTGGCCGCTCGGGTTGGCCAGCTCGTCGCCGACCCGGCTGATCGCCGCGGCACTGGAGGCCACCGGCCTGACCGACGCGTTCGGCGCGACCCTGTCCACCGAGGAGACCGAGCGGGGCAAACCGGCGCCGGACGTGTACCTGAGCGTCGCGCAGCGCCTGGGCGTCGACCCGGCCCGCTGCGCGGCCGTGGAGGACTCGTCCAACGGCGTACGGTCGGCCGCGGCGGCGGGGATGCGGGTGGTGGCGGTGCCCCACGCGTCGTACCCCCTCGATCCGGACGCCGCCGCGCTCGCGGCCGTGACGCTCGGGTCGGTCGGTGAGTTGACCCCGCAGCTGATCGACGGTTTGGCATGACGGGGTCGGTGCGGGGTACCGCAGCAGACGGCACGCCGGCGGCGTGCCACGCCGGCCAGCGAGGGGATCACTGATGAAGGCCATCGTTTACGAGCGCACCGGCGACCCGTCGGTGCTGGAACTGGTGGACCGGCCGGTGCCCGAGCCGGGGCCGGGCGAGGTGCTGGTCCGGATGGCGGTCTCGGGGGTGAACCCGACGGACTGGAAGTCGCGCCGGGCGTTCGCGCCGGACGGGTGGCAGATTCCGGGGCAGGACGGCGCGGGTGTCGTCGAGGCGGTCGGCGAAGGAGTCGGCGGCGAGCTGATCGGCGAGCGGGTCTGGATCTGGGAGGCGGCCTGGCAGCGGCCGTGGGGCACCAGCGCGGAGTACACGCTGGTGCCGGTGCGGCAGGCGGTGCCGCTGGGCGACGCCTCGTTCGAGCTGGGGGCGAGCCTGGGCATTCCGTTCCTCACCGCGCACCGCTGTCTGACGGCCGGCGAGTTCATGCCGGACGCGCTGCGCGCCGGCGCGCTGGCCGACCACATCGTGCTGGTGCAGGGCGGGGCGGGCGCGGTGGGCAACGCGGCGATCCAGCTCGCGCGCTGGGCCGACGCCACGGTGATCGCCACGGTGAGCAGTGCCGAGAAGGCGCAGCTCGCGGCGTCGGCCGGCGCGTCGTACGTGATCAACTATCGCGAGCAGGACGTGGTCGAGGAGGTCGGCAAGATCGCCCCCGACGGGGTCCACACGATCGTGGAGGTCGCGCCCGCCCAGAACGCGGCGATGGACGCGCAACTGATCCGCAACGGCGGGGCGGTCTGCGTGTACGCCGACAACGGCGGCACCGAGATGACGCTCCCGATCCGCCCGCTGTACGTGGTGAACGCCCGGTGGCAGTTCGTGCTGGTCTACACGGAGCCGAAGGCGGCCAAGGCGCAGGGAGTCGTCGACGTGGCGGCGGCCGCCAACCAGGGCGGCATCCGGGTGGGCGCGGACGCCGGTCTGCCGCTGCACCGCTATCCGCTCGCCGACACGGCCGCGGCACACCAGGCGGTCGAGGACTCGGCGGTCGGCAAGGTGCTGATCACCACCAGCGACGCCTGAACGGGTCGTCGGGGACCGGATTTCCCCGTCATCGGGACAGAGGCGAACAATTTTCGCAACAATGACGGTGCGGGGTCACCCGCGTGGAGCGGGCGGCCCCGGCGCGGTGCGAACGCCGGGGCCGCCCTCTGGGGAGGAATGTCAGGAGTACTCCTCTGCCCATAGGCGACGGTGCCCGGTCAAACGTTACGGTGCTGTCAGCTCCCGGACAGTCAGGTCACCTTCGGCGTACCGCGAACGGACGACTTTCTTGTCGAACTTGCCCACGCTGGTCTTCGGCACCGTGTCGATGAACGCCCACCGCTCGGGCAGCTGCCAGCGGGCCACCGAGCCGGCCAGGAAGTCCCGCAGCTCCTCGGCGGTCACCGAGGCGCCCGCACGGACCACCACGGTCGCCAGCGGCCGCTCGTCCCACCGCTCGTCCGGGACACCCACCACGCACGCCTCCAGCACGGCAGGATGGGCCATCAGCGCGTTCTCCAGCTCGACCGACGAAATCCACTCGCCGCCGGACTTGATCACGTCCTTCGCGCGGTCGGTCAGCGTGATGTACCCGTCCGGGGAGAGCGTGCCGACGTCGCCGGTCCGTAGCCAACCGTCGCGGAACTTCTCCGGATCAGGGGCGTCGTCACCGACGTACCGTGCGGTCACCCACGGCCCACGGACCTCCAGCTCGCCCACGGCCGTGCCGTCGGCGGGCAGCGGCTCGCCCGACGGGCCGACGATCCGCGCCTGCACGCCCGCGGGCACGCGACCCTGCGTGTAGCGGTAGCGCCACGCCTCGTCCCCGGCCACCCCGGCGGGCGGACGCGAGACCGACCCCAGCGGCGACATCTCGGTCATCCCCCAGGCGTGGATGACGTCGATCCCGTGCCGCTCGTCGAACGCGTGCATCAGCGCCGGTGGGCAGGCCGAACCGCCGACGATCACCTCGGTGAGCGACGAGCTGTCCACGTCGTGGTCGTCCAGGTAGGCCAGCAGGTCGGTCCAGATGGTCGGCACCGCGCCGGCCAGGGTGGGCCGTTCAGCGGCGATCATCTCGGCGATCGGCGCGGCCTGGAGGAACCGGTCCGGCATGATCAGTGACGCGCCGGAGAGGAACGCCGCGTACGGCAGACCCCACGACATGGCGTGGAACATCGGGACGATGGCCAGCTCCCGGTCGGTCGGTCCGAGACCGAAGCCCTCCGGCATGCAGACCTGCAACGAGTGCAGGTAGATGGACCGGTGCGAGTAGGCGACGCCCTTCGGGTTGCCGGTGGTGCCGGACGTGTAGCAGAGCGCCGCGGCGTCGCGTTCGTCCACCTCCGGCCAGTCGTACACGTCCGGACGGTCGGCGAGCAGCGCGTCCCAGTGGTGCACGGTGATCCGGTTGCCGGCCGCCGCCACCAGCGGGGCCGGGTCGCCGCCGCCGACCACCACGACGTGCCGCACCGTGGTCAGCTCGCCGATCACCCGGGCGAGCAGCGGAATGAGCGTGCTGTCGACCAGCACCACCCGGTCCTGCGCGTGGTTGGCGATGTAGACGACCTGGTCGGGAAAGAGCCGGATGTTGAGCGTGTGCAGCACCGCGCCCATGCTGGGCACCGCGAAGTAGGCCACCAGGTGCTCGTTGTTGTTCCACATGAAGGTGGCGACCCGCTCGTCGCCGGTCACCCCGCACTCGTCGCGCAACGCGTGGGCCAGGCGGGCCGCCGTGCGGCCCACCTCGGCGTACGTCATCCGACGGGGTTCGGCGCCCGTCCAGGTGACCACCTCGGCCGTGCCGTGCACCCCCGCGCCGTGGTCGAGGATGCGGGAGACCTGCAGGGGAGCGTCCATCATCGTGCTACGCATGGGTAACAAGCTAGTGTCGGCGGTCACACGTTGGGAACCCCCGTAAATTGTCGCGGGTGAGCATCTCTTGGGCCGACTCGTACGTGGGGCAGTTACGCGCGCTCGCCGGGGACCGGACGCTGATGTTCGTCGGCGCCCGCGCCGTCGTCAGCGACAACGCGGGCCGCATCCTGCTGATCCAACGCTCCGACAACGGCCAGTGGGCCATGCCCGCCGGGGCCATGGAGCTGGGCGAATCCATCGCCGACTGCGCGGTACGCGAGGTCCGCGAGGAGACCGGCCTGCGGGCGCTACGGGTCTGCGCGTTCGCGCTCTACACCGGCCCGGACCGGACCAGCACCAACATGTACGGGCACACCTACCAGGTCTTCACCACGGCGTTCAAGGTGGAGGAGTGGGACGGGCAACTGACCCGGGTCACCGACGAGACCACCGACGCGGGCTTCTTCGCCCGTGACCGCTTCCCGTCCCCACTCTCCGCGTCGGTCCTGGAGACCCTGGCCGACCTGGACGTCTTCGAGCAGACGAACCGACTGATCCTCAAGTAGGTCCTACTGCGGGTGGCGCATCCCGGCGAAGAACCCCTCCTGGATCCAGTTCGGGTACGAGACCGGCAGCTTGGTGGCCTCGTCCAGCTCGGCGAGATCCTGCTCGCTCAGCGTGAGGTCGGTGGCGGCGATGTTGTCCACCAACTGCTCGTGCTTGCGGGCACCGACGATCACGCTGGTGACCGCCGGCCGGGACAGCAGCCAGGCGATGGCCACCCGGGCCGGGCTGACGTCGTGCCGCTGGGCGACGGCCTTGAGCACGTCGACAACCGCGAAGCCGTGCTCGGAGTCGAACGGCGTGAAACTGGTGTAGCCGGGCTGGGCGCTGCGCGCGCCGCTGTCGGCGACGGCACCATCCCGGCCCACCTTGCCGGAGAGGAAACCACCGGCGAGCGGGCTCCACACGGTCAGCCCGACATTCGCGTCGAGCGCCATCGGCACCACGTCCCGCTCCACGTCCCGACCCAGCAGCGAGTAGTACTCCTGCACCGAGACGAAGCCGGCCAGCTTCTCCCGCGCGGAGATACCCAACGCCTTCGAGATCTGCCAGGCGGCGAAGTTGGCGCAGCCGATGTAGCGGACCTTGCCCTGCCGGACCGCGTCGTCGAGCGCGCGCAGCATCTCCTCCATTGGAGTGACCTGGTCGAAGTTGTGGATCTGGTACAGGTCGATGTGATCGGTGCCCAGCCGGCGCAGGCTGTCCTCCAGGTTCTGCATGATGTGCAGCCGGGAGGTGCCGACGTCGTTCGGACCGGGCCCGGTACGCGAGTGCACCTTGGTGGCCAGCACCACGTCCCGGCGCCGCTTGCCGAGCGCCTGGCCGAGCAGTTCCTCGCTCTCACCGTCGCTGTAGCCGTCGGCCGTGTCGACGAAGTTGACGCCCGCGTCCAGAGCCGTGTCGACCATTCGCTGCGCCTCGGGCAGCGCCAGCGCGCCGAGGGTTCCCCACAGCGGGTGCCCGCTTCCACCGAAGGTCATCGCGCCGAGCGAGATCTCCGAGACGTACACCCCGGTGGTGCCCAGCAGTCGGTACTTCACCTGTGTTGCTCCTCGTGGTGGGTGCGGAGGCCGAGGTCAGGCGCTCCGTGGTCACTATGTCGGACAGTGTGTCCGGCAGCGAGCGTACGTCGCCGGGCCGGCCCTCGGCCACCTAGGATTTCGGCATGCCGTCGATCACCCGCCGCCGCCCGCGCAACCCCGATGGGCGGGCCGCCGTCGAGGCGCGGGTGCTGGCAGCCACCGAGCGGCTCCTGAGGGAGGGGGTGCGCTTCACCGACCTCGGTGTGCAGCGGATCGCCGCCGAGGCGGGAGTGGCCCGGTCGACCTTCTACATCCACTTCCGCGACAAGACCGAGCTACTCATGCGCCTCGCCGGCACGATGCGGGACACTTCCTTCGACCGGACCGGCCAGTGGGACCCGGCCGGTAGCGATGATCCGTTGAAGAGCCTGACCGAGGTCTTCACCGACGTAATCCGAATCTACCGGACATATGCCCCGGTGCTAGCGGCGGTCAGCGAGGTGGCCGCCTACGACGAGGTGGTGCGGGAGTACTGGTCGGGCGGACTGGAGCAGTTCGTCGCGCGCACCGCGAACGCCCTGCGGGCCGAGCAGCAGGCCGGACGTACCCCCGCCGACCTGGACGTGTCCGCGGCCAGCCGGCTGATCGTGATCGGCGGCGACCGCTTCCTCGCCGACCACGTCAGCACGACCACCGCGGACCCCGAGACGGACGCGGCGGCCGCGCGGGAACTGGCGGCGACCTGGTGGTACGGCGCCTACCGCCGCCCCGCCTGACCCTTCGGTGATGTTCCAGAAGTAGCTCTGACCCGAATGCGTCGGGGCGCGGACCTGCCAATGAGCGTGATGCCTGTGAGTCATCTTGATGACTCACAGGCATCACGCTCATTGGCAATTGCCGGCCGCCGCGGAGAGCTCCGGACCTCTCCGCCCCGAACCACCCGGCCGGCCGCCGGGGAGCGGTCCGGGCGACCGCGCGGTCAGATCATCGTCTGGGACTTGGCCTCCATGTCGGCGGCGGCCTCTTCCTTGGACTCGCGGGTCAGCGGCTTACCGCCCGGTGCCGGCGCCTCGCCGCCGAGCGGGTCGGCCCCGCCCTTGGCACCCTGCGGGCCGGCACCCCGCAACTCGCTGTTGGGCATCGCCAGGGTCACCAGCACCGCCACGATGGCGACGAGTCCGGCGGTCAGGAAGACCAGGTGCAGCGACTCCACGAACGACGCCTGGATAGCGGCCCGCACGGCACCGGGCAGCGCCATGATCGTCGCGGGGTCGTTGATCGAGATGTTCGTGCCGCCGCTCGCCGCCACCGCGGCCCGCTGTTCCGGTGGGAGCTGGGCGATCGCAGCGGGCAGCCGGTCGGCAAGCTGCGAGTTGAGCCGCGACGAGAGCACCGTGCCGAGGATCGCCACCCCGAACGAACCACCCAGCGACCGGAAGAACGTCGCCGACGAGGTACCGGCGCCCAGGTCGCGGACGGAGACCGCGTTCTGCACCGCGAGGACGAGCGACTGCATGCACAGACCGAGGCCGACGCCGATCACCACCATGAAACCGAACGCCACCCAGAGCGACGTACCCACCTGCAACCGGGTGAACAGCAGCATGCCGACCAGCAGGGTCGCCGCCCCGGCCACCGGGAACCACTTGTAGCGGCCGATCCGGCTCATCGCCCGACCGGTGACGATCGAGGTGACGATGATGCCCGCCATCATCGGCAGCATCAGCAGACCGCTGCGGGTCGGCGAGGCGCCCTTGACGATCTGGAGGTACAGCGGGATGAAGATGATCGACCCGAACATCACCAGACCGAGCACGAAGCCGGCCGAGTTGGCCAGCGCGAACGTGGCGCTGCGGAACAGCCGCAGCGGCAGGATCGGCTCGGCGACCCGCGCCTCCTGAAGCACGAAGAGCGCGGCCAGCACCGCACCGGCGACGAAGAGACCGATGATCAGCCCGGAACCCCAGGGGTACTCGTTGCCACCCCAACTCAGCGCGAGCAGGAGGCTGCTCACCCCGGCCACCAGCAGGCCGGCACCGAGCCAGTCGATCGCGTGGTCCCGCCGCTCGAACGGGATCAGCCGCATCACGTGGTAGCAGACCACGATGGCCAGGATCGCGAGCGGCACGTTGATGTAGAAGATCCACCGCCAGTCGGTCTCGGCGAAATACCCACCGACCAACGGTCCCGCCACCGACGCGATGCCGAACACCGCGCCGAAGAGCCCCTGGTATCGGCCCCTCTCCCGAGGTGAGACCACGTCCGAGATGATCGTGAACGCCAGCGTCAGCAGACCGCCGGCGCCGAGCCCCTGGATGCCGCGCGTGATGATCAGCTGGGTCATGTTCTGCGACAGCCCGGCCAGCAGCGACCCGAGCAGGAACGTGCCGATCGAGAAGAGGAAGACCGGGCGACGCCCGTACAGGTCGGCCATCTTGCCGTACAGGGGCGTCGACGCGGTCGAGGCGAGCAGGTACGCCGTGACCACCCACGAGTAGTGGTTGATCCCGCCCAGCTCACCGACGATCGTCGGTAGGGCCGTACCGACAATCGTCTGGTCGAGGGCGGCCAGCAACATGCCGGTCATCAGACCCAGCATGAGCAGCCGGATCTGCTGGCGATTCAGCACCGGGGCAGCGGAGGCGTCGGCAGTCATACGCCCCTCTTTCCCGCACACCCCAGAACATGCGCGCAACCGCCGACCTATGCCGCGGTGATCAAGAGGTTTGCGTCACGACACGCCGGTCGGGATGACGCAAACCTCTTGATCACCGGGGAAATGGGGGTCAGGCGGCGGCGAAGGATTTGGTGATTTGGGTGCAGAAGGCGGGGAGGTCGTCGGGGTTTCTGCTGCTCACCAGGTTGCCGTCTGCTACGCACTCCTCGTCCACCCAGGTTGCGCCGGCGTTGGTCAGGTCGGTGCGCAGGCTGGGCCACGAGGTGATCTTCCGGCCGCGCACCACGTCCGCCTCGATCAGCGTCCACGGGCCGTGGCAGATCACCCCGACCGGCTTGCCGGCCTCGAAGAACGCCTTCACGAACCGCACCGCGTCCGGATCCGACCGCAGGAAGTCCGGGTTCGCCACCCCTCCGGGCAGCACGAGCGCGTCGTACCCGGCGGCGTCCGCCTGGTCCGCGGTGACGTCGACGTCGTACGTCTTGGACTGGTCGAGGTGGTTGAAGGACTGGATGGAACCGGGCTTGAGCGAGACCAGCTCCACGGTCGCGCCGGCGTTCTCGACCGCCTCGCGCGGCTGGACGTACTCGACCTCCTCGACACCGTCGGCGGCCAGGAAGGCGATCCTCTTACCCTGCAATGTCGCTGCCATCTCGGTACATCTCCTCTCCGGGGTTCCTCAGTTCCCTTCCCGCGCCCTACCGCCCGAAACACCCCACGAGGGGCGTCACATCGGCCCAGGTTTGGCCCGGGGGCCGCTGGGGACCCGGGGAGGCATGGCAGGAGCAGCAGCGGAACAGCGCAGGCTCGCCACCGTCGTGGAGAGCTGGCTCGGGCGTCCGGTCCTGATCGTCGGTGACGCCATGCTGGACGAGTGGCGGTTCGCCGAGTCCGACCGGCTCTGCCGGGAGGCGCCCGCCCCGGTCCTGACCCTGCGTCGACGGATCTCCGCTGCCGGTGGGGCGGCGAACACCGCCGTCAACGTCGCCACCCTCGGCGGTCGGGCCGTGCTGGTGGCACCGGTCGGCGCGGACGTCGCCGGGGACGAACTGCACGACTGTCTGGACCGGGCCGGCGTCTGGGACCGTACCGTCAACCAACCTGGCCGACCCACCCCCGTGAAGCGGCGGATGCTGGCCGGCAACCAGATCCTGCTCCGGGAGGATTCGGGTGACCCCGACGACGCGCTCGACCCGGACGGCGTGACCCGGCTGCTCACGGCGCTGGACTGCGCCACCGAGGAGCTGCGCGCCGCCGCCGACGGCGAGGCGCCGACCCTGGTGGTCTGCGACTACGGCCTGGGGGCGCTGCCCGCGCCGGTCCGCGCGTGGCTGGTCGAGAACCGCGAGCGGTACGCCACGGTCGCGCTGGACGCCCACGACCTCGCCGACTGGCGGGGGCTCGCGCCGACCGTGGTCACCCCGAGCTTCGCCGAGGCGACCCGGTTGCTGGCCCGCGCCGGTGGCGCGACCCGTACGACGGCCGGCACCGACCTGCACCTGGAGCACCCCGACATCGATCCGGCCGACGGGCCGTCCGAGTTGAGCGTGGGGGCCGCCCCGGGCGGGGCCCGCGCCGACGACCGTCCCGGCCCGGTCGGCGAACCCACGCCGGGCGAGAGTCGGGTGGCCCTCACCGGCGACGGTCTGAGCGTCACCGGGACGGGCGTCACCGTGAACACCGAGGCCGGAGCGGGTGTGGACCGGGCCGTGCTGGCCGAGTCGCGCCTGGCGGAGTTGCACGCCCACACGGGGGCGGACGTGGTCGCGGTGACCCTGGACACCGACGGCGCGGTGGTCGGCGGCGCGGACGGCGAGCGGCGGCGCAGCCACAGCACCCCGGTCCCGGCGAGCCACGCCGTGGGAGCAGGAGACGCCTACCTGGCGGCGATGACCCTGGCCCTGGCCGCCGCCGCGCCGCTGCCCACCGCCGCGCAACTCGCCCAGCTCGCGGCCACGATCACGGTCTCCGACACCGGCACCTGTGTGTGCCTGCGCGACGACCTGCTCGCCGCGCTCGACATGCCGCCGGAGGCCAGCGGGCACCCGGCGGTGGTCGGCACCGACGAGTTGGACGCGATCGTCGCCGAACACCGCGAGGCGGGACGGTCGGTGGTGTTCACCAACGGCTGCTTCGACGTGCTGCACCCCGGGCACGTGCGCTACCTGGAGCAGGCCCGCGCCCTGGGCGACCTGCTCATCGTGGCGGTCAACTCGGACGGCAGCGTACGCCGGCTCAAGGGTCCGGACCGGCCGGTCAACCCGGTCGAGGACCGTGGCGCCCTGCTGGCCGCGCTGTCCTGCGTGGACCACGTGGTGGTGTTCGAGGAGGACTCGCCCGCCGCGCTGATCGAGGCGGTCCGGCCGGACGTCTACGTCAAGGGCGGGGACTACCCGCCCGAGCTGGTGCCGGAAGCGCCGCTGGTACGGCGGCTCGGCGGTCAGGTGCGAACCCTCGGATACGTGGCGGACCGGTCCACCTCGGCGATCATCGAACGGATCCGGTCCCACGGTCAGGACCCGTCGTCGTACGCCTCCGATCCGTCGTTGAGCACCCGTACCCAGTCGTCGTGAACCGGCCCCTCGCCCTCGGCACGCCGGCGGAGTTCCGCGTCGACCGGCTCGTCGACGTGCTGATCCCGACCCGTAACCGGCCCACCGAGCTGGCCGTCACCCTGGCCGGGCTCGCCGCGCAGGAGGGGGTGCCCGGCTTCGGCGTGGTGGTCAGCGACCAGTCCGACGGCGACCCGGCGTACACCCACCCGGCGGCGGCCACCATGGTTCGGGCGCTGCGGCACGCCGGCCACCCGGTGCTGCTGACCCGCCGGCTGCCGCGCCGGGGACTGGCCGAGCACCGCGCGTACCTGCTCGATGCGTCGGCCGCCCGGTACGTGCTCAACCTCGACGACGACGTCTGGCTGGAGCCGGGGGCGCTGCGCCGGCTGGTCACCGCGATCGAGGAGCTGGGCTGCGGGTTCGTGGGCAACGGCGTGCACGGTCTGTCGTACGTCGACGACGTCCGTCCGGACACGCACGGGCACTACGAGGAGTGGGCCGGACCGCCCGCGCCGGAGCGGATCCGCCCGGGCACCGTCGAGTGGGAACGCGCCCGGATCCACTCGGCGGCCAATCTGCTGCACGTCACCGCCACGGTGGGGCTGCCGCCGGGCGCGTGGCGGGCGTACAAGGTGTCCTGGATCGGCGGCTGCGTGCTCTACGACCGGGCCAAGCTCCTCGACTCCGGCGGGTTCGACTTCTGGCGTCGGGTGCAGGAGCGGCACCAGGGTGAGGACGTGGCCGCCCAGCTCGCGGTGCTGACCCGGCACGGCGGGGCGGGCATCCTGCCCAGCGGCGCCTACCACCTGGAGACCCCCACCACGGTCACCGAGCGGGACGTGGAGGCGTGGGAGGTCGTCCTCGCCGACGAGGGCTTAACTATGGGTTGAGCAGTTCGCGGGCCGCCTCGCGCACTTCGGCCACGGGGACGTCGGTGACGAACGAGTCGCGGTGCGGGCACTCCCCGTCGCCCGGTCGGTGCGGATAGATGCCGGGCGTGCAGTCCACCCCGCAGACCGGGCAGTGCACCATCCACGAGGTGATCGGCCGGTGCCGGCCGCGCAGCGGCGTCGCCGTGTTGATCAGGTTGCCGACCCAGAAGATGCCCACCGTGGGCGTACCCACCGCGCCGGCCAGGTGCAGCGGGCCGGTGTCGTTCGAGACGACCAGCGCGCAATCGGCGTAGCAGCCGGCCAGCCCGCCGAGGCTGAGCGTGCCCACCTGCGGCCGGACCGGCGCACCGGCCGCCGCGACCACCCGGTCCACGACGTCCCGCTCCGCCGGCGTACCGGTCACCAGCACCTCGTAGCCGTCGTCGTGCAGCGCGTCCGCCACCTCGGCGAACCGCTCGGCCGGCCAGCGCCGTCGCGTGTCGCTGGCACCGGGATGCAACGCCACCCGGGGTCGCTCCGGCGGGCCGAGCACCCGCTCCGCCTCCGCCCGGTCGGCGTCGGTGACCGCCAGCGTCGGCACGATCGTGGTGGCCGGAGCGCCCACCAGCGCCACCGTCTCCAGGTAGCGGATCACCTCGTGCTGGTAGTACACGTAGCGGAGCCACCGGTTCAGCGGGGGCGCGTCCTCGGCGCGCAGCCCGACGGTCACCCGGGCGCCGAGCCGACTGATCAACGGGTTGGAGTTCGCGCCGCCACCGTGGAGCTGCACCGCCAGGTCGAAGCTCTCGTCCCGGGCCGCCGCCACGAAGTCGTCCACCGTCGAGGTCGACTCGTCGGCCACCGGCTCGCGGATGCCCGGCCCCGGCGGCACCACCAGCACCCGGTCCACCGGGCCGGGCCGGTCGCGCCAGAGCTTCGCGTGCCACGGCGCTCCGAGCAACACGATCTCCGCCGAGGGGTACGCGGCACGCAGCGCCTCCAACGCCGGCAGGACGAAGATGAAGTCGCCGAGGGCGTTGGCGCGCAGCACCGCGATCCGCCGCACGTCGTCGACTCGCCCGGCCGTCGGGCCGAGCAGGGACGGGGTGACCACCTGGCCCGCTACGGCCGGTCGATCTCGCCGACCGCGTCCGGGTGGTGCAGCTCCCGGTCCGCGGCGGGGTCGGCCGGAACCGGCGTACCCCCGGACAGGCCGCCGGAGCGCGGCCCGGTGCGGCCGACGGTGATGGTGCGCGGCGCGGGCCGCGCCGCCCGGGGCAGGCGGACCCGCAGCAGCCCGTGGTCCATCACCGCGTCGATGCCCTCCGGGTCGACCCGCGACGGCAGGTCGACGCGGTACTCAAAACCCCGGGTCTCGAAGCCGCCGGGGATGCCCTGGTCGGCGTTGACCTCCGCCTCGGAGCGGCCCCGCACGCACAACTCGCGGTCGTCCAGCTCGACGGCGACCTCCTCCGGCGCGACGCCGGGCAACCGCACGACGACCTGCCAACCGTCGGCGGTCTCGGTCAGCTCGACGTCGGACGCCCCGGCCCGGCCGCCGACCAACCGGCTCAGCTCGGCGCGCAGCGACTGCAACTCGCCCATCGGGTCCCAGCCCTGCTGCCGGCTGCGCCACCCCCGACCGAAACCACCGGCCTGCTGCTCGGTCATCGCGCGTCTCCGATCCGCTGGGTGGTGGGTCGCAGTGAGCTGGGCGCGTTCAGATCGGCGTCGGGGTCGACGCCCACACCGAGCCGGTCGACAAGTTCGCCACCGAGCCAGGCGCTGATGCCGAGGATCGCCACCGCGACCACCTCGATGGCGATCAGCGCGCCGCCGGCGGCCCGCGAGTCCGCGTTGAGCCGGACCGCCCAGACGGCGGCGAAGAGCAGGATCACCGCGACGTTCGCGCCCGCGTGCAGCAGACCGACCCGCTTCGCGCGGGTGCCCGTCGGGATCGCCAGCAGGTCGAACGAACCGGCCGCCGCGGCCAGCAGGCCGCCGATCAGACCGACGGTGATGTTCCAGTACGCGACCTCGCCGAGGAAATCGGGGCCGCCAACGGTGTCGATGATGTCGAAGAGCACCGCCGTGACCAGCAACGCGACCGGGAACATGACAAGCATTGGATGGACTGGGTGACCCAGCACCTTGAGTCGACTCTCCATGTCCCGGCCTCCACTGGTCGGCGCTCCTGCGGACGGTACGTGCGGCGGGCGTGTCGAGTGAGGCCGTACCCCCGGCTACCAGGGGCAAACCTCGATGGCCACGCGGGCCTAGGCTGGCGACGGTGGCGCGCCCGCCACCCTGGTCAACGGCTCAGGGAGGATCACGTGACGGTGGAGATCACCACGCACGAGGAACTACGCGAGCTGCTCGGGACGCCGCACCCCCGGGCCGCCAACAAGGACCGCCCCCGCCTGCACGAGCGCGACCGGCAGTGGCTCGCCGCCGCGCCGTTCTGCCTGGTGGCGACGGCCGGCGCGGACGGCACCTGTGACGTCTCCCCGAAGGGCGACCCGGCCGGGTTCGCGCTGGTGCTCGACGACACGACCATCGCGCTGCCGGAGCGGCCGGGCAACAAGCGGGCGGACGGCTACCGCAACATCCTGGACAACCCGCACGTCGGGCTGCTGTTCCTGATCCCGGGCCGCACCGACACGCTGCGCATCAACGGGCGGGCCCGCCTGGTGCGCGACGCTCCCTGGTTCGACGACATGGTCGTCAAGGGACACCGGCCGGTGCTCGCCGTGGTGGTGGAGATCGAGCAGATCTTCTACCACTGCGCGAAGGCGTTCCTGCGGTCCGCGCTGTGGCAGCCGGAGACCTGGCAGCCCGACGTGCTGCCGTCCCGCGCCCGCCTGATCAAGGAGGTCGAGGCGCCCGTCGAGAGCCTGGAGGAGTTGGAGAGGCACTACGGCCCGGAGTACGCCAAGAAGATCTACGTCTGAATCGGCGGCGACGAGCGGACACGCGTCACGAGTTGAGGTTCATCGTCCTGCAGGGGGTCCAGTCACCGACCGGATGGTCCGGCCGACGGCCGACCAGCCCACACGGCAGTGGCGCGAGCGGTACACCCAGCCGTGGGGCGATGGTGTTGTAAGCCAGCCTGCCCATCACGTCGTAGCCACCCGGTGTGGGGTGCACCCCACACTCGTCCAGATAGCCTTCGGGGATGGGCTGGTAGTCGATCCACGTCGGTACGCGGTCGCCGAACTCGTCGATGACCTTGATGCTGCGGTAGATCGCGTCGTTGACGACGGCCTCGCTCGCGGGGAGCCAGGCCGGGCTCGGGCCCGGTGGGGTCGTGCAGCCGGTCGTGCCGTGGCCGGCGCTGTACTGCACCCACGCCGGGTACATGACGACGTCCGGGTCCAGGTCCAGTGCGATGTCGAAGAGTGTCCGGTAGGTGCGCTCGAAAGCGGTGATCTGTGTCGCGGTGGCGGTCGACAGATTGTTGTTGGTCCCGCAGTTCAGCAGGATCAGGTCGGGCTGGTGCGTGCTGACGAGGTCCGCCATCCGTGTCGTCCAGTAGCCGCAGGTCGTACCCCCCACCGCCGCGACGGCGAAGGTGTGCGGGACGCAGTTCTCGGTGAGCAGTCGCCCCAACTCCGCACGGTAGGCAGCGCTCACCGAGCCGGCCATCGTCGCGCCCTCGGTGATCGAGTCGCCAACGGTCAGGATCTTCATCGTCGGCCGCGCTGGCGTGGGACAGGCGACCGCTGCGGCGTGAGCGGTCACGGGTGCTCCACCGGGCGCGGACAGAAGGGCCGCCACGAGGGCGAGTGCGATGGCGCCCAACAGCACCGGGCTGCGGTTCATCGACGCTCACCCGACGCCGAACCCACCGCGCGTTGCACCCCGTTCGCCGGGCAGGCGGGCAGGTCCGAGGTTCGGCGAAGAAGAGGTCTGGCGGCGCGACTGTCGTTCATGGCGCTGACCGTACGCTCAGCAACCCCCGACAGAGGTGGAGCCCCCAGGGGGCCGGCACAGGTGACCGTCGGCCGATAATCTTCCATGATGGACGCGGACGACTGGCTGGCCGACACGCGCACCTCGTACGACACGGTAGCGGTCAGCTACGCCGACCTCGTCCGCGACTTTCTGGCCAGCGCACCCTACGAGCGGGCCGCGCTGGCGCTGTTCGCCGAACTCGTCCGCGCCGCGGGCGGCGGTCCGGTCGCGGACGTGGGGTGCGGCACCGGTCGCATCACCGCCCACCTGCACGAGCTGGGTCTCGACGTGTTCGGCATCGACCTGTCCCCCGGCATGCTGGCGGTGGCCCGCCGCGACAACCCCGACCTGCGGTTCGAGATGGGCTCGATGACCGACCTCGACCTGGCCGACGGCTCGGTGGCCGGTCTGCTCGCCTGGTACTCGCTCATCCACGTTCCGGACGAACGGCTCGGTCAGGTCCTCGCGCACTTTCGCCGGGTGGTTCGGCCGGGCGGCCCACTGCTGGTCGGCTTCCACGTGGGTGACGAGACGACGCTCAAGACCGAGGGGTACGGCGGCCACCCGATGCGGGTCCACGTGCACCGTCGCCGGCCGGCCCGGATGACGGCCTGGCTGCGCGACAACGGCTTCGCGGTCGAGGCGGAGATGACGGTCACCTCGCCGGAGAGCAAGCTCGGCGGGATCATCTTCGGCCGACGGAAGCCCTGAGCCAGCAGTTGTCAGCCCTCCAGGTCCCCTGCTAGCGTCAAACTGCGAACAGCGTTAGCGGTAACATGGCGGGAGGATGGCGATGACGGACGACACGCGGCCGGTCTGGGTGCTCGGTGGCGGTGGAGTCGCCGGCATCGCCTGGGAGGTGGGCGTCCTCGCCGGCCTCGCCGACGAGGGACTGACCGTGGGCCCGGACGCGGTGCTTCTCGGCACCAGCGCCGGCGCGGTGGTGGGCGCCCAGATCGCCAGCGGCACACCCCTGCCCGAGCTGTACGAGCGCCAGCGTCAGGGCGTACCCCACGAGACCGGGCCCGCGCTGGGCCTGCTCAGCCTCCTGCGGCTCGCCCGGGCACAGCTGTTCGCCCGCAGCCCCGAGCAGGCCGCCCGTCGCCTCGGCAAGCTCGCGCTCGCGGCACCCATCGACGACCCGTCGCGGCAGCGCCGGATCGCCGAGGCCCGCCTCCCCGACCACAACTGGAAGGACGCCGACCTGCGCGTCACCGCCGTCGACGTCGAGTCCGGCGTCCTGCGCCTCTTCACGCGGCACGACGGCGTACCCCTCGTGGACGCGGTCGCCGCGAGCTGCGCCATGCCGCAGTCCGCCGCTCCGGTCGCCATCGACGGTCACCGGTACATGGACGGCGGCATGCGATCCAGCCTCAACCTGGACCTCGCACCCGGGAACGGCCCGGTGATCGCCCTCGCGCCCAGCACCGCCGCCATCGGGCCGTGGGCCCGGATCGAGAAGCAGCGCGCCGCCCTGGGTAAGGGCCGCCCGGTCGAGCTGCTGCTGCGCGACACGGCCTCCAAGCGGGCGCAGGGCGCGAGCGTGACGGACCGGTCCGTGGTACCCGGGCTCGTGGCCGCCGGACGGGACCAGGGCCGGCACGAGGCAGCCCGAGTGGCCGCCGCACTCGGAGCCACCGGCCCTTCATAGGTTGATCATCGTCGACGCGTTGGCGTGGCAGGCTCACCGGCAGCGCGTGATCGTCGCCCCCAATCGAATTAGCGGCCGTGGATAGAATCGAGCCGTGGCCCGGGAATTCGACACCCAGCTCATCGAGTCGGTCGCGGTTCGCCGTGCCCGCATGCGGGAGCTGCTGCTGTGGGGCAGGCAGCGCCGCGTCCGCGCCACGGGTGACGGCTTCCGTTGGCTGCGGGCCGGTCTCGTGCTCGCGGCGGTGGCCTGCGCCGTGTGTGTGGGCTGGTCCTTCCTGCAGAACGTCGTCGCCGAGCAACAGCGGGCACGCAACCCGGCAGCGGTTCAGCCGACAGGCCAGCGATGACCGGTCCGCAGACCCTCGCGTCCGCCGGCCACCTCAGTCGGGTGACCCTGGCCGGGCCACACCGCCGCATCGACCTCGTGTTGCCCGCCGACGAACCACTCGGCCTGCTGCTGCCCGAGGTCGTCGCCCTCGTGGGCCACCCACCGACGGACGATTCGCGCGGCTACCAGATCAGCACCCTCGACGGTACGGTGCTCGATCCCGCCGGCAGTCTGCGGCAGGCCGCCGTTCCCGACGGCGCCCTGCTCCGGGTCGATCCCATCTCGGAGGCACCACCGGCGGCGATCGTCCACGACGTCTCCGACGAGGTCGGCGACGATCTCACGCGTCGACGCGGCCGCTGGGGTGACGTCCCTCGGACGTGGACCGCCACCACCGCCTGCCTGGTGGCCGCCACCACGGCCGCCCTGTTCTCCGGCCCACGACTCGGTCCCGCCCTGGTCAGCGTCGTCGGTGGCGCGGTCGCCCTGGCCGGCCTCCTCCTCGGAGTGGCGGGCCGACGGGCCGTCGGGGTGGCGGTGCTGCTGAGCGGCGCCGCGATCGTGACGACCACCGTGCCCGGTTGGACCGACACCGGCGCCGGACAGCTGGCGCTGTGGGCCGTGGTGATCGGCTGCACCGTCCTGACCGTGGGCGCGGCGACGGGCAACGGCCGCGCCGGCCTCCTCGGTGGCGGGACAGCACTCCTCCTGGTCGCGGGCTGGGGCACCCCGCTGCTGTTCGGCGTCTCCGACGAGCGGACCGCGGCGGTGATGGCGATCGCGTCGGTGGGCGTGCTGGGATTGCTACCCCGGTTCGCGCTGATCACCTCGGGCCTCACCCGCCTCGACGACCGACGCAGCAACGACGAGCCGGTGAACCGCGTATCCGTACAGGCCGCCGTCGACTCCGCGCACAGAGGACTGGCTGTCGCGGCGATCGCGGCGGCGACCTCGGCGACGCTCGCCGGGCTCGTCCTGGCGGCCACGCCGGGTCCGTGGCCACTGACGCTGGCAGTCCTCGTGGCCGCCGCCCTGCTGCTGCGGATGCGCGCCTTCCCGCTGGCGGCCGAAGTGGTGGCGCTGGTGACCGGCACGCTGACCGTCGTGGGTGGCCTGCTGCTGAGCTGGATACACCAGCGACCCGAGACGTGGTGGGCCACCGCCGTGGCGGCCCTCGGTGTCTGCGCGGTGTCCCTGGCGATCCTGGCGTACCGGCCGCCGCCACACATCCTGGCGCGGGGCCGACAGGTCGCTGACCGCGTCGAAGCCCTCACCGTGATGGCGCTGGTGCCCGTCGCCGTAGGGGTGTTCGGGCTCTACTCACGCCTACTCGACACCTTCTGAGAGAGGGGGTGGCATGAGCGCTCCTCCGGTGCCGCGAACCGCACCGCCGGCCGGTCCCTCGGTGGCCGAACCGAACAATCCGCCGATCGCACGCCGTCCCCCCTCCGGCGACTCCGCGCTACGGCGTACCTGGCGCAGCGCCAGCCAGATGTTCGCCAGCGGCCGGCAGAACCGGGAACTCACCGACCTGGCGGCCGAGGTGCAGTCGCCCGTACACACCGGCCGGCGCATCGCGGTGGCCTCCGTGCAGGGTGGCGCCGGGAAGTCCACGGTCGCCGCGCTGCTGGCGTCGGTGTTCGCGGCCCGTCGTGCCGATCCGGTCCTCGCCGCGGACGCCGACCCGTACGAGGGCTCACTGACCTGGCGGCTCGGCGTGCCGAGCGAGCCGTCGCTGCACCAGCTGGCACCCGGCCTGCTCGCGGCACGAGGCGGCGACCTACGCGAGCTGGCACCACTCCTACCCCGCACCGGGACGGGCCTCTGGGTGCTGCCGGGCGGCACCACCAACGCGAACCTGTGCACCGCGGTCACCCGCGCGCTGTCGCGCCTCTTCGCCGTCACCGTCACCGACTGCCCACCCGGCCTGGAGGCCCGTACCCCGGCGGGGGTGATGGCCGACGCGCACGCCGTGGTGCTCGTCGCGGCGGCCACACCCGACGGGGTACGGGGCACCTACCAGGCCCTCCGTCGGATCGTCGACGACGGGTACGGGGCGTGGCTGGACCGGGTCGTCGTCGTGCTGAGCGCGGGCAACCCGCACGGCCGCTCGACGCTGGACCAGCGCGCGGCACGGGAGCTGATCGGGCAGACCGGCGTACCGGTGGTGGCGCTGCCCTACGACCGTCACCTGGCCGCCGGCGCGCTCATCACGCCGTCACGGATCGGCGAGGCGACACTCGTGGAGGTGACCCGCGCGGCCGCGTTGGCCCTGACCCGCGCCCGGCAGACCTGACCGGAGGACCGCATGTCGACGCGCATGGTGCACCGCCCGGCCCGGATGGCCCGCCCGATGTCCACGATGGACCCGCTGGTGCTGGACCCGCCACCGCAACTGCCCGACGGCCGGTCCGCGATGGGGCTACAGGCGCTGCTGCCGATGGCCGGCGCGGGCGTGGCCATGAGCATGATGATGTTCCTGCGTGGCTCGGGGTTCGCGGCCCTCGGCGCGGTGGTGATGGTGGCGGCGCTGGGCGCCGCCGGTGCGATGTACCTCACCCAACTGGGCAAGGCCGGCCGACAGCGCCGCGCGCAGCGCGAGCGCTACCAGGACTATCTGGAGGAGCTGCGGGACCAGCTGCGCGAGAGCGAGCAGCGGATGCGTACGGAAGCCAGCCTCCTCGACCCGCCCGTGAACCGGCTGCTCGACGTGATCCGCAGCCCCGCCCGGCTCTGGGAGCGCCGACGCGCCGACATCGACTTCCTGCACGTACGACTGGGTGTGGGCGCGCTGCCGGTGCGACCCATCGAGCTGCGCGAGCAGAGCACGCCCACCAACCCGCTCGATCCGTTCATGCGTCACGAGGCGCGTTCACTGATCCGCCGCTTCGCGCTGACACCCGGGCTGCCCCTGCGGGCGAACCTCGACTGCGCCGGGGACGTCAGCGTGATAGCGCCGAACCACGCGGAGGCGGTGGCCGTCGCCAGGGCGATCCTCGTGCAGGTCGCCACGTTCCACGCACCGGACGACGTGACGCTCGCGATCATCACCACTCCCGAACGGGCCCGGGACTGGCGGTGGGCGCGGTGGCTGCCCCACCTGCTCGACCGGACCTCGATCGGCCCGTCCGGCCCGACCCCGCTGCTGGTCACGACGGCGCAGACGCTCGTGGAACTGCTCCGCGACGACCTGGAGGAGCGGGCCACCAGCGCGCTCAAGGCCTTCCGCCACGGTGGCGGGCGAGCCGAGGCGAAGGCCCGGCCGCGCCTGCTGGTCATCGACGACGCGCACGGTGAGCTGGCTCGCGTGCTGGCCAGCCCCGACCCGACGGTCGGACTGGACAGCCTCGGCGTCACGGTGGTCCACCTGCTCGCCGACCGGCTGCACGAGCCCGGCGACGTCTCCCGCCGGATCACCATCGACGGCGACTCGGTCACCCTGGAGGACCTCACCGCGTCCCCCGCCATGACCGTACGAGGCACCCTCGACGCGGCGCCGGGTCCGCTCGTGGAGGGACTGGCCCGCAGCGTCGCACCGCTGCGACTGTCCGCCGACTCCTACGACGACGGCACCGGCACCCCACCGGCCGACTTCCAGGATCTGTTGGGCCTGTCCGACCTCACCGACCTCGACCTGACCAGCCTCTGGCGGCCACGTGGAGAGCGAGACTTTCTCCGTGTCCCGATCGGGGTCGATCCCGCCGGGCGTCCGGTGCTGCTCGACCTGAAGGAGCCCGCGCAGCTCGGCATGGGGCCGCACGGGCTGTGCGTCGGGGCGACCGGCTCGGGCAAGAGCGAGCTGCTCCGTACGCTCGTGCTCGCCCTGGCGGCGAGTCATCCGCCGGAGCGGATGGCGATGGTCCTCGTGGACTACAAGGGCGGGGCCACCTTCGCGCCGTTCAGCGACCTACCGCACCTGGCCGGGCTGATCACCAACCTGGCGGCCGACGCGGCGCTGGTGGAGCGGATGTACACGAGCCTCGACGGCGAGGTGCAGCGCCGCCAACAGGTGCTCGCCGACGCCGGCAAGGTCACCGACATCACCGAGTACCAGATGCTCCGCGCCCAGGGTGAGCGCAGCGACCTACCCCCACTGCCCCACCTCCTCGTGCTCATCGACGAGTTCGGTGAACTGCTCGCCGCCAAGGCGGAGTTCATCGACCTGTTCCTGCGCATCGGTCGGATCGGGCGGTCCATCGGCGTGCACCTGCTGCTGTCCAGCCAGCGCGTCGAGCAGGGCAAGATGCGCGGCCTGGAGAACTATCTCGCCTACCGGATCGGCCTGCGTACGCTCACCGAGATCGAGTCGCGCACCGTCCTCGACACGGTCGACGCGTTCCACCTGCCGCCGCTGCCCGGGAACGGGTACCTGAAGGTCGACGTGTCGATCTACCAGCGGTTCAAGGCCGCCTACGTGTCCGGCCCGCTCGACGAGGGTGCGGACGCCGAGCTCGCCCCGATCGTCGGACCGCTGGCGAAACCGATGCCGATGTTCGGCACCGCCCGCGCCGACGTCGACGAGAGCGCGCCGACCGAGCCGACGGCCACCCGGCGCACCACCGGACCGACCCTGCTGTCCACGGTGGTACGGCAGATGGCGGCGAGCGGGCAGCGCGTCCCGGCGATCTGGCTACCGCCCCTGCCGTCGCTGCTCACCCTCGACGAGATGGCCGGCGGGGTGAGCACCACACCCGATGGTGTACGCCTGGGGATGAGCCCGCCGCGCGGCGGTGGATTGCCGGTTCCGCTGGGCCGACTCGACGATCCGGCCCGCCAGTGGCAGGGCCCCTGGGTGCTGAACCTCGCGGGGAGCGGCGGCAACCTGCTCATCCTGGGCGGGCCCGGCAGCGGCAAGACAACGGCGCTGCGCACCCTCGCGCTCAGCCTGTCCACCACCCGCCGTCCCACCGACGTCGGGATCTACGGCATCGACCTGCTGGGAAACGGCCTGTCGGGGCTCGCCGAGCTGCCCCACGTCGGCGGCGTCGCGGGACGCGAGGACCGTGAGCGTGTTCGCCGTGTCGTCGACGAGGTGCACGCGATGCTCACCCGGCGGCAGCGCATCTTCACCCGCCACCAGTTCGACACGGTCGAGGACCTGCGGAACGCCGACGAAGCCGTACGCACCGAGGTCGGCTGCGTCGACGTGGTGTTGCTGATCGACGGGTACGGACAGCTCAACGCCGAGTTCGAAGGTCTCGAAGGCAAGGTGCACGGCCTGCTCGCCCGGGGCGGTCGCTACGGCATCCACGTGGTCGGCACGGCCCGGCGATGGAACGAGGTCCGCGCCGCCCAGCAGGTCGCCTTCGCCAACCGCGTCGAGCTGCGGCTCACCGAGCCCGCCGAATCCAGCATCGACGGCAGGCAGGCCCGAGCCGTACCACCGGACCAGCCTGGTCGGGCGCTGACCAGCGAGAAGTTGTTCGCCCAGGTGGCGCTTCCCCGCCTGGACGGGGTCGCCGACCCGGCGGTCGCCGGTCTGGTCGCGGCGGCCCGATCGGTACGGGCGGCCTGGACGGGCGCGCTGCCGCCGCCGGTGCGGGTCCTGCCCGCCGTGCTTCCCGTGGCCGACCTGGCCGGCGCGCCCTCCGGTCACGGGGTGGTTCCCTTCGGCCGCTACGAGCACGACTTCTCCACCGCCGCCCTCGACCTCTTCGGCCGCGACCAGCACCTCCTCGTGCTCGGGGACCCCCGGACGGGCAAGACGAACCTGCTGCGGCTGGTCGCCGAGGAGTTGATGGGGCAGTACGACTCCGAGGAACTCGTCTTCGCCGTGTTCGACCCGCGTCGTGCCCTCGCCGACGTGGTGCCCGACTCCTACTGCGGCGGGTACGCCCCGAACCCGGCGCTCGCCCAGCAACTCTCCAGGGCGGTCTCCGACGAGCTGGCGAAACGGCAGTCGCCGGAGGCGGCGCGTACCCGGATCGTGCTGCTCATCGACGACTACGACATCCTGGCCGCGTCGGCCACCCAGCCGCTCGGCGCGCTGGTGCCGCACGTGGCGGCCGGCCGCGACACCGGGCTGCACGTCGTGATGGCCCGCCGGGTGGCCGGTGCCTCACGCGGCCTGTTCGAGCCGTTCCCGCTGGCCGTACGGGAGGCCGGCTGCCTCAGCCTGCTCATGTCGGGCGACCGGACGGAGGGCCAACTGTTCTCCGGCGTGCGGCCCATGGTCCTGCCGACCGGCCGCGCGCAACTGATCCGCCCCGGCGATGGTCCCCGCATGGTGCAGACCGCGTTCACCGGTGAGACGAAGGAGCACTGATGACGTTCGACACGGTGGCGCTGTGCCGCGCCGAGCCCGATGCGGCCGCGATGCTCGGGGCCCTGCTCGCGGCCGGCTCCGAGCTGAAGATGGACACCGTCGAGGCGGTCGGGCTGGTGCAACTGTTCGACCCCATCGACGGGCGGCTCCTGCTGAGCGTCGAGGCCGCGCGCCTCGTGCGCGTACCCGGGGAGGCGCGGCGGCTCCTCGGCCTCGCCCCCGCCGACGACGTACCCGAGCCGGTCTGGTGGGTGGAGAGCCGGGCGCCGGGCGCGGACCCGCAGGCCGCGGACGTCGCCCGTCGCTTCACCGCCGCGCTGGTTGAGATCACCGGAGGGCTGACATGGGAGAGCCGATGAACGGCGCAACCGACACGATCACCGACCGGGCCGTCGTCCTGCACCAGGACCGGGCGGTGGTCGGCCTGGCACCGTGGCTCGCGCAGGCGGCCGTCGACGCGGTACGCGACGGTCTGCTGCTCCAGGTCGTCACGCCGGTGGACGGCGTCATCACGTACCCGTTCGAGACGATGCTCGCCCAGGCGCAGGGCCAGTGGGTGGTGCGGGCGGGCGAGGAGTACCGGGACGGCCTCACCGGTCTGCCGCTGCGCTGGGACGGTCACCGCTTCGCCAGACCCGACGCCGCGCAGACCGCTGGAACACTGCCCACGAACACACCGTGGACGGGCGGCCTGGAGATCCAGATCGTCACCATGCACCCCGCCACCGAGGCCCTGCGGCTGGGCGCCAGCACCGAGGCCGCCGTCCGCGCCCTCACCGGCGCCGAGCCGACCGGTTGGGGCGTCGCGGAACCGGTCACCGAACCGTGGTCACGCCACGAACTCACCGCATTCTGTCGAACGCGCGCGCCGGCACCCACCAGCCTGACCATCGTCGGCGGCGGCGACGAGACGACGACGCTCGGGGTCCTGACGGTCGAACGGGTCGACGTCGGCGTCCGCGAACAACTCCGGCTGGCCGGCCCGCCCCTGTCGGTCGTCGACGCGGCGACGCTCGAAGGACTCGCCGAGAAGTTGGCGGGTAGCGCCCGCAGCCTGATCGTGTCCGTGCATCCGGGCCGGTCCGGCGGGCTGCGGTCGAGCCGACCGAGCATGCCGGCGCTGCCGTGGGGCATCCTCGTCGGCCACCACGAAAACCCCGTCGAGTCCGAGCACGAGGTTGTCGTGGGTCGGCCCTTCGGGCGGGGTGCCCGACGGGCGTGGTGGTACCGACTGGACGGCGGTCCGGGCGCGCCGTACGAGACGCTCGGCGCGGTGCTGCGTCGCTACGGCCTGAACGGCGGTTCGGGCGGCTGACCCGCCGATCGCCTGACCACACCGGTCAGCGGCGCACCCGGTAGCGCAGGTGGAGCACCCGGTTGCCCTGAATCACCACGTCCGGATCCTCCAGCAGGTGCTGCGCGTCGACCGACCCGAAGTAACGTTTCCCGGAGCCGAGCACCACGGGTACGACGTCCATGCGTACCTCGTCGATCAGGCCTGCGGCAAGCACCTGGCCACCGACGTCGCCAGCGGCGACCTCGACCACGCGGTCACCCGCAAGCTCCCGCGCTCGGGCCACGGCCGCCTCGACGCCGCCAACGAAGTGGAACGGCGTCGCGGGGTCCCAGCTCTCGGGCGGCGGCCGGTGCGTCACGACGACCACGTGGTCGATCCCGCTCGGCGGCTTCCCGTCCCAGCCGTCCGTCAGATCGAAGACGTGGCGGCCGACGACCGTCACCCCGATCTGGTCCCAGTACGGCCGGGTGTAGTCGTAGGACGTCTGCGAGACCTTCACCATGCCGCTCTCGTCCAGCGGGACGTCACCGTTCGCCAGCCAGTCGAAGAGCGGTCCCGGCTGGTCGCTGTCGTCCGCGACGAAGCCGTCCACCGACACCGAGCCGTACATGACCACCTTGCCCACGGGCTCTCCTCTGCTCTGAGACGCCCCAAGGTAGCGTGCCGTGAGCTGCCGCTCTTGTAGAAAATCAATCGACCGGCAGCGGCCAACCGTCCAACACCTGGCCGGGGTGCTCGCGCAGAAACCGCCGCCGGACTTCGACGTACCGGGTCGGTGTGAGCCCGGTGAACGCTCGGAACTCGTGGCCGAAGTGGGCCTGGTCGAAGTAGCCCGCGCCGCTGGCGAGCTCGGCCCAGTCAACCGGCCCGGCAGGGTCGATCGTGAGCACGGTGGCGGCGAAGCGGTAGGTGCGGGCCAGCCGCTTCGGGGTAATGCCGACGTGATCCTTGAACCGCTGAACCAGGTGCGTGCTGCTGACGCCGGCCGAGACCCGCAGGTCGTCGATGGCCACTGCCCCGCTGGTCGCGGCGATGACGCTGCTCGTATGACGAACCAGCCCCAGGCCGCTGGTCTCGCGCAGCCGTCGCATGAGCTCGTCCTCGAGCAGCGTCAGCATCTGGTGCGGCCCGTCCGCCGTAGCCAGCCGGTCGCGCAGCTCGGCAATGGCGGGCCGGCCCCACACCTGTTCCAACGTCACCGGCCGGTCACACAGCTCGACCGCGGGCATCGGTAGGAACGGCGCCAGTCCCCACGGCTTGACGTGCACGCCGACGGACCGGGTCCGAAGTGGGTACCCGAACTCCACGACGCGGGTGGGAGTGGTGACGACACAGCCGTCTGCGTACTCGACCGTCTCGATGTCGGCGCCGGCACGAATGCGAAACGGCGCCCCGAGGTTGACGATGAGCAGCGCCGCCGGCATCGGCGGCAACATCAGCCGGGCGTACGGCGACGAACCCTCCAGGTAATAGAGGTCGTCGATCAGCGCGTCCAGCGGCGGTCGCGGCGCCCTGGACACGTACTCCACCTCGACAGTATCGCCGACGCCCCGCCGACATATCGCGTCAACACGTCGGTTCAGGGCGAGGCAACCCTAGACGCCTGTGCGCACGTAGTCCTCGATCGTGATGTCGCCGTGCTCATCCCCGCCGAGCTCGCGATAGCCCGCGATCTCCTCGAAGTCCTCGTCGTCGCTGAATTTAACGACAAGTCCGGCACCGGCGGTGTCGGCGAGAAACTTCCAGAGCGCCTGCGTGAGCTGGGGATCTTCGGAGGTCAAGTGGTTACCGATGGAGTATCCGATGACCGTCCCACTCGGCTCTCTCAGCCGCTTACCAAGCCCGATCATCAACTGGCGCGACGGACACACCAGGTAGCTTGAAACACTCACGCCCTTTCCCCCATGACAACTAGATCGGCTCGTGTTGGCGGTCGATGAACGCGCTCACACTCTCCGCCTCGGCGCGGGTCTTCTCGTGGAGGCCCGGATCGTTCGCCAGACGATCGAAGTAGCCCTTCTCCGCCGAGCCGTCGAGATCGAGAATCGCCGGAATGGTGACGATCGTCAGACGCCACTGCAGTCGAGGTGTGGCTTCCTTGAGGAGACTGACCACCCGGGCTCGTTCCGAATCGTCCAACTGGTCGGGCCCCACGTTGCGGAACCAGCGGACCAGGCTCTCTGTCGCTCCCTGCAGGATGAAGAAGGCCCATGATCGACCAATGCTGTCGATGACCTCGTCCGGTGGCGTCGTCCACGTGACGCCGAAGACGTCCTCCGAGTCCAGGTACGCGTCAGCCCAGGCGCGCACCTTCTCGGGCGTGACGTCGGCGAGAGTCGGCATCGATTGCTTCAGCCGGGTGTACAGAATGAACCAGTAGTCGTCGAAGAACGCCTTGGGAAGTCCCCAATCGGTGTCGTCGCCGTAACGGTCCCGGACGTCCACCAGATAGGCGAGGCACGTCTCCAACGCCCGCAGGGCTTCGGCCCGCTGTGGTGGGCTGGGCGGCAGCTCGCGCGTCGCCTTTCCACGCTCGACGGGATCCGCCAGTCGCCATGGGACTGGCACGGCGGCCAGCATTTCGGGGGTAACCCAGGGATCGGTCACAGGAAATCAACTCCGTAGGGCCTGAGGAAGTCACGTGCCGCTTCGAGATTCGGCAGGTGCTCGCCGAACCAGGCGCCCGGCTTGCGCATCGGATGCGCCGGGTCGGCTGCGGCCCGCTCCACCGCCTCCTGCAGCGCGGTCAACTGCTGCGGGGTCAAGGTACGCCCGCCGATGCTGATCGGTACGTTCTGATCGGCGAGCCGTTCAATCGCCATCTGTGGAGGATCGTTGCCAGCGCGGCTGAAAAGTCCCGTCCAGCCCTCATCGGTGCCGACCCGAACGCTCACCTCACGTCCCGGGGCACCGTTACGCCAGTCGAGCATGCGATCCAACTGAGCAGGATCGGATCGGAACTTGTTGGCCACGGTTTGTGCGGTGGCCTTGACCTCCGTCACGTGAACGTTGCCGTCGGCGGTCTGGTAGACGAGATCGCTTTCGGGGATGCGCCCGGTGTCGACGACCGTGCCGTTGCCCAGGTTGACCCGTTCACCGGCGACGACGTTCAGACCGATCTTGCTGCCGGGCGCCAGATCGCCGCTCTGCAGCACCTCGTTTGCGGCACGCAGCTCCGTCGCGGCCCCCTCGAAGGCAGACCGGTCCCCGCTGAGGTTGTTCAGCACGTCGCGGAAGATGTCTCCCTGTCGGTCGACGCCTCCCGCCAGCCGCCCGGAGTCCTGGAGGTCCATGAAGTCCCGCGCCGCCTGGTTGGCCATGCCGTCCGGAAGATCGGTACGGGAGAGCAGGTCCTGGACCTGAGCCCGCGCTGCGGGATCGAGCCGGCCAGCCTGGTCGAGGAACCGCTGCTGCTCATCCGGCGTCAGATCCCGCCCGCGATCGGCGTTTCCTCCGCCCGGCGGGTTCCCGTCGGGGGTGTTGCCACCAGGCCCGTTACCGTCCGGAAGGTTGCCACCAGGCCCGTTGCCGTCCGGCAGGTTGCCGCCAGGCCCGTTGCCGTCCGGGAGGTTGCCGCCAGGCCCGTTACCGTCCGGGATGTTGCCGCCCGGAGTATTGCCCTCGGGGAGGTTCCCGCCCGGCGTATTGCCGTCAGGGATGTGCCCACCGGGGGCGTTGCCGTCCGGGATATGCCCACCGGGCGTCAGGTCACCGGGGACGTGACCGCCCGGCGTGTTCCCGCCAGGCAGATGGCCGCCCGGCCCGTTGCCGCCGTCCATGTGCATCGCGTCGCCACCGCGAACGTTGGGCATCTCGACGTCGAAGCCACGCCCGATCGGCACGTCGCCGGCGATCGCCGGAACCAACCCGAGCTGCGGGATCTTGATGTCGAACTTCCTGGCGAAGTTGATCGCCACCTCGCCGACGGTGGGCAGCTTGTCGAGCCAGTTACCGGTACGGACCAACGCGGCGCCGATCCGCGCGGCGGTGGCGCTGCCTCGAATGGTGTTGACCGCCGCGCCCGCGCCGCGCAGCCCGGAGGCGGCACCCTTGGTACCCACGATCGCTGAGACGATATTGAAGGTGGCCATGCCGGCGGCCTTCGACTTGTCCTCGCCCCAGGTGTCGTACGCGATGATGGTCTTGCCCGCGTTGAGCAGGAGGTTGCCCGCCTCGCGCTGCTCCATGAACGGCATGCCGACCGTCTGGTCGATCACGATCGTCACCGGGTTGACGTAGATCGAGACCGCCCACACGAACTTGCCGAGCCCCAGCCACGACTGACCGGCGGTGCCCCAGCTCCACTCACCCGTGGTGGGATCCCGGCCGATCAGCCCGCCCAGGTCTTGAAGCATGGTGACGAAACTGATGCCGATGCCGACGAAGTACGCCCCCACGTCGCCGAAGAAGCCGCGGTCGTGCTCCTCGTTGCTACCCCAGGGCAGGGCGCCGTCCTCACCGGCGGCGGCGTTCAGCGTGTCGGCGGTGAAGCCGTACTCGCCGTTGTCGGCCTGACCGTCGGCGTTGTCGGCCCGATACTGGAGGCCGCCGTACAGCGCGTTGATGGTGTTGGCGCACTTGCGCTGCGCCTCGAAGAACGCGGCCACCTGCGTGTTCACGGCGGTGATCAGGCCGTTGTGCTTGTCGACCTTGCCCTGGTCCTCGCGCCAGTCCTCGTCGTCCTTGATCGAGCCGACGAACTCCTCCGCCTGGCCCTTCAGCGCGGCGAGTTGAGCCTTGATCTCCTTGACCTCGGTGGCGTACGTGGCCAGCGCGGCCCCGACCGCCTGGATGTCCTCGCCCACCGAGGCCGACACCGTACGCACCGGGCCGGTGGCGGCGAAGAGCTGCGCCGCCTCTGGCGCCGTGTACACCGCCGCCAGCCCCTGCCAGGTGCTGTCGACCGCCTGGCCGGTGTTGGCGAAGTCGACGCCAGCGGTCCGAACCGTCTGCGCGTGGGTGGCCAGCGCATCCATGTTGCCGGGGATCTGCGGAATCTCCCCCGGATTGATCATCGGGGCACCGCCCCACCGCCCGGCCCCGGCATCGTGGCCGACGGGTCGGGTGCCGCCGCGGCACTGCGCTGCGCGTTCGCGGCCATCTCCAGATCACCTTCGACGTAGGCGTTCGTCGCCTGCGCCGCTGCCTGCATGCACGCCCCCGTGCGAGTGAACACGAACTCGAGATCCGTCCGAATCGACTCCACGAAGCCCTGAAGCGCCTGGCCCACGATCTCCGAACTGGACTCAGTGGCGGATCCCTCCAACGCCGAGTTCAAGCTCGTCATCTGCCCCTCGAAGGGCATGGCCGCGGCATGTGTACGAGTCAGGACGTCGCGCACTCCACCGGGGGAGATATCCCACGCGCTCACGCTCGTGCTCCCTCGTCAACAACTCGTCGGATAACGACTCAACCGATCGACTGCACCGCAGAGCGGGCCCGGGACAGCGTCGTGTTCGCCGTCTCGTCGTTCTTCGTCATGGTGGTCTTGACCAGGTCGATGATCGTGCGGACCTCGCCCGCTGCCCGGTTCCACCGGTCCTCGACCGTCCGGTACTCCTCGGACACCCCATCGGCCTGGAAGTCGGCCATCGCGGCCGCGACGTCGGAGCTGCGCTGCGAGATCAGTGACTCGAGCCGCCCGATGATGCCGGCGAGGTCACCCTGCACCTGCTGCGACGTGCCGGTATCGAAACTGCGTCGGTCTGTCATGACTGTCACTCCCCGTGTCAGCGGCTGCTGGAGAACCTGGCGGCGTCGAAGTTCGCGGTGCCCTCGGACGACCTCGCATTGTCGGACATCTCGGTGTCACCCTGACCGAACGAGGAGTCCATTCCACTCTGGCCGCCCAGAATCGCACCCAGGGAGGAGTTCAGTTCGGCGGTGATCGAATCGGCGTTCGCCTTGAACGAATCGAATGCCACCCGCCCGGCCCCGTTGAAGTTGCCCTGCAACGGCTCGGCCGCGGTGATCAGTTGCTTGATCAGAGAACCGAGATCATCGGAGGAACCCTGCGTCTGCTTGGTCAGACTGCCGAGCGTCTGAGCCCCCATGTCGAACTTCATGCCACCACTCCCCGCTCCTCGACCGAACGTCCGCCATCAATGTTACGAGATCCACGCCAATTCATCCTCAGTGGATTTCCGGGTGGGATGGCGTTTGCCGGGAAATGCGCAGTGGCAACTTGTCGGGGCATCCTTGCGCCGGCCGCCGTCTCAGGCCGCACCCGTGAGGCGACACCGATCCGGCGGGCCAGCGCCCGCGCGCCCGCCGCGTCGCCCGACCCGAGCGCGGCGCCGATGAGGGACTCCTCGTCTGACATGTACCGCCACGCCCCCTCAAGCCGATCTCCGTTGAAGATCACCGCCGGAAGCACCTGCAACCAGCCGGCGTGCCGGCCGATGCCGGCGCTTCAGTCGCCAGCAGTCCGAGCGCGGCCGGTTTGCGGGCGGCTTTGACGTGTACGGCGGGCTGTTCGATAACGACCTGGAAGCGGGCGTCAACCGGTTGAACGGAGCGGTCGCAGGGTGCGGGCTGGCGCGTCCGGCGGCGGTGTCCTGGACCTTGAGAAACGGCGGAAGCCCAGGTCGATGACCTGGGCTTCCGTGCCGAGCCGCCTGACGGAATCGAACCGTCGACCTACGCATTACGAGTGCGTCGCTCTAGCCGACTGAGCTAAGGCGGCAACGATCAGCAAGTGTACGGCACCCCGTACCCCTGGGCCGAGCGGGATACCCCGACGCTCCCGCCGCCGCCAAACGGACAAGCACCGCCATCCGGCCAATTACCAGACAGCAGCGCACGCAGACCGGTACTACGCTGCGGCGGGTGACTGACGAACGCGACGATCACCAGGCACCGGCGGACGCGCAACCCGACGGAGAGCCGGCTCCTCGCCGCCCACGCTCCACCGACCCGCTGGAACTGGGCTTCACCCCTCGCAAGCCGGTGCCGTGGCTGGCGCCGTTCCTGTTGATCAGCACCGGCATCCGGACGTTGCTGGCGATCCTCTTCGGCGCGTACCTCGACAAGCGCGAGTTGCAGAACGCCTTCGGCGACGACATCTTCCGCCAGGCCGGGCCGGACGGTGGGCTCTGGCTCGACTACGTGGCCGACCTCGGCGACGGCTTCCACGCCACCTACTCCGTCGCGTACCTGCTGGCGCAGCCGGAGCTGACCGTGGACGGGCACCGGCTGCCCCGGGCGCAGACCCTGGTGATGGGCGGCGACCAGGTCTACCCGTCGGCGGCCTACGCGGAGTACGAGAACCGCTGCAAGGGTCCCTACCAGGCGGCGCTGCCGGCGACGCCGCCCGACCGTCCCACCCTGTTCGCGGTGCCGGGAAACCACGATTGGTACGACGGCCTGACCGCTTTCCTGCGGCTGTTCGTCCGCTCCCGGGACCGTAACTTCGCCGGCTGGCGCACCGGGCAGTCGCGGTCGTACTTCGCGGTGGAGTTGCCGGCCGGCTGGTGGCTGCTCGGCGTGGACGACCAGTCCGGCTCGTACCTCGACGATCCGCAGTTGGCCTACTTCGACGAGGTGGCCCGGCGGCTCACCCCGGAGTCAAAGGTGATCATCGCGACGCCGTCGCCGACGTGGGTCAAGGCCGCCGACGACCCGACGGCGTACGACTCGGTCGACTACTTCGTACGGACGATCATCGACCCGACCGGTGCACGGGTGCGGCTGCTGCTCTCCGGCGACCTGCACCACTACGCCCGCTATGCCGGGCACGACCGGCAGTTGATCACCTGCGGCGGTGGTGGGGCTTATCTGTACCCCACGCACAAGCTGCCCGAGCGCCTCGAGGTACCACCGCGCGACACGCTGGCCCGGCGGGCCAGCCGCACCCAGCCGTACGACCTGGTGGCCCGCTACCCAGACGCGGCCCGCTCGCGCCGCTACGGCTGGGGCATCTTCGGCCGACTACCGTTCCGCAACCCGGGCTTCGCGACCCTGCTGGGCACCCTGCACACCCTGCTGATGCTTGCCATGGCGGGCGCGACGGCCAACTGGGGCGACAGCAGCGACCAACGGCTGTTCAGCGTTCCGCTGGTGCTGATGGTGCTGGTGACGGTGATCGCGGCGATCCTGTTCGCCAAGCCGCCCAGCGCCAGCGGCAAGCGGCACGCCCGGCACTGGCTCCTCGGCGTCGGCCACGGTGTAGCCCATGTGGCGCTGGCCGCCGGCGGCACCTGGGTCTGGTTGGCGCTGCCGTTCTACGACTGGCCATGGCCGCTGCCGGCGGTCGCCGCCGTGGTGGTGTACGGCCCGGTCATCGGGCTGGTGGCGAGTCAGCTGGTCGCAGCGTATCTGCTGGTGGCAGGCGCCTTCGGGGTGAACGTCAACGAACTGTTCGCCGGCCAGGGCATCGAGGACTCCAAGTCGTTCCTGCGGCTGCGCATCGACCCGGACGGCACGCTGACCGTCTACGCCATCGGCGTCGACCGGGTGTCCCGAGACTGGCAGGTCAACCCCGACCAGTCCCCCACCGCAAGCTGGCTGACCCCCAAAACCCCCCTAACCCCCCACCTAACCGAACCCCCCGTAGTCCTCACCTGACCGGACCACTAGTTGATCAAGAGGTTTGCGTCATCCGGAGCCCGAATTTTGACGCGAACCTCTTGATCAACGCGGGCTGGCGGGTGGGGGGTGAGGGGTGAGGGGTGGGGGTGGGGTTTTAGGGGGTGTAGTGCTGGTCGTGGGCTTGGCGGGGGGCGCAGACGGAGGCGCGGGAGCAGGAGCAGCGGGAGCCGTCCGCGTCGAGGCGTACGGTCACCGCGTCGCGGGGCACGCTGTGGCCGACCACTCGACCACTGCCCTCGGGCGTCGTCACCCGACTGCCGACGGCCGGCGCGGTCTCCTGGAAGCGCTGGTACAGCGGATGTTCATACTTGAGGCAACACATCAGTCGACCGCAGGCTCCCGAGATCCGCAGCGGGTTGAGCGGCAAGTCCTGGTCCTTGGCCATCCGGATGGTCACCGGCTCGAAGTCGGTGAGGAACGTCGCGCAGCACAGGTCACGACCGCATGAGCCGATGCCGCCCTGGACCCGAGCCGAGTCGCGCGCCGAGAGCTGGCGCAGCTCGACCCGGCAGTGCAGGGTGGCGCCGAGGTCGCGGACCAGTGACCGGAAGTCCACCCGGTGCGGCGCGGTGAAGTAGACCGTGCTGCGCTCGCCGCCGCCGTCGGCGGAGCCGAGCACATGGTCGACGGCCACCACCTTCATCGGCAGGCCGTGCGCGCGGATCAGCCGTTTGGCCGCCACCTTCGCCTCGGCCTTACGACGGCGCAGCGCCTCGTCACGGCGCAGGTCGTCGTCGCCGGCCAACCCCACCAGCCGGGGGAAGCCGTCGGTCTCCTCGCTCACCCACTGGGCGGCCCAGACGCACTCGGCGACCTCGGGTCCGTCGTCGGTCGGCACGAGCACCCGGTCGCCAACCTGGGGGCGCAGCTCGCCCGGGTCCAGGTAGTAGAGCCGCCCGTACCGGTTGAAGCTGACCGCGCAGAGCATGCCCATCCCCCCACCCTACGACGGATCACCGCGGAGAACGCGGCGGGCGATACCTCCATCTCCATCCATGACCGTCGACTCGACCGATTGCCGGGCCACCCGTCGTGCCGATGATCCTCGCCCGGACGGTTGAATCCGTGCCCGGGAAGGGGACAAACGCTGCCGGACAGCGTTGAGTGGAGGCAGACCTGCGGGGGGTGCAGGGGGAAGACCACGGCGTCGCCGTGCGCGCCGGCTCTGCTCTGGCGCCCGCGAGCGACGCCGTGGCCTGCCCGCGAACCACCACCACCGGCCCGAAGCAACGGCGTGGCCCGCGCGGGAACCACCACCACCGGCCCCGGAGCAACGCCGTGGCCCGCGCCGGAACCACCACCGGCCCCGGAGCGACGCCGTGGCCTATAGCCGCGGACCGACACATCTGGGCCTGAGCAACGCCACGAGCCGACCCGCAAACCAACGACCACGACCAGGCCTGGGAGCGGGCGGGGGTACTGCTACCAGCCGACCCTGGTGTGCTGGTCGTAGCGGGCGCGCTCCTGGGCCGGCGACCGCCAGGTGGACTCGGCCAGGCTCGGCGCCCACTGGCGCAGGAGTGTCTCGGCGCCGTCGTACGCGACGCAGAGCACCGCCAGCACCCGCGCGGCGATCTCGGCGGCGTCGGCGACGCCCGGCCCGACCGGCGTCAGGCGGTTCGGGGGGCCGGCGGCGGTGGCGGCGACCACGGCCACCGCCTCGGCCGAGCGCAGCAGGTCGGCCAGCGTGCGGGCGAGGGCGAGACGGCTGCCCTCCACCCAGTCGGCGAGCGCGTCCGCGTACCCGGCGGTGGATTCCATCCGCCCGACCAGGCTCTCCGGCCCTTCGTCCAGGTGGCGCAGCAGCGCGGCACGCTCCTGCCCGTACGCCGAGGCGGCCGGCCCGGACCAGAGCACGGGGTCGGTGAGCGCGGCGCCGACGTCGTCGTACCCCCGGACGAGCCGGCGCACGGCGTGCCCGGCGCTGACGAGCGGCGCCGGGTGCAGGTCGAGGAAGCCCCGGACGGCGTCGCCGGGCAGCACCTGCATCCGGCGGAGCAGGGGCCACACCCGGTGCCCTTCGGGAACACCGGCCGCGAGCAACGCGTCCACCCGGCGCAGCAGGTTGAGGCCGGGTTCGGCGAGCCGGTCCAGTGGGTCCATCACGGCTCTCCGGTGATCCGGCGGCGGGCGGCGCGGTCGACCTCGGCGTACCGGTCGGCGGCCTCGCGGACGGCCGCGGCGGCGGCGGCGAGGCGGCCGGCGGCAGCTCGGGCCTCGCGGGCCCGGTCGTCGGTGGCGGCGGCCCACTGTCGATGCAGCGCGCGACCGATCTCGCCGGGACGGCCCGGGGCGTCCGCGCCGAACGCGGCCTGGGCCGGATCACTGGCGGTGACGGTGTGGGACAGGGTGGTGAGCGTGGCGCTCGCCTCGTCGAGCCGGGCGGAGAGCGCGCGCAGCGTGTCCATGTCAGGCCCCCGCGAGCGGTCGGTAGGCGGCGAACGTCTCGTTGTGCAGCTTCTCCCGGGCCCACTCGGCCGCGTCCGCCGCCGCGGTGACCGCGGCCTGCACCGAGCCGGCCACGTCGCGCGGGCTGCGGGCGTGCAGTGGCCCCAGGAACCGGACGTCGGTGATGCGGCCGGCGGCGGTGACCACCACCTCGACCAACCCGTCCGGCGAACGGACGGTGACCTCGACCGTCGACACGGCCTGGTCGAACTCGGCCTGCAACGACTCGATACGGCGGTAGCGCCGCACCGCCTCCTCGATCCAGGCCTCGTCGATCTCCCCCCGCGGCATCGGCGACTCCTCCCGGATGGATCATCACTGAGCGTGCCGCCACCGTCACCACGGCACACCGGACCGTACCGCACAGCAATCGCACGTGTCGATGGCTGTGGACAACCGGCGGGAGCTGCTGGTCAACCCTTCCAGAGGGCGAGCATCATCGCCTCGACGGCGATGCGCGGCTTGACGTTCGCGTCGATCGCCGCACGGCAGGCGAGCACGGCCTCCAGCCGGCGCAGCGACCCCTCGGCGTCCCACTTCTGGGCCCCGGCGCCGGCGAGCGCGGCGGTGTCGGTGTGCACCGGGTCGACCGGTGCGCGCAGCGCCATGGTGAGCGCGTCACGGTAGAAGCCGGCCAGGTCGACGAGCGCCCGGTCGAGCGCGTCGCGCTGGGCGCGGGTGGCCCGTGACTTCTGCCGCTTCTCCAGTTCCTTGAGCTGCCCGGCGGCACCCCGGATCGCGCCGGCCGCGCCCCGGCCGGTGCCGCCCGCGCCGAGCGCCGTCTGCAGTGCCGCCCGTTCGGCCACGTCGGCCTCGGCGACCGACGCCTCGGCCTCCGCCTCGGCAGCCTCGATCAGCGCGGACGCCGCGTCGAACGCCGCGCCCACGCCGGTCAGCCGGCGCGGCACGGCGAGCACCGCCGCACGCCGCTTGCGGGCCTCCGGGTCGCGGGCCAGCCGGCGGGCCCGGCCCACGTGCCCCTGCGCGGCCGCCGCCGCCCACTGCGCCACGTCGGGCGCGATGCCGTCCCGACGGACCAGCACCTCGGCCACCGCGGTGGCCGGCGGCTGCCGCAGGGGTACGACCCGACAGCGCGACCGGATGGTCACCGAGATGTCGTCCGGGTGGGTGGACGGGGCGCAGAGCAGGAAGACCGTCCGCGGTGGCGGCTCCTCGATGGCCTTGAGCAGGGCGTTACCGGCTGCCTCGGTGAGCCGGTCGGCGTCCTCGATCACCACCACCTGCCAGCGCCCGCCGGACGGGGTGCTGGCCGCGCGGAGCACCAGCGCGCGCATCTCGCCGACGCCGATGGAGAGCCCTTCCGGCACCACCAGCCGGACGTCGGCGTTGGTCCCGCCCATCGTGGTGTGGCAGCCGGGGCACTCGCCGCAACCGGTGCCGTACGCACACTGCAGGGCCGCGGCGAAGGCGCGCGCGGCGACCGAGCGGCCGGACCCGGGTGGCCCGGTGAAGATCCAGGCGTGGGTCATGCCAGCGGCCGGGTCGGGGGTGCCGGCCCCGATTTCGGCCTCGCCCGCTGCGACGAGGGCGGGCGCCCGGTCGGTCGCGGCGGCACGCAGCACGGCCGCCGCCGCCGCGGCGGCGCGGCGCAGTTCGGTCACCGCCTCGTCCTGACCGACCAGGTCGGCGAAGACGTCCGGCATCAGGTCTTGTGCTCCATCGTCACCAGCTCCGCGTCGGATAACTCAGGCTGCACCGAGGTGTCCGGGCCCTGCGCGGGTCGCGGGTGCACGATGCCGCCGGGCTTGCCGAGCATCTCCTCGACGCGCCGGACCACCAGCTGGGTGATCTCGCCGACCGGCCGGGACGCGTCGAGCACCAGGTAGCGCTTCGGGTCGGCGGCGGCGAGGTCGAGGAAGGCGTAGCGGACGCGCTCGTGAAAGGCGATCGACTCGGCCTCAAGCCGGTCGGCCGCACCGCTGCGCGAGGCGACCCGGGACAGGCCGGTGCGCGGCTCGACGTCGAGCAGCACCACGAGGTCGGGCTTGAGGCCGCCGGTGGCCCAGGAGGAGAGCCAGGAGACCTCGTCGACCGGGAGCGTGCGCCCGGCGCCCTGGTACGCGAGCGACGAGTCGACGTACCGGTCGCTGATCACCACGTCACCGCGGACCAGCGCGGGCCGGACCACGGAGGCCACGTGGTGCGCCCGGTCGGCGGCGTAGAGCAGCGCCTCGGCGCGCGGGGACGGCGCCTCGTCGCCGGAGGTCTCCAGCACCAGCGACCGGATCCGCCGGCCGACGCCGGTCGCCCCCGGTTCGCGGGTCACCAGCACGTCGCGCCCGTCGGTGCGCAGCCGCTCGGCGAGCGCGGCGAGTTGGGTGGACTTGCCGGCACCCTCGCCGCCCTCGAACACCACGAACAGCCCGGCCGAGACGAACGGCTCCGCCGGCGTCAGCGGACGGCCCCGGATCGAGCCCCAGAGGTCGGCGAGGACCGGGACGCCCTTCTTGTCGTCCATCTGGCCGAAGGCGCTGATGCCGGCGAAGATGCCGGCGGCGCCGGCCGCGAGCAGCAGCAGTCGGGTGGACGAGACGGAGATGCCGAGGTCGGCGATCTCCAGCTTGCGCGAGCCACCGACGCCGACCAACACGCTGCTCAGCCCGATGGCCAGGATCAGCACCAGTCGGGTGCCGATCTGCACCACCGCGAACACCCGGCCGCGCACCTCGTCGGCCACCTCACCGCCCAGCAGCGTGGTGCCGGCCAGGAAGGCCATGCCCGCGCCCGCGCCGACCAGCACCGCGCCGACGATCGCCATGGACAGGTGGATGGCGAAGGCGAGGGTCATCACGGCGGCGCTGGCCAGCACGATGCTCATGCCGAACCAGCGACGCCGGGACATCTCCTTGACGACCATCGGGCCGAGCCCGATGCCGAGCGCCAGACCGACGAAGATCGCGCCGAAGAGCAGCGAGAACGCGGCATCGCCGGCACCCAGTGAGTTGGCGAAGAACTTGGCCGTGCCGACCACGATGCCGCCGCCGGCGAACGCGCCGAAGATGCCCAGCACCAGGCCGCGAACGAGCGGGGTCTGGCCGATGAATTTCCAGCCCTCGGAGAACTGCCGGAACATGCTCTGCTCGGAACGCCCCGCCTCGCCGCGCTGCGCCTCGCTGATCTCCTTGATCCCGAACGCCACCACCAACGCGGTGGCGAGCCGGGAGAAGGCGTTGAACCAGAGTGCGAGTTGAGCCGGTTCGGCCCAGGAGGGTAGATCGCCGCCCACAGCGCCTCTGACACCACGGTCCAGCACTGCGAGGCCGATGGCCGCGGCCACCGGGGTGAGGCCGTACGTGGTGATCAACGTGAGCTGGTTGGCCGCCTCCAGGCGGGCCCGTGGGATCAGGTTGGGGACCGCGGCCTCCTTGGCCGGGATCCAGAGCAGGGTGAGCGACTCGATCAGGAAGGTGGCGATCAGCGCCCAGCCGACCACCAGGCCGCCGGCGGCCCCGCTGAGGGCGTAGAGCGGAATGGAGGCGAAGAGCACGAAGCGCAGCAGGTCGCAGATGACCATCGTCCAACGCCTGTCGAACCGGTCGGCGAAGACGCCGGCCACCGGGCCGAGCACCAGCGCGGGCAGTAGTCGGATCGCGGTGACCCCGCCGAACGCGGCGCCCTGGGCGGTGCTGCCCTGCACCTGCGAGGCGGCGAAGAGGGCGGTGGCGAGCAAGCCGAGCCAGTCACCGAAGGAGGCCGCGCCGAGCACGATCCAGAGCCGGCGGAACGGCCTGATTCGCAGTACCGAGCGGATCGCGGCATAGCCGGACGCGTCGACCTGACCACCGCTGGACTGGTTGGCGGCGCTGCCCGACTGGTCACCCGCGCGCGACACGCCGGGCGACTCGCCGCTGTTCTGGCTTTCGATGGCCGTACCTCCACGTGCCGGCCCATCGCTGGGCACCCCCGGTGGAACACTCTAGACCCGGTGGGGGCCGCCCCACCGGCGACATTCTCCTGCTCGCTGAGCCTAGGCCGCCGACGGCGTCGACCGCAGCCCGGGACGTATGCGAGGGTGTTTCGCATTCATCGTCGGACAGTTAGCGTGCACACGTGGCCATCGAAAGCGACAAACTGCGCGAGCGCCTGGACCGGGCGACCGCCCATCTCGACCCCCCGTACGCCGTGGTGGATCTCACCGCCTACGACGCCAACGCGGCGGCCCTGGCCGACCGCGCCGCCGGCAAGCCGATCCGGCTGGCCAGCAAGTCGGTGCGCAGCCGGGACCTGATCGGCCGGGCGCTCACCCGGCCCGGTTGGCAGGGGGTCATGGCGTTCACCCTCCCCGAGGCGATCTGGCTGGTCCGGGCTGGTCTGAGCGACGACGTGCTGGTGGCGTACCCGAGCGCCGACCGGGCGGCCCTCACCGAGCTGGCCGCCGACCCGACACTCGCCGCCGCGATCACCCTCATGATCGACGGCACCGGCCAGCTCGACTTCGTCGACGCCGTCCGCGCCCCGGGGCAACGCGCCGAGCTGCGGCTCTGCCTGGACCTGGACGCCTCGTGGCGACCGCTGCGTGGCGTGCACGTCGGCGTCCGCCGCTCGCCGGTGCACAGCGCCCGGGCGGCCGGCGCGCTCGCCGCCACCGTCGCCGGCCGCGCCGGCTTCCGGCTGGTCGGGCTCATGTCGTACGAGGCGCAGATCGCCGGCCTGGGCGACGCGCCGCCGGGGCGGACGCTGCTGGCGGGCGCGATCAGGCTGGCTCAGCGCGGCTCCTACCGCGAGTTGCTGGCCCGCCGTGGCGCCGCGGTGGCGGCGGTACGGGAACACGCCGACCTGGAGTTCGTCAACGGCGGCGGCACCGGCAGCGTGGCCGCGACCAGCGCCGATCCCGCGGTCACCGAGGTCACCGCGGGATCGGGCCTGTACGGGCCGACGCTGTTCGACGCGTACCGCGCCTGGCGGCCCACCCCGGCGGCGTTCTTCGCCTGCGCGGTGGTCCGCCGACCGACGCCGGAGTTGGCGACCGTGCTCGGCGGCGGTTGGATCGCCTCCGGCCAGGCGGCCGACAGCCGGCTGCCCCGACCGTGGCTGCCGGCCGGCCTGAAGCTCGTCGGCACCGAGGGCGCCGGCGAGGTGCAGACCCCTCTCGCCGGCGCGGCGGCGGCCACCCTGCAGGTCGGCGACCGGGTGTGGTTCCGGCACGCCAAGGCAGGTGAGCTGTGCGAACGGGTCAACGAGCTGCACCTCGTCGAGGGGGACGCGGTCGTGGCGACCGTGCCCACCTACCGGGGCGAGGGCCACGCGTTCCTCTAGGTGTTCGCGCCGCCAGGTCAGGCGGACTGGGCGGCCTCGGCGCGCTGCTCGCTCTCGCATCCGTCGACCTGGCGGTGCAGGTACTCCCGGATCAGCGCCTTCGCCTCGAGCAGGACCCGCTCGTCGCCGTCGGACTTGCGCCGGAACGCGAGCTTGATCAGCGCGTCGGCGGCCTCCACGGCGATCTCCAGGACGAAGCGCAGCTTCGGCACGTCGGTCAGACCGAAGCGCTCGGTGAGCACCCGCGCCAACTGGTCGGCGATGACGCCGTTGTTGTCACGCTGCTCGTCGAGCAGGTGCAGGTCGACCACGTCGCCGAAGTGCAGGGTACGGAAGCCGGGGACGGTGCGGTGCATCGTGATGTACTCGTCGATTCCCGCGTCGACGCCGTCCCACCAGTGGGTCATCTCGTCGGAGGCGAAGCGCTCGTCGAGCCGCTGCAGGTAGGACTCCATCGTGCGCAGGGTCAACGCCTGCACGATCGCCCGCTTGTCCGGGAAGAACTGGTAGACCGACCCGATCGCCACTTCGGCGCGCTCCGCGAGCAGGGTCGTGGTCAGCCCCTCGTACCCCACCTCGTCGACGAGCTCGGCGCAGGCGTCCAACATGCGCTGAACCCGCGCGACACTTCGACCCTGCACCGGTACGCGGCGCAGCGGCCCGGTCGTGGCGGCTGGTGTGGACACTCGGCGCCACCCCCCTTCGACGGATGAACATATCTCCACGTCACGAGTCCGTGACTACCGGTACAACGAGCGGACCGCAATTGCGGTATTTACCAGGGACAACGTTCCTGATATGAAGTCAGTTCATATTCATGAATGAGGAGCGCGCATGGTCGGCACCGCACCGCTCACCGCCGGATGGTCCAACTGGGCCGGCAACCAGCGTGGCAGCGCCACCGCGATCCTGCGCCCCGGCTCGCCGGACGAGGTGGCAGAAGCCGTCCGGGACGCCGCCGCCGCCGGAGGCCGGATCCGCGTCGCGGGCAGCGGCCACTCGTTCACCGCCGTCGCCCTCGCCGACGACCGGCGGATGGAGTTGTCCGAGCTGGAGACCGGTGTCAGCGTGGACGTGGCGCGCCGACTGGTCACCGTACCGGCGGGAATGCCTCTGCACGCGCTCAACGGACTGCTCGCCCGGCACGGCCTCGCGCTGCCCAACCTGGGCGACATCGACGCGCAGACCATCGCCGGCGCCATCTCCACCGGCACCCACGGTACCGGCGCCGGCTACGGCTGCCTCTCCACCTTCGTCGAGGCCCTCACCCTGGTCACCGGCACGGGCGAGGTGCTGCGCTGCTCCGCGGACGAGCACCCCGACGTCTTCGCCGCCGCCCGGGTCTCGCTCGGCGCGCTCGGCGTCCTGGTCGAGGTGACCCTGCGCTGCGTGGACGCCTTCGTCCTGCACGCCCACGAACGCCCCGCCGCCCTCGACGACGTGCTCGGCGACCTGCCCGCGCTGATCGGCCGGCACGACCACGTCGAGTTCTACTGGTTCCCCTACACGTCCCGGGTCCAGGTGAAGGCCAACGACCGGGTACCCGTCAACGACCGGCCGCTGTCCCGCTGGCGCGGCTGGCTGGACGACGACTTCCTGTCCAACCGGGTCTTCGCCGGGGCCTGCCGCCTCGGCCGGGCCGTGCCCGCCCTGGCACCCGGCATCAGCGCCGTCTCCGCCCGCGCGCTCACCGAACGGCGGTACACCGGACGCTCCGACCGGGTGTTCTGCACCCCGCGCCGGGTCCGCTTCGTCGAGATGGAGTACGGCCTCCCCCGCGCGGCGCTACCGGAGGCGCTCACCGCGCTGCGACGGATCGTGGACGGACTCCCGTTCAAGATCCTCTTCCCGGTTGAGGTGCGCTTCACCGCCGCCGACAACATCTGGCTGTCCCACGGCTACGACCGGGACAACGCGTACGTCGCCGTACACCAGTACGTCGGCATGCCGTACGAGCCGTACTTCCAGGCGTTCGAGAAGGTCGCCGCCGCACTCGGCGGTCGCCCGCACTGGGGCAAGCTGCACTACCGCGACGCGGCGTCCCTCGCCGGGGCGTACCCCCGTTTCGCCGACTTCCAGGCCGTCCGCGACCGCCTGGACCCGCACCGCGTCTTCGCCAGCCCGCACCTGACCCACATCCTGGGCGCGTGAGGGCGGCGTCCGCCCGTCAGAGGTCCAGGACGACCCGGCCCCGGGCGCCGCGCTCGACCAACTCGTGGGCCTCGGCGATCTGTGCCAGCGGCAACCGGGCGGCGATCGGATAGCGCAGATCACCGGCGACGAGCGCGGCCGTCAGGTCGGTCGCGGCGGCCTCGTTCGCCGACTCGGGGAAGTCGTCGTTGCTGAGGAACCGGACCGTGATGTTCTGAAAGCCCAGCGGCCAGTACGGGATGGCGGGTTCGGCGGCCACGGTCGCGTAGGTCGCGATGACGCCGCCGACGCGGAGGATCTCCAGGTTGGTCGCCAGGTTGGCGTCGAAGGCGAGTTCGGCCACCCGGTCGACAGGTTCCCCGCCGGTGCGGTCGAGGATCCGGGCGGCGACGTCGCCGCCGGCGGTGTCGACCGCGTGGTGCGCGCCCGCGATCAGCGCCTGTTCAACCTGGTCGGGCGTTCGAACCGTCGCGATCACGGTGGCGTCGCCCCGGCGGGCCACCGCCAGCGCGGCCCGTCGACCGCGCCGAGGGCACCGGTGACGAGGACTCGCTGCCCACGCACGGGACCGTCGGCGAAGATCGCCCGATGGGCCGTGATGCCCGGGATACCGAGCCCGGCCGCCTGCTCGTCCGGCACGTCGGCGGGCAGCGGCACGGCGTGCCGGGCCGGCACCACCGTGTACTCGGCGGCGGTGCCGAACGGGCGGTACGACTGGGCGAGATACACCCAGACCCGCTCACCGACCCGTGCCGGATCGACACCCGGCCCGACGGCGTCGATCACCCCGGCGCCGTCACCGTGTGGGACCACCCGGGGGAACGACATGGCGGACCCCCACCAGCCCTGCCGTTTGCCCAGGTCACCCACGTGGATTCCGGAGACCGACACCCGGACCCGGACCTCGCCGGCACCCGGCGAGGGATCGGGCAACTCGCCGACCTGCAGAACCTCGCGGGCCGGGCCCTGCCGGTCGTACCAGGCTGCGCGCATCACGCACCCACCGGATCGGTCGTGGTGCCCTCCTCGGAGCTGACCACCTCGTCGATCAGGGCGAAGAACGCCTGGATGCCGGGCCGGTTCCCGCCCCGACGCCGGGACTCGGCGAAGTCTTCGGGCGAGGCCCAGAAGACGATGTCCAGCCACTGTCCGGCATCGAGTCGGATCAGCCGTGCGCCGAGGAAGCCGGCACGGTCGGCCTGGAAGTCGTCAAGCATCGCGGGCCGTGCGGCCAGCAGGGCATCGGCGCGCTCCGCGGCCACACGGAAGCGGGTGATCTCGACGGTGGTCATCGTCCTCAATCCGTTCGGGTACGGGAAGCCGCGTCCCGGACGCCCAGCATCAGCCTGAGCTGGGTGAGCAGGACGTCGCGGAAGGTCTCGGGTGACGGCGTGGCATGGTGCTGGACGCGCGAGACGATCAGACCGGCCAGAGCCGCGAGCAGGAAGTCCGTCACCGCGTCGGCGTCGTGGGTCAGCGTGAACGCCCCCCGCTCGGCGCCCTCGCGCACCGCGGCCAGGAAGGGCGCCCGGTAACGCGCCAGCACCTTGGCGCTGTGGTCGCGGAGTTCGTCGTCGCGCATCGCGGATCGCCAGAACTCGACCAGGATCCGTCGGGCGCTCTCCGAGTTGTGCAGGCTCCGGTCGGTCAGGGCGACCAGCCGTCGCCACGGGTCGGCCTCGGCGACCGAAACCGCGTCCAGGGCGGCGACCTCCCGGTCGGTGAACACCTGCATGGCCTCGATGATCATGTCCTCCCGCGACCCGAAGTAGGTCTGGAGGGTGCTGATCGCGACGCCGCCGGCCGCCGAGACGTCGGCGAACCGCGTGTTCTCGTATCCGCGCGATGCGAGCACGTCCATCACCGCGTCGAGAACGGCAGCCCGCTTCTCCCCGCCCGCACGCCTCGTCCGACCAACCGGCATGGCAATACGGTACGGCGGTACCGACTCAACGGGTAGGCGGGCGATCTCGGTGTGGTGCAGAGCACCCTGGTTCGAGCCGCACCCTCGGCACCTGAGGGCGGCAGCCGCTCAGCCGCCCGACGCCACCACCTGGTCCGGGCCGGCACCCAGGGCCCGGACGTAGCCGAGCACCCGCTGGTACGCCTCCCGGTAGTCGCCCCGCCGGCCTGGTGAGGTGCCCGGGTCGGCAAGCGCTGCGGTCAGGTCGACCAGCCGCAGGGCCGGCGCCAGGTCGGTCCAGGTGGGCAGTGCCTCCATCCGGGTCACCGTCCAGCGTCCCGGAGCGGTCTCGGTGAAGGTGGCCCGGGCCATCACACCCTCACGGTTGTCGTCGATCGGCGTCTCGTGCCGGGCCAGTTCGTTGCCCATGCCGAAGACCACCCACTTGTCGCCGAAGCGCTGGAACGGCTGCACCACGTGGGCGTGATGGCCCAGGATGAGGTCCACGTCGGGCGAGGAGATCAACTGCTTCGCCCACGCCCGCTGGTCGGCGTCCGGCAGGTGCTGGTACTCCGTACCCCAGTGCAGGCTGAGCACGACGATGTCGGCACCGGCGACCCGGGCCTTGTGGGCGGCGGCGAGGATCTCGGACGGCTTGATCAGGTTGGCCAGCCACGGCTTGCCCGAGGGGCGGCTCAGCCCGTTGAAGTTCAGGCTGTACGCCAGGTGGGCGACGCGGACGTCGCCGACCTGGTAGATCCGGGGCCGGGCCGCTTCGGCGGCGCTGCGGGCACTCCCGGTGTGCCCCAGCCCGGCGGCGTCGAGTGCGCGGAGTGTCCGGGCCACCCCGTCGACACCCTGGTCGAGGGTGTGGTTGGAGGCGGTTGAGCAGCCGTCGAACCCGGTGGTGCGCAGCGCGTCGAGCACCTGCGGGGGCGCGTTGAACGACGGATAGCCGGCGAACGGGCCGGCGGGATCGGCCAGTGGCGTCTCGAGGTGGCACAGCGCCAGGTCGGCGCCGCGGACCGCCGGGGCGACCCCGGCGAACATCGGGCCGAAGTCCATGCCGCCGGCACGGGCACCGTCCCGGCGCGCCTGCTCGGTCACCGCGGGATGGATCAGAACGTCACCCGCGGCGACGAGTCGCACGGTCCGCGGGTTGGCGGGATCGCGGTTCGGCCCGGCGGACGACCCGGGGGCGACGGCCTGCGGGGAAGCGCGCGACATGGTGGCGCCGGCTGGCGAGGGACTGCCCGCGTCCACCGCCCGGATGCCGACCGCGGACACGGCGAGCAGCAACGCACCGGCGGCAGCACCGACGAGCATGCGGCGGCGCGGGACAGGGACTGCGAACATTCCCTCACATTAGGCAGTCCACGCCAGAACCCCGACCCCAAATTTGGACATTTAACCCATTTGGGGCGGCGTGCTCACCGTCACTCCTCGGCAGGGCTGGCGGTGGCCTTCTTCGGGGCCGCCTTCTTCGCCGGGGTCGCCTTCCTGGCCGCCGTCGCCTTGGCGGTGGTGGTCTTCTTCGCGGCGGTGGACTTGCTGGCGGCGGCCGTCTTCTTGGTGGCCGTCGTCTTCTTCGCCGGAGCCTTCTTCGCCGGAGCTTTCTTCGCTGCGGCCTTCTTGCGCGGGGCCGGACCCTTGGCCCGCTTGTCGGCCAGCATCTCGGACGCTTCCTCGATGGTGAGCGCCTCCGGGGTCTGGCCGCGCCGCAGGGACGCGTTGACCTCGCCGTCGGTGACGTACGGGCCGAACCGCCCGTCCTTGATCACCAGCGGCTTCTCGGTCAACGGGTCGACGCCCATCTCGCGCAACGGCGGCGCGGCGGCCCGCCGGCCCCGGGTCTTCGGGGCGGCCAGCAGGGCCAACGCCTCGTCCAGGGTGACCGTGAACATCTGCTCTTCGGACTCGAGCGAGCGGAACTCCTCGCCCTGCTTCACGTACGGGCCGTAGCGACCGTTGTTGGCGAACACCTCGACGCCGTCGGGCGCGACGCCCACCGACCGGGGCAGGCTCAGCAGCCGCAGCGCCTCGTCGAGGGAGAGCGAGTCCGGCGTCTGCGAGCGCAGTAGCGAGGACTTGCGCTCCCCGCTGGAGACGTACGGGCCGAAGCGGCCGGACTTGAGCACGATCGGCTCGCCGGTGGCCGGGTCGTCGCCGAGCTTGCGCTCGCCGCTACCGCCGAGGAACAGCTCGTGCACCTTCTCCGGGGTCAGCTCGTCCGGGGCCAGGCCCTCGGGGATCGGCGCCCGGTCACCCTGGGAGCCGGCCTCCTCGCCCTCGGCCGGAGCGGCCGGCGTCTCGCCGGGAACCGCCCGCTGGAGGTACGGCCCGTACCGGCCGACCCGGACGACGACCTCCCGGCCGTCCTCGTCGGTGAAGAGCGGGATCGAGTTCACGCTGCGCGCGTCGATCTCGCTCAGGTTCTCGGTGACGAGCTTCTTGAGCCCACCCGAGCGGGCGATGTCCTGGTCACCGGCGCCGTTGGAGCTGCCGAAGTAGAACGCGGTGAGGAAGTCGACCGCGGCGTGGTCACCGCCCGCGATCTCGTCCAGCTCGTTCTCCATGCTGGCGGTGAAGTCGTAGTCGATGAGGCGTGGGTAGTGCCGCTCCATCAGGCCGATCACCGCGAAGGCCAGGAACGTGGGGATCATCGCCTGGCCGCGCTTGGTGACGTACCCCCGGTCCTGGATCGTCTGCATGATCGACGCGTAGGTGGACGGGCGACCGATGCCCAACTCCTCCAGGGCCTTGACCAGCGACGCTTCCGTGTAGCGCGACGGCGGCTGGGTGTGGTGGCCCTGCGCGGCCAGCTCGTCGGCGGTCAGCGGCTGGTCCTTGACCAGGGTCGGCAGCCGGCGCTCGGCGTCCTCGGCCTCGGCGTTCTCGTCGTCGCTGGACTCGACGTACGCGCGCAGGAAACCCGGGTCGGTGATGGTCTTACCGGTCGCACCGAAGTCGGCCTCCTCCTGGGAGGTGGAGACCGCGCGGATGCGCACCGAGACGCTGGAACCGACGGCGTCGGTCATCTGCGAGGCGATGGTGCGCCGCCAGATCAGCTCGTAGAGCTTGAACTCCTCGGCGGACAGCTCCTTGGCCACCTCGCCCGGGGTACGGAAGTTGTCCCCCGCCGGGCGGATCGCCTCGTGCGCCTCCTGGGCGTTCTTGACCTTGCCGGTGTAGCGGCGGGGCTCCGGCGGAACGCTGCGCTCGCCGTACAGCTCGACGATCTGCCGGCGGGCCGCCGAGATGGCGGTCTCCGACAGGTTCACCGAGTCGGTACGCATATAGGTGATGTAGCCGTTCTCGTAGAGGCGCTGCGCGGTGCGCATCGTCTGCTGCGAGGACAGGCGCAGCTTGCGAGCCGCCTCCTGCTGGAGCGTCGAGGTGATGAACGGCGCGTACGGGCGGCGGCGGTAGGGCTTCTCCTCGACCCGGGTGACCGTGAACGGCCGCCCGTCGAGCCGGGCGGCCAGACCCCGGGCACCGCTCTCGTCGAGGTGGACGACGCCCGCGCCGGCCCGGACCTTGCCCGTGGTGGGCTCGAAGTCCTTACCGGTGGCGATCCGGTCGCCGTTGAGCGCGATCAGGGTGGCGTTGAAGGTACGCGGCCCCTCCCCGGCGTTCGCCACGGCGAGGGTGGCCAGGATGTCCCAGTACTCGGCGGTGCGGAACGCCATCCGCTGCCGCTCCCGCTCCACCACGATCCGGGTCGCCACGGACTGCACCCGGCCCGCCGAGAGCTTCGGCATGACCTTCTTCCACAGCACCGGGGAGACCTCGTAGCCGTAGAGGCGGTCGAGGATGCGCCGGGCCTCCTGGGCGTCGACCAGGTCGCGGTCGATCTCCCGGGGGTTGGCCACGGCGGCCTGGATCGCCGGCTTGGTGATCTCGTGGAAGACCATCCGCTTGACCGGGACCTTGGGCTTGAGGGTCTCGACCAGGTGCCAGGCGATGGCCTCGCCCTCGCGGTCCTCATCCGTCGCCAGGAAGATCTCGTCGACCTCCTTGGACAGCTTCACCAGCTTGCTGATCTGCTGCCTGCGGTCGGCCGAGACGACGTAGAGGGCGTGGAAGCCGTTGTCCACGTCCACCCCGAGGCGGGCCCAGGACTCGCCCTTGTACTTGGCCGGCACGTCGGCGGCGTTGCGCGGCAGGTCGCGGACGTGACCGAAGCTGGCCTCCACGACGTACCCCGGGCCGAGGTAGCCCGAGATCGTCTTGGCCTTCGCCGGTGACTCGACGATGACCAGACGGGTGGTTCCAGCGTTGCTCGGCACGTCTCTCCCCGACCTCACTCCTGCTCGTGGCCGGCCGGCGCCTTACGACAGCGACCGCTCTCGACCCCGCCGTGGCACCGGCGGTCCGGATGTCCAACGTAACGCGCCGTCCGCGTTTCGGGTTTCGCGGGCGGCAATCCGCTGCGGCGCGGCGGTCGAATCCCGCCCGCCGTGCTCGACACTGCCGGACGGCGCCACCGTACACCGTGGGTAGGCCTCGGAGCGGGTCACTGTGACGATGGCAGGGCCTCAACCAGCCCGTCCAACCCCAGTTGTCCAACACCAGACACCTCACCCCCGCCCCGCCCCCGCCCCCACCCCCCGCCCCTCCCGCTCACGTCGATCATGGGGTTGTGGTGGGCGTTTAGACCCCGAAGGAGAGGTACGTCCACCACCACAACTCCATGATCGACGCCGGTGAGCGGGGGCGGGGGCGGCGGGGGCGGTTAGGGCCAGGCGTCGGGCGGGGCTGCCGCGGGCGGGGCGCCGACCAGTTCGGCGAGCCGCGCCAACCGGCGTCGGCCGGTGATCCGGTACGCCGGGCCACCCTCGTCGGGGCCGAGCAGCGTGCCGGCCAGGCCGGCGGCGGCGAGAGCCGCGCCGATCGCCTCCCAGCACCGCTGGTCACCCGCGCCGAGGCGCAGCAGGAAGCCGCCGGGCGGCTCCGGCGTCCCTGCGGCGGCGAGCCACAGCCGCAGCCGCCGGCCGGTCAGGTGGAAGGCCGCCGGAGGACGCTTCGCCGGGCCGTCCAGCCAGGCGACCGCGAGCGGCTTCAACAACCGGGTGTACGACGTCCGCACGGCGTGCCGCTGGTCCTCGGTCGGCTCCCAGCTCGCGGCCAGCCCGCGCAGCGCCAGTTCGGCGACGAGCACGTGCACCCGCCAGGCGGCGTCCACCCGCACCGCGAGTCGGGCGGTGCCGCCCATCCGGACGACCTCCCCCGGCCCGGCGAGCAGCCCGGCCAGATCGGCGACCGCCGGTTCGGCGGCCTCCGCGCCGAAGAAGACGAGTTGCCGTCCCGCGTCGTCGGCGCGGGTCGGCGCGGGCGTGGTCGACTCGGAGCGGTCGGAACCGCCGCGCCGCCGGCTCGGCGCCGGGTCGGCCCGCGACGGGTCGGGCTCGGGTACGGGGAACAGCGCCGGCAGCGACTGCGCGGCCGGCGTGTCACCGAGCCCGTTCAGCGACACTCGGGCACCTCGTCGAAGGCCTGTTTCAGCTCCTCGGAGTTGAGCTTGCTGGTGTCCAGCGCGCTGGCGTCGTACTCCTTGTTCAGGGTGTCGACGGCGGCCCGCACGCCGTCGTAGAAGGCGGCGGGCTCGCCGGTGCCCAACCCCTCGATGGTGTCCCGGGCGCGGCCGTAGGCGTCCCGCATCTTCTCCAGCGACCCCCGGAAGCCGGCGGAGATGGCCTCGCCGTTGTCGGTCTCCGGGACGCCGGCCTGCTCGACCTTGCGGCGCGCGGTCTCGCTGGCCTGTTCCGCGCCGCCGAAGAGCCGCACCAGGTTCTCCTTGGCCTGCGCCGGAGTGGTCTGCGCCGTCATCTGCTGATCGGTGCTGCTGGTCAACTTGCTGATCTCGGAGCGCCACGGCGTGAGTGCGCCGCAGACCGAGGCCGCCCAGGCCCGTGGGCTGGGCCCACCGCAGCCGGTGAGGACGACGACGAGCGTGGCCAGGACCACCGTGAGCTTTCCGACGGCAGACGTCCGGCACGTACGCATGCGTTGCAGCGTACGACCTTCGGCCAGGTGTGGCACCGGTCCGGATGGCCGGGGTCCCCGCCCGACGGGTGCGTCGAGCGGGGACCCCGGTGCCGCCGGTGTCAGGCGTTGACGATCTCCGGACGGTGGTCGGCGCTGCCCGCGCCGGTGTCGGAGTCGTCCATCGCGATGCCCTTGCGCTTGCTGAAGACCACCGACGCCACGATGATCAGCGTCGCGACCAGCGCGATACCAACCCGCAGGCCGACGTTGCGGTCGTCACCGACGCTGTAGGCCACCACGGCGGGGGCGATCAGCAGCGAGACCAGGTTCATCACCTTGATCAGCGGGTTGATGGCCGGGCCGGCGGTGTCCTTGAACGGGTCGCCGACGGTGTCGCCGATGACCGTGGCGGCGTGCGACTCGGAGCCCTTGCCGCCGTACGCGCCGTCCTCGACCAGCTTCTTGGCGTTGTCCCAGGCCCCACCGGAGTTGGACAGGAACACCGCCATCAGCGTGCCGGCTCCGATCGCGCCGGCCAGGTAGGAGGCGAGCGCCCCCGGGCCGAGGCCGAAGCCGACCGCGATCGGCGCCAGGATGGCGAGCAGGCCGGGGGTCATCAGCTCGCGCTGCGCGTCCCGGGTGCAGATGTCGACGACCTTGCCGTACTCCGGACGCTGGGTGCGGTCCATGATGCCGGGCAGCTCACGGAACTGCCGGCGGACCTCCATGACGACCGCGCCGGCCGAGCGGGACACCGCGTTGATCGCCAGCCCGGAGAAGAGGAAGACGACCGCCGCACCGATGATCAGTCCGACCAGGTTGCGCGGGTTGGCCACGTTCAGCGAGTTGAGGATCTCGGTGCCGACGTCGCCCACGCCGGCGTCCGCGTACGCGGTCCGCAGGGTGTCCGTGTACGAGCCGAACAGCGCGGTCGCCGCCAGCACCGCGGTGGCGATCGCGATGCCCTTGGTGATGGCCTTGGTGGTGTTGCCGACCGCGTCCAGCTCGGTGAGGATGCGCGCGCCGTGCTCGTCGATGTCGCCGGACATCTCCGCCACGCCCTGGGCGTTGTCGGAGATCGGGCCGAAGGTGTCCATGGCGACGATGACGCCGACGGTGGTGAGCAGGCCGGTGCCGGCCAGCGCCACCGCGAACAGCGACAGCGTGATGGAGCTGCCGCCGAGCAGGAACGCCCCGAAGACGCCGGCGCCGATCAGCAGCGCCGAGTAGACCGCCGACTCCAGGCCGACGCTGATGCCGGCGAGGATGACGGTGGCCGCGCCGGTCTGCGAGCTCTTGCCGATGTCCTGCACGGGCCGCTTGTTGGTCTCGGTGAAGTAGCCGGTCAGTGCCTGGATCGCGGCGGCGAGCACGATGCCGATCACCACCGCGCCGATGGCTACCAGTCGCGGGTTGCGGTCGACGTCGGTGAGGCCACCTTCCAGGTCGGCGAAGGTCGCCGGCAGGTACGCGTACGCGGCGATCGCCACCAGCACCGCGGAGATCACGGCGGAGATGTAGAAGGCCCGGTTGATCGCGGTGAGACCGTTGCGGTCGGAGGCGCGCAGCCGGGTGATGAAGACGCCGACGATGGCGACCAGCACGCCGATGGTGGAGATGATCAGCGGGAAGACCAGACCGTCCTCGCCGAAGGCGGCCCGCCCGAGGATCAGCGCGGCCACCAGCGTCACCGCGTACGACTCGAACAGGTCGGCGGCCATGCCGGCGCAGTCACCGACGTTGTCGCCCACGTTGTCGGCGATGGTGGCGGCGTTACGCGGGTCGTCCTCGGGGATGCCCTGCTCGACCTTGCCGACCAGGTCGGCGCCGACGTCGGCGGCCTTGGTGAAGATGCCGCCGCCGACCCGCATGAACATCGCCAGCAGGGCGGCGCCGAAGCCGAAGCCCTCCAGCACCGTGGGCGCGTCACCCCGGTAGACCAGGACGACCAGCGCGGCGCCGAAGAGGCCGAGGCCGACGGTGAGGAAGCCGACCACGCCGCCGGTCCGGAAGGCGATCTTCATGGCGGCTTCGCGGCCACCCTGGCGCTCCCGGGCGGCGGCGGCCACGCGCAGGTTCGCGCGGGTCGCCAGCCACATGCCGGCGCCACCGATGGACGCGCTGAACACGGCGCCCACCACGAAGAAGAGCGAGCGGCCGAGCTTCACGGCCATCTCGCTGCCGTCGGTGTCGTGCACCGGCAGCAGGAAGAGCAGCACCACGGCGACGACGACGAAGATCGCCAAGGTGCGGAACTGGCGGAGCAGGTAGGCCGAGGCGCCCTCCTGGACCGCCCCCGAGATCTCCTGCATGTTGGTGGTGCCCTTGCCGGCGGCCAGCACGGTCTTCGTCAAAGCGGCGGCGAAGACGAGCGCCACCAGCGCGATGACCGCGGCGATGACGACGTACGTGACATTGCCTCCGGTAAGGGAAAGCCCGCCGCCGTCGGCGGCCAAGGTCTCGGACATCTGTGTCCTCCTGTTACCGAACACTCGCGTCGACGGGTGGAGACGCACCGGTCGACGCCTGGATGCGGACTCGCAAGCGCGCGCCAACCCACCCCAGCGGACCAGCGATGACCACCCATACCCGCTGGCTGCGGGTTGGATCACTTGCTGACAACCCGGGTACTGTAGCCCTCCACAGTGTTCGAGGTCACACCGAGGTGGCACCGTGTCTCGATGATCTTCGTCGCTGTGTTATGAAACGAAATCTGATATAGGGCCCGATCCATGACGACAAGGCCGCCTCCCCGGCGGGGACACGGCCTTGTGCGCAGTCGTTCCGAAGTCAGCGCCCGACGGGCCACACCATTCGCACCTCGGTGCCGATGCCCTCGTCGACCGGGCGCACCTGCAGGTCCTCCACGAAGCCCGCGAGCAGAGCGAACCCGACACCCGTGGTCAACGCCTCGTCGGTCAGCGACTCGTCGGCCAACTCGTCCGGCGGCAGCGCCGCCAGCCCGATGCTGGCCTCGATCGGCGCCCGGTCCACGACCCGCACCGCGTACGTGCCGCCGTCGGACATCTCCACCAGCACCGGATCGGCCAGGCCGTACTGACGGTGCAGCGCGACCGCCCGGGTGCACGCCTCACCGATGGCCAGGCGCACCTCGTCCAGCAGGTCCTCGCGGACACCGGCCCGTCGGGCGACGGCCACGCCGACCAGTCGGGCGGTACGCACGTGCACCGGGGCCGGAGAGAAGGAGAGCCGGACCGTCGCCATCACGCGTTGGCGCCGCTCGGGCCCGCGCCGGCCGCCGCCTCGACCGTGGCGTGCAGCGGGAACACCTGGTCCAGCGCCGTGATCCGGAAAATCTTGAGCAGCGGCTCCTTGTCACAGACCAGGGCGAACGAGCCGCCGGCCGTGCGCAGCCGCTTGTGCGCGCCCACCAGCACGCCCAGCCCGGTCGAGTCGAGGAAGTCGACCCGCCCGAGGTCCACGATCACGTGCCGGGCGCCGCCGTCGATCAGCTCGAGGAGACGTTCGCGGAGCCGGGGCGCGGTGTAGACGTCCACCTCACCGCCGACCTCAAGCACCGTGTGCTCGCCCACGGTGCGCGTCGCCAGCGACAGCTCCATCGGTCCTCCTCGCCAGAGCCGTAAACTCTCCTGGGCATCTAACCACTACCGCCGGGACACCCTGCGGTCACCGGCGGCGGCTTTCCCTTACCCCGGGGCCCGGCTTTTCATCTCCGAACACCAGTGCGAGAGTGCAGGACGTGACTTCCTCCCCGCCGGTCGACCTGCTGCGCCGGCTGCGCGCACGGGGCGCGGGCGACCCGGTCACCCACGTCGAGCGGGTGCCCGCCCGCGTCGGGGTGCCGGCGCCGTGGCCGGCGTGGGCGCCTACGGAGCTTCGGGCGGCGTTCGACCGCCGCGGCGTGGTCGCGCCCTGGCAGCACCAGGCTGAGGCGGCCACCCTGGCGTACGAGGGCGGCCACGTGATCGTCGCCACCGGAACCGCGTCCGGCAAGTCCCTGGCGTACCAGCTCCCGGCGCTCGCCACGCTGCTCGCCGACCCCCGGGCCACCGTGCTCTACCTGGCGCCGACCAAGGCCCTCGCCGCCGACCAGCTGCGGGCCGTCGTCGGCCTGGAGCTGGAGGGGGTACGCCCCGCCACCTACGACGGGGACACGCCGCGCGCGGAACGGGAGTGGATCCGCCGACACTCCCGCTTCGTGCTGACCAATCCGGACATGCTGCACCACGGCGTCCTGCCCGGCCACGCCCAGTGGTCGGGGTTCCTGCGCCGACTGGCGTACGTGGTGATCGACGAGTGCCACACCTACCGGGGTGTGTTCGGCTCGCACGTGGCGCACGTGCTGCGCCGGTTGCGCCGGCAGTGCGCGCGCTTCGGGGCCAGCCCGGTGTTCGTCCTCGCCTCGGCCACCTCCGGCGACCCGGCGACCGCCGCCGCGCGACTCACCGGACTGCCGGTGACCGCGGTCACCGAGGACACCTCGCCGCGCGGCGGGGTGACCTTCGCGCTCTGGGAACCGCCACTGCTGCCACCGGACTCGGGCTCCTCCTCCCCGGTCCCCCCGCAGGCGACGGGCGACCACGACGACCTTCGTCAGGTCCGCCGGTCGGCGCTGCGCGAGACCGCGGACCTCCTCGCCGACACGGTCGCCGAGGGGGTACGCACCCTCGCGTTCGTCCGTTCCCGCAAAGGCGCCGAGGTGGTGGCGGCCAACGCGCGGCGGGCGCTCGACGACGCCGTGCCCGGGCTCGGCGACCGGGTGGCCGCCTACCGGGGCGGCTACCTGCGCGAGGAGCGTCGCGAGCTGGAACGCGCGCTGCTGCACGGTGACCTGCTCGGCCTGGCCTCCACCAACGCGCTGGAGCTGGGCGTGGACCTGGTGGGGCTGGACGCGGTGTTGATCTGCGGCTATCCGGGCACCCGGGCGTCGCTGTGGCAGCAGGCGGGCCGCGCCGGGCGTTCCGGCCAGGAGGCCCTCGCGGTGCTGGTGGCCCGGGACGACCCACTGGACACCTACCTGGTGCACCACCCGGAGGCGATCTTCGGTGCGCCGGTGGAGGCCACGGTGCTCGACCCGGCCAACCCGTACGTGCTGGCCCCGCAGCTGGCCTGCGCCGCCGCCGAGGCGCCGCTGACGCCGGCCGACCTGGCGCTCTTCGGCGACGGGGCGAAGGAGGCGGTGGACGAGCTGGTGGCAGCCGGGGCGCTGCGACAGCGGCCCACCGGCTGGTACTGGCGACACCGCGAGCGCCCCGAGGTGGACCTGCGCGGCGAGGGCGGCGCACCGGTCGTCGTGGTGGAGTCGTCGACCGGCCGGCTGCTCGGCACCGTCGACGGCGGCTCGTCCCACTTCCTGCTCCACCCCGGCGCGGTCTACCTGCACCAGGGCGTCTCGTACGTGGTCGACGATCTGGACCTCGCCGACGGCTGCGCGTTGGTGCACGTCGAGGAGCCGGACTGGTCCACCCACGCCCGGGACGTCACCGACCTGTCCGTGGTGTCGGTGCGCTCCTACGTCGACGCCGGGCCGGTCGGGATGTTCCTCGGCGAGGTGGACGTCACCAGCCAGGTGGTGTCGTACCAGCGGCGCAGGATCGCCACCGGCGAGGTGATCGACACCCGACCGCTGGACCTGCCCGCCCGGGAGCTGCGGACGGTGGCGGTGTGGTTCACGCTGTCCGAGCGGTCGCTGACGTCCGCCGGGGTGCAGCCGGCCGACGTGCCGGGCGCGCTGCACGCCGCCGAACACGCCGCGATCGGCCTGCTTCCGCTGATGGCGACGTGCGACAGGTGGGACATCGGCGGCCTCTCCACCGCCCTGCACCCGGACACCGAGGCGCCGACGGTCTTCGTCTACGACGGGCACCCGGGCGGCGCGGGCTTCGCGGAGCGCGCCTACGGGACGGCGTCGGCGTGGTTGCGGGCCACCCGCGACGCGATCGCGGAGTGCGGCTGCGAGACCGGCTGCCCGTCCTGCGTGCAGTCGCCGAAGTGCGGCAACGGCAACAACCCTCTCTCGAAGCCGGACGCGATCCGGGTCCTCGACGTGGTGCTGGGCAATCTGCCCTCCTGAGCCACCTTGCATGAATCCCGGTGGCACTGGGCACAATGGTGTGGGAGCGCTTCCATCGATGCTTGTGTTGTATTTCGCCCCCGCGCCCGAGGAGAAGTTGTGGCCGACACGATCGCTGAGACCGTCGACCTGCTCTACACCATCGACCAGGAACACCTCACCCTCGACCAGCAGATCGCGCTCGGGGCCGCGCTGGCCGCGTTGGCTCAGGCCGAACGGCTGGAGCAGATCAACGAGCGACTGCGCGGCATCCACCAGGTGCTCAACACCTGGTCGTTGCGGTCGACGGTGGACGGTCGCTGAATTCGCGCGTGACCGGTCCGGCCGGGCGGACCGGTCAGGCTGGGCCAGTCGGGGCGAGCTGGTCGGGGTGGGCCGGGGTCGGGGTGGCCGGTTCGGGGTGCGCGGGTTGGTCGGGTGGGTGAGCCGGATGAGCGTGGGCCGACGGGGGTTGCCCGGCTGTGCGAGACTCCGGCGCGACACCCCCTGAGGAGATCAGATGCAGCTCGACAACTTGCAGACCCTGCAGCAGTTCCACATCCGCCAGCGGCTGCGGATGATGGTCAACCAGTACGAGGTCCGCGCGGTCGCGCCGGACGGCAGCGAGGGCGAGCTGCTGGCCTTCGCGCAGCAGAAGCGGCTCGCCTTCAAGGAGCAGGTGACGATCTACACCGACGACTCCAAGCAGCAGCCCCTGCTCGGTTTCAAGGCCCGCCAGCGCATCGACCTCGGCGCCACGTACGACGTCACCGACGCGGCCGGCAACCCGATCGGCCTGTTCCGCAAGGACTTCGCCCAGTCCCTGCTCCGCTCCACGTGGCACGTCGAGCAGGCCGGCCTGCCGCAGGTGACGGGTCAGGAGCGGAGCCTGCCGGTGGCGCTGCTGCGCCGGTTCGTCGACTCGCTCTCCTGGCTGCCGTACCACTTCGACTTCCTCGCCGGCGGCCAGCCCGTCTTCTCGGTGGTCAAGAAGTGGGGCCTGCGCGACAAGTACGTCGTCGAGGTGCAGAACCCGCAGATCGACCGCCGCCTCGTCATCGCCATGGCCGTCGCCCTCGACGCGCTCCAGGCTCGCTGACGCACCCGACCGGCACATCGACCACCCACCCCTCGGCTCCGCGGGCCGGGGCAGGGCTCGCAGCTTGGGCCCGCACGCGCGAACTGGACCGCCTCGGTTGCACCTCCGCCGGGGCGGTTCGCCGTTGGATGACCACCCCAGCCTTCATGACGTACACCTCGCGCTTGGCGGTGGCGTTGCCCCTCGGATCGAGCACGTACCCGGTGATCCAGATCCAGTCGTGGTACGGGTCGGGCTCGCCGACCGACACGATGCGCAGCATCAGCGCCCGGTTCCCGGTGAACTGCGGCGAGCAGGCCGCCCCGACCAACACGACGTCTGCCGGCTCCACGACAGCCACCCGAGGAACCGGCGGTACACGGCGTCGGCGGGAGCCCAGGTCATGTCCTGCGTAGCCGCCGTCAGGTGCGACCACATGTAGATGCGGAGGGCTATCGGCGAGGCGGCGTACTCGTCCAACAGCTCCAGGCGGCGGGTGGAACAGGGCCAGGGTCGTTCGCACACCTCGCACAGCCACAACGGGAGCACCGGACCGTGCGTGGTCATCAGCTCTCACCCGGCCAGTGACCCCGGTTGATCGGGATCTTGTGCCTGGCCCGACAGGGCAGCTCGTTCCCGCACTTGCAGACGTTCCGCCACTTGATCCACGACCACACCGGCTTGTGCCTGCGAGCCAGGGTCATGGCTACGGCCGTCAGATACTCCGCAAAAGTGACACGACGACGGGTCATGTGTCCATGGCACCACAGGGGGTTGTACGAGGGCAACCCTCCAAGGCGTTGCCCCACCCGGTTCCGTCTGATGCAATTCCCAAGGATCCTACCGTCAGGTTATGGAGTTGCTTGGGCTGGACGAGATCCGCGACTTGCTGGGTGGGATCAGCAAGCAGCGCGCCACGATCATCGTGGGCCGCAAGGGGTTCCCCGACCCGCTGGCCACCTTGAGCATGGGCCGCGTCTGGGATGGCAAGGCCGTGCGAGCGTGGATCGCCAAGAACCGTCCCACTCCGGCTGACGAAGACTGACCGGGCAGGCACCACCTGCCCGGTCATCCGCCACACAATTTACCGACGCCACCACCGGAACAGCTCGGATACGGCCTTCACGATCGGGGCACGGTCTTTGGAGTCAGCACCCCTCAGGGCGATACCGGCCACGATGACTTTGCCGGCTACCGGAAGCCCCACGACTACCACAGCGACCAGCGGACTAGCTGCGGCGATGGGTTCGATGCTGGACAGTCCCACTGCTTGCCTCTCCTCACTCTGGTCGAGTGAGGCGCACAGGGCTCAGCTCGACCAGTACGCAGACTGGTGAAGCCGAGGTCCTGCGCCGACTGAGCAAGATCTCAGATGTTGCTTGGCACCTTCGAGGCACCGATATATAGGGGGGCACTACTACGTCCGTTTATAAGGAAAATCTGACCCGGCGAACGGCCTGTCGGCTGACCGCGCCAGGGCGCAGGCTGCCGCAGTGAGCAGCAATTCACCTGCGCACTCCTTGTCCCGAAGAACAGCCCTCCAGGGGGCGCATCCTTCAGGGGAGACGTCGATGAGTGTAGCTGAATGCGCAACACGCTCACTGACCAACACCCCCTATCCGTGTGTATGGGAGGTACTGGCTAAGGGTGTTCAGTTCACCGCAGAGACGACGAGGGGCACGGTCGGGGGCACCCGGTCGCCCCGGCATGGTCAGTACGGCTGCACTTTGATCACGCAGTCGAGGAACATGGCGGACGGCGAGCCGGACGGTGGCTGCACTCGGTATTTGGCCGTGAAGGTGTCGGTACCCGCCGACAGCCCTTCGACGAAGATCTCGACGGAGGACCGCCCGACTGCACGTGTGCCGCTACTAGTCGAGCCTTCACCGATCGACAGGCTGTCGAGATCGCCCGAAGCCTGCATTACGGCGCTCCAGAGCCATGGGGCAAAGATACCGGGAAGTCCTCACGTCGACAGACCGAGAAACGCGGCCGGTCGAGGCGCAGAACCCGCAGATCGACCGCCGCCTCGTCATCGCCATGGCCGTCGCCCCCCGACGCGCTCCAGACTCGCTGACGCGCCCGACCGGCGCCCTCCGGTCGTTCCTTGGCCATTGGCCGGGGCAGGGTTAGCCATCCCGTCCCGGCCACTCGGCTGCCGCCCCGGCTACGCCCGTTCGACGCGCTCGCACCCGTTCCGATTGGGCCGAGCCGTCAGCCGCGTACCGGCCCGGCGCGGGCCGTCGACGCAGCGACCCGGGTCAGACCCGGAATCGGCGTGAACGCCACCTCGACGGTCACCAGCACGTCCAGCCCGTCGACGACGCAGTCCACTATCCGGCCGTCGTTGCGCTGGGCGATGTCCGTGGCGTACGCGCACGCCGCCAGGTCGCCGTCGAGCGCTCGGGTAGCACCGGCCAGCGCGCCGAGATCAGCGGCCACCGCCGCGCGCTGGGACGCCATCCCGGTCGCGGCGACGGCCGCGCCGAATGTCCCGACCAGCACGAACACGAGCCCCAGAGCGAGCAGCAGGACCGTCGCCCCGCCCCGGTCCGCGCCCGAGCGGCCCATCACCCAGTCCCCTCGTCGGCACCCGGTTCCACCGCTGCGACGGCGGTGGCTGCCACGGTGACCCGTGGTAGCCGGCCGCCCAGCGCACGGACGGGTGCGCGGACGGTCGCCTGCACCCGGTCGCCGTCGAAGGACACCGACACCTCTGCCCCCGGTGGTGCGACCTGTGCGCCGTCCGCGTTGCCGGCGCCCCGGGCGGCGGCGAGCGCGGCTTCGCGGGCGGTGTGCAGGCAACTCGCCTGTGTGCTGACGGCGTTCACCGCCGTCAGGCCGGCGAGCAGCAGCAGGAGAAGCGCCGGCAGGCCGGCCGCCAGTTCGGCGGTGAAGGATCCCCGCTCGCCGCCGACGATGTGGGCCCGCCGGCCGCCGTCGGACGCGCGCCCGGGAGCGTTCCGCGTACGGTCGACCTGCCGGCGCCTGATCACTTGAGTGCCCGGTCGATGACCGCGGTCAGCGCGGACTGGACGTTGCCGGAGGTCAGCACCTTCAACAGGATCCCCGCGAAGGCCACCGCGGCGAGCGTGCCGACCGCGTATTCGGCGGTGTTCATTCCGTCGTCGCCGCGCAGTCGGGCGATGAGTTTGCGCATGGGTCTTCCCTTCCTCGATGGGTCAGAGCACGTCGCCGAGAACGGCGACGATCACCGGCACCAGGCCGGCGAGAATGAACGCGGGCAGGAAGCAGAGCCCCAGTGGCAGCACGATGAGGACGCCCGCCCGACGGGCCGACGCCTCGGCGGCGGTGGCCCGGTCGGCCCGCAGGTCGTCGGCGAGACGGGTCAGCGCACCGGCCAGCGCCGCGCCGCTGTTGGCCGAGCGGAACGCCGCTGCGGCAAGCCGATCCGCCCCTGGCACACCGTCCAACGCCGACCACGCCTCCGCTGGGCCGCCACCGAGGAGCAACGTGCGGCCCACCCGGGCCAGTCGGGTGGCCAGCGGGCCGTCCAACGCCTCGGCCACCGCCAGGACCGAGCGGTCCACCGGCGCACCGGCCCGCATCGCCGCCGCCAGGAGGTCGGCGGCGAGCGGCAGGTCGGCGGCCTCCCGAAGCCGCTGGTTGCGTACGGCGGGAGGCTCGATCCGCCGCAGCGACACATCCAGCAGGACGGCGACCGGAACGGCGCCCAGCCATCCGAACCAGCCCTCGACAACCACTGCCACGGCAAGCCCGGCCATGCCTGCCGCGAGCCGGATCGCATCCGGACGGCGGCGTATGCCCGCAGTCCCGCGAGTGGACAACACCGGGGACATCAGGTGGTCCGCCCCGGCCCAGCGCCCAGCCGCTCAGCCCAGAAGAGACCGACGATCTGCAGGGCGACGGCGAGGACCGCGCACACCCCACCGACCGTGTCGTGCAGGAGCACCGCCAGGGGGTCGACCCCGATCCCGTAGCCGAGCCCGATCCCACCAATCGGCAGAGCAGCCAGCAACCAGGCGGTGGCGCGTGCGCCAGCCGCCTGTGCCGCTGCGGCGGCCAGCCCACGGTCGGTCGCACGGGCATCCGCCTCGATCCGCTCGATCAGCTCCGCCAGCGGCGCGCCAGTCCGGTCCGCCAGCCGCACGGCGGCCGAGGTCAGGTCGCGAAGCCGATCGACGCCGGCCATCGATGCTCCCGCGACGGAGGTGATCTCGAGGGTCGGCGGCATGGGCGAACCCGCCCGAAGGTCGGCCGCCAGGCCGCACAGCAGGTCCAGGCCGCGCCGTCGATTAAGCTCGACCTGCCGATTCGTTCTCCAGCGCAGCAGAGCGCGGATAGCGAGCGTGCCGTAGCCGGCCATCGCCACGGCGGCCACCGGCCCGCCGGACACGGCTCCGACACCTGCTCCCACCAGACCGGCCAGGAGCAGCACCCGACGCGGTGACCGTCGCGCGCGTACCAGAAGGGTCGAGACCGGCCTGTCCGGCTCGTGGCCCGCCGGCCCCACGAACAGTCCGCCGGCACCATGGTCCGGCTGGTCCGCGAGCGGCCTGTCGGTCTCGCGGCCTGCCGGCCCCGCCGACAGCCCGCCGGCCCGATGACCCGCCTGGTCGGCGAACAGCCCGCCGGCCCTCTGGTCTGCCTGGTCGGCGAACAGCCTGCCGGCCTCGTGGTGCGGGGAAGCGACGGCCGCCGGGGCTCCGGCCTCGGGCCTGGCAATGGCAGCCGGGCGGCGCGAGTCCCGGCGGGCCGGCGGACGTGCCGGGCCGGCCGGTCGGGTGGGTCCCTCGGGTCCACCGGTCACCCTCGAACGGCCGGGGCTGTCGTCGAGGTCCCGGGTGGACCAGGCGACGGCCGTGCGTCCGCTGCCGGTCGCCGGCTGCACGAGCGCACCCGGGTCAGCCGAGGCGGCCGTGCCGCCGAGGTCGTCGGTCGGCCGGTCCTGCCCGCGAGCGAGGTCCCGGATCCACTCGACCAGGGCGTCGTCCGGGTCGACACCGGTGGCACGCCGGGTCGGGGCCAGCACCCGACGCCGACGGTCTCTGATGCTCTTCGTCCGCCAGATCATCAGGATCGCGGTGGACAGCAGCAGCGCCGCGACCAGCGACATCGTGGCGTTCATGCCGGACCTGCCGATCCGGGCCACGGCTCGGTGAGGATCGGCGGGACCGCGACGCCCCGGTCCCGCAGCAGCGCGCCGAACGTACGGGCGGCCAGCCCCAGGCCTCGTCCACGTACCCAGGCGGGCACCACGGTGGCCAGGCGTTCCGGCCCTTCGGGGAGCAGCAGACAGATCGATTCGAGGACGCGGCCCTGATCGCCGCGACGCACCTGGAGCAGCACCTGAAGCGCGGCGACCACCTGGGCGTGCAGCGCGGCGCGGGGCAGACCACCGAGCATGCCGAGCGCCTCCAGCCGGGCCGGCACGTCGGACGGGGTGTTGGCATGCAGCGTGCCGGCACCGCCGTCGTGACCCGTGTTCAACGCGGCCAGCAGGTCGACCACCTCTGCGCCCCGGCACTCCCCGACGACCAGGCGGTCCGGACGCATTCGCAGCGCCTGCCGGACCAGGTCTCCGAGGCTGACCACGCCCGTCCCCTCGACGTTGGCGGTACGGGCCTGCAGCCCGACCACGTGCGGATGCCCCGGCTGGAGCTCTGCCGCGTCCTCGACCAGGACGATCCGTTCGGTGGCTGGCACCAACCCGAGCAGAGTGTTGAGCAGGGTCGTCTTGCCCGAGCCCGTGCCGCCGGTGACCAGGTACGCCAACCGGGCCGCGACGACCGCGGCGAGCAGCGGTGCCACCGGTCGCGGCACCGTCCCCTGGCTCACCAGCTCGTCGAGCGTGTACGGGCGATGCCGGAACGTCCGCAGGGACAGGTAGGGACCCTCGGTCGCCACCGGAGGCAGTACGGCGTGCAGGCGGGTGCCGTCGGGCAGGCGGGCGTCCGCGAACGGGGAGCCGTCGTCGAGCCGCCGACCCGCGCTGGCGATGAGCCGCTGCGCCAACCGCCGGACGTCGTCGACCGAGCCGACCGGGATCGCCACCTGGTGCAGCCCCGCACCCCGGTCGACCCAGACGCGTACGCCGTTGACCAGGACGTCGGTCACCTCTGGGTCGGTCAGCAGTGGGGCGAGTGGTCCGGCGCCGACGAGGTCGTCGTGCACCCGGTCGGCGATCCGCAGGACGGCGGTGTCGCCCAGCACGGCAGCGGTGGGTTCGGCACGTACGGCGGAGACGATCGCCGCCGGGGTGACCGGGTCGGTGGCGGCGACGATCCGCTGCCGCACCCGGGCCGCGAAGGAGGTGTCCTCCGGCTGGCCGCTCATGCCGCACCGGTCGTGGCGCCGGTGAGGTCCGCGACGATCCGCTGGCACAGGGCGGCGAGCGGACCCTTGCCCGCCGCCGCCGGGGCCTCGCCGCGTTCGAGGCCCCGGCAGAGCCCCGGCTCGGGGCGCAGCGTGCCGGCGAGGGGAAGCCCGAGGGCCCGTGCCACCTCGGTGGCGCGCAGCCGGCCGGGGGCGGGCCCGCGCACCACGACCGAGAGTGCGTCGCAGTGTGGTGCGGCCACGGCCACCACCCGGGCGGCGGCCGCGGTGGCACGCAACTCCGCCGGTACGACGACGAACGCCTGGTCGGCCGCCTGCAACGCGACCACGGCGGCGTCGTCGAGCTGCCGGGGCAGGTCGATCACCACGAAGTCCCGGCCCCGGTGGGCGGCGTCGACGGTCGCCGCCATGGCTGCGGCGGGCAGCGCCAGCATCTCGCCGCGGTCCCAGGAGAGCACCACCAGGTCGCCTCGACTGGGCAGGGCCTGGACCAGCGCGGGTGCGTCCACCCGCCCGTCCGCGCTGGTGAGTGACGGCCAGCGCAGCCCTTCCAACTGCTCCCAGCCGAGGACGAGATCGAGGCCACCGCCGAGCGGATCGGCGTCGATGAGCAGGGTGCGCAGTCGGGCCCGCGCGGCGGTCACGGCGAGCCCGCCGGCGAGCACGCTCGCCCCGGCGCCACCTCGGCCACCGAACAGCGCGACGACCCGCGCACCCGGGCCGTCCGGCTGGTCTGGGCCGTGCTCCGCCAGGCGGTCCACGAGCCACGGCTCGGCGGCGGGCAGCGCGGCGACGTGTTCGGCGCCGATCAGCTCGGCGATCTGCCAGCCGGGGTCGATCTGACCGGCCCGGCCGACGAGCACCAACCGGGGCCGCTTCGGTAGCCGGGCCCGCAGACACGCCCGCGACTGGTCGACACCTAGCAGCACCAGCGGCGCGGAGGTCCAGCGGGTGCGTGCCGCGGCCGGGTCGGCGGCGAGTTCCACCTCGGTCCCGCCGGCGGCGGCGAGCCGGAGCAGGTCGTCGAGCAGGTCGCCGTCCCCGGTGACGACCAGTGGGAGCCGTCGGATCGGCGGGACGGAGGTACGGGGTGCCATCGCGGCCTCCAGCGGTCGGGATCGGATGCACCACCGACCCTGCTCGCGACGAACCCCGAACGACGCCCTCGACCCGGCCGCCTGTGGACAACTCAGGGGCCTGTGGACAACGCCCGCCGAGACGGTTGATCTGCTATGCGCACTGGTGTTCGTGCAGCTGGCGGCGCTGCCGCAAAAACACCGCAGGGCCGCTCCCGCGAGAGCGGCCCCAGAAATCGCTGGTCAGCCGACGCGGTCGGTCCAGGCGGTGTCGATGATCATCTGGTATGCGTTGAGCCGTACCGGCGTGAGCGTCAGCATCTCGTGGGCGAGCAGGCCACCCGTGTCCGCATCGAAGATCAGGAGGGACTGGGCGTCGTGTTCCCGGTCGTCGTAGGTGACCGCGACACCGGCCCGACCGGCGCGGTCGGTCACCTGCCCCCGCCAGCGCAGGCCGGGCAGGTCGGCGAGGACGCGCAGGATCTCCGCCCGGGTGGCGCGCGGTATGACGTACCGCGCGTAGAGCGCGCCGACCGCCTTGCTCGCCGATCCCGGGCCGTACTCAATCTTGAGCAGTTCCCGCAGTCGCACCGGATCGGCCGGTGGTGGCGTCAGCTCCATCGGCGGCAGCGGAATCAGCGACGACTCGGCAGAATCGGCCGGGCCCTGCGGGAGTTTGCGCCGCCAGTAAGCCTGGGACTTCTCGTCGGGGTACTGCGGCTCCAGCTGGGTGTTGGCCTGGCTGCCGGTCCCGTCCGCGGCCTGCCACACCTTCGTCTCGCCGACAAAGGCGACGTGGTAACGGTCGTCGGGCGAACTCATCACCGGGTCACCCCACACCTTCGTGTGGTGGTACATGTAGCGCCCGCCGCGGTTGTCGTACCCCGCGTCCTTGATCTTGCTGGCCAGCGTGCGCAGCCGCGGGCCGGCAGCCGGCGGGTCGGCGTCGAACTGGTAGGCGACCGGCACGAGCACCAGCCCCACCGCGTCCCCCGGCCCAACCGGGACGTCCGGCGTGCTCTCGCCGGACGGACGCAGCGCGGCCGCCGCGCCGGCCGCCACCGCGAGCGTCCCGGCCGTCAGGACGAGCCGGCGAGTCGGGCGTACGCGCCGATGCGCCGCCGCCTCCGCGACACCGGCACGATCGATCAACTCGTGGGCCGCGACCGAGGGCGGTGCGACGGTCGCGCTCCGAGCCGGATCGGCCGGGCCGATGAGGGTACGGGTACGGGCCACCGAAAACATCACAGCTCCTCTCGCGTGGTCGCCATCAGTGGGCGGCGGGGACGGACCGGACGGCTCGACATCGCCACGGTCAGTCGACGGCGAGCGCGGTGCAGGCGCACCGCCGTGGTCGCCCGGGTGCAGCCGAGGACCTGCGCGGCCTCGGACACCGTCAACTCCTCCCAGCCGACGAGCCGCAGGATCTCCTGGTCGAGGTCGTTGAGGGTCGCCAGCGCCGCCCGGATGTCGGCGACCCCCACGGTCGTGTCCGCACCGGACGGATCGGCCACCCGCGTCAGGTCGGCATCCACGATCGGCAGCAGATCCGGTGCGGCCCGACGGGAGCGCCACTGGTTGGCCAACAGGCGCCGGGCCACCCCGTACAGCCAGGGCAGGCTGCGGTCCGGCACCTCCCGACGCCGCCGCCACGCGACGACGAACACCTCCTGCGCGAGTTCCGCCGACGCGTCGGCGTCGCCGAGGCGGCGCAGGCCGTACCGGACGATGTGCGCGTACTCGGCGGCATAGAGGCTGGTGAACCAGACCTCGTCGCGCTTCCCCGGTGGACCCACCCGAACCCCCACTGCCTCGGCGACTTCCACCCGGACTTGTGTCGCGAAAGGCTCGACGATTACCGCGCGGTTTGCATCCGTGACCTCGACGGGTCACCCGATCCGTGCCGGATGCTGTCAGCGTTGCTGTCGACCCCGGTGACAGGCGTCCCCGGCTGACCCGTGGGTTTGCGTATGGTCCGGCCAATGATCGTCGAGGGCACCCGTGGCTGCTGGGCCCTGTCGTTACGTCAGCGTCGCGTTGGCCTCTACGCGCACCGACCGTCGCGGTCGGCTTCTTTGTTCCTCGGCCCGGCGTTCATCATTGCAACGACGATCTACGATCTGACGCATTCGGACTTGGTCTACCGCATGCCTGCCGAAGAAACGGCCAATCAGAACGATGTTGCCGACGTCGGCCTCGAAGTGGCCGACCAGGCGGCCATCGTCGTGTCCGGCCTCTTGGCGATGGCAGGGCCCATGCGGCCGGGCGCGGGCACATGCCACGACCTGCATCCCGACGATTCCGTTCGCTCTCTGTTGCGGCGCACCGTTCACCGGAAAGCGAGGTGACTGCCGTTGCAGTACCAGCGGCGCCGTGGGTAGCTGACACGCATCGAGCAGCTGCCGTGGCTTCGCTTCCGCACTGGCACTACGCGCCTTGCCGTTGGCCCGGTCACCGTCGTCAGACAGGCACCGAAGCCGTCGAAGCGCCTAGTCCACGCCCGCAAACTTCCACAGACTCCAAATCGCGCTAGGAGACAACATTTACTAGAACTCCGATCGGTATCGATGCACCCAGCAGGAATAAAGTCACTAAACGGCGGGAACCAGATGACTGACTTCCCTCTCCCACCAATTCAAAGCCGGGGAATATCCACTTGTGCAGGCGTTCTATATAAAAAATTGGCCACGTCAGACTAAATGCAAAGGCTCCGACCGAGGTCCGGATTTCCAATCCGCTCGACTTCGGCAACACCAGGCCAACAAAGACCGCGGTAGCCGTCGCCGCCAATATTGCGAGACGGGGCCTGGAGTTCTCCGAACGCAACGATGCCCAACGCGGCACACCCTTCTCTATCTCGTCCGCCAGTCGGGCATAAGCCTGCTTGGCCCACCCCGTCCTCCGCGAGGAAACCTCAACAATAACTGCTTCATTAGCATTTCGAGCAAAAGTAACGCTCAAACGCTCCGACGGCCGAAGGGTGGCCACAAACTTCAGGCCTACGACGCTTCTTCGATCAACCTCGGGGAGAACCTCAAAAATCGGTCCCGAAACCTCGTCCTCGTCTTCAACAATTAATCCCACAAAGGGATATGTCTCGTTGCCATCGCCGACAGAAGCACCACCTGGAACTCCGGCAAGATTAATGACCCCGGTCGCTTCAGCAACCTCTCCCGTCTGCCCCTCCTCGTATTCACGCTCTTTCAGCCAAGTTGAGTACAAATCTTCGACAATTCTCCCTAGACGCTCAAGATCCGCGAACTCACCCGACCACGCGTGCCATTGATGGCGTTTGCGGAAGCTGCGCCTGACAGTACTCATGGTCTAAGTCAGCCCTTCAGCGATCGAAACTTCACAGGCACGGCACTTCTCATGCCATCCCGATCCTCCTATCGATGTCAAGCTCCGGGGATCTCTCGTTGACAGAGCTCTTTTCGTCCCGAACGCGGGACCGCGGCGTTATCGCCTTCCATCCAGTACCGTCCGGTGTGCCGTCGAGCATGGCTGCCATGCCCGCACCTACCAGTGGTGTCCTCAGGCGTTGGCACTCTTGCTGCCTTCTCGCTGGCCTCAACCTCGCCCACGTCAGGTCCCGCGGACCGCATCCCCCAACCCGAGCCTGGCCACCGGCGTCCACGGCCTGCTCGATCCGGTTCGGTCGGCTTCGGTTCCGCCACACCGATGTTCCGTCCGCCTTCACACGTTGCGACCACGCCTGCTCAGATTGGCCATCTACCCACCGCGTGGATCTCTCCCGCCGCTTCATTCAATGCGATTAGTGGAACACCAAGTTCTCCTGAGCAATGGCCTCGGCGGCTGGGCGATGGCCGCCGGGGAGGTGGCTTCGGCGGCGAGCATGGCGTACTGGCGGGCGCGTTGTGTGGCCACGGCGAGGAGGTCGTTTCCCCGGGGCCTACGCCGATGGGCTCGACGATGAGCTGTCGGGCCTGCGCAGGGCTCAACTGGGTGCGAGGCCGACGGCGCTGCAACTGACCAGCCTTCGTCGATCCGCCCTGAGCCGACGGCGGAGCAACTTCGGCCAAGGCGTCACCAGGCCGGGAGCGCTCCCTGCAAAGGGACGACCCCCGTCGGGGGGAGACGGGGGTCGTCAACGGTTCGGCTCCGGGGGGGTCGAGCCGAACCACTCAGCGGTCACGGGGGGTGCAACCGCCGAGGGCCTGTCTGTTTCGGGTATGTGAAAGCACGTCGTGCGGACAAGTCTGCCTGAGCGGGCCCGTCACGTCGAGTGGTGTTCACTCCACTCAGCGCGAAAATCTCCTCGCCGAATGTGAGCACGGTCACGCTGAGCGGTGGTGGGGGCGCCCGTCCGCAGGTCCAAGGGGTGGCCTGACCCCGGGCACCCGCCGACGATAGACCATCCGGCTAGACTTTCGCGCCGTGGGCCGAAGTGCCGCTTTCTTCGATCTGGACAAGACCGTCATCGCCAAGTCGAGCGCCCTGGCGTTCGGTCGGCCGTTCTACCGGGACGGGCTGATCACTCGGCGTGACGTGGTCAAGTCGGCGTACGCGCAGCTGATGTTCCGGCTGGGCGGCACCGACGAGCAGACCATGGCCCGAACACGGGACTACCTGGCCGCGCTCTGCAAGGGCTGGCAGGTAGAACAGGTCCGCCAGATCGTCGCGGAGACGCTTCACGAGCTGATCAACCCCTATGTGTACGCCGAGGCCGCCGCCCTGATCGAGGAGCACCAGGCGGCCGGGCGGGACGTGGTGCTGGTGTCGGCGTCCGGCGAGGAGATGGTCCGCCCGATCGGCGAGCTGCTCGGGGTGACCGACGTGATCGCCACCCGGATGACGGTGCGGGACGGCCGTTACAGCGGTGAGGTCGAGTTCTACGCGGCCGGCCCGAGCAAGGTCGAGGCGGTCACCGAGTTGGCCGCCGCCCGGGACTACGACCTGGCCGACTCGTACGCCTACTCCGACTCGTACAGCGATCGTCCTCTGCTGGAGTGCGTGGGGCACCCGAGCGTGGTCAACCCGGACCGGCAGCTCCGCAAGCTGGCCTCGGAGAACGCCTGGCCGGTGCTGGAGTTCCGGCATCCGATTCCGCTGGGCCGCCGTTGGCGGGAGCGGCCGGCCGTCCCGGTGGCGGCGGCCGCGCTGGGGGTCGGTGTGGGAGTGGCGATCGGCATCGCCTGGTACGGCCGGCACCGCCGCACGCGCGCCGCCGCCACGGCCTGACCGAGCCCGTCCGGGCAACGCACGGCCTCCACTCGCCGGAGAAGCCACCCTCGGTAGGCATCCGCTCTCTCGGCGCTCACCCTTCACGGTGCCACCGGCATCGTCGACAGTCGCCTATCCGACACAGTTCATTATCCCCGGTCCCACGCCGTATTGAGCGGTCGCTCAAAAAGACGTACGCTCCGTTTGAGCGACCGCTCAAGACGGGGAGATTCGCATGACCGACGACAGCGCACCGACACCACGCAGAACGAGGGCGCACTGGATCCTGGCCGGGCTGATCACCCTCTTCGGAGCGGTCGTCTTCGTCGTGGTGGTGCGGCAGGGCCGAGCCGACAGCGCGGTGCTCTTCGTCGCGCTCCCGGTGCTCCTGGCCGCCGCCCTCGCGCTCGCACCCCGCCGGTCGGCTCACGGGCGGGTCTTCACGGCCACCACGATGGCCCTGCTCCTGGCGTCGGTGGCCCTGCACGAGGGCGCGATCTGTGTCCTGCTGGCCGCCCCGCTGGTCTACGCGGTGGCGCACGGGACCACCGCGCTGATCCGCGCCCTGCGGGAGGCGAGCCGCCCGTACGTCGTCGTGGCCGTCCCCCTGCTGCTCCTGCCCGGCCTGGAGGGCACGGGCATCGCTCCCCGGGTGGCTCCGGACCAGACGGTCGAGGTGACCCGGGTCGTCGGGCTCCCGGTGGACCAGGTGGCCGAACGTCTCACTGCCGGTCCCCGCCCGACCGACGTCCGGTCGGTGCCGCTGCGGCTCCTCGGCGTACCGACGCCCGGACAGGTCACCGGCGACGGGCTCGACATCGGCGACCGGTGGATGTTCGGTTACCACGGCAGCGCGCACGGACCCGGCGGCCACCTGCTCGCCGAGGTGGAGAGCGCCGCGCCGGGGCAGGTGGGCTTCGACTTCGTCGAGGACAGCTCCATCACCGCGCGCTGGTTCACCTGGCGGCACGCGGAGCTGAGATGGCGGGCGGTCGACCCCGGGCACACCGAGATCCGGGTCCGGGTCGACTACACGCGGGGCCTCGACCCGTCCTGGTACTTCGGGCCGATCCAGCAGGTGCTGCTCGGCGCCGGAGTGGGGCACCTGCTCGACATGCTGGCGCTCGAATGACCGTCGCCCGCTGGCTGAGCCTCGCCGTGCCGCTGGCCGCCGTGCTGGCCGTCGGCGCTCGGGAGCGGGACCGGTCCGTCCGGGCCGCGGGGCTGCTGGCGTTCCTGGCCGCCGGGATCGGCATCGCGGCGCTGCACGAGGTCGCCCGCCGCACCGGCTGGTACGCCTTCGCTCCGGTCGACGGCGCGTACCGGGGAATGCCGGTGGACCTCTGGATCGGCTGGGCGGCCCTCTGGGGCCCGTTGCCGGTGCTGCTCCGGCGGGCGCTGCCGCTGCCGGTCGCGCTGGGTCTGCTCCTCTGGGTCGACGCGGTGGCGATGCCGGCGCTGCACCCGCTGGTCAGCCTCGGTCCGCACTGGCTCGTCGGGGAGGTCGTCGGCCTGTTCGCGGTGGCGCTGCCCGCTCAACTGCTCGGTCGCCTCTGCGCCGACCGCCGGCACCTGGGCGCACGGACCCTCCTGCAGGTTGGCGTCTTCGCGGCCCTGCTGCTCTGGTTCGTCCCCACCCTGGCGTTCGAGGTCGGCGACGGGTCATGGGCCGGCCTCATCGCGCTGGACCGCACCGGAATCCTGGTCGTCGCGCAGTTGGCCCTGCTGGTGGCCGTGCCGGCGCTGGCCGCCGTCGCGGAGTTCGCCGTCCGGGGCGGCGGTACGCCCTATCCGTGGGATCCGCCGCGGCGGCTGGTCACCACCGGCCCGTACGCGTACCTGGCCAACCCGATGCAGCTCGTCGCCGTGGCGCTGTTGCTGTTCACCGCGGCGGTCACCGGGAGCGTCGCCCTGGCGCTGGGGGCGGTGTCGGCGACGGCCTTCAGCGCGGCGGTGGCCGGGCCACACGAGCAACACGACCTGCGCACGCGGTACGGCGATTCCTGGCGGTCCTACCGGCGGCAGGTACGCGACTGGTGGCCCCGCTGGCGGCCGTACCCCTCGCAAGAGCCGGCCGTGCTCTGGCTGGACGACGACTGCGGACCCTGCGCGGCCACCTGGCGGATGCTGGCCCGGCGGCATCCGGTCGGCCTGCGGATCCGGGCGGCCCGGGAGCACGAGCGCGTGCTGTGGCGGGCGGAGTACGTGGGCGGCGACGGCCACCGGGAACGGGGGGTGGCCGCCGTCGCCCGATCGCTCGAACACATCCATCTCGGTTGGGCTCTGGTCGGCTGGACGTTACGGCTGCCCGGGGTCGCCTGGCTGGCTCAACTGCTCACCGATGCGATGATCGCACCGCCGCATCCGGCCCGTCCGAGAGGAGAGCCATGTCCGACACCAAGCAGCGTCTCCTCGACGGCGCCATCGCCGCCATTCGGGAGCACGGCATCGCCGGCGTCTCGGCCCGCACCATCGCCGCCGCCGCCGGCGTGAACCAGGCGCTGGTCTTCTACCACTTCGGCACGGTGGACGACCTGCTCGCGGCGGCCTGCCGGGTCAGCACCGCCGAGCGGGTCGAGCACTGGTCGGCGCGGCTGGCCTCGGCCGGTTCGCTGCGCGAGCTGCTCGCGGTCGGGCGGGCGCTGCACGAGGAGGAACGGCAACTCGGCAACGTCACCTTCCTGGCCCAGATGTTGGCGGGCGCACAGGCGGACCAGCGGATGGCCGCCCCCACCGCCGGTGCGCTCCAACTCTGGGTGGACGAGATCGAGCAGGTCCTGCGGAGGCTGCTCGCCGGGTCACCGTTCGCCGAGGTGGCCGACGTGCCCGGCCTGGCTCGCGCGGTCTCGGCCGCGTTCATCGGGCTGGAACTCTACGACGGGGTGGACCCGGCCGGCGCGGACCGGGCGATGGCCGCGCTCGACCAGCTCGCGCTCCTCATGGAGATCGTCGACGATCTGGGGCCGATCGCCCGCCGCGCGCTACAGGCCAAGGTCAACCGGGCGACGCGGCGGGACTGAGCCACCGCTCACGCGGCGGCGAGAATGTCGTCGCCGATGGTGGTGAGCTGGTCGGCGCCGACCTCGACGGCCGTCATGTAGTGGCGCAGCCAGGAGCGCAGTCCGTCCGGGGTGCCGGTGGCGAACGCGCCGGCCGCGCCGACGTACTCGGGCTCGCGTTCGGCGTGACCGACGTCCACGGCGAGCAGCCCGCGCGGGTCGAGGCCGCTGGCGAGCAGCACCAGCCGGGCGGCGCCGCGCGCCACCACGCCGGACGGTCCGGCGAACGGACGTAGGTTGAGCAGTTCTCCGTGTACGACGGCGGCGAGCACCAGCGGGGAGACCTTCGTCCCGCCGGCCACCAGCCCGGCCAACCCGTCGAGGCGGGCGGCGACCACCGGATCGGCGACCGGACGACCCAGCTCGGCCTCCGGCACGATGTCCCGGGCGGCGAGGACGTGCAGCCGGGCGAGGGCCTGCCGGGGCGCCTTCGGCCAGAGTTCGCTCAGACCGGGCAGGGCCCCGGCGACCCGTAGCGCCCCCTGGAGCACCGGCTCGGTGACGGTGCCGGCGCGTACCTCCTCGCGCTCGTGCACGGCCCCTTCGAGCGCGGCGCTGGCCACCGCCGAGCGGAGGCCGACCTCGGCCGCGACCTGGCCGCCGCTGCGGCGCAGCGCGCGGTGCCCGAGCGCCCGGTCGAAGTGTTCGCGGGCCCGGTCGACGGCGGGCGCGATGTCGGCGAGCGCGAGCAGCGGGGCGAGCGGGTCGGTGGTCACCCCGCCACGCTAGCGATCCCAGCGGGCTGATCGGCCCACACCCGCCCGCAACGCGACCCGGGCCACCCGGCCGCCGGCGGGCAAGATCGACACGACTTCACCGAAGTGGGGCTATCAAGGCGGCCCGAACACCCCCACTTCGGCGATCTCGTGTCGATCAAGCGACCCGCGCCGGCGCGCGCACCCGCTACGCCGGGCCGTCGGGCGCGTGGCGGGGGCCGCTCGGCGCGACGGGGTGGGCAGCGGTCGCCGGCCGGGGGACCCGCGACTACCCTCGTGCCCATCGAGACGCAGGTCACCCCGAGGACGAGGAGTCACGGCATGAGCGAGGCATTGGCCAATCTGCTGAACGAGACGCGCCAGTTCCCCCCGCCGGCCGAGCTCGCCGCGCACGCCAACGTCACCGTCGACGCGTACGCCGAGGCGCAGGCCGACCGGCTCGCCTTCTGGGCGAAGCAGGCCGACCGGCTGGCCTGGTCGAAGAAGTGGGACGAGGTGCTCGACTGGTCGAACCCGCCGTTCGCGAAGTGGTTCGTCGGTGGGCAGCTCAACGTGGCGTACAACTGTCTGGACCGGCACGTCGAGGCGGGCCGCGGGGACAAGGTCGCGATCCACTGGGAGGGCGAGCCGGGCGACACCCGCACTCTCACGTACGCCGACCTGTACGAGCTGACCTGCCGCGCGGCGAACGCGCTCACCGACCTGGGCGTGACCGCCGGCGACCGGGTGGCGATCTACCTGCCGATGATCCCGGAGGCGGCGGTGGCCATGCTGGCCTGCGCCCGGATCGGCGCGGCGCACAGCGTGGTGTTCGGCGGGTTCTCGGCGGACTCGTTGAGCAACCGTATCCAGGACGCCAGCGCCAAAGTGGTGATCACCGCCGACGGTGGTTACCGGCGGGGCAAGCCGTCGGCGTTGAAGCCGACCGTGGACGAGGCGGTGGCGAGCTGCCCGTCGGTGGAGCACGTGCTCGTCGTCCGCCGCACCGGCGAGGACGTGGCCTGGTCGGAGAAGGACCACTGGTGGCACGAGACGGTCGAGACCGCGTCGGCCGAGCACACGGCGCAGCCGTTCGACGCCGAGCACCCGCTGTTCATCCTCTACACCAGCGGCACCACGGCCCGCCCGAAGGGCATCCTGCACACCACCGGCGGCTACCTGACGCAGGCGTCGTACACGACGCACGCGGTGTTCGACCTGAAGCCGGAGACGGACGTCTACTGGTGCACCGCCGACATCGGCTGGGTCACCGGCCACTCCTACATCGTGTACGGCCCGCTCTCCAACGGCGCGACGCAGGTCATGTACGAGGGCACCCCGGACACCCCGCACAAGGGCCGCTTCTGGGAGATCGTCGACAAGTACCGGGTGAGCATCCTGTACACCGCGCCGACGCTGATCCGGACGATGATGAAGTGGGGCGAGGACATCCCGGCCGGGTTCGACCTGTCGTCGCTGCGGCTCCTCGGCAGCGTCGGCGAGCCGATCAACCCCGAGGCGTGGATGTGGTACAGGCAGCACGTCGGCCGGGGTGAGCTGCCCATCGTGGACACCTGGTGGCAGACCGAGACCGGCGCCATCATGATCTCCCCCCTGCCGGGGGTGACGGCGACGAAGCCGGGCTCGGCGATGGCCCCACTGCCGGGCATCGTCGCCGACGTGGTGGACGACCAGGGTCAGTCGGTGCCGAACGGTGGTGGCGGCTACCTGGTGCTGCGTGAGCCGTGGCCGTCGATGCTGCGCACCATCTGGGGTGACGACGACCGGTTCCTCGAGACGTACTGGTCGAGGTTCGAGGGCATGTACTTCGCCGGCGACGGGGCGAAGAAGGACGACGACGGGCACATCTGGCTGCTCGGTCGGGTGGACGACGTGATGCTGGTGTCCGGGCACAACATCTCCACCACCGAGGTCGAGTCGGCGCTGGTGTCGCACCCGTCGGTGGCCGAGGCGGCGGTGGTGGGCGCGACCGACCCGACCACCGGCCAGGCGATCGTGGCGTTCGCCATCCCGCGCGGCAGCACGGACATCGCCGGCGAGGCGGGTGAGCAGCTCATCGCGGACCTGCGCAACCACGTGGCGAAGACGCTCGGGCCGATCGCCAAGCCGCGGCAGATCATGCTGGTGCCCGAGCTGCCGAAGACCCGCTCCGGCAAGATCATGCGTCGGCTGCTGCGGGACGTGGCCGAGAACCGGTCGCTCGGCGACGTCACCACCCTGCAGGACTCCTCGGTGATGGAGCTGATCTCCTCCGGGATGAGTGGCGCGAAGTCCGACGAGGACTGACGACAGACGTACCCCGATCGGTGGGTGATGGTCCGCGCGGACCGTCACCCACCGTCGTCTTTTGTGGACTTTGACCGTCGGGCGTACCACCGGCCGACGGTCCGACGGATAACGCCTGCATCACGTTCCCGCCGTTCGGCCGGATTCTCATTTAGTTTCACGAAGGTCGGCTGGCCCTCGACGCGACGCTGCGTGCACGGAGTCCGCCGGCTTCCCTCGCCCATGCCCGAGAAACGGAGCGGCATGAACAGAAACTCCCAACCGGGGTCGCGTCGACGACTACTCGTCGCGCTACCCGTCATCGCCCTCGCGGCCACGTCACTGACCGTGAGTGGCAGTGCGGCGGCACAGCCGTCCACCACCCCCCGGGCGGTGATCGGGGCTGACGAGTACTACATCAACTACGCCGAGCCCGAGGTCCAGCCGGACACTTCCGGCCGTGAGGTCAAGGGCAAGAACGGCGTCTACACCCCCAAGGTCGACGACGCCCGCGCGTTCGACCAGAAGCACGCGCGGGGCAACCCGGTGACGGCCCGCCAGCTCGCGCAGATCGAGGCCAAGTCGATCAAGACGGGCAAGAGCCCGCGCCAGATCAAGCAGGCGCCCAACACGCAGACGGCGAAGCTGCTGACGCTGCTGGTCGAGTTCAACGACAAGGCCAACGACGACTTCACCAACGTGATGGTCCCGAAGACGGTGTTCGAGGACCGGACCTGCGTTCCCGGCACCGTGCAGAACGGGCCGAAGCACAACAAGATCCCGGACCCCTCGCGCCTCGAGCACGAGGACAACAACTCGATGTGGGTGCCGGACTTCTCGCCGTCGCACTACAACAAGATGCTGTACAGCAAGAAGGGCATCACCGAGCGGGTCCGCAAGGACCTCAAGGGCCCGGACGGCAAGAAGGGCATCGACATCTCCGGTCGCACGATGCACAACATGTACCTGGAGATGTCCAAGAACGCGTACACGGTCGACGGGCAGGCCAGCCCGTGGATCACCGTGCCGCACTCCGAGGGCTGGTACGCGGCCAACCGCTGCACCCAGGACGAGAACGGCAACTGGGTGCCCGGCCGGGAGCAGTCGATGAACGGCCACCCGGACAACCCGGCCGGCGCGAGCCGGCTGGCCGGCGACGCGATCGAGGCGCTCGCCGCCAAGGACCCGACCTTCCCGTGGGCCGACTACGACAAGGAAGACCAGGCCGACCGCGACGGTGACGGCAACCTCTTCGAGCCGGACGGCGTGATCGACCACCTCGTGCTGGTGCACGCCGGCAAGGGCAAGTCGAGCGGCGGCGGCAGCCAGGGCACGTACGCCGTGTGGGCGCACTCCTCCTCGGTGCCGGGTGGCTTCACCATCCCGGGCACCAGCCTGAAGGTGTCGAACTACATCGTGCAGCCGGAGGACGCCGGCGTCGGCGTCTTCGCCCACGAGTTCGGTCACGACCTCGGTCTGCCGGACCTCTACGACACCTCCGGCAACGCCGACTCCGACGTGGACTTCTGGGACCTGATGGCCTCCGGATCGCACTCGGGTGAGATCTTCCAGGCGCTGCCGACGCACATGGGCATCTGGGACAAGTGGGTGCTCGGCTGGGCCGACCCGCTGACCATCCGTCCGGGCTCCAACCCGCGCGAGGTCAAGCTCGGGCAGACCTCGCGTACGCCGATCGACGCCGAGGACGGCATCAAGGTCGACCTGCCGGACAAGGTGACCGTGCTGGCCACCCCGCACAGCGGCACCAAGATGTGGCACAGCAACAACGACCAGAGCTGGGCCGACGTCAAGCTGAGCCGCTCGGTGGACGTGCCCAACGCCGCGGACTCCAAGTTCTGGATGTGGAACAACTACATCATCGAAGAGGACTGGGACTACGGCTTCCTCGAGCTGTCGACCGACGGTGGCACCACCTGGTCCGAGCAGAAGGTGTACGCCGAGGACGGCACGGTCGTCACGACGCCGGACAACTACGGCGACCCGAACGGCCGGATGAACGACTTCGGTGGCAAGAAGTACGGCCTGACCGGCAGCACCGACGGCTGGCGTCACGACTACGTCGACCTGTCGGCGTACGCGGGCCAGACCGTGCAGGTGCGACTGCGCCTGGCCACCGATGAGGCGTTCGAGGAGCGCAACTGGTTCGTCGACGACTTCTCGGTCACCGGCGGCGGCGCCACCGTATGGAGTGACGACGTCGAGGGCGGCGCCAACGGCTGGACGACCAGTGGCGGCACCTTCGTCGACACCACCGGCGCGGGCTGGAAGGTCTCCGGCGGCACCGAGGTGCACGCGCAGTACTACCTGGCCGAGTGGCGCAACTTCGACGGCTTCGACAAGGGCCTGAAGTACGCCTACGACACCATCTACTCGCGCGACGCGTGGAAGGTCGACCGGATCTCCTACAACGCGCCGGGCATGCTGGTGTGGTACCGGGACAGCGCGCTGGGCGACGTCAACCACGTCACCGGTCAGATGACCTCGCTGCCGAGCTACGGCGCCAAGGGCGGGCTGCTCATCGTCGACTCGCACAACGAGCCGTACCGGCGTACCGGCACGGCGGCCGAGAAGGACCCGTCGGTGACGGACAACCTGCCCAGCCGTCCGCAGTCGTCGAACGCGGCCTTCACGCTCCAGAAGACGTACCCCTTCACGGAGTGCCTGGAGGCGGCGGGCGAGCCGTACAGCGCGTACTGCACGAAGTTCAAGGCCCTGCCGCCGGTGAAGGGCTTCACCGACGCCAAGGGCTGGTACCCGGGCATCGAGATCCGCGACGGTGCCGCGTACGCCCGGGACAACGACGCCTCCGTCGTGATCCCGTCGCGTGGCAACGCGCCGTACACCACCCGGGTGACCAACCCGGACGGTAGCCCGGCGCCGGACTACTACGGCGTGACGCTGGGCGGCGGCGCGATCGTGCTCGGCACGGGCAACCCGGCCGACGCGGGCGTGCAGAACGGCGTCTCGTTGACGATCCGTAAGGCGGCGAAGGACAACTCGTCCGCCACGATCTACGTCACCCCGGCGACGAAGTGACGGTTTAACGGGTTCGGCAACTGATGGTGGGGCCGGTGGCGGGAACGCCACCGGCCCCACTGTCGTTTCATCTGATCTTATTGATCGAAATTCATCGTTGCGGATGTCGCCGTCCGGTCCGCCCTGACTCGAGCGCAGATGAAGCACGGGGGTGTGACGGTGAAAAGCATTCCCAACAAAATCTTGCAACAAATCGACGCGTGCGTCTTCCCACCCGTCGCAGCAGTGTCTATGTTCACCAATGGTCCCACTAGTGGGATCGATCTATCACCGGCCCGTACCCCCGTTGGGTCGGTTCCCTCACACCGGAGGTACCACGTGCGCAAAGTCGCAGTGGGTCTGCTCGGGCTTTCACTGACGGCGACGGGGCTGGCGTTCGGACCGTCCGCCAGTGCCGCGCCGCAGCCGAAGTTGCCGACGGCCGCTCCGTCGGTCGCCGAGCCCGCCCTTGCCGACCACGACCTGCCGAACCCGCTGGAGGACAAGCGGCGAGCGCTGCGCCAGGAGGGCCTCAGCAAGGTCCTCACCGGCGAGGCGAAGGCACAGAAGGTCAACGGCAGCACCGTCGTCAAGGTCGGCAAGACCCAGGCCGACGGGGCCGCCGCCCGCACCACCGGGGCGGGCACGGCTCAGACCGAGGACCAGTACGTCGAACTCTCGCGCGAGCGGACCGACAAGATCTTCGTGATCCTTGCCGAGTTCGGCAACGAGCGGCACCCGGACTTCCCGGACAAGAGCATCGACCCCGACACCGCGGGGCCGACCAAGTTCGACGGGCCGCTGCACAACCAAATCCCGGCGCCCAACCGGGCCGTGGACAACTCCACCGTCTGGCAGCCGGACTACAACGCCGACCACTACCGGCAGCTCTACTTCGGCACCAACCCCGGCGACGAGTCGCTGAAGCAGTACTACGAGGCCCAGTCCTCGGGTCGCTACAGCGTCGAGGGCGAGGTCACCGACTGGGTCAAGGTCAAGTACAACGAGGCCCGGTACGGCCGGTCCGACGACCCGATCGCCGACGACGACACCACCAACCCGGCCAACGACCCGGCGGTCTGCGACAGCAACGTCTGCGACAACACCTGGGAACTGGTCCGGGACGCCGCCAACCAGTGGGTCCTCGACCAGAAGGCCGCCGGCCGCACCGACGCGCAGATCGCCGCCGACGTGAAGTCGATGGACCAGTACGACCGGTACGACTACGACGGTGACGCCGACTTCAACGAGCCGGACGGCTACATCGACCACTTCCAGATCGTCCACTCCGGCGGCGACCAGGCCGACGGCGACCCGAACCAGGGTGAGGACGCCATCTGGAGCCACCGCTGGTACGCCTACGCCTCGGACCAGGGCAGCACCGGCCCGGAGACCTTCCCGGGCGGCGGCACCGAGATCGGCGACACCGGTGTCTGGATCGGTGACTACACCATCCAGCCGGAGAACGGTGGCCGGAGCGTCTTCTACCACGAGTACGGCCACGACCTCGGCCTGCCGGACGACTACAACGTCATCAACGGTGGCGACAACAACAACGAGCACTGGACCCTGATGGCCCAGAGCCGACTCGGCGCCAAGAACGACGGCGGCATCGGCGAGCGTGGCGGCGACCTCGGCGCGTGGAACAAGTTCCAGCTCGGCTGGCTCGACTACGACACGCTCGGGCTGGGCGAGAAGCGCGATGTGGTTCTCGGCCCACAGGAGTACAACTCGCCCGAGGCGCAGGCCGCCGTCGTCGTACTCCCCGACCGTGACTACACCTTCTCGAACGGCGCGCCGTTCGAGGGCAGCAAGCAGTTCTTCACGGGCAACGACGACAACATCAACAGCACGATGACCCGGACTTTGGACTTCACCGGGAAGTCGTCGGCCGCCCTGACCATGAAGGGCCGCTACAACATCGAATCCAACTTCGACTACCTGTTCTTCGAGGCGTCGGCCGATGGCGGCAAGACCTGGGCGACCCTGCCCGGCACCGTCAACGGCAAGCCGCTGAAGGAGATCTCTCCCGGGCGTTTCGCCCTGGACGGTTCCAGCGCCGGCAAGTGGGTCGACGTCAACATCCCGATGAACTCGGTGGCGGGCAAGGTCGTGCAGTTCCGGCTGCGTTACCAGACCGACGGCGGCGTCTCCCGGGGCGGCTTCTACGGTGACGCGATCACCGTGACCGCCGACGGCCAGACCGTGTTCACCGACGGTGCCGAGAACGGTGCCAACGGCTGGACCTTCACCGGTTTGTTCGAGATCGCCGGGGCCACCTACACCAAGGCGTTCGACAACTTCTACATCGCCGGCACCCGGTCGTACACCTCGTACGACAAGTACCTCAAGACCGGCCCGTACTACTTCGGCTACCAGAACACCCGCCCGGACTACGTGGACCACTACGCGTACCAGGAGGGTCTGCTGATCTCGTACTGGAACCTGCGGTGGTCGGACAACGACACGTTCGCGCACCCGGGTGAGGGTCGGAACATGATCATCGACGCCCACCCGCGGCCGCTGTACAACCTGACCGGCGCCCCTTGGCGGGCCCGCGTCCAGGTCTACGACGCGCCGTTCAGCCTGAAGAAGGCGGACTCGTTCACGCTGCACATCAACAGCCAGGCCAACTACGTCCGTGGCCAGGCGGCGCAGCCGCTGTTCGACGACACCCAGCAGTACTGGTTCCCGGAGCTGCCGAACCACGGCGTCAAGCTCCCGGCCACCGGCCGGACGATCCAGGTTCTGTCGCAGGACGGAATCAACACCACCGTCCGCTTCAACTGATCCCTCGATCCGGCACCACCCGCACCACGGCGATGCCCGGGCAGGTCACCTGCCCGGGCATCGCCCGTTCCGGGGAACCCTGACCGGGTGGCGCGCGTCCGATCACCCGTGCGACCGCGAACCCGCACCACCCTGACCGGCGCCGGCCTGACCGTCCTGTCGGCGCTGGCCGGCTGCGCCGGAACGCGGAACGAAGGAGGCACCGTGTCCGCCGAACAGACCCCGTCCGGCACCCCGGCGACCAGCCCACCACCGGCCTCCGCCGCGCCGACCGGAAGCGGGGCCACGCCGTCGGCCCCCGCCGGCCGCCCGGCGCGCTCACGCGTCCCGCTGCCCACCCTGCGCCCGCCGACCGGACCACCGCGCAAGCCGACCGACGCCCGGCGGGCCAACGCCCTGGCCGGACGGATCAACCGGGGCGGCGACGGCCCCTGCTACGGCCTCGTCACCGACGACGGCCGGCAGTACGCGCTGCACGGCATCGGCAAGGGCACCTTCACCGTCGGTACGACGGTCCGGGTGACCATCGGCCCCGCCGACCCGGCCGCCGACTGTGGCCCCGGCATCCCGGCCACCATCGTCGACATCAGCCCGGTCGTCTGACCCCCCGCAGGGTCACAGTCGGGCCGGCAAAACGGCCGCCTCCCGACGGGGTCCTAGGCTGTCAACCATGACCGACCAGCGCGGCGAGGCCGTCGACGAGTCCTGCGTCCTCACCGAGGGCCCGTGGACGCACCGTTTCGTCGGCGCCAACGGCAGCCGCTTCCACGTGGTCGAGGCCGGCACCGGCCCGATGGTGCTCTTCCTGCACGGCTTCCCCGAGCACTGGTGGGCCTGGCACCAGATGCTCCCCGCGGTCGCCGACGCCGGCTTCCGCGCGGTCGCCGTGGACCTGCGCGGCTACGGCGCCAGCGACAAACCACCCCGGGGGTACGACGGCTACACCCTCGCCGCCGACATCGCCGGCCTCATCCGGGCCCTCGGTGAGCGCTCGGCGACGCTCGTCGGCAGCGGCGTCGGCGGCATGGTCGCCTGGACGGTGGCGTCGTTCCACCCATCCCTGGTCCGTCGGCTGGTGGTCCTGGGCGCACCCCACCCGCTACGCCTGCGCGCCGCGATCTTCGCCGACCCGCGCGGGCAGTTCGCCGCCTCCACCCCGGCGTTGAAGTTCCAGCTCCCCCGCTACGAACACGTGCTCACCAAGGACGGCGCGGCGGGCGTCGAGGAGATCCTGCGCCGGTGGGCCGGCCCGCGCTGGGCCGCCAGCGCGGACTTCGAGGCGTACGCCGAACGGTGTCGGGAGGCGATGCGCATCCCGCAGGCCGCTTTCTGCGCGCTGGAAGGCTATCGCTGGGCCTTCCGTTCCGTGCTGCGGCTGCACGGCTACCGATTCGTGCGCCTCATGCAGAAGCCGCTGGTCACCCCGACCCTGCAACTGCACGGCGCGGCCGACATCGCCGCCCTGCCACGGACCGCCCTCGGGTCCGGCCGGTACGTCGTCGCCCCGTACGAGTGGCGTCTGCTGGACGGGGTGGGTCACTTCCCGCACCTGGAAGCCCCCGAGGTGGTGCTCGGCGAGATCCTGCGATGGGCCAAGTCGTAACGGATCAGACCCGTTGCTCGCGCAGGTCGGTGACCTCGGCCGCCGGCGCCCAGCCCTGGTAGACGCCGAAGTCGAAGACCTCCAACCGCATCGCCTCGGCCACCGGCCAACGACCACCCGTGTACTCGACGCGCAGCCACGCGTCGTGCTCGCCGAGCACGATGAACGGCTGGCCCTGCCAGGTGCAGGTGGTCCGAACGTACGCCAGATCCTCGATCTCGCTCGCCGGCAGCACCCGCACGTAGCGGCCCGCGCGGACCTCCTCGAAGCCCTCGCCCGGCTCGGGCTGGTACAGGCGGATGTCGTCGCCGTCCGGGCTGGCCTGATACTCCCGGCCCTGCCAGCGGGCCACGTAACCGTCGCGCATCACTCCTCCGGAACCCGCCGCCAGGTGACCGCGTCCGTGTCGAGGACCGCGACCACCCGTTCGGTGCCGTCGCCACCGATCCGCCAGAGCTGCGCGCCGTGCGGAAGACGGGCGCTGTCCACCTTGAACTCCGCCACCACGTCACTGCTCTCGCCGGGGGCGAAGCCGTTGCCCCGGAACGGCGGGCGCTCGATGACCCAGCCCTCCATGGCACGCATCGCCGCCTCGTTCTGCCCGCCGTACGGAATCCGGTAGAGGCTGGGCCGGTGCGCCGGCCACCGCAGCACGTAGATCTCCTCGGCGTCCCGCACGAACGGCGAACCGGGGTAGTTCAGGCCCAACGCGTCGTGCAGCTCGGCCGGCGTGGTCAGGTGGGCCAGCTCACCCGACCGGTGCACGAAACCCGAGACCCGGTCGTACCCCCGCTCCAGGTAGTACGCGAGCTGGCTGGGCGCGATCGCCTTCTGCATCACGGTTGGTCGGGCCGGGTCGACCGCCGCCGGGGCGTACCGGGGACGCGCGGCGGGTTCCGCCTCGGCCGCCGGTTCCACCGGGTCGACCTCCAGGTCGTCGCCGAGGCCCACCTCGGCGGCCCAGTTGGCCAACGCGACGATCTGGTCACCGGGCAACTTCGCGCCGACCGGGGTGCCCGGGTTGACGGCGAACGACCAGTCCTCGTCGGGCCAGCGCCGGATCAGCTGGGCGAACTTCACCCGGACCGTGTCGACGGTGCCCTCGACGTGGTCGGCGAGGCGCTCCGGGGACGTGTAGACCACCACGTACGTCTCGCCGTCGAGGCGGGCGGTGCGCCAGACGAAGCCCGGGTCGCCGGGACGGCTGCCCCGCTTCGAGTCCGCCGCCGCCGGCAGCAGCACGCGCGCCAGCAGCAGAGTGGACAGGAACGTGTCCGTGCTCCCGGCACCGGCTGCGCCGAGCAGGTCCTCCTCGACGGTGTTCGCCGGCTGGAACTGCGGGGACGCCGGCTCGTCGACCGTCGGAGGCTCGACGGCGTCCGCGATCGTCGCCTCCGCGTCGGAGTCGGGGCGTGCCGGCTCGGGTTCGTAACCCACCGGGGATCGGGACGACCGACCGGTGTCGCCGCCGAAGCCAGCATCGCCGCCGAAGCCAGCGTCGCTGGCCGAACGGGCATCGCTCAGGCCGGCGTCGGTGGCCGGGCCGGTGTCGGTGGCCGGGCCGGTGTCGGTGGCCGGGGGGACGCTGGATGGCTCGAACAGGCTCGCTCCACCGCCAGACGCGGCCCAGGCAGTGGGACCTGGCACGGACGGGCCGGACGCGAGCGGGCCGGACGCGAGCGGGCCGGGCACGGGTGGGCCGGGCACAGACGGGCCGGGCACAGACGGGCCGGGCACAGACGGGCCGGGCACAGACGGGCCGGGCACAGACGGGCCGGGCACAGACGGGCCGGGCACAGACGGGCCG